>DASZXP010000260.1:0-37958 GCA_035545935.1 Puia sp. | reverse complement strand
GTTAAAGGCTCCCTCGGCGTGTTGGGTAACCAGACCGCTACGACGACGGATGGTACGCCCATCAACTACCCCTTCTATCCGCAATTGAATACGAATGTCGCTGCCATCTTTAATGATACCGCCTATGCAGCGGCTCAGAACTCCTTCGTGCCGAATCCGGACCTGAAATGGGAGACCGTATCCGCACAGGAGATTGGCGTCGAGCTCACCGCCCTGCAAAACCGTCTGCATTTTGAATTCAACTATTATAATAAGACCACTAACCACCTCATGACCTATGTCAGCCGTCCCAGCACAGGATTGCCCGACGAATTGATCAACGGTGGCAGCATTCGGAACTGGGGTGAGGAATTGTCCGCTACCTGGAACCAGACCATCAGCAGGGACTTCTCCTGGAACGTGGCCGGTAACATCACTTTCCTGAACAATAAAGTGATCAGTCTCGACAAGGACCTCCCCACCGGCTATCTCAACCGTACCTTCCAGAACAACGGCACCGCCGAAAGCCGCACAGAACCCGGACACCCCATCGGCTCTTTTTATGGCTTCGTAGTGGACGGCCTGTATCAAAGCAACCTCGATATCCTGAAATCTCCTCCTGCCTCCGCCATCGGCACCTATGGTCCCGGCGACTTCAAGTTCAAAGATGTGAATGGCGATCATCAGATCACGTATGATGATAGGACCTACATCGGCAACCCCACCCCCAAATTCATATATGGTGGCTCCATCGGCGCCAACTATAAAGGGCTTGGACTGAGCATCGACTTTGGCGGCGTATATGGAAATAAGATCTTCCGCACCTGGGGTTCGCTGGAATCACCCTTCCAACGTGTGAACTATCCCGCGTTCAAGATCAACCGCTGGCATGGCGCCGGTACCTCTAACTGGGACCCCATCCTTAGCCAGGGACACCGCTTCAACTACAATGGATCTACGTACAACATCGAGGACGGTTCTTACTTCCGCGTACGGAACGTACAATTGAGCTATACGTTCAGCAGCATAATCCGTCCCGGTGGGGTGGTCAAAGGTCTGCGGGTATATCTCAATGCACAAAACGTCAAGACCTGGAAACATAACTATGGTTATACCTCCGAATTTGGCGGCGACGCTACCGCATTCGGGTATGACAACGCCGGCGGCGCCATTCCGTTCGTTGGAACAGCAGGCGTAAACATTACTTTCTAAGAACACGAAAAATTATTGCATATGAAAGCATTAAAAAAAATATTTTGGCTATCGACGCTGGCAATACCATTCGCACTGGCGTTGCCCGGCTGTACCAAATTCCTCGATCGCAAGCCGCTGCAGGCTACCCTCAACGATCTCAACCAGGGTGCGCTGGAGTCACAGAGCTTCGGCATGTACAGTACCCTGCGTTCTTATGCGGGCTTTTCCAGCCTGCCCTGGCTGGACTTTCACAGCATCCGCGACGACGATGCGCAAAAGGGCTCCAGCACCACGGACGGAGCCGAGATCAATGCGGAATTCGAAACCTTCCAGTATACCAAAAATGACTGGGCAACCAACACCTACTGGAACGACCACTTTTACATGATCCAGCTCGCCAACCAGGCCCTGCACCTGGCCGATTCCCTGAAGCTCAGTGACCCCAGCTCTCTTCGCAACGTAGGAGAAGCCTGCTTCTTCCGGGCCTATTCTTACTTCGAGCTGGTAAAAGCCTATGGCGATGTGCCTTTGTTGAACTTCTATTCCCAGAATGCCAAGGACCTGATCAAGCCAAAATCTCCTGCGGCCACGATCTATCAGCTCATCGACTCCGATTTGAATGTTGCCTCACAGTACCTGCCTATCCAATGGACAGACAACAACGGCAATGTCAATTACAGGGGACGCCTCACCAGCGGCGCCGCCAAAAGCCTTTGGGCACAGACCTACCTGTTCCGCAGCAATTGGGCAGCCGTTAGAGGACTCTGCGAAGACGTTATAAATTCCGGTGTATATAAGCTGGATTCGCCATTTGTGAATATCTGGAAGGACGGCGTTGGCGCGGCCGGTAAGAATGGCCCGGAATCTATCTTCGAAATGCAGGCCAGTGTCGGCAAGAATGGGACCAACTATTATGGTGTCGCATGGGGCACCAGCCAGAACGTCCGACAAGGCGGAGCCACTACCGCCTGGAACCTTGGCTGGGGATGGAATACGCCCACCGACAATCTTGTCACCGCCTGGGATAACACAGACCCCCGCAAGGCGGCTACCATCCTTTTCTCAGGTCAGTCCGACGGCGGCCCTGCCACCGGTGGCTATGGCGCTACGCTGCCCGCCTACGGCCCCGGCGTATCGCTCGATCAGAAATACTGGAATAAGAAAGTATACTCCGACCCCGCCATGCGCGCATATACCGGAGAGATAGGGTCCGGCGGCGCTGCCGACTGGATCAACCACCGCATCATCCGCTATGCCGACGTCATCCTCATGGAAGCCGAGGCCGCCAACGAGCTCAACGATGGCGCTACCGCCGAGACCATGCTGGAGATGGTCCGTCACAGGGCCAGAAATGGAGGCGATCCCGCCACCGTCCTGCCGCATATTGCTTATGCCAACCAGTCACAAATGCGTACAGCTATTAAAAATGAAAGAAGATGGGAATTCGCCATGGAGGGCTCCCGATTCTATGATCTTGTGCGCTGGAATGATGCGCTCTCCGTCCTCGGGGGATTGGGATATACAAACAAGAATGCCCTCTACCCCATACCGCAGCCTGCGATCGACCTGTCGGGAGGCGTATTGATCCAGAATCCGAATTACTAAACGCAAAATATTTGATATATGTTATGCAGAAATAAACTAGCCTCATCCGTCCTGCTGGCCGCCGTGTTCAGCGGCCTCGTGATGAGCTGTCAGAAGACGGTAAAACCGGCACTGCCTAAGGATTATCCCACTGACAATGTCACCCTGCCTTCGGGACCGCTGCGCTTCTACCTGCCCTTCGACAGCACCAGCACGGACGCCAATCAAATAAATATCCGCTTTGCCGACAGCATTTCCGGCTATCCCAGCTTCTTCCCCGATGCCTCCGTCAAATTCACGGATGGCGTTCGAGGAACAGCCTACCAGGGAGCATACGACCACTATATCCATTATTATAATGCCAATGATTTCGCACAGGCGAGCGACTTTACCATAGCCTTTTGGTTCAGAGCGACCCTGGCGCAGAAAGATCATACCAATGCCGATGGCGTCCTGGCACTGTCCAGCACCGTTAGCTTCTGGAGCAATTTCGTGGTGTATGTCGATCATGAGACCAGCACGTCCGATTCGCTGATATTCAAGATCCATTTCCAGAATGGCCCCAACGACAACTGGGACTTCGCCAGCTACGACGGCAACAAGCGGCTGCCTCATGGCTATGATGGCAACTGGCATCACATCGCCTTTACCTATGATGCAGGCGCCCAAACTGGTAAATTATATTATGACGGCGCACTGTATGACACCAAGACCAATGAGGTCATCAAGTTCGATGGCAACGCCAACCAGCTCGTCGTAGGCGGTTTCCAGGAAGCTATCGGTATCGTCGATACCTACGCCAATAACAGTTGGATGTCCGGATGGCCCGGCGATTTGGACAATATCAGACTGTACAACGCCGCCTTGACAGATGCGGATGTACAGGGCTTGTATACGAACAAGCAATAGACGAAACAATATACAAGAAGGGCTGAAACATCCTTCAGCCCTTCCTTTTTTAAAATATGAAGGCACACTGTCCCAGGTCAGTCCTCGTCATATCCGGAATGCTGCTTGGCATCTGCCTGTTCATATATTGTGTCGACAAACATCCTTCCAAGACGCAATCCATCAGCTCCGGTGCCCCTCCCGAACCATTTGCAGGCTCCCTCGCCTGTGCGGGATGTCATAAAAATATCTATGACACCCATATCCACACCGCTCACTACCTCACCTCACAAGAAGCTTCGCTAAAGAATATAAAGGGAAGCTTTGAGTTCGGAGAGAACAGGTTTGTCTTCTCCGATTACACCTATGTCGCCATGGAGAAAAGAAAGAACGGACTTTACCAGGTGGAATACAATGATGGCGCGGAGAAAAAGGCCCGGCGTTTTGATATCACCGTAGGCTCCGGCACCAAGGGTCAGACCTATTTGTACTGGTGGAAAGACACCCTGTTCCAGCTGCCCATCAGCTGGTTCACGGATGCGGGTAAATGGAGCAACAGCCCCGGCTACTACCGCGTGGCCTTTGGCAGACCCATCACCTCCCGTTGCCTCGAATGTCACAGCACCTACGTCCGCGTCACTTCCCCGCCCAATGCCCGGGTGGACGAGTACGACCACAATATCGTCTTTGGCGTGGACTGTGAAAAATGTCATGGCCCCGGCCTGCAGCATGTCAGGTTCCAGGGAGAGCACCCCGAAGAAAAGACGGGAAAATTCATCATCAATCCCGCCACTTTCACCCGGCAGCAGCAACTGGACCTCTGCATGCTTTGCCACGGAGGCAGGCTCGAAAAAACCAGCCCCTCCTTTACCTTCCAGTCCGGCGATACCCTGGCTAACTATTTCGCGCTGGACACAGCTCAGCAGAATGCCGCCGACATCGATGTACACGGCAATCAGTACGGACTGCTGGCCGCCAGCAAATGCTTCCGCATGAGCCAGATGACCTGTAACACCTGTCACAATACCCATATCAACGAAGCCGGGAAACCCGCACTTTTTTCCCAGCGATGCATCACCTGCCACCAGGAACATAGCAGTAACTTTTGTAAATTAAGCACACTATCGACCGCCCGGCTCAAACAAAATTGCATCGACTGTCACATGCCCCAACAGCCCTCACAGGCCATCATGATGCAGCTGGAGGGAGAGACCGCGCCCACATCCGCCTATATGCGTACCCATTTTATCAAAGTCTACCCGGACGAAACAAAAAAATTCCTGCAATCCGTAAAAAAATCAAAATGAGACCCACCTTTCGGTATTGGCTGTTATTGCTGCCCCTACTGCCCTTGCTGTCCTGTCATCAGGCACATCCCGTATTCGAAACCCTGCTACCTGCTGCTACACATGTGGAATTCGCTAATAATTTGAAGAAGACCAGGCTGCTCAATATCATTTATTACATGTACTATTACAACGGCGGCGGAGTCGCCATCGGCGACATCAATAACGACGGTCTTCCCGATATTTATTTCACCGCCAATACGCCCGGCAACAATAAGCTCTACCTCAACAAGGGCAACTTCGAGTTCGAGGACATCACCGAACAGGCTGGTGTGGCAGGCACCGCCGACTGGTGTACGGGCGCCACCATGGCCGATGTCAATGGCGACGGCCGGCTGGATATCTATGTCTCCACCGTGAGCCAGCGCTATGGACTCAAAGGCCATAACATGCTTTTCATCAACAATGGGGACAACACCTTCTCCGAACAATCCGAAAAAATGGGCCTCAACACCTCCTGCTTTACCAGCCAGGCTGTTTTTTTCGACTATGATCATGATGGCGACCTCGACTGCTTCATCCTCAATCAATCCCATGAACCCAATAACCATATCGTGGACACCAGCTACCGCAGAGGGTATGATTCCCTGGTGGGCGATAGGCTTTACCGCAACGACCTGAGCACTACCGGTAAGTTCACCGATGTGTCCCGACAGGCAGGCATCTATCAAAGCGTGCTCGGATACGGGCTTGGCATCAGCGTGGCCGACCTCAACAATGATGGATGGGACGATATCTATATAGGGAACGATTTCCATGAAAATGATTATTACTATGTCAACAATGGCGACGGCACCTTCACCGAGTCCGGCGCCAAACACTTCGGACACTATTCCCGGTTCAGCATGGGTAACGACATAGCCGACTATAACAACGACGGCCAGCCCGACATCGTCACCGTAGACATGCTGCCACCCGACGAAAAGACATTGAAGACCTATGGCAGCGATGAGAACCAGAATACCTATAAGGTAAAGCTTGCCTTCAACGGCTTCCAGGACCAATACTCCCGCAACTGCCTGCAACGCAACAACGGAGATGGCGTAAGCTTTAGCGACGTGGCCCTGATGGCCGGGATCTCGGCCACCGACTGGAGCTGGAGCCCCCTGATGACAGACCTTGACAACGACGGTAAAAAAGATCTTTTTATTTCCAGCGGCATCGTAAAAAGACCTGCCGATCTGGATTATATTCGATTCTTATCCGACCTTCGATCCAAAGGGCTCGATAGATCCACTCAGTACGACGACAAGTCCATCAGCGTCATGCCCGACGGCGCCTCCCACCCATATCTATACAAAGGCGATGGCAACGGCTCCTTTAAAGATGTCAGCGATGACTGGGGCACCGGCAAGATGAAAGGATACTACAACGGCGCCGCCTATGCCGACCTCGACAACGACGGCCGGCTGGACATCGTGATCAATTGCATAGATGCAAAGGCCACCTTGCTGAAGAACAACACCCCCGGCGACAACTATCTTTCCCTTTCCTTCAAGGGTGAAGGCATGAATACCTTTGGCATAGGCACAAAGGCCTATCTATGGACCAGGGACTCCTCCACCGGCCAGTCATCAGCCGCAGGCCGGCCCTCCATGCAATACCAGGAGCTCATGCTTACCCGTGGCTTTCAATCTTCTTCCGACACCCGCCTTCACTTTGGGCTGGGCAACGCCGGCATTATCGATAGCCTTCTAATCGTCTGGCCCGACCAGCGGTACCAGGTCCTTAAAAAGATATCCCCCCGTCAGCGACTCACCGTTGCTCAAAAAGATGCATCCGGTCATTTTGATTATCACAGGTTCTTCCCGCCAAAAAAGCCCGTGCTGGAAGATATCACCAGCCAGGTGGCCTGCCAATGGAGACACCAGGAAGATGACTTTTCCGACTTCAACATACAATACCTGATCCCGCACAAAGAGAGCACCCGTGGGCCAAAGATCGCCGTGGCCGATGTCAACAAAGATGGGCTGGATGATTTTTATGCCTGCGGCGCCAAGGGACAGCCCGGTGCATTGATGGTCCAGCAACAGAATGGTTCCTTCACCAGTATCGATACCGCCCTTTTCGCCAAATATGCACCTGCCGAAGATGTGGATGCCGTCTTCTTCGACGCCAACGGCGACGGCTGGCAGGACCTGCTCGTGATCAGCGGTGGCAACGAGCCGCAAGGGAATACGCCCTTTTTGCTCACCGATAGATTATTTATCAACGATGGGAAAGGACATTTTCACGACAAGCCCGACTTCCTCGTACAGAAATACTATAACAAATCTTGTGTAGCCGTAGCCGACGTCGATCATGACGGCGACATGGACTTTTTTGTAGGCGTCCTGTCCGGCACCCTGGGCAACGAATTCGGCATGCCGCAAACCTCTTATCTGTTCCTCAACGATGGGAAGGGCAAGTTCGAGCCCGCCACTTATCAAACCATACAGCTTTCCAATGTAGGCACTGTCACGTCCGCCTGCTTTACGGACGTCAACCACGATGGATGGCCCGATCTGGCCGTGACGGGTGAATGGATGCCTCTGAAGATCTTTATAAATGATCATGGGAAGTTCAAGGAGTCCGATATCCCACATTCGACAGGACTCTGGCAGACCGTCGCCTCCGCCGATGTCAACGGAGATGGCTATGCGGACCTGTTGGCAGGGGGCTGGGGTCATAACTCCAAGCTCTGGGCCGGCAAGGACGGACCGTTAAAGCTCTATGTGAAGGATTTTGATAAGAATGGCACCGTGGAGCAGATCCTTTGCTACACCGTCAAAGGCCAGGAATATACCTTCCTCGCCAAGGACGAATTGGAACGCGCCATGCCCGTATTGAAAAAGGCCTATCTGAGATACGGCGAGGTGGCCGGTAAGACCGTGCAATATATGTTCTACGACCTCTTTACAGGATACACCGCGCTACAGGCGGAAACACTGGGTTCGGCCTGCTTCCTCAACGATGGATCAGGGAATTTTAAAAAGGAGGACCTCCCCGACGAACTACAGCTTTCTCCCGTATTTGCATTCACCAACAGCCATGGGCAGGATAGTACCGGCTATTGGGCGGGCGGAAATTTTTATGGGACCATTCCCTATGAAGGCAGGTACGACGCTTTATGCCCCACTCGTTTTGCCTATGATAAAGGCAGTGGGCAGTTCCTGCCGGGACCCATCCTTCCCGAAGTGCACGGAGAGATAAGGGACCTCAAATGGCTGCATACGGCAAAATATGGGGATGTGCTGGTGGTCGCCCGGAACAACGACAGCTTATTATTCTTTCAATACAGGAAATGAGGATGCGCAAACCATATATGATACAGTCGGGCCGGATCAATATAATTATCCTGGCGCTTGCCGGGTGGTATATGACGTCGATAGCCGCCTGTTCAAAAAGCTCCTCCGCCCCCGATCAGCCGCCGGGTCCCCTGCGCCTGAACAGTATCGCGTTTGACAATGTTTCCCCTGCCCAGCCTTATTACAATATTTCCGGTTCCGCCCTTGTAAAATTCAGCTTTACCGCCCCGTTGGATAAGAGCTCCGTCACGACCAGCTTTTATTTCAAGGACAATACCGGCGCCGCCGTGCCCTATAACGCCACCTGGTCCAACAACGACAGTGTCGTCACTATACAACCCTCGACGTCCTTAAAACCCATCACCCAGTACGATATTGGATTTTCTTTTGCGTTGAAGTCCAGGGCTGGGGCGTCATTACAGTCAAAGGTGGATGCGCCATTCTGGACAGCTCTCGACTCCACCGATAAATTCCCGCGCATCTCCGACAGCGCCCTCCTTACGTTGATTCAGCAGCAGACATTTAAATACTTTTGGGATCTGGCCAACACCACTTCGGGACTGGCCCGGGAAAGAGCTTCCGGCGACGTAGTCACCACCGGCGGCTCCGGCTTTGGCGTCATGTCCATACTGGTAGGCGTACAACGCAATTTCATTACCCGCGCACAGGCGCTGGACAGGCTCACTACCATCGTGAATTTCCTGTCCGATAGCACAAAGGTGCAACGCTACCACGGCGCCTTTTCTCATTGGATGAATGGGACCACCGGCGCCACCATTCCTTTTAGCCAAAAGGATGACGGCGGCGACATCGTAGAGACTTCTTATCTGCTGCAGGGCCTGCTTTGCGCCCGGCAGTTCTTCAACAGCACAACGGACGCAGGAGAGATCAGCCTGCGCACCAAGATCAATGATATATACAACGCCGTGGATTGGAACTGGTACCGCCAGGGCGGCCAGGATATATTGTACTGGAACTGGAGCCCGGACTATGCCTGGGCCGTCAATGTCCCTGTCAGCGGGTGGAACGAAGCGCTGATCACCTATGTGCTCGCCGCCAGCTCTCCCACCAACGCCATCCCGAACAGCGTTTACATCAATGGCTGGGCCCACAATGGAGGCATTGCCAATGGCAAAACATTTTATGGTATTCGCCTTCCCCTGGGACCGGACAACGGCGGCCCGCTCTTTTTTGCGCACTACTCTTTTTTGGGCATCGATCCGCACGGCCTCTCCGACCCCTATGCCGACTATTGGACACAGGATACGGCGCACGCCCGAATTAATTACCTTTATAGCGTTGCCAATCCCAAACATTACAACGGCTATAGCAACAGCTGTTGGGGGTTGACGGCCAGCGACGAGGAGAATGGATACTCGGCGCATGCACCGGATAATGATGACGGCGTGATCACTCCTACTGCCGCCGTAGCATCACTACCTTACGTACCCACGGAATCCATGAACGCTATTCGATTCTTCTACTATACACTCGGTGACAAGCTCTGGGGAGCTTATGGCTTTAAGGACGCATTTAACCTGACCAATATCTGGTTCGACAATGACTACCTCGCCATCGACCAGGGACCCGAGATCGTGATGATCGAAAATTATCGCAGCGGATTGCTCTGGAACTTATTTATGAGCTGCCCCGAGATAAAAACAGGACTGAAGAACCTGGGCTTTCAGGGGCCCGGACTATAGACACATCATAAGAACGTTGGATCATACTATGCTAAAAGCATTTCAACATAGGACTTTATGGGTCATATCCGCCATTGGCGTGGTGGGGTTCCTCTTTGTCGCAGCGGCCGCCCCGCCTGTACAACACAGCGAATTTGTGGGCGGCCCCGCCTGTGCCTCCTGTCATAAGGATATTTACGATACACATATCCACACCGCCCACTATCATACATCGGAGCCCGCCAGCGAAAAAAATGTAAAAGGCAGCTTCGCGGATGGGAAAAATACATTCCAATTCAACGAGAATGAATACATAGCCATGGAGCGACGCGAGGGCCGCCTGTACCAGGTCGACTATCTCCACGGAAAACAGAACCTCGCGCAGACCATCGACATCACCACCGGCTCCGGCAAAAGAGGACAAACCTATTTGTATTGGGAAGACAATAAGCTATTTCAGCTCCCTATCTCGTACTTTACTCCCATCGACAAGTGGACAAACAGTCCCGGCTATCTCAATAGAGCCCGCTTCAATCGACCGATCACCAGCCGTTGTCTGGAATGCCATAGCACCTGGTTTCAAAAGATCCCCGATGCAGCCGCGACTGGAAGCGGCTCGTCCCAGGGACAGACATTCGACGATGCCGGGAACGAGGAATTTTCCAGAGCCGATATTGTCTATGGCGTGGATTGCGAAAAATGCCATGGTCCCGGCGCGCAGCACATAGCGTTCCATAAGGACCACCCGAATGAAAAACAGGCCCGGTTTATCATCAACACCGGTAAGCTCAGCAGACAACAAAACCTGGACCTGTGCAGACTATGCCACGGCGGAGGGCTGGTAAAGACAAGACCCTCCTTTAGCTTTATGCCGGGGGATACGCTATCGGACTTTTTTGAGCTGCCCCCCGATGCTATCGACCCCAATGCCATCGACGTACACGGGAATCAATATGGATTGCTGGCATCGAGCAAATGCTTTCAGGGCAGCCAGATGACATGCGGCGCCTGCCATAACCCGCATCGCAACGAGGAAGGCATGCTGGCCGAATTTTCCGCACGATGTATGAACTGTCATAACCCGGAACATAACAACTTTTGCAAATTGAAGAACAAGGAAAAATATAATATTTCCGTCAACTGCATCGACTGTCATATGCCGGAATTGAGTTCGAGAGCCATCATGGTCTTGCAGCAGGGTGAGGACGCTCCGACACCCGCTACTATGCGAACGCATTATATAACCATTTATCCTCAGGAGACAAAAAACTATTTGAGACAAAAGCGTAAATAATCATCGTCACTATGACCTTCGTTATGAAAAGAACCCGCTCATTTCTGCTATTGCTACCGGCCCTTGGCTTTGTCATGCTGTCATTTAGCCCGTCCTATGCGCAGTCCTCTGGCCGTACCAAGTCTTTCCCTTCTACCACGCCCGCGTCCCGTCCCACCGGTCTCTCCGACACAGCCCTCCTCGAACTCACGGAAAAACAAACATTCAAATACTTCTGGGACTTCGCCCACCCCGTCAGCGGCCTCGCGCGCGAGCGAAGCAACGAAGCATACAATTACGGACACGAAGTCTGTACCATCGGCGGCACCGGCTTCGGCATCATGGCCATCATAGTAGGGGCGGAGCGAAAATGGATCACCCGCGAACAGGCCATCGACCGTCTGCTGAAAGAGATCAATTTCCTGGCCAGGGCCGACAGCTATCATGGTATCTTTCCCCATTGGCTCAACGGGGAGACGGGTAAGACTATTCCCTTCAGCCGCAAAGACGATGGCGCCGACCTCGTAGAGACATCCTACCTCATGGAAGGTCTTCTTTGCGCCCGTCAGTATTTCAATGGCCATGACCGCAAAGAAATGGAGCTGCGGAATAGGATCAACTGGCTATGGCAGGATGCGGAATTCAACTGGCATACACGTGGCGGTATGGACCTGCTGTACTGGCATTGGAGCCCCAACAACGACTGGAGCATGAACTTCGAACTGCGGGGCTGGAACGAATGTCTTATCACTTACGTATTGGCTGCCTCCTCTCCCCGCTATTTCATCAACCCCGAGGTCTATCACCATTGCTGGGCCGAGAGCACTCATTTTTACAATGGGAAAACGTTTTATGATATTACCCTCCCGCTGGGATTCGATTACGGAGGGCCTTTATTCTTTGCACACTACTCATTCCTCGGCCTGGACCCCCGGGGATTGAAGGATAGATATGCCGACTACTGGGAACAGAATAAGAACCACACGTTGATCAATCGGGAACATTGTGTCCGCAATCCCGGCAAATTCAAAGGATACGGCCCCGACTGCTGGGGGCTGACGGCCAGCGATAATTACGAAGGATACAATGCGCATTCACCCACCAACGACCTGGGTGTGATCACCCCCTCTGCCGCCCTGTCGTCCTTCCCCTACACCCCCCAATACTCCATGCAGGCATTACGATACTTCTATGACAAGCTCGGTGACAAGATCTGGGGAGAATATGGATTCACCGATGCCTTCAGCGAACAAAAGAACTGGTATGCTACCGAATACCTGGCCATCGACGAAGGCCCCATCGTGGCCATGATCGAGAACTATCGCAGCGGACTACTCTGGAATTTGTTCATGAGCTGTCCCGAGATACAGACAGGTCTTAAAAAATTGGGATTCACAAGCCCCTGGATAAAAAATAACTAACCTATGCGACATCTATTATTTGCCATTGCGCTCCTTTGCACACTCAGGTCTTCCGCACAGACTGGCCAGCTGGCCTCCTCGACCGGCCCCGCTCCCCGGCAGTCACCCCTCCGGTCCGGCCCCAACAACATTGCCCCCGTGGGCGTGATCAAAGGCCTCTCCGACTCCGCCCTCCTCGACGTCATCCAACGCCAGACATTCCGCTACTTCTGGCATTATGCCCACCCCGTCAGCGGCCTGGCGCGCGAACGTGACAACACTGTAAAAGCCGAATACTATTGGGACTATATCAACGAGGCCGACGACCAGCCCAACTTCAGCCGTCATACTTTCGGCGAAGAAGCCTGCGCCATCGGCGGCACCGGATTCGGCATCCTCTCCACCATCGTGGCCGTCAACCGCGGCTGGATAGGCCGGGACACCGCACTAAAGAGACTGGTAAAGATCGTGGACTTTTTGATCAAGGCCGACTGTTACCACGGCATCTATCCTCATTTTATGAATGGCGCCACCGGCAAGACCATTCCCTTTGGCCGGTTGGATGACGGCGCCGACATCGTAGAGACCTCTTACCTGTTCATGGGCCTTCTTTGCGCCAAAGAGTATTTCAAGGGCGAGGCGCCGCTGGAAAAATATTTTCGCAACAGGGTAATGGAGATGTGGACCGTCGCCGACTGGAACTGGCATAGCAAGGGCGAGGAAAAACTGTTATACTGGCACTGGAGCCCGTACAACGACTTCGATATGAACTTCCCCGTGTATGGATGGGACGAAGCCCTGATCACGTATATAATGTCCGCCTCCTCGCCCACACATCCTATCTCCAAAGAGCTGTACGAGAACAGCTGGGTAAAAAGCCAGTCATGGCGCAACGGCAAATCATATTATGGCATCACGCTGCCATTGGGGAATTTTGACGGCGGCGGACCTCTTTTCTTCGAGCAATACACCTTTATGGGCATCGACCCGAATGGACTAAAGGATGATCATGGCATCGACTATGCCGAACAGACAAAGAACCATACCCTCATCAACAGAGCCTACTGTATCGAAAATCCAAAAAAATACAAAGGCTACGGCCCCGACTGCTGGGGACTCACCGCCGGAGACAGCTACAAGGGATATGTAGCGCATTGCCCCCAAGAAGATATGGGCGTGATACAACCTACTGCCGCGCTGTCCTCGTTCCCGTATACTCCGGAATACAGCATGCAGGCCCTCAAACATTTTTATTTTGACCTCGGCGGCAAGATCTGGGGGCCCTATGGCTTTTCCGATGGCTTCAGCGAAAGCAGGAGCTGGTATGCAAAGACCCATCTGGCCATCGATGAAGGCCCCATCGTCGTCATGATCGAGAACTACCGCAGCGCCCTGATCTGGCGACTGTTCATGAACATACCCGATGTACAGAATGGGTTAAAAAAACTGGGTTTTCAATCTCCTTACTTAAAATAACGATGCTATGCAAAACATCTCCCGCCAGGAATTTCTAAAGACCACCGCTATGGCCGGCGCAGCGCTCATGCTTTCATCCCTGGAAAGTCTGGCCGCAGGCTTCCCCGACAAAAAATTGAAGATAGGGATCATCGGTTGCGGCAGCGTGAGCAATCGATATATCCCACACATAAAAACATCCCCGCTGCTGGAAATAGTCAGCCTCTGCGATATAAAATATGACAGAGCGTTGGGGCAAAAAAAGCAATACGAACTTACGACAGCCCAAACCTATCCCGACAGCGAGGCCATGCTGAAAGGCGTTCCGTTCGACATGCAGATAACCATCACCGACATGCAGGTCCACGGCGAGCTGAACAAAAAAGCTTTGATGGCCGGACGTCATGTATGGAGCGAAAAGCCGATGGCCAACACCTACGCCGAAGGCAAGGCCCTTCTCGATCTGGCAAAGAGCAAGAACCTTCGTATCTGGGGAGCGCCCGCCGTAGTCAATAGCCCTCAGTTTGCTTTCATGAGTAAGGCCATCCAGGATGGTAAACTGGGTCGTGTAGCCAGCGCGCATGGACAATATGGACATACCGGGCCGACCTGGAGCGCTTTCTTTTATGAGAAGGGTGGCGGCAGCATGCCCGACCTGGGAGTATATAATATGGCCACGCTCACCGGTCTGCTGGGCCCTGCAAAAAGCGTCATGGCAATGACCACCATCGTCAACCCCGAGCGCACCGTGGACGATAAGGGAAAGGTCAAAGTAGAGGCCGAGGACAATGCCCACCTGCTCCTGGAACATGCGAACAATGTCATCTCCCATGTCATGTGCGGCTTTAACTATTTCGACCCCCACGGACACGATGCCAAAGGCCAGACCCTGCATTCTATACAGATCTACGGCGACAAAGGCAATATGCGTCTTATAGGCTATGACTGGGAGCCCATGGGCGTCTATCTCGACGACTCCTGGACAGAGCCCGCAAAACTTTACCAGGCTGACGCGGAAGGCTACCAATGGCAGGAAGGGGCTACGAAGATAGGGGAGTCGCTCGTGCAGCACATCGAACCACGTATTGCCGTCGACCATGCCTTGCATGTGCTGGAGATCATCGAAGCCGCCAGGGCATCTTCCGCTACGGGAAAAAAGATCTCACTGCAATCCACCTTTAAATGGCCGATGGTATAAATTCATACATCATGAAAAAGTTTTTTGCTTCATCACCTATATGGCAGGACGGCGGTCTGGGACTGGTAAGGATCATCACAGGCGCTTTCATGATCTATCACGGATGGGAAGTATTCGATACAGGCAAAATGAAAGAATATAGCGAATGGGATATCTTTAAGCATACGGGGGCCCCATCCTTCATGGTCTACCTCGGCAAGGGCTCCGAACTCTTGGGTGGTCTTCTGCTGACGGCAGGCCTGTTCACCCGGATCGCGTGTATTATCCTGGCGGGCGCCATGTTGTATATTGCTTTTTTTGTGGGCCATGGAAAGATCTGGTATGAAGATCAACATCCCTTCCTTTTTGTAATGCTGGCCATGGTCTTCTTTTTCACCGGTCCCGGGAAATGGAGCCTGGACCGCATGCGCTCGCCCGTCATAACAATCCTCTGCGGCATCGCATTTTTGGGAAGCAGCCTTTCCGCCAGTGCCCAGCACCCCACGCGGCAGCGCACTTACTGCAACCCCATGAACCTCGACTATGGCTATACCCCCATCCCTAACTTCACCGAGTGGGGTAAACACCGCGCAACAGCCGACCCCGTCATCGTCAACTACAAAGGGGACTATTATTTATTCAGCACCAACCAATGGGGTTATTGGTGGAGCAGCGACCTGCTGAACTGGAAATTCATCGCCCGTAAATTCCTGCGCCCCTGGAACCAGGGCTATGACGAACTTTGCGCTCCTGCCGTAGGCATCATCGGAGATACCATGATCGTATTCGGCTCCACCTATACCCGCAACTTCACCATTTGGATGAGCACCGATCCCAAGGGAGATAAATGGAAACCGCTGGTAGACTCCTTCGACATTGGCGGTTGGGACCCCGCCTTCTTCACCGATGATGATGGAAAGCTTTACATGTACAATGGCAGCAGCAACACCTATCCTGTATACGGCATCGAGCTGGACCGCAAAACGTTCCAGCCGCAGGGGACAAGAAAAGAATTATATCTTCTCCATCCCGACAGGTTTGGCTGGCAGCGGTTTGGGGAATACTATGACAACACCTTCCTCGATCCTTTTATCGAAGGCTCCTGGATGACAAAGCACAACGGAAAATATTACCTGCAATATGGCGCGCCCGGCACCGAGTTCTCCGGTTATGCGGATGGGGTAGTGGTAGGTGACGGCCCGCTGGGTCCCTTTGATCAGCCCCAATCCGACCCCTTCTCTTTTCACCCTGGTGGATTTGCAAGAGGAGCCGGTCATGGCAGCACTTTCATGGATAATGACAAACGCTATTGGCATATCTCCACCATCACCATCGCCGTCAAGAACAGCTTTGAAAGGAGACTGGGTCTCTGGCCCGCCGGATTTGACAAGGATGGAGTGATGTATATGAACGCCGTCTTTGGAGATTACCCCCATTACCTCCCGTCGGGCGAGTTCACGGGATGGATGCTGCTCAATTATAAAAAGCCCGTGCTCGTATCTTCCACGCTGGGTGACGGCCATCCTGCCAACGATGCCGTGGACGAGGACATAAAGACCTATTGGAGCGCCGCGACGGGCGACAAGGGAGAATGGATACAGTCCGACCTCGGTGCTCTCTCCACCGTCCATGCCATACAGATCAATTATGCCGACCAGGATGCAACATTTCTGGGCAAGCAGACGAATATCTATCACCAATACAAACTTTATCATAGCGTGGACGGAAAGAAATGGACCCTGCTGGTAGACAAAAGCCAGAACACCACCGACATTCCTCATGAATATGTGGAGCTGCCGGCGCCTGTGCAGACCCGGTACATCCGGCTGGAAAATATCCATATGCCTTCCGGCAAATTCGCCATCAGCGGACTACGTATCTTTGGGAAAGGCAATGGCGCCCCTCCCGAGGCGGTGAAACAGCTCATCGTCCTGCGCACGGAGAAGGACAAACGCAGCGCCTGGATCAAATGGTCGCCCGTGGATAATGCATACGCGTATAATATCTATACAGGTACCGCGCCCGACAAGCTTTATACCTGTATCATGGTACAGGACGCGAATGAATATTATGATAAATTGATGGATAAGGACAAGACATATTATTTTTCCATCGAAGCCATCAATGAGAATGGTGTATCCGCTCGTACCAATGTAATAAAAGTCGACTAACCTAAAATAAGATATAGTTTATGAAGAAGCTCCCTGTTTTGGCCGCCGTATTATTGATCACTACCGCATTGATTGCTCAACCCTCGTCCGACGTGGCATCTTCCACTCGCCCGGCACCCTCCGGGGTCTCGCGCGACCTTGTACATGGCCCATCTTCATCCGCCTGGCATGCAGGCCCCGCCCCAGTCGACCCCGCCATGAATGCCTTCATCACCAATTTGATGTCCAAAATGACCCTCGACGAAAAGCTGGGTCAGCTAAACCTCCCCGGCGCCGGCGACATCACCACCGGCCAGGCTTCCAACTCCGACATCGCGGGAAAGATCAAGGCCGGAAAGGTAGGCGGGCTCTTCAACATCAAGTCCGTCGCCAAGATCAGGGATGTGCAAAAGGTGGCCGTGGAACAGAGCCGCCTGAAGATCCCCCTCCTCTTTGGCATGGATGTGATCCATGGGTATGAGACGGTATTCCCCATCCCCCTGGGACTCAGCTGCAGCTGGGATATGGATGACGTGGAAAAGAGCGCCCGTATTGCCGCCACCGAGGCCAGCGCCGACGGCATCTGCTGGACCTTCTCGCCCATGGTGGACATCGCACGCGACCCCCGCTGGGGAAGGATTGCCGAAGGCAATGGAGAAGACCCTTACCTGGGCTCGATGATCGCAAAGGCAATGGTAAAAGGCTATCAGCGGGACCTCTCCGGCAATTCCGATATTATGGCTTGTGTAAAACATTATGCACTGTATGGCGCCGCCGAGGCCGGCCGGGATTACAACACCACCGACATGAGCCACGTAAGGATGTTCAACGAATATTTCCCTCCGTACAAGGCGGCGGTAGATGCGGGCGTAGGCAGCGTGATGGCTTCTTTCAATGAAGTGGACGGCGTTCCCGCCACCGCCAATAAATTCCTGATGACGGATGTGCTTCGCAACCGCTGGGGCTTTAAAGGATTTGTGGTCACGGACTACACCGGGATCAATGAGATGGTCGAGCATGGCCTGGGCAATTTGCAAACAGTATCCGCATTGGCATTAAAGGCCGGCGTCGATATGGATATGGTAGGAGAGGGCTTTCTCACGACATTGAAGAAGTCCCTGTCCGAGGGGAAGATCACACAGGCGCAGATCGACGCTGCCTGCAGAAGGATCCTGGAGGCAAAGTATAAACTGGGTCTCTTTAAGGACCCTTACAAATACTGCGACGAGAAAAGGGCCGCGACGGAAATATTTACGGATGCCAACAGACAGGAAGCCCGCAGGATAGCGGGGGACTGTTTTGTGCTGCTGAAGAACCAGGGCAATATCCTTCCGTTGAAGAAAGGCGGCACGATAGCCATAGTAGGCCCTTTGGCCGACAATAAAGAGAATATGCCCGGCACCTGGAGCGTGGCGGCTGATTTCTCCAAATCCATTTCTGTGCTGCAGGGACTGAAAGACGTAGTGGGCAGCCAGGCAAAGATCGTGTATGCCCGTGGCTCCAATCTTGATGAAGACAGTGTGTTTGAAGAAAGGGCCGGCATGTTTGGCAAGTCGTTGAACAGGGATCACCGTCCCGCGGCGGATATCATACAGGAGGCCGTACAGACTGCCGGCCAGGCGGATGTTATCGTAGCGGCGCTGGGTGAGGCGGCAGAGATGTCAGGAGAGTCCAGCAGCCGCAGCTCCATTGGGATCCCGCAGGTCCAGAAAGACCTTTTAAAGGCCCTGCTCAAGACAGGCAAGCCCGTGGTGCTGGTACTTTTCACCGGCAGACCATTGACAGTCAAATGGGAGAATGACAATGTGCCCGCTATACTGAATGTGTGGTTTGGTGGTAGTGAAGCCGGTCATGCCATTGCCGACGTGCTGTTTGGAGATGTGAACCCTTCCGGCAAGCTGAGCACTACCTGGCCGCAGAATGTAGGACAGATCCCGCTGTATTACAATCATAAGAACACCGGCCGCCCGCTGGCCGAAGGCGCCTGGTTCCAGAAATTCCGGTCCAACTACCTGGATGTATCCAATGACCCCGTATATCCTTTCGGGTATGGGCTGAGCTATGCTCATTTCACCTATGGCGACCTGGTGCTGAGCAGCAGATCCCTGAAAGGCAACCAAAAACTGACGGCTACCGTGACAGTGACCAATGATGGAAAAGTGGATGGAAAAGAGGTCGTGCAGCTGTACATACGGGATCTTGTAGGCAGCATTACCCGTCCCGTAAAAGAGCTGAAAGGATTTCAGAAAATATTACTCCGGGCGGGTGAATCGAAGAGTGTTACCTTTACCATCTCCACGGAGGACCTGAAGTTTTACAATGGCGACCTGAAATATGACTGGGAGCCGGGCGAGTTCGACATCATGGTAGGCGGCAACTCCAGGGATACGAAATCCGTGCGGATCAACTGGGAAAAGTAATCGGCGGCCAGCCAGGCCAAAGCCAGGAATTAGTTACTATGAACGATATCAAGAACATCATTTTCGATCTGGGCGGCGTGATCATCAACCTCGACAATCAGCGTACGGAAGATGCATTTATCGCATTGGGCACAAAGTCGCTGAAAGAATATTTCGGTCATGGCCACGCCGCCTCTTTTTTTAAGGAATATGAAGTGGGCGGCATCAGCGACCAGGAGTTTGTGGAGAATATAAAAAAGCTGACGGGCATCTCCGCCTCCGATGAAGAGATCATCACGGCCTGGAACGCGCTATTGCTGGATTTCCCGCCTGAGCGGATACAGCTGTTGAAGGAGCTCCGGAAGACCTATCGCGTTTTTCTTTTTAGTAATACCAACGCGCTTCATCTGTCCGCGCTGCAGCAGATCTACATGAATACCTTTTCCGATGGGGAGCTGGATGATCATTTTGAAAAGGCCTATTATTCTCATACGATGAAGATGCGCAAGCCTGACACCGGCTCTTTTCAGTATATATTGAAGGAAAACGGGTTGAAAGGCGAAGAGACCCTTTTTGTGGACGATGCGCTGATCAATGTGGAAGGAGCCGAAAAGGCAGGACTCAAAGGCCTCTTTTTAAGGCCCGGCACGACCATCATGGATTTTCAGTGGTAAACGCGCCCGATCTCCCTTCCCTTATCATCGGCCTCGCTTCACTTCCTCGAAGTCGATATATTCTCCGCCCTTTATCACCGCCTCACTTCACTTCTTCGAAGTCAATATATTCCCCTCCTTTATTGTTGGAGGTAGGCTTTTTGGGCTGGGCCGATGCCGAAGGGCCGTGCGTAGTGCCGCCATAAGGCCCCTGGTTCCCATAGCCGCCCTGAAAGGGATCCTGCTGATTATGCATTTCCTGCATATTTCGGAACTGCTGTTTCACCTGGCGGGTGGTCCTGGCGATGGGCACGACGAAATTGAAGACGAATCGGTACAGTACATAGAGTACGATCGCTAAAAAGAATATCTCTGATAAAGGCATCATGACAGGTTAAAATTAATTGATCTAAACTTAACGGTTTCATAAAACGGGCTCTGTGACCTCTTGTTCTTTTGAAGCATCAGTTCCCATCCATCACATTCCTCCGACCAACGGTCATCCAAACAGCAATTCCCGTTCCGGCGAGTCACCTCTTGAACACCCTGTTAATCATCCAGTTAAGTCCATCTCCCAGCTTTTCGGCCAGCATGTCCGCCAGTTTGGCCAGCACTTTTTGCAGCCGCTCGTTCTGGAGAAAGGGGTCGATAATGGGATTGCCTGTGACGGTTTCTCCCTCCACCCTTCTTGGTAACAGCGATCTGACAAATAATGTTCCGGAATGTTGTTGAAAATAAGTGAAATTATCATCCAGCTGACGCTCCAGCCCCCTGGCCTTTTTACGCAGTTTACGAATATCCTCTTCCAGGGTGTTCAATGTACGGGATGCTTTTGATGCCATATAGAAGTTTTTTGTAGTTATCCGTGATCTTTCGATCCTTCTCTCTTCTCATTACGATCTTGCCCCTTCCCTCGCAACCCTTTCACCCGTTCATCCCCTCGCCGCAGTGGTCAATCCTCATTGTCCCCATTATTGTCCTCCTCCCTTGATCTTTGAATAATACTTTGAACCACAGGGTCCACAAACAGTCGTTTCCTGAACAGTGCCAGCAGCACGAACAATACCACCAGGATCAATGTTATCAGACCAAACCCTTTTACATAACTTCCTAACATACTGGAAAACCAGTACCCCAGCATCAGCCCGCCAAAGATCACGATAAGGAATGCCAAAAAAAGCGAGACGATGATCCAGGCAAAATAACCCGCTGATTTGGAGAAGATCCTAAGGCTTTGCAGCCGGTAGATCTCCATCCTGGTCTCGACATATTCTTTTAAGATCGTCTTGTTCTCGGAAATAAAGGAACCCAGATTGTCGGGCTGGCTCATATCGGTTCTTTTTCTAAAAGTACTATTTTAATCCATCCCGGCTGGCCGGCCATCGGGGGCCCGTGCAAAAAATTTTCGTGAAGCTTTTCCCTGGTTTTGGTGGAATTGTATTTAATTGTACATTTGCATGGATCAAAGAAGCATTAGAAGGGAACGGCAGCGTTCCCTTCTTCAATTTCATAGACGGCCGAAGGCCCATCGTTTAATGCTGTGGGCCGACCCGGTGGCCTGGGAAGATCAAAAGTTATTTTGGCGAAAGGCCTGGATCAACAGCGGGTCAAGTGGGTCCGCAGAAGCTCTAAGAATTATGGTGAATGAAACTGTCAAGGCGGTGGAAAGCATGGTACAGGCCCTTCTGGCCGACCAGTCGGATTTTTTCCTGGTAGACATCAGGATCAAACCCACTAATAATGTAAAGGTCTATCTGGACGGGGATAAAGGGATTTCGATCGAGACCTGTGTACGATACAACCGCGCCTTATATAAGAAGCTGGAAGAGGCCGCTCTTTTTCCGGGCGGTGATTTTTCCCTGGAAGTCTCTTCTCCGGGATTAGACGAGCCGCTAAAGCTGCTGCGTCAATACAAGAAGAACATTGGACGCCAGGTGGAGCTGGTCCTTCAGGACGGATCCAAAAAAGAAGGACGTTTGCTGGAAGTGACGGAAGATGGCGTCATCGTCGAGGAGATAAAAGGTAAGAACAAAAAGAAAGAGGTGATCAATCACACTTTCTTATTCGATAACATAAAAACAACAAAAATTCAAGTAGTCTTTTAACAGGCCCCACCCCGCTCGGCGTTAACACGCCTCGCGAAGGGACCAAAAATTACAGCGTTATGGCCAGTATAAACTTGATCGAGGCGTTCCAAGACTTCAAAGAAGCCGAAAATATCGACCGCCCCACGATGATGAAGGTGGTTGAGGATGTGTTCAAAACTTTGTTGCGAAAAAAATACGGAAGCGACGAAAATTTTGACGTGATTGTGAACGCAGAAAAAGGCGACCTGGAGATCATGCGCCGGCGCACTATCGTAGAAGATGGTGAGGTCAACGACCCGCTGGCCGAGATCGCATACTCCGATGCAAGGAAAATCGAACCCGACTATGAGGTAGGGGAAGACCTGTATGAAGAGGTGGAGATCCTGGACTTCGGCCGCCGCGCTATCCTGGCCGCCAAACAGACCCTGGCAAGCCGCATCGGCGACTTGAAAAAGAATGTACTGGTAAAGAAATACAACGAAAGAGTGGGAGAGATTGTCAGTGCGGAAGTATATCAGGTGTGGAAAAAGGAAATATTGCTCCTTGACGAAGAAGGCAGCGAGCTGATCCTTCCCAAATCCGAACAGATACCGCAGGATTATTTCAAAAAAGGGGAAAATATCCGTGCAGTGGTGAAAAAAGTGGAGCTGAAGAACAATACCCCCGTGATCATCCTGTCAAGGACCAGTCCGGACTTTTTGGCCAAATTATTGGAAATAGAGGTTCCCGAGATATTCGACGGGCTCATCGTGATAAAAAAGATCGTTCGCGAGCCGGGCGAAAGGGCCAAGGTAGCTGTAGAGTCTTACGACGATCGTATCGACCCCGTAGGCGCCTGCGTAGGTATGAAAGGAAGCCGTATCCATGGCATCGTACGCGAGCTGAAGAATGAGAATATAGATGTGATCAACTGGACCAACAACGTCCAGCTCCTGATCCAGCGCTCCCTGACGCCGTCCAAAATTACCAATATGGAGCTGGACAGCGAAAAGCAGCATGCAAATGTCTATCTTAAACCGGACCAGGTGTCCCTAGCCATCGGCCGCAAAGGGGTCAATATCAAGCTGGCTCAGGAGCTGACAGGATATACCATCGACGTATTCCGTGATAATGAAGGAGAACCGGAGGAATTTGACATCGATCTCGAAGAATTCAGCGATGAAATAGAGACCTGGGTCATCGACGAGCTCAAGCGCATCGGTTGCGATACCGCCCGCAGCGTACTCGATCTGACAGCCGAAGAGCTGGAAAGAAGGACGGACCTTGAGAAACAGACGATCGATGACGTAAGAAGGGTGCTGAAGGAAGAGTTTGAAAAGGGTTAATCCACAGGAATAACCCTTTCATCCCGGGCAAACTGCGTGTTGCCCACTTTCTCCCTGACCCACCATCTAAAAGCTATGGAAAACAGCTAGTTTCTCTGGTATATTGTCTATTTTGCAGGACATTTGGGGATCAGTCACTAGCGACAGAACATATTATTTGAAGTTTAAATAAAATTGGGACAATCTGAAACTCACAAACTTAGACGGGTTTCAGGGAGATAAATATGGCAGAGACAACCACATTACGTTTAATGGCCGCGGCCAAAGAGTTCAACATTGGGAAAGACACCCTGGTGGAATTTCTGGTAGGCAAAGGTTTTAGCAGGGACGATCTGAAACCTACTGCTAAGATTACGGACGAGATGTACCGTAGCCTGCAACAGGAATTTCAGGGAGATAAGGTCGCCAAGATCAAGAGCGATCAGATCGATCTGCCCAAAGGGAGCCTGGAAGCCAAAAAGAAAAAAGAAGAGGAGAATGTTCTTTTCAAAGAGAAAAAGGACATCGTCAAGAAGCCTGCAAAGGAAGAGGCGCCGGCTGCACCGGAGCCTGTTATAGCCCCACCCCCCGTGGTGGAAGAAAAACAGGAAGAGCCGGCACGGCAGAAACCTGCGGCTGCGGAGGCGGAGATCACCAAGATCGAAGCGCCGGAGCTCGAAGGACCTAAAATATTGGATAAGATCGACCTTTCGAGTATAGATTCCTCTACCCGGCCCAAAAAGGGGGGGAAGAAATCAGAGGCAGAACCTGTCCATGAGGTCGAAGAGACGCATGTACAGCCCCCTGTAGTGGAGAAGGAAGCTCCCAAGACTCCCAAGACAAGAGAGGAAAAGAAGGAAGAAGCCCCGCAACAGGCTCCGCCCGTCACAGCGGAAAAGAGCCCTGCGGATGATGTACAGACTCCCGAAACAGCTTCCGCGACCGCGGCATCCAGCGAAGAGCCGGAAGTGCCTCCCGTTATCGAAAATATCAAGGCTGAAAAGCTGGAGGGACCGAAGATATTGGGCAAGATCGAACTGCCTGTCAATAGCGACACCCGGCCCAAACCTCCTTCTGAAGAGAAGAGGAAGAGAAAAAGGATCCCCATCGAGAAGAAGGACGGCGGCGGTGGAAGACCTCCCGGGCAGGGAGGCAATCAGGGTGGAGGACAGGGTCATGGGAGTGGACACGGCCACGGCGGTGGCGGTCATCAGCGTCAGCCCGGACAGCCCCGGATACCCATCCAACGCAATCCTGGCGGCGGTCGTAACAATGCTGGCGCCGGTCAGGGTGGTGGAGGCAATCGCCGGCCCGATCCCCGTCACGCACCTCGTGAAGTAAAGGAAATAGACAAGAAAGAGATACAGGAAAAGATACGTCAGACCCAGGCGAAGCTGGCGGGAGCCGGCGGCCGGGGAAAAAGCCTTAAAGCCAAATATCGTCGTGCCAAGCGCGAGGAAATGGCCGAACAGACGGGCAGTGACGAGATGATGGATAACAAGCTCCAGGTGACGGAGTTCATTAGTGTTAGTGAGCTCGCCAACCTCATGGACGTCAGCTATGCCGATGTCATCAGCAAGTGTATGAGCCTGGGTATGATGGTGTCCATCAACCAGCGCCTCGAGGCCGATGTGATCGAGCTGGTGGCTGGAGAATTCGGTTATCAGGTGGAATTTATAGGCATAGACGATGCCGCGGAAATGGAGGAAGAGGAAGAAGTGGACGATCCCGAAGATATGGTGTCCCGCTCCCCCGTTGTAACGATCATGGGTCACGTCGACCACGGTAAGACCTCTCTGCTTGACTATATCCGTAGTGCCAATGTGGTAGCTGGCGAGGCAGGTGGTATCACCCAGCACATCGGCGCCTATCAGGTGACGACGACTACGGGTAAGAAGATCACCTTCCTGGATACACCCGGTCACGAAGCCTTTACCGCCATGCGTGCCCGTGGCGCCAAAGCAGCCGACGTGGCTGTTATCGTGGTGGCGGCTGACGATGCCGTCATGCCTCAGACAAAAGAAGCTATCTCCCATGCCCAGGCCGCCGGCCTGCCCATGGTCTTTGCTATCAATAAGATCGATAAGGACGGCGCCAATCCTGAAAAGATCAAGGAACAGCTAGCCGGTATGAACCTGCTGGTAGAAGACTGGGGTGGTAAATACCAGTCCCAGGAGATCTCTGCCAAGAAAGGCCTCCATGTAGACCTTTTGCTGGAAAAGATACTTTTAGAAGCCGAGCTCCTGGATCTGAAAGCCAATCCCGATCGCGAGTCTTCCGGCAGCGTCATCGAAGCCTCCCTGGATAAGGGGCGTGGATATGTCGCCACCGTACTCGTACAGACAGGGACACTTCATGTAGGCGATCTGGTAGTCTCCGGGCAATACTTTGGTCGTGTAAAAGCCATGTTCAACGAGCGGAATAAACGTGTCGACGAGGCGCCTCCTTCCACACCCGTGCTCTTGCTGGGTCTCAATGGAGCCCCCCAGGCCGGTGAGAAGTTCAAGGTATACGAAGACGAGAGCGAAGCAAAGGAAGTAGCCAACAAGAGAGCGCAGATCCTCCGCGAACAAGGCATCCGTACGAAGAAGCATATCACCCTGGATGAGATCGGACGCCGTCTGGCCCTGGGTAACTTTAAAGAGCTCAACCTCATTATAAAGGGCGACGTGGATGGTTCCGTCGAAGCCCTGAGCGACTCATTACAGAAATTGTCTACGGACGAGATCGCCGTACGCGTAGTGCATAAGGCCGTAGGCGCCATCACCGAGAGCGATGTGCTCCTGGCGACAGCTTCCGACGCCGTCATTGTGGGCTTCAATGTCCGTCCCTCTTCTCAGGCATCCAAGCTGGCGGAGAACGAAGGAGTGGAGATCAAGACCTACTCTATCATCTACAACGCCATCGAAGAGGTCAAGAGCGCTATGGAAGGCATGCTCGAACCGAAGATACAGGAGAAGATCGTGGCCAACGTGGAAGTCCGCAACGTATTCAAGTTCGACAAGGCTACTGTCGCGGGCTGCTATGTGCTGGACGGGAAGATCTACCGGAATTCAAAGATCCGTCTGGTGCGCGATGGCATCGTGATCTACCCCATTGGAGAAGGCGCAACGGCAGAACTGGCATCCCTCAAGCGTTTCAAGGACGACGTGAAGGAAGTGGCTTCCAGTATGGAATGCGGCTTGACTATCAAGAATTACAACGATATCCGTGTAGGCGACATCGTAGAAGCCTACGAGGAAGAAGAAGTTAAAAGAACACTGTAATATTTTGTTAAATGCCCTTGTACAAGGGCATTTAACATTAATTTTGGAGGTGCTCTAATGCACTATGTATGAATAAAAGTTCCATCCTCTTACCCATCCTGTCCCTCTTATCTTCTGCAGGCTTTGCCCAGCAGAAAGTGACAGCCGATAAGATCGTTGGCATCGTCGGAGATAAGATCATTCTGAAGTCGGAGCTGGCTATCGCCATCCAGGATATGCAACGTAATTCAGGAACTACGGATCTGAAAGGTGTGGATGAATGTTCCATATTGGATGGGATGCTTGTGCAAAAAGCGCTTGTGCTGCAGGCCGAGAAAGACTCTCTGCCCGTCAGCGACGAAGAAGTAGAGGCCGAAGTGGATCAGCGTATCCGTTATTTTATCAATCTCTATGGCGGGAAGGACGCATTCGAGCAGATAGCACAACGCACCGTATATCAAGCCAAGCAGGATTTTATGGTTCCCATCCGCGAACAGCGTCTCGCACAGGCCATGCGCCAAAAGATCGTGGCCGACGTGACCATCACTCCACAGGAAGTAAAAGAATATTTCGAAAAGATCAAGAAGGGCAATCTCCGGTTCTACGAATCCGAGATGCAGCTCAACCAGATCCTATTGTATCCGAAACCCAGCCGGGACATCGAAAAGCTGACCATCGACGAATTGAATGATTACAAACGTCAGGCGGAGAGCGGTCAGAAAAAATTCGAGTCGCTGGTGCAGATCTATTCCCAGGATCCCGGCAGCAAGGACCACGGTGGAGAGATCCAGCTGAGCCGTGCGGATAGCAAGATGTGGGACCCCTCCTTCTTCTCTGCGGCATTCCGGTTGAAAGAAGGACAGATATCTCCCGTCATCAAGAGCAAGTTCGGTTATCACATCATTCAAATGGTCAGCCGTAGCGGCGATGAAGCCCTCGTAAGACATATCCTGCGAATACCTCCCGTCACTCAGCCCGAGATCGAAGGTGTTACTACCATACTGGATTCTGTCCGCAATATGCTCACCGCGGGCACTATGGGTTTTGGAGAGGCCCTCGCCCGTCTCAGTACCGAGACAGCCCAATACACACCCGATGAAAATTCGAAGTCCACTGCAGGTCAGATCATGGGCAAGGATGGAACTACTTTCCTGACCATTGCCGATATGGACAAGGACCTCGTTCTCCTGCTCAAGAATTCCAATCTCAAACCTGGTCAGTTTTCCAAGCCCACCGTCTTCACGGACGATAGAGGCAAGACAGGGGTGCGTATAGTATATATGCTCTCCAAATCCGAGCCGCATGTCGAGAACCTCAAGGATGACTACAACAGGATCGCACAAAGAGCGCTCGACGAAAAGAAATCAGGTGTATTGGAAAAATGGTTTGCCAGCAAGATCCCCACTATGTATGTAATGATCGATGGCGAATACAAGTCGTGCAGCAACTTATCCAAATGGCAGGGAGTTGCTTCAACAGCAGGCAATTAACTTAGGTATTAACCCTTAGTACAAGCGGAAATCACATCTTTGTAAGCCTTCTATACACGCTTCTTTAGTAATTTGATTCGTGCCTACGAAAGGTCCATACGCCCCCGAAGACACGATGGAACAGGGTCCAGGATCGGTGTCATCCGCCGGACAGATTGATATCCAGACCGGTCTCGATAAATACGTCTCTGATATCATCGTAGCCACCGACTTGCAGGATAAGATCATCTATTGGAATAAGGCAGCTGAAAAATTTTATGGCATTCCCGCCGGACAGGCCATGGGGCAGTCCTTTCGGGGATTGGTCAGATACGAGTTTTCCAAGGCCACCGGGGAGGAGGTGGAAAGGTCCTTCCAGGAAAAAGGTTTTTGGGATGGAGAAACGATCAATGTTTCAACTACGGGAAAAAAATCGTATCTTATTAGCTCTATTCGGTATATAAGGGATGAGCAGGAAAAGATCACCGGGATCATGGTGGTCAACAAGGATATTACGGAAAATAAACTGGCCCAACAGGAGCGTCAACTGGCAGAAGCGCAGTTGCGGGCTTATTCTGAGCAGATCACGAATATCCTTGATAGTATCACGGATGGTTTTTTTGTGCTGGATAGAAACTTCAGGGTTACTCTCTGGAATCATGAGGCCGAAAGGATCACTCGCCTGCCAGCAACGGAAATGGTAGGACAAGCCATTCGGGAAAAATTGCCCGAGCTGGTGGACGCAGATACATATCAGTCCTTTCAAAAGGCCTTCAAAAAGAAAATGACAGTGACGTTGGAACAATACACTGATCGCTCCGATCGCTGGCTGGAAATGAGCGTTTACCCCTCCGAACAGGGGCTGTTTGCTTATTTCAAGGATGTCACTATCCGTAAGAAGCAGGCGGCCATGCTGGCCCTGGAAAAAAGGGTGCTGGAGCAGAACACCAATAAGAAAGCGTCCTTACGGACCATACTCAATAACTTTCTCAAAGGCATTGAAAAAATATTTCCCGGCATGTACTGTTCGGTGCTGACCCTCGACGAGGACGGCATCAGCGTACGCCATCTTTCGGCTCCGGGTCTGCCTACTATCTACGCACATGCCATCGATGGTCTTCCTATCGGTCCGGAGGCCGGCAGCTGCGGTACCGCCATGTACAGGAAAGAAAAAGTGATCGTTTCCGACATCGAGACAGATCCTCTCTGGGCCGGGGCCCGGGAGCTGGCCTTGAAGTTTGGTCTTCGAGCCTGCTGGTCTTTCCCTGTCGTCAACGCGGGAGGAGAGGTAATGGCCGCCTTTGCGGTGTATTACACTACCGCCAAATCACCGACTCCACTCGAGCTCGATATAGTAGAGAGGGCGGCCAATCTGGTGACCACCATCATCGAAAGCAAGCGGGCGGAGGAAGAGCTCAGTATCAGCAACGAGCGCTACATGTTGGCCACCAAAGCCTCCAATGACGCCATTTGGGACAGGGACCTGCATACAGGGCTTTATTTCTGGGGAGAAGGTTTTTATCATCTGTTTGGATATAAACCCGCCGCCAAGATACGTACCCGCAAATTTTGGGAAATGCATGTCCACCCCGACGACAGGCCCAGGGTATTGAAGAATATCGACAGGTTCATTCGCCGGAAAGATAAAGGCCTCTGGCTGGAAGAGTATCGCTTTAAAAAGGCGGATGGACGCTACGCACTGATATCCGATAAGGGCTTCCTCGTCTTTGGCAAGGACGGCCGGCTCATCCGTATGGTAGGTTCCATGCAGGATATCACGGAGAAGAGGGAAATGGAGAAAAGGCTGCTCAAGCGGGAGCTCAATAAACAAAAGATCATTGCCCAGGCTATGGTCGATGCCCAGGAAAAGGAAAGGGCGGAAATCGGGAAAGAGCTGCACGATAATATCAACCAGATACTTTCCACTACTAAATTGTATCTTGAGCTGGCAAAGAACGATAATAAGGAAAGAATGAGCCTTATTACACGCAGCGCAGAGAATATTCACGAGGCTATACACGAAATACGCAATATCTCCCGGTCACTCGTACCCGCCAGCATCGGCGATCTTGGTCTGCTGGATTCTATCTCGGATCTGGTCGAAAGTGTCCGCACCACGCGCGCCATACATGTAGAATTCTATCCGGTTGGTAAATTTGATGAAAAGATCAGCGATAAGGAAAAACTGATGCTCTTTCGCATCATCCAGGAACAAGTGAACAATGTATTGAAACATTCCGGGGCAAAGAACCTGATCATAGAGCTGCTGCTGGAAGAGACGGAGAACAGGATCGAACTTAATATAACCGACGACGGCAAAGGATTTAGTCCTGAAAAAGTGAAAGGGAAAAAGGGTCTGGGCCTCTCCAATATCATGAGCAGGGCTGACCTTTTTGGCGGGAAGGTAACGATCATATCCTCTCCCGGTCGCGGTTGTCAGCTGAGAGTCCTGGTACCCATACAAGACGCACCGGCCGACGCATCATCGTGGCTGAGCCCGGCTGCCGACGGTAAGGCCCAACATAATCTGTAAAACAATCCTATATGAGTAAGATCAATATCTTAATTGCCGACGACCACAAACTGATAAGAGAGACCTGGAGTTATATACTGAACAGTGATTCCCGGTTCCAGGTGATCGCAGAATGTGGAGATGCACAGGAGGCAGTGGAGCTGGCAAAAGCAAAACGTCCGCACGTCGTGCTGATGGATATAAATATGACCCCTTTTTCCGGCCTGGAAGCAACCCAGCGCATCCGTAGGATCTCTCCCGGCTCGAAGGTCATCGGGGTGTCCATGCACTCCCAGCCCGCCTATGCTAAAAAAATGCTGCAAATGGGCGCCAGGGGATATGTCACCAAGAACTCTTCGAAGGAGGAAATGATAAAAGCCATCCTGGAGGTCAATCATGGCAATAAATATATCTGCGACGAGATAAAGAATATTATTTCCGAACAGCTGCTGGACGAAAAGGAAGATTCACCCAATATCAACGCCCTGACAGAAAGGGAAATGCAGATCATCAACTTCATCAAGGAAGGACTTTCTTCCAAGGAAATAGCCACCAGCCTCAATATTTCTCTGAAGACGGTGGAGGTTCACCGGCATAATATCCTCAAAAAGCTGAAGCTCAAGAACTCTGCATCCCTGGTCAACTTTATCAATACCAACGCTACCTATATTTAGCAGGGGTCTTTTACCCATCCCCGGGCATCCGGCCGGCAAGGTTTCTTTTGTTTTTCTTAAGAGAATAATCGGTACCTTTGCCACTCATTAGCGGGATCAATTGCATGAGCGATGCTATAAAACATGAATGCGGGCTGGCATTCATACGATTACGTAAGCCGTTCTCCTACTATCTACAGAAATACGGCACAGTCCTGTACGGCTTGAACAAGCTGTATCTCCTGATGGAAAAACAACACAACAGGGGCCAGGACGGGGCGGGAGTAGCCGCGGTCAAGCTGAATACCGAACCTGGATACCCTTTCCTCCATCGCATACGCAGCAGCAACACACAACCCATCGCCGACATTTTTTCCAAAATAATGGGAGAAGTCAAGGAGCTGGAAATGTATCAGCCCGATGTCAAAAAACACCCGGGTCTTATGAAAGGGCATATCTCCTTTTTAGGCGAATTGCTCCTGGGACACCTTCGCTACGGCACCCAGGGTAAGAACAGCACCGAATTCTGTCATCCCTTTATCAAACGCAATACGATCCCCGCCCGGAATCTCGCCCTCGCCGGCAATTTCAATCTCGTCAATACCGATGAGCTTTTCGCCCTGATCGACATAGATCCGGGTGATTTTCAAAAGCAGAGCGATCTGGCCGCCATGATGGAAGTGATCCATCATTTCCTGGTCCGGGCGGACGAATCTTCCACGACAAACCTGGATGTAGTTGGGCTCCTCCGCAAGGCAGTGGCTCTTTTCGATGGGGGGTTCACCGTAGGGGGGCTTATCGGGAATGGGGACGGCTTTGTTTTCCGGGATGCCAATGGGATCCGCCCTGCCTATTATTATATGGATGACGAGGTCATCGTCGCAGCCAGCGAAAGGGCCGCCATTCGTACCGTATTCAATGTAGGAGAGAACGAGGTAATGGAATTGATGCCTGGTAAGGCGTTGATAGCCAAGTCATCAGGGGAGGCATCCATAGAGACTGTCCTTGAACCCAAAGAGCGCAGGGCCTGTAGCTTCGAGCGAATCTATTTTTCCCGGGGCAGCGATGAAAAGATTTACCGTGAGCGGATCGCGCTGGGATATAATCTCAGCGAACAGATCCTAAATGCCATCAATCACGATCTGAAAAATACCATCTTCTCTTTTATCCCCAATACGGCGGAAGTCGCCTTCTATGGTCTCTGGAAAGGCATGGACGACTACCTGGAAAAGGTCAAAGTGCAACGGATCCTCTCGTGGGGAAAAGACATCTCCGAAGACAAGCTCAGAGAGATGCTGAGCCGGAAGATACGCGTGGAAAAAGTGGCGATAAAGGACGTAAAAATGCGCACCTTTATTACCGAAGACGCCAATCGTAATGAGATGGTACAGCACGTATACGATGTCACCTATGGCACCGTCCGGAAGGGGCAGGATACCCTTGTGGTGATCGATGACTCTATCGTCCGTGGCACCACCTTGAAAGAGAGCATTGTACGCATGCTCACCCGCCTGGAACCCAAAAAGATCATCATCGTATCTTCCGCCCCACAGATACGCTATCCGGATTGTTATGGCATCGATATGAGCAAACTGGGCGATTTCATAGCATTCCGTGCGGCCGTAGAGCTGATGAAGGATCGCGGAAGAGAAAACTGTCTGCAGGAGCTATATGATAAATGCAAGGAGCTCCAGCGTACAGGTCAATTACACACGGAAAATGTTGTACAACAGGTATATAAGCCTTTTACGACAGAGGAAATATCGAATAAGATAGCCCAGCTGATAACGCCTCCTGAAATAAATACTCCCATACAGGTCATCTATCAGACCATCGAATCCCTCCACAAGGCCTGTCCTACCAATACAGGGGACTGGTATTTCACCGGCAACTATCCCACCCCGGGTGGCAACAAGGTGGTCAACAAGGCCTTTATGAATTATATGGAAGGAAAAAATGTTCGGGGTTATTGAGCCTGTTTTGGCAAAATCCGACAAAATACTTATAATTACATACTGGTTTAATAGTAAAACACCACACCCCCGCTTTAAAACAACCCCGCTAGGTTAATGCGCTTACATGATTAGTAATGTTTGATTTTTCTCCTTTAGAAAACCACAAGCGTTATGAAGAAAGTTTCTATTATGATCGTCGATGATCATACTTTGATCCGGGAAACCTGGAGCTTTTTATTGGGCAAGAACGAGAATTTCGAAGTAGTCGCGGAATGCGGGGAGGGTGAGCGCGCCATCGAGCTTGCCAGGGATAAAAGGCCAGACATCGTATTGCTGGATATCAATATGGCTCCCATGAGCGGTTTTGATGTCTTGAAAATGATCCGGAAATATTCTCCCGGCTCAAAGATCATCGGCGTGTCCATGCACTCTCAGCCCGCCTACGCCAAAAAAATGCTCCGTCTGGGTGCAAAAGGGTATGTAACTAAAAACTCCCCACGCCAGGAAATGCTGGAAGCCATTGCTGAAGTCAGCAACAACCAGATCTACATCTGCCAGGAAGTAAAAAATATCCTGTCGGAACAGATGCTCAACGGCGATCAGATGAATCCGGACATCAACAATCTTTCCGACCGGGAAATGCAGATCGTTCGGGCATTGAAGGAGGGCCAGTCTTCCAAAGAGATAGCCAGCAGCCTCAGTATTTCTCTCAAGACGGTCGAGGTCCATCGACATAACATCCTCAAGAAGCTGAAATTGAAGAATACTGTCTCGCTCATCAACTTTATAAATTCACAAGCGTTTGATATATAGTTGATTATGGATTTTTGATCGCTTGAGTGGTAGGAGTTTCAGGCTAAAATGAGTAAATTTATATAGGTATACTCAGTCCGTTATGAAAACCCTATTGATCATACGACACGCAAAAAGCAGCTGGGACAACGCTACCCTGAGCGACATCGATCGACCCCTGAACGACCGTGGCAAACGCGATGGTCCCGTTATGGCGGCCAGACTGATCAAGGCCGGGGCCAGGATCGATCTCTTTGTATCCAGCCCCGCCAAAAGGGCCAGGCATACAGCCGAGATGTTCGCTCATGCATATGGAAGGAAGGAGAAGGATATCGTGCTCGTCCCTCAGCTCTATCATGCCCAGGTACAGGATTTCAAAGAGGTAGTAGCCGGGCTGGACCACCGGTATGATACTGTCGCGCTTTTCTCTCACAATCCCGGGATCACCGCCTTTGCCAATATACTTTCATCCGTGCGGCTGGACAATATGCCCACCTGTAGCATATTCGCCGTCACCGGTACTGCCGCCAGCTGGAAGGATTTCCTTCAATCGGGTACGACATTTTGGTTCTTCGATTATCCCAAACGTTTAGGGGAAAAGGACTGATCCAGGACATCTCTTAATAAATGTTCTTCCTCCTGAAGAGTAATGTAAGAAAACTGTTCCGCTCGTTGCAGCGCATCTTCGAGAAAGAATCCGGATTGCCGGATACAAAGCGCTATCCGTTGCGCCGTAAGGTATTTTCCCAGGTATTCCTGTTCTGTCTGGCCCGGTGTGGGTATAAGTATCGATCTTTTTTGCAGTCGCACGAGGTCCATTACGGTACTATAGCCCGAACGCGCCACTACCATCCTGGCTCGTACGAGCAGCTTATTCAGCGCGCTTGCAGGCAGATGATCGTACACATTCGTTCCGCTCAGCGGGCTTCCTCCCCCGGGCAGGCCCCGGACAAATACAAAGCTGCCCTTAAACGATTGCAGCTGTTCCCACAACATTTTTTCGAGGATGCTACGTTGCGGCTCCGGACCGGACAGCAATACCAAAAGATCGATGGTCTCGTCCGCCATGGACCGTTCCATCCTTGATAATAACCCGATGTAATGGGTCGGCACACGAGGCAGGCGTGCCGGATGAGAAAGGGCTCCAGCCAATCCTGTTCCTGACGTTATATCAGGCACCCAGCACGTGTCGAATCTGTCGATAAGACGATAATGCCATTGCCGGATCCACCTGTCCGCCCAGGCTCCCAGCCCGGTATGGATATTCAATTGATGCGTGATCAACACACAGTAAAGGTCCCGGCGCCATAGCCCATAACGATTGTCCGAGATCACTATATCTATCCCTTCTTTCGCCTGAAACTGCCGTAACCAGTGATTTTCCTCCTTGATGCGGATCAAGATTTTCGGAATACCGGCGACCAGCCGAAGCGCTGTCAAGGCACGATTTTTGTCATATTTGATGCGATAGCCGGGTAGTTCGACAAAGGTCAGGGAAGGAAATTCTTTCTGTAGGAGCGCTTTCTGGTCGCCTGTGGCAGCGATATATACTTCATATTTGCGTATTAATAATTCTTTAACTATTGGGATACATCTGGTTGCATGTCCCAGGCCCCAATCAAGCGGCGCTAAGAGTATTTTGTAGTTTTTCGTAGTAGGATTGTTAATTTTCAAAATTGATGCCAAACAGCAATACTTTTTTTATTACAAAATAGTTAATTTACAAGACTAATAGCCATGAAAACTTCCAGAGCGATATTGATTCTGTTATTATTATTTAGTAGCATTGTAATAATTAGCTGCAGTTCGGGCAGAGGGATCGGTGGTAGCAGTAAGAAGTGCGGCTGTGGTATAAATAAAGGTATGTCTGGTTATTAAAATCTAATAAAAAATGAAAACGTCTAACAGGGATTTGCTTGTTCTTGTGAAAGATGAACAAATGAGCGAACAGTCCATGGAACAGGAACTGGAGCAACTCAACGAGCTTTTATTCCATTTCGAAACGATCGATAGCTTCTGCATCGCACACGAAGTATTCGATGTCAATAGGCATAAGACCCTTCACAAGCGCGACTCCATGCAAAAAATTATAAGGGAGAAGGAATTGAAACCCTTTGTGTTCATCTGTAACAAGAACTGAATGTTATAATTCGACACTTAAGAGCCCGGTGATAGTTTCTTCATAGCATCTCTTAGTTTCCCCAGCATTTCTTCGATGTCTTCAATATGACAGGTACCCACGCTGAGCCTGTACCAGGGAGAGTTTTTGGACGCTCCAAATGCAGAGAAAGGCACCACAGCCAATTTTGCCTCGTTCAATAGATAAGAAGTCACATCCTGCTGACTGGTCAATATTTTTCCATCCGCTGTTCTCCCGCCCGTAAGATCGATCTTAATGGTCAGATAAATAGCCGCCTCCGGCGCCAGCACATCCACGTTAAAGCCTTCTTTTTTCAGCTGGGTAAACCCTGCATGTATACGCCGCAGCCGGTCGGATACGGCAGCCTTGAACGAATGCAGGTATTCATCGATCTTATTTTTTTCCAAAAGAAACGCTGCCGTCGCCTTTTGCTCCGCCATCGGCGCCCAGGCCCCGATATGTGTGAGAATGGCCTTCATCTTGCCGATGATCTCCACAGGACCAAACGACCAGCCTACCCGTACGCCCGTGGCTGCGAATACCTTGCTGATGGCGTCTATATAGACCGTGTATTCCCGCATGGCCGGATAAAGGGACACGGGGTCATAGTGACGTATATCCCCGTACGTTAGCTGCCAGTACATCTGATCGTATAAAAGGAACAATTTCTTTTCCCCCGCGCCACGGCGTGTATTTTCTTCCAGCACCAGCTCGCAAATGGCAGAGAGGTCTTTTTTTGAAATAGTGGTCCCCGTTGGATTTTGAGGGGAACAGAGACAAATAAGCGTTGCCTCTTTTACATGCGGTCGGATAGCTTCTGCTGTAGGCATGAAATTATTTTCCGCATGCGCTTCGATGACGACATGCTCACCCCAATTCAGGTGCGTATAGTGGTTGTTGTTCCATGAAGGAACTGCATAGATCACTTTGTCGCCGTTATCGATCAACGTGCGGAATAATGAATAGATCAGTGGTCGTCCTCCGCTGGCCACCAGTATCTCATCCGTGGTATAGGTCAATCCCTCTCTATCCTTCAGGAATGCTGCAATGGACTGACGAAGATCGAGATTGCCTTCCGCCGCGGGGTAATTGGTAAAATGCTTGCGATAGGCAGCGATGATACCCTCTTCCAGCGCTTTGGGGATAGGGAAAATAGACGGGTCGAAATCTCCTACAGTGAAGTTATAAATCCTTTCACCTTGACGGATCTTCTCGCGGATGTCACCACCTAACTTGACGATCTCAGATCCGATAAGGGTTTCAGCCAAATGAGATAACTGCATGACATGTTATATGAGTGAAGAGAGCCAATCATCGGACTCGAACCGACGACC
>DASZXP010000259.1:0-6743 GCA_035545935.1 Puia sp. | reverse complement strand
TGGGACAACTCAAAATGCAATCAGGAGATGGGAAATCCTATTTAACAGACGTAGCCGACACCGAACAGCTCCTCCGCCTCATCCAATCTATTCCCTCCCCCAAAGCCGAACCCTTTAAACAATGGCTGGCAAAGGTCGGATACGAACGCATCGAGGAAACTCAGGACCCTGAAAGGTCCATCGACAGAGCCATGGAAAACTACCTCAAGCTCGGCTACAGCAAGGAATGGATCAACCAACGACTGAAAAGCGTAGAGATCCGCAAAGACCTGACCGACGAATGGGAGAACCGTGGCGTCAAACAAGGACAGCAATTTGCCATCCTCACCGATGTCATCACCCAGGCCTGGAGCGGAAAGACGGTCAAGGAATACAAGGACTACAAAGGTCTGAAAAAGGAGAACCTTCGTGATAATATGACCAACCTTGAGCTGGTCCTGAATATGCTGGGCGAAGCAACGACGACAGAGATCTCCAAAGAGAAAAAGCCGGACACCTTCGAAGAAAACAAAGCCGTAGCCAAACAAGGAGGCGATGTAGCCGGCAATACCCGAAAGGACATAGAATCCAGGACAGGCAAACAAATAGTGTCCAGGCAGAATGCGAAGACGCTAAGATCCACCGAAAATAGGAAGCTTGAATAAGATAAAGTAAACTAAGACTCTTTCTTGCTCAGCATCTCTACCAGGATCAGATTGGTTTGTGACATGTTCTTATTACTTTCCGCCAGGTCCTGGTTGGATTTGACAATATTGCTAAAATCACCACGCAGAAACTCATTGTTTGATTTCAACACATCTATCAATTCGCGGGCGTTTTTACGTGAATACGCAAACTGTGTATCTTTAACTTTAGAATATTGCTTATCATCTTCCGAGCGTTCCGAAAAATAACCGAACTGTTTTATTTCCTCTCCAAATACCTCATAGAATCTATTGAGAAAGTCTTCACCAGGATTCTTACTGCCAGAACCATTACTGCTTAAGTTAGTGGGATCAACCCCCAGTTTTTGGGCGATCTCCTCATTACTGTATTTTTCTTTTAATCTCTCGAGATCCTTTCTGAACTTTTCAATTCTTTCGGCAGATGCTTGCTTAGCCATAATGGTAAAAAAATTTGATTTTGTAATTAAAATCTGTATCATTGTATAATAATTGTACAATTATCAATACAATAGATGAAATTGTAGAGGCCGAATAAGGCCAGACCTCAAGATTATCATGGATTTGGCCGCCCACAAATGGGACAAACCCAGACCCTTTCGGGATCCAGATCGTCCGGCGTGACAACCTGAAGGTTGATAATGATTAGGGTAGGAGGAACCTTTCTGACTGCGCTGCCGCAGTAGCTGCATGTTTTATTGTACATGAGAACTGATTTTGACAAAACAATGATATGCCGAAGCATAGCCTCAGCCAAAAAATCTAAAAGGTTGGATGCAAGGACAGTTCTGTGAAGATTTACTTACGAGACACTAATGTAGATACAGGTACCAATAATACGAATATTTCTCATACAAACAATACAGATAGTATTTCTTAAAAGGCAGCGGCAAATTTATTTCTCTCGGTATAACGCGACCCTACCTACCTCTTCATCTCCTCCAGCTTCTTCTGCATACCAAACATATTATCCCTCAACCTTGCCGCCTCCATAAAATCCAGATCCCTCGCCGCCTTCTCCATCTCCTTCTTCACCTTCGCGATCGCCTTCTCCATCTGCGGTATCGTCTGATACGTCTCCTGCTCCTCCGCCACCATCGTCACAATATCCTCCTCCGGCGAAATAGCATACGGATTGGTCTGATCATAACCCTTTATATCCAACACAGAGGTCTGCGCAAACACCTGCTCCTTGGACTTGGTCACCGTACGGGGGATGATCCCATGCGCCGCATTATGCGCCATCTGCTTTTCCCGCCGCCGCGTCGTCTCATCGATCGTCCTTTGCATGCTCTCCGTGATCGTGTCCCCATAAAAGATCACCAGCCCATCCACATTCCGGGCCGCTCTTCCCGCCGTCTGCGTCAGGGACTTCTCATTTCTCAAAAAACCCTCCTTATCCGCATCCAGGATAGCCACCAGCGACACCTCCGGAAGATCCAGCCCTTCCCTCAGCAGATTCACCCCCACCAACACATCGATCTCCCCCAATCGCAGCTGCCGCAGGATCTCCACCCGCTCCAGCGTATCCACCTCGCTATGAATATACTTCGACTTGATATCGATACGATGCAGATACTTGTCCATTTCCTCCGCCATCCGCTTGGTCAGCGTAGTGACCAGCACCCGGTCTCCCTTCTTCACCCGCTTGTCGATCTCATCCAGCAGATCGTCGATCTGACCCGCACTGGGCCGCACCTCGATAGGAGGGTCCAGCAACCCTGTAGGACGTACCACCTGCTCCACTACGACCCCGCCCGTCTTCTCCAGCTCATAATCACCCGGAGTGGCCGACACGAAGATCGTCTGACCCGTCATCGACTCGAACTCATGAAAATTCAACGGCCGGTTGTCCAATGCGCTGGGCAGCCGGAAACCATAATCCACCAGCACCAGCTTACGGCTGCGGTCACCCCCATACATACCGCTGATCTGGGGAACGGTCTGATGGCTTTCATCCAGCACCAGCATAAAATCCTTGGGGAAATAATCCAGCAGACAGAAAGGCCGTGTACCCGGATACCTTCTGTCGAAGAATCGCGAATAGTTCTCCACCCCATTGCAATAGCCCAGCTCGCGGATCATCTCTACATCATAATTCACCCGCTCGCTCAACCGTTGGGCCTCGATATACTTACCTACGTTCTTGAAATAAGCTACCTGTGCCGCCAGCTCGTCCTGTATCTCATAGATCACCTGTTGCAGGATGTCTTTGGGAGCCAGGTACAGATTGGCCGGAAAGATCGCCGCGTTTTCCATCACCCCGATCCGCTTCCCCGTTTTGACATCGAAACTTTCGATCTCGTCGACCTCGTCCCCAAAGAAGCTGATACGATAGCCATAATCTACATACGGCAGATTGATATCCACCGTATCCCCCTTCACCCGGAAACTCCCGCGGGTGAAATCTATCTCGGTACGCTTGTACAGGCTGTTCACCAAGGCATGGAGAAAACCCTGGCGGCTCACCATCTGACCCTTTTGGATGCGGACGATACCGTTCTCGAACTCTGCCGGATTACCGATACCATATATACAGCTCACCGATGCCACCACGATAATATCCCGCCTGCCGCTTAACAGCTGTGTCGTAGCCTGCAGCCGCAGCTTTTCCAGCTCTTCATTGATGGAAAGGTCCTTCTCGATATAGGTGTTGCTCACCGGCATATAAGCCTCCGGCTGATAGTAATCGTAATAGCTGACAAAATAACCCACCGCATTTTCCGGGAAGAATTGTTTAAATTCTCCATACAGCTGCGCCACCAACGTCTTATTATGCGTCAGCACCAACGTGGGCCGCTGCACGTTTTGGATAACATTCGCAATGGTAAATGTCTTGCCGCTGCCCGTGACACCCAATAAAGTATGATATTGCTCCCCTGAAAGAATACCCTCCGTGAGCTGTCGGATGGCCTCCGGCTGATCGCCTGCCGGAGCATATTCGGAATGAATTTTAAACCCCATGTGTGCAAGTTACCCCTTTTTCTTTTTTAGCGCCTTCTTGAAGGGATCCCAGCTGATCTTCATCTTGCCATCATCGCCTCTTCGTACCCTGAGCCGCAGGCTAAGACCAGCCTTGCCGTCATTGCCTTTACTGTCCGGAGGTATGGCAGCATTGCGATCTTTGAGATTGCTCAAAGGCACCTGTACGCTCAGGTCCGGACCCGCCTTCAGATCATAGGTCCCTTCCACGAACAATGTAAAAGCCGTGGACTGGATCTCCATGCGATGGATATTCAAGGTGGTGGTATCCAGGTCCAGCTGGTTGGTCAACTCGCCAAACCGGATCTCCGAAAGGTCTCTTTTCTTCAACACCGTCTCGTGTATCTTCTCCATCGGCTCGAAGTCGATCAATTGCCCCCCCTTGATGCTGAAATTGACAGAACCTTTCATGCTTTTTTTGACCATCCGGGCCTTGTCCGTGAGAAGCCCCGTCATGGCTACATCCGCCGTGAGCCTGCCTTTGAGGTTCTTAGCCGTCAGACCGTCCTGTCCGAAATTGGAAAACGCCGTAAAAAGCTTCGGCAGGTCCACCTGCTCCAGATGACTTTTAAAGGAAAGGGGATTACCGCCACCGCCCGGCTGTCTCCGGAATATTCCGGTCAACGTCAGCGACCCATCGTCCTGGGCGAGCTCCATTTTTTTTAGCTGCACTTCATTACCCTGGAATAACAATTCCGCCTTTGCGCGTACACCGGAGAAATGCTCATAACGCAGCTCCGCGGCATCTATCTGCAAATGGATAGCCCCCGTCCGCAACAGTTGATCCAGCCTCCCTGCCGACTCGCTGAACAAGGGCTTGGAGCCCGCCCGTGCAGCCGACTCCGCCACAGGTTTGCCCAATACAGGCGCCAGGTCCTCCAGGTCCAGCCGGGAGCTGCTAAGAGTAAAATCCATAGCCGGGTGGACCATAGGTTCGCCATTCGACTGCGTCTGCCCCCCGCCCGCTGCACCAGCATGTATCTCGCCTGGATTTTGATCGATCAACGGTATAATGTTCCGGACAATACCCTTCAAACTTATCTTACTGCCGCCTGCACGCGCCTCTAATTTGTCGAATACCAGGTCCTGGTCTTTAAATCGGATCTTACCCGTGCCGTCCGTCAGTTGAAAATTATAAGGAAGATAAACGACCGTGGCGCTGTCGATGGTCATGCTTCCCAGCACCGAGACTGCACTGGAATCGTCTTCCCGCATGGGACCCTGATACCGCACATTCAACGAACAGGCGCCTTTACGAAAAGCAATGCTCCTGCTGCCCAGCACCTCATTCAGCCGGGTCAGCTCGAAGCCGGATCGGAGATCGCAATGCAGCATCGGATGTTTCAGATCAGTGATGACAGCCGTATCCGAATGCAACGGGATATTCAGCAGCCACCCGGAAAAAGACAAAAGCCTGATCGCCGAATTCTCATCCCTTCTCTTTTCATGACGCACCCATTCATTGGTGAAATGCATCATAACATTTACCCCGCCAAACCTGCCCACAGGCGTATTGACGCTGGCATCCTGCAGGTTCATATGGACAGTGATCAGCGGGGTGGGGTCGTCGGCAGACCCCGCATCCAGTTCCGCCTGGATGGACACCGGCTTGTCGACATCATACAGGTCAAGCTTTTGCTGGATCAGGGGTGTCAGCAATGCCGTCGCTTTCCGGTAAGGGATGCCGGTGGTTTGAATATTGAGTGTAAAGGGATCGGGCTTTACGTTCGGGAAGAACCGTCCCGTCAACACAAAAGGATGTCCATCGATGTGCAACGTGACCTTATTGAACTGTAGGATCTTGCTGCCCGTATTGAATTGCAGGACGCATCGGCCAGACAATGTCTTGTCCTTTATAAAGCTGCCCTTTTCCGTATTGAAGGAGAAATTTTTTACCAGCGCATCCGCATTTGCAGCCAGCGACAATGCTCTTCCCTCCTTGTCGACAGCGCAATCCAGTCGTCGGAATTCCACGTCGAAGAATTTATGCCGGTCCTGTCTTTCCACTACCAGCCGTACGTCGGCAAACGAAAAATCCGGCGGCTGCACATCTTCACTGCTGCCCGGCGACCCCTGCTTTAGCGCCGAGGTATTGCTATAACCCGTCGTGTCGGTAAAAAGATAGACAGAACCTTTTTCCACGTATACCCTGCCTACCCGGAGCTTGCCGGCAAAAACGCTTCGGAAAAGCGCCAGGCTGATATACAAATTCCCGGCATCCAAGAGATCATGATGATGCTCCTGCCATAGACTGTCCCGGAGCGTCACCTTCGACAGATGCACCGTAACATTGGGGAAATGATGGAAGAAAGAAATGTCCATGTCTCCGATGCTGGCGTCCCCTCCCAGCCGCTTCTTCAGCTCCACCCGGGTTTTTTGCAGGATGGTCTGCTTCTGTATCGTGACATAGGCGGCAAGACCCAGCCATAAAAGAATTAACAGGCAGCCGAGGCTGCCTGCTATCCATAAACTATATCGAAAAAATTTTTTCAAATTCAATGTATTCCATCCAGATAATCCGCGAACTTTTTCAATACCGCCGCCACAATACCTATTTGCTCCTGCGCCTCCTTCCAGTTGCGTTGTTCGATGGCCTCACGTATGCCCGGCAGGGTCTTTACTCCATATCCCGTATAAAATCCGGGCGCATAGATCGTGTGCTTGTACCAGGGACGTCGTGGCAATCCGTTATCAGATAGCAATTGTTGTTCCGCCCTGTAAAGCGCTTGATTTACAGCATCTGAGGCGGTGGTCGTCAGTTTTTGTTTCCCCAAAGTATCCGCCAGCCGGTCCGTGGCTTTTTCCAACGCCCGTATAGCATTCTGCAGCGGAGAAAAATCCAGGTAAGGCGCCTCATCCTTCACCGGCGGTGGGAGCAGGGTCACCGTAGGATCGCCCGCGTAGGTATAATAATTACCCTTTATCAGTTGGTTGGATAAGGCTGTGTTTTCCCGTACTTGATCCGCCAGGGTGGTGAGCTCACCAATGTAACCGCTTACAGTCTTCGAAAAGCTCCGGAAGTCGAAAGGTAGGAGACCCGCATCCGCCATCCGCAGACACGTACGTCCGGCTGTTTTGGCCAAAACCACTGCATATTGA
>DASZXP010000258.1:0-3657 GCA_035545935.1 Puia sp. | reverse complement strand
GATTGCGTACCATGGGGGTTCCCATATTCCCAAGTCCTATCCAGCCGATGCGTTGCTTGTTCATGATGCTTCGATTTTGATGATCAAATGCCTACAGACATTAGCGGTACAAATTTACTCTCCGGCGCTGGCAAACTGCTTTTTATATTTTGCGACGGTGCGGAATATCATCGGTCCCCCGATGGCGGTAGGCAGCAGCCAGGTGATCCAGCCGGGATTGAGATGGACATTGACCACCACAAAGGCGGTAACGGTGGCAATATAGCCCCCGCACATGCCGGCGATATGCGTAAACCACCAATGCATCTTTTCCGTTGGCGGCCGGAGGAACTTCCGGATATCGCTGATGAGGAAGCTGGAACCGAGTCCGCCAAACACCATACCTACATAGCCAAAACCATTCCCTGCCATGGCCCGCAGAATGCCCCATATCACGAGATAAAAGATAAAGCCGGCTGCCGAGAGAATGATCGCCCAGTCCAGGGCACCCGCCCGTTGCCCTCTTCCCAGCTTTTTAAGATACAGGGCGCGATATCCCCGCACCACCATGTAATAGCTAAAAAAGCCCACCATCAGCAGAAAAGGTATATGATGGGCGATGGACAAAATAACGGCGCTGATAAAGACGGCGGTCATGCCTCCGAAGTAGATCTTGCCGTTCAGCCGGTGGATAGGCCCTCCCTTCCGGGACAGCATGGCAAGGGCGCCGGTGAGCAGGGCGGTGAAACCACCTAAAACGTGAAGGATCAATATGATGCGTAAGAAGATCGTCATAGTGCAGTTTTTTTCTGCAAACTACAGGGATATGGGTCCTATTACAAGTCGCCGGGACGTTTGGGAAGGTCTTTGGGGCGAGCGACAAGGCTTGCAATCTGCCCGTTCAGGCTGCGGCTGACGGGAATGATCTGTGAGACCCCCTCCAGATGGAGCTTGTAGCCCTGGGCATTGCCGCTGATATGGACTACCTTGTCCAGGTTGACGAGATAGGTGCGGTGGCAGCGAAAGATCCGCTCATTGCCCTGGAATATTTCCTCCAGCTGCCGGAGGGTGCTCCGGATCAATTGCTGGTCATCGGTGTAAAAGATCTTTACGTAATTATCGGCGGCCTCGGCATAGAGGAATTGGGCTGAATGGAGGGCGGATAGTGAGCTGTCGGGACCAGGGTTGCCGGAGGGGGGAGATGACCTGGCGGGACCGGGATTACCGGAGGGCGGAGCGGGTTCCGGATCGAAGGATGGAGATGGGCCGTCGGAACCTAGTCTGTGGGATGCGGGGGGTAGTTCCGGGTGGAAGTATGGTGATGATCCGTCGGGATCTGAACCGCCGGATGTGGAAGACCTTGCCAGCGCCGCGGCGCGGGCTTCCGTCAACTGCTTGTCCAGATCGGCCGCCTGCCGGCTAAAGGTTCTCATCAGGCTGATCTGCCGGAACAGCACCATCAGCGTAATGGGGAGAATGCTCACTATAAAGGTCCACCACAGGAACCGGAGCACCAGACGGCCGCTAAACGCCTCGTGGAAGTAGAAGTGTGTGAAAAGAATATTCCCCACACAGACGGCCAGCACACAGGTCAGCATATGCAGGATCTCTTTCCAGACTGTCCAGGCGTCCTCGCGAAAGATGGGGGAGCATAGACGGGGTACGCCCAGGAACCAGCCGAGCAATACGCCAAAGCATACGACGCCGTACCAAAAGGTGGTCTTTACCAGGAACAGGGTCTGCATATGCTCCAGTCCGAACGGCCGGAAAATGAGTAGAAATAAAAATACGAACAGCCCAAAACCCAGGGCTGTCCGTGCTCTTTGAGCCACGCGCGTATAACGGGGAAATGGTTGTCGTAATAGCTTCCACATCTCCCACAAGATACATCACAGGCCCTTATTGCTTATCCGCGTTGTATTTTTTCTCTGCCTCTTTGGCTTTCTCAAAATCCAATACTACTCCATTGATACAGTAACGGAGACCGGTGGGCGGGGGACCATCATTGAACACATGGCCCAGGTGCGACTTGCAGCGTCCACACATTACCTCTGTCCTGTCCATGCCATAGGAGTGATCGGCCGCATAGATAATGCTGGTCTTGCTGATGGGTTGGTAGAAACTGGGCCAGCCGCAGCCGCTCTCGAATTTGGTGTCGCTCTTGAAAAGGGCATTACCACAGACCGCGCAGTAGTAGGTGCCTACATCCTTCAGGGTTTCGAGGGGGCTGGTCCAGGCCCGTTCGGTACCTTTTTGCCTTGCTACCTCATATACATCCTTCGGCAATATTTTCTTCCACTGTTCGTCGGTCAGATTGACGGGCTTGTCGTCGGTGTGGGAATAGGCCGGGTTGTTTGTTTTTTTAGAAGTATCCATAGTATTAGTATTCGAGTTTGGCGGACTGGAAGGCTGGGAATAAGTGCATTGCTGCAGCAGCAAGGCCAGGACAAAGATGGCGGTATTTCTTATCAGGGAGTTATGCACGGTCATGTTTGTCTTTTCAATGGTGTTTATGAGTGCTGCGCGGTTCATGTGGTATTATTATACAACAAATTTACGCAGCCAGGGTTCTCGCGGATTGTCAATAAAATGTGCGGGAGTTGGTCTTTGACGAAAATTAGCCCAATTCCCGCAAACCGCTAATGTCTGTAGGCCTTCGTCGGGCCTGCTTTGCCAGGAGAGCTTCGCTCATAACCTTCGTCGGTTCCAACACTGTTGGACCCGTCTCGGTGACCTCGGTGGGGGTCTTTCGGCCCTGGACAACGAACCTCCGGACTGTAATATGGGCTGATTGGGGGAGCTTAACATTTCATTTTTATTCATCCATGGCTTATATTTGTCCACTCACAAGGGTAAGTAGTACATATGTTCAATTTAATTCTATTCGGACCGCCGGGCAGCGGAAAAGGAACCCAGTCAGAAAAGCTTATTTCCAAATATGGATTGAAGCATCTCAGCACGGGGGACCTCTTGCGCAGTGAAATTGCGGGTCAGACACCGTTGGGGCTGGCCGCCAAGAGCTTTATGGACAAAGGCCAGCTGGTGCCCGATGAGGTTGTAATTGAAATGATTAGCTCAGCCCTTGACAACAATCCCCAGGCATACGGCTTTCTGTTCGACGGATTCCCCCGGACGACGGCCCAGGCGGAGGCCCTGGATAAGCTGCTGAATCAAAAAGGCACTTCCATTGCCGTCGTGCTGGCCCTTCAGGTGGGTCAGGATGAGCTGGTCAAACGCCTGTTGAACCGCGGACTCACTTCCGGCAGGTCCGACGATACGAAAGAAGACGTCATTCTCGCCCGTCTGGCGGAGTACGAAAAAAAGACCGCCGCTGTGGCAGACCACTATAAAAAATACGATAAGGTGGTCTATATCAAGGGAGAAGGCGGTATCGACGAGATCTTCGATGATCTTTCCTCCGCTATCGATGAGCGGAACAGGGCGTAGACTGCTTCGACAGACCGGACCAAATGGCCGGGCGCCGCATTACTTTATTTCCCCCGGGATCACGTTTACCGCCGTCTTATGACCGCCCCGCAGCACGTCGAGCTTGACGGCCCGACCGATGACGGACTCATTTAATTGTTTGTGCAGCTCATCTACTGTTCCGACAGGCGTATGGTCGAATGCTACGATGATGTCGCCGGTGCGGAGCTCATTGTTGTATGTCCGGAAAAC
>DASZXP010000257.1:0-35772 GCA_035545935.1 Puia sp. | reverse complement strand
TATTACATCGTCGTACGTCAGTATGCGCTGACAAAAGACGCCTACGACTACTGGCAGCTGATCCAAAAGACCTCGCAAGAGGTAGGAACGCTCTTCGACCTGCAACCTACCCAGCTCACGGGCAATATCTATTGCACCAGCAATCCCAACGAACCCGTCATCGGCTATATAAGCGCTTCCTCTATCCAGCAGGCGCAAATGTATATTAGTCATTCCCAGCTCAACGACTGGCCTCATTATGTCTATTTCGAGGGCTGCCCCACCGATGAAGCCCGAAGACTAAGTGCGGACGACTTCCATAGCTGGCTTTACCCGGACGACAGCTTTGGACCCTACTATTTTGTCAGCAACGGCCCCCTTATCGTCGCTCCCAACAGATGCCTGGACTGCAGATACCAGGGCGGCGTCAATGTAAAACCTTCATTCTGGCCTTAAACACGACATCCATGAGCAAAGTCTTCTATATATTGATCCTGCTGTCCTGCCACGCGCACCTATATGCGCAGGACCCCGTGGTCTCCAGCCTGCAGCACGGCTGGGAACAATACCAGGCTACGGACTATCAGGAAAAAATATTCCTCCATCCCGACAAGACATTTTTCCTGTCAGGAGAAACGCTTTGGTTCAAGGTCTATAATGTCGACGCGGCAACTCATACCCCCGGCGCATCCGATATCGCTTATGTCGAACTGCTCAACAAGGACCAGGCGCCTGTCCTGCAGACCCGCGTCCAGCTCAGACAAGGCTCGGGAGCGGGCTCATTCACCCTGCCGGTAACCATTCCCTCCGGCAACTACCTCCTCCGTAGTTATACATCCTGGATGAAGAACTTTGCCCCGGCGCAATTCTTCCACGAGCAGATCACCATCGTCAATACATTCACCAGCGCGGCGCCGGATACGGTCACCGCACCATCCGCCTCCATACGATTCTTCCCCGAGGGCGGCAACCTGGTGTATGGACTTACCTCCCTCATCGCATTCAAGGCCACGGATCCGCATCAGCACGGATTGGATGGCAGCGGCGTGGTATTCGATGGGAATGGCGATACGGTGGCGCGTTTTCAATCCACCCATCTGGGCATGGGCAGCTTTAGCTTCACCCCCATAAAAGGCAGGCGATACAAAGCCATCGTACGCCTGGCCGACACTACCCTTACACAGGACATGCCCGAGATCTTTGACAACGGCTATGTCATGCATCTTACAAAAGAAGAGAATAAGATCAAGGTGACGCTCAATGCCGCGACGCCACAGGCCGTGGGAGCTTCGACCTATCTTTTTATACAGACACGTCACCATCTTGTCAGCGTGCAGCAAGCCTTTTTCTCCGGCAGCCAGGCCACGTTCTTTGCGGATATAAAGGACCTGAGCGAAGGCATCTCGCGCCTCACCATCTTTACCCAGGACCGTGTTCCCGTCTGCGAACGGCTGTATTGCCCCGGCCTCACGCGGCTGAATACCATGACCATCACGCCGGAACTTTCACAGTCGTCTTATGGACTTCGCAAGAGAGCAGACCTTACCCTGACCACCACCGGGTCGACAGGCCGGCCCCTCGATGGCAACCTATCCCTTTCCGTATTTCTGATCGACTCGTTACAGCGCATTCCCCGGGACAATATACTCACCTGGCTTTTGCTGAACTCCGAGCTCAACGGCGCCATCGAAGACCCATTGTATTATATGCAGGACTCCTCCGCCGCGGCTGCCGACGCCCTGGACAACCTGCTCCTGACACAGGGCTGGTCCCGATTCAAATGGGAAGATATATTGCAGCGCAAGACGCCGTATTTCGAATTCCTCCCCGAGATCAACGGATCACTCATCACAGGACGGCTCGTCGATAAAACAACGGGACGCACACCGCCCCCCACGCTCTGTTATCTCTCCGTACCCGGGAAAGCATTTACTTTCTCCGCGGCCAAAAGCCGGCCCGACGGCTCCCTTGTATTCAACACCAAAAATTTTACAGGCGCCAGCGACATCCTCGTACAGACAGGACCTGCGGACAGCAACTACCGTATCGATCTTGCCAACCCCTTTTACGACAGGGCGGATAGCTGGACCACCACACCATTCCATATTTCCCCCGCCCTCCAAAACCAATTGCTTGGACGCAGCATCGATGTACAGGCCGAGAACGCCTATCTCCGTGAGCTGAAAAGAAAATGGCGACCGGCCGACGACAAGGATACGCTTCCCTTTTACGGACGGGGAGATAACAGGTATAGATTGGACGATTACACCCGATTCCAAACCACGGAAGAAGTGATGCACGAATACATCGAAGAAGTGCGCCTGTCGAGGTCGTCGGGGAAAGTCCATTTTAGAGTACGGAATAACCTCTTCAACACCTGGTTCGAAGACGACCCGTTGATGCTTATCGACGGCGTTCCGGTCTATGATGCGGAAAAGATCCTGGCCATCAACCCGCTAAAATTCAGACAGATCGATGTGGTGGCCCGTAAGTTCTATATCGGTCCGCTGGTAAATGACGGAATTGTTGTTTGTAAAACTTATGACGGCGACCTGGGCGGCTATCCGCTCGATCCCAATGCGGTAGCCATCCACTATGAAGGTATCCAGCTACAACAGGAATTCTATACTCCCATCTACGATAAGGGCACGCCTCCATCCTCTCGCATACCCGACTTCCGCAATCTCCTGCAATGGTCGCCGGATATCCATACCGGTGAGAGTGGAAAGCTGACTACCTCCTTTTATACATCGGATATACCGGGGACCTATCTGCTTCTCGTCCAGGGTATCACGGACCAGGGGCAGCCGGGCAGCAAAATGATGACATTTACGGTGCATCGGTGAGTAGGACGCTGTTGACAATCATTCTTCCACAAACACCAGATCATCTATTTTCAGCTCTTTTCGGATTAGGGTCTTGTGGGGAAAATAATCCAGCTGGTCAATATTTAAATTGACCATCGAAGGAAATCCACATATTGTGCAAGGTCTGATCAGCTTAAGCAATATGCAGGACCATATTTATCTTTGGCTGATTGAAAGTGCGCCTTTCAACTTCGGCCCCCCATGGTTAACCTGTCCCCTATCGGCAGCACGGCGAAGTCGATGTCTGCCCATCTTGGTATCGATGTCATATCCAGGGTTAGTCCCGTATCTCCACTGCGCGATAGCCACCACATCCGGCATCATCTTTTTTTATTGCCAGTTTAGGGGGATCCATCACAGCTTTCGAAATTTTATCAATAGCTTAAACCACCTTATTATCAAGAATTTACAATATATTATAAAGCACTATGCAGGTCCAGCTTTGAAGCTATTATTTAAATGAATTTATTATCTTTGTCTAAATAATTTAGGAAATGAGCGAAAAGGACTTTAACCTACTAATGGATCTTTTTGATCAGAAACTGCAGCAGGAAGTTTCGAAAGAAGAAGCTATTCGCTCTCTTGTCAGTGCAGGTATCCTTGATCCCTCGGGAAACCTGACCAAGCCTTATGAAGATCTCGCAGTTACGTCGCCTCGATAATTTTTCATGTACGATGTTAAGCCCAATTTGATCATTGGCTTCCATGGATGCGAAGCATCAGTAAGAAATGCTCTTCTGAAAGAGCCCAATGAAATTAAAATCAGCCAGAAGCCGTTTGACTGGCTTGGCCATGGTATGTATTTCTGGGAAAACAATTATGAAAGGGCTCTCCAATGGGCACAGGAAAAGAAGGATCGCGGAGCCATCAAGGAACCTGCAGTCATCGGTGCAGTACTCTATTTAGGCTATTGTTGCGATTTCCTTGACAGAAAATATATTCAACTCTTAACCAGGTCCTTCTTAGTTATGGAGGAACTTTATAAAAGATCAGGAAAGGAATTGCCAAGCAATAAAGACCTTGCCAATGATCCGCACAAAGACAAAATTATGAGGCATCTGGATTGTGCGGCAATAGAATTCATGCATGCTGCAATATTCGACCAGGTTCAACAGGATATCAAAGCAAAAGGCTACAGTGATTATAAAATATTTGACACTGCAAGAGGTGTTTTTACCGAAGGTGGACCGGCTTTCCGGGGAGCAGGGTTGTTTGCCAAAAGCCATATCCAAATTTGCGTTCGCAATCCAAATTGCATCCAAGGTTTCTTTATGCCGAGGGAGGAAATTGATTTTATTAAATGGCTGGAGCTAAATAAACCTGCGAATAGTTAACATTCTCCCAGCCACCGGATCATCACCGCAACCTCACCGTCTGGCTAAACGCCCCGTCCGCCGCCACATCCCACACCTCCAGCCGCACCCATTTGCGACCGGAGAGATCGGCAGGTATCACAAAGGTTTGAACGCCAAAAGATCGATTAGAAGAAAGATCGATCCGCTGCCGATACACCTTCTCCCCATCCCCCGACACCAGCTCCGCAAAGTTCAACGGGAAGGTCCACTCCACCCGGAAGCTCACATTGGCCTGCCCCCCCGATCCATTTACACGCACGGCCTTGCCCCGGCCCGCCGTCACAACATCTCCCGGCTCCCCTCCATTCACGCTAAAGGATGGGATCAGCACCTCCCCCGTAGTAGAAAAGAAACGTCCCCGCCGCAATGTATCCAGCACAGCCCCCCACCCCTTGTCAAAAGCAGGCAGCGCCCCCATCTTCAGATAATTCACATTCATATGCCCATACATCTCATTGGCCCTGTCGATCGTGAACAGATCGGCTTCCGCCAGCACCCGCTTGTCCAATCCCCAATTGTTCATATCATCCAGCAGGTCCAGCACCCGCCGGCCCAGCCGGGGCTGCGACAGGTCCGCGGGCAAAGCCTTCCAGGCCCCGCCCAGCCAATACTCCGAACGAAAGAAAGGTGCGCCCCTGTATGCATCCGGATAGCCCGTAGATCCCTTTGTCCGGGGATGCGCCGTCCATCCCAACCCCTGTTCTCGTTGCAGCAGGTCTATCATCTCGGCAGCACTCCCCACATGGTATACTTTCCCTCGCATAGGGTCTTCCGTTATAAAGGCATCCCCCTGCCGGTGCGACATGATCCAATATACAGGATGTGGGAAAAAGGCCAGCCAATGCCCTCCAAAGAACTCATTCGGCTCCTCGCCGGGCAACAAAAGGAATCGGCGATCCGACAACCGGCGACATTGCCGGAACAATGCATCCAGCTCCTTCAACCGCTGCTCATCCGGCCCTTTGGGATGCCCCACGCCATGGAACTCCGCCAAATGGACGATATCGATGCCCGCCTCTTTAAAATACCGGACAAACTCCGGCGTATCTAATGTCTGTAGGCCTTCGTCGGACCTGCTTCGCCTCGGTCCTCCTTGGTCGGGACCTGCGGTCCCAGACAACGAACCTCCGGTTCGTTCGGGCACAGGCTTACCCGCCAATACCACCTTTGTGATATATTCATTATGGAAGTGACTGGAGAAGGTCTTATACCCCGGCAGCGGTTTATAATGATCCCCGCGGGTATACGCCTTTACGGCATCCATCACACCCGCCAGGTCCTGATCTCCGGGCAAGCAAAAGAAATTAAGGCGTTGCTCCGTCCCCGGCGGCGCATTGAACCACGGCACAAAACGATGGTCCCCTTCGGGTTCCTGCCGGATGCCCAGACCATGACTGCTCCACCAGACGAAGCGCAAATTGAAGGCCTCATCCAACGGATAGAAATATTGATGCGGCGCAGGAAAAACAACCAGTGAACCCATGGAAGCCTCTTTGGCAGCATTGGCAGACCCGCTCCGGACCGCGATCGCCCTGTATTTTACAGCCTCAGGATGAGCGCTGTCTTCAGCACCGCCAGGCTGTCCTGCCGTGGCTCCGCCGGCATGCACCCGCAGCCTCCCATCCACCCCACACCACCCAACAGAATCCCACCGCGCCCCCCTGCTCACCAGCCCCGCATCATACAGAATGGCGGTAGAGTCCTGCTGCGTCGTCACCACCGCGGCTATATTCATCAGCAGGGACCCGTGATACAACGTTATTTCGATACGTCCTGTAAAACCCGGCGCGCTGACCCCATCCACGGCAACCACCGTCCGGACATCCGACCGGGTGACGGAAATATTCTTCTTCTCCAGCCGCACCTCATAGGATTTATACCCCTTCGCCGGCACCTTGTCGAAAAATATATTCCAGCCATTCTGTGAAATGAGGTCCCGACGGCCCACCCGAAGCAAAAAGGTCGGATCAGCGTCGCGCAACACGTTCCGGACAACACCATTCCGCACCACCGACAAACTTCGTATCAGACCGCTGTCCGCTGCCATCGACAGCACGAGACGCCCCATCCGATGCTCGCCCGCCGGCCACTCGACCACACGGCCCGCCCTCGCAGCGCTGGTCTGCCCCATCACCGGCAGCAGCCGGCCAACCAATAATATAAAAAGGAAACTCCGCCTCATCGCCCACCCCCCTCGGGGTATTTTACACTGGACCCCCGGCAGATCACCTGGGGCTTCAACACCAGCTTCCGCGGATGCGCATGAAAAGGCTCCCCACTGCGCAGCCCCTCGAAAAGCAGCCGCGCCGCCTCCTCCCCCATGGTCACGGTCTGCTGATTGACAGTAGACAGCGAAGGCGTCAAATATTCTCCAAATGCCTCGTTGGCAAATCCGATGATAGCTATATCCTCCGGGATCCTCAACCCCGCCGCCTTGATGGCCTGTATAGCCCCCAGCGCCGTAAAATCCTCCACGGCAAACACCGCATCCGGTATCACCTTTCTCGCCAGCAGCTGCTTCATACATTCTCTGCCGCTCTCGATGCTCACCTTTCCATATACGATCAGATCTTCGTTCAGCGGCATATTGTGTACGTTCAGGGCCTCGATATACCCCTTCAGCCGGAGGTTGAAAATATTCACATGCTGCTGTCCCGCAATATGCGCTATCCGCCGGCACCCATTGTCGATGAGATGACTGGTCGCCTGGAAGGCTCCGGCATAATCATCCACCACCACGGAAGAAACCCCCAGCTTGTCATCCGTCCTATCGAACAGCACCAACGGGATCCCCCTATTACGGATCTCGCTGTAATGATCCAGGTTGATGGTCTCTTTCGAAATGGACGCCAATACCCCGTCCACCCGGGACTGCAGGAAAGTCTGCACCCCCTTCTTCTCATACTCGTACAGCTCATTCGACTGGTAGATCAGTACGGTATAATTATTCTCGGCCGCCACCTTCTCGATACCATGCACGACGGAGCCGAAGAAATTGATCTCCGCCGAGGGAATGATGACCCCCACGATACTGGACTTCCCCAGCCGCAGGGAGCTGGCGATCTTATTATGCTTGTAATTCAATCGGGTCGCGGTCTCGCGCACCGCCTTCTTCGTAGACTCACGAATGCCAGGATGATCGTTCAGCGCACGTGACACCGTCGCCGCGGTAATATTCAATTCCCGGGCAATGTCAAGAATGGTCACTTTGGATATCCTGTTGCTCATTGGCTATTTCACCCCATTTAGCTCTTTTATCAGGTCTACTTCTTCCTGCTTGTAAGGCGTTCCATCCTTACGGAAAATATCATGGAACCATTCCCTGGGCTCGCTGCCATCCGGCATCGGCGTGTCCCACGCATAAATGGTATTTGTCTTCCCTGATACAAAACCCCAGTTGATGGCCGCCACATTTTCTTTCTTCAGCATCGGCAATATCGTAGAAAAACGGCTATTCCGGATACGGGCCATATATTCCGTACAGATCAACGGCTTGCCATTGACCTTTAAAAGCTCCACCACCCGGCGATGCATCGGCAGCTCTTCGTAGTTATGATACGTGATCACGTCCGAATTGGCTATCTGGAACGCATTCAGCTTCTCGAAGCTCCAATCCCAAAGACCCGCGCTGATGGGCTGGTCCGGATTCACCTGCCTGGCCCATTCGAAAACCCTGGTCAGCAAGGGCAGGGATGAGTCCTTTTTGCCGCTGTTGCCCGGCTCGTTGTACAAATCCCACAGCAATATACGCTTATCGTGCGCAAAGGTCGTCAACACATCCTTTACATATTTCTCCAATCCCGGGAAATTCGCCGGATCGGTGGAAGCAGGCTGCCCCGGATCCTGTACCCAGCCGGAATTATGTATGCCCGTCTTTGGCGCAGGCTGTACCCCCGCCTTGGGAACCTTATTCCAGCAATCGTCAAAAAACACGAACAAGGGCTGGATATGATGCTTATCGGCTATCCCCAGGAACTGATCCACCCTCTTCTTGAACCCCGCCGGATCTTCCTTCCAGGCTACGGAATGCAAAAATACCCGTAGGGTATTGAACCCGATGCTCTCGGCCCAACCCAGCTCCTTATCGATGGTGACCGGGTCGAATGTCTCCGCCTGCCACATTTCCAGCTGATTGATCGCATTGGCCGGGATATAATTGGCCCCCGTCAGCCATTTATGCTGACTATACCATGCATTTGCCTTTTCCGCGGACCAGACCTTGCCTTGACCAAGGGCCCTTCCCATGGTCAGTGTCAGCAACAACATGCCGACGCCAAAAAACATGCTTCTGTTATTCACGTACATAATGTCATTTAATGGAGCTCATGATCTGCGATCTAACGATCTCCGATTCATAATTTAATTTTTGTCGATGGCCTGTATCAAGGCTATCATATCATCATTGCTTGAAAAATCCGTGTGGTGTTCCTTCACCCAGTGGTTGATAAACTCTTTTTTTGCCGGGAATATATTGTTCAGCTGACGGGCGCTATTGGCAGGACGGTACTGCCCGTTGGAAAATATAAAATATTCGTGTTTGGGCAGCACCTGAAATCCATCGGGTAATTTCAGATTATACGCCCCCCCGCTCTGGATCAGCGATTTCAACGTATTGGCCGCTGCCGTGTTCGACGTCATTCCATATCCCAGACTGGTTCCTTCCTCCTTGATAGTGGCGCTATATTCCGCCAGCAGCGGAGAAGAACACCTGCACAACAGCTCATAGAACTTCTTGTCCCCCGGGATAAATGTCCGTCCGGCGATCACCACCGAATCTACTTTCTCCGGCTCGCCCATCGCCAGATACTTTCCACCCCCCTCGTCGAATACCATCTCGGCCGTCAGCGTATTGTAATTCAGGTCCACCTCCTGCGTAGAACCCGACTTGAAAAAAACTTTTCCTTTCTGGAACTTTTCAAATACATAGTGCGACAGGAAAACGCCATCCTGCGCGACCCCACGCATTCCCAGGAAAAGAACAGCACCGGCGAGACAGATAAGGTTTCGCATATATTATTTTTTAAGCTTTTCTTCCAGCACCTTGATAAAATAACCGCCTACCACGCTACGCGCCTGGAACCCTACCTGCTTCGCGTCCTCCGTCTCATGCCAGTCGCTCAACGGCACCCGGGTGGGCGTCTCGGTGACATACGTATATACGGGATCGGTAATGGCTTCAAAGTCATGCCGGTTGTTCGTCAGCGTGGCCGTCCACATGATCCAGTCCGACTTGGTATACCCGCGACGGCTGTCCAACGGCAATCCGTATTTATTCTGTTTGGTCAGGTAATAAGCCACCTCCTTGTCATATACCTCTTTCGGGAAAAGACCCAGTCCCAGGATCTTATCCCATACCATATTGTATTTCTGGCTCCAGGTGCCCTTTCCGCCGAATGTCAGCGTATAATGATCCCCGTCATCGGCCATGCCCGTCCACTTGCCGGCCATATCCTTCGCCATCGCCGAGTATTTATCCGCCGTTTCTTTGGCGCCCATCTGCGCCGCCAGCTGGGCATAACCGCCCAGGGCTACGATGGCCTTTACGGAAAGATTCGCATTCCGGGCAAGATGCCCGGCAAAGTCGTCGGTACACAATTGATTGGCCGGATCGAAACCATCCTTGGCCAGGTAAGCGGCCCAGGTGCTCAGCGTCTCCCAATGCTTTTTAGCATAGTCCGCATTGCCTTCCACTTTCCCTATCGCAGCCGTGAGGATCATCATATTACCACTCTCCTCCACGGGCATATCCTCTCCGTATGTCTGGCCGTTGGCAAGAGGGTACGTACCCAGATCATGCGCGGAATAAGGCTTCGCCCACTTGCCGCTCTCGCTGAAATAAAAGATGCCATTCAACATCCCCTTCAGCAGATCAGGATTATATACGAGGAACAGCGGCGCGGAAGGATACGTGACATCCACCGTATTGATGGACCCGTTGCTGAAATTTTCCTTGGAAAGGAACAGGATCTCTCCTTGTGGGCTCTTCAGCAGCTTGTGCGCCGCAACGCTCTGGCGATAGGTGAGCTCGCAAAGACGGGCATATTTCTCGCCACCCGCCTTCAGGGCATCCGAATACAATTGCTGATTAAAAGATACGCACTTCTTTATGATATCCCCATAGCCGGCAGCGGCCGCCGACAATTCCTTCTCGATGCTGGCGCCGGGCTTATCCCTCCACCAGGCGCGCAGGTCCTGGTGAAAATATTGTATGGCATAGATATCATCATATCCGATAAGGAATAATTGCTCTTTTGGCGTGCCCCCTACGGAACCCAGTGTCGCCACCGTATTCAGCCAAAGATGCTTCCCCTGCATGCCGGCGCCGGAGCCGGTACCCGCAAAAAGACTGGCAGGCGCGACGGTAGTCGAAATGGATTGAACGATATTTTTTCCCGCCGCAGCGACATACATATAGCCCCAGTCGATCCGCAGGTCGTCGCCTTTCTTCTTCAATACAGGCTGCTCTACGGTGCCCGCCTTCAGGATGGCAAGACCCTCCGCGGCATACTTGTCCGCCTTTACGGGCTGCACGGGCGTATTGACGGCAATATCGGTAGATGCTCCAAAATATACCTGTACGGCATGCCTGGCGCCATCATTGGACTGTACGCTCACGGATACATACGATACAGGCCTGGACAGCTGATCCAGATCGTTCGGCAGCAGGGGCGACGTAAAGGTCAGCGACAGGTCTACCTTGCCGCAGTTGAAGGCATATTTTGTTTGCGTCGCCTGGATGGTGACGCTCTTCTGCTCGGCTTCTTTTACGGCCACGGCGGTAGGGTCCACCACCTTTTCCACAAGCCCGGCATCGAGCCATGCGCCACCCGCGGTATTGGCCACATGAATGGCCAGCACATTGCTGCCTGTCTTCAAAGCGGCCCTCTTTTCTCCTTCGAGAGGGATATAGATGAACTTGCCTGTCCACCCTTTACGCTGATAGATCGGTGTCCCATTGAGATATACTTCCACATTGTCATCATGCTGTAGTTTCAGGAATAATGGCTGCGACCGGCCACCGGCGATATTGAAGGTCCGGCGTACCCAGAGATCCTTCGACTTCCAGAGGGTGCCGGCCGTGCTTTCGTTGTCGCTAAAAGGCGCTTTGCCTCTCTTCCAGCCGCCATCGTTGAACGCAAGGTCCTTCCATCCATCGGCGGGAGCATCCTCCGTATACGCCACTTCATAAGGCTTTTCATCCGCCGCGGGCAGGACGGTCTTATAGCCGATGTCTTCCGCCCCCAGGAATCTATAGGTCAGCCCATCCACCTTTACGATACCCAGCAACGGCTGTTCGGCGCCGGTCCAGTGTTTGGTGGGTGAGGCCGTAAGCTTGTCCGTCGTGGACCAGATGCTGAAATAAGGATCGTGCGTGATAAGAGGATAAGCAGGGGCGCGGAAATCCTGGGCCCTTGCCAAAATGACCAAAAAGAACAAAGCCGTCAGCATACAAATCTTTTTCATCCGAATACTTTTGTTTTTAGTTATCTCTACCAGTCCCTGGCCGGGCCGGTCATTATTATCTCTGTCAACCCGGGCCGTGTCCACGGCCCCGGGTCGGTAAAATCTCTGTCAGCCCCTATCGAGGGGCATGTCTTATCTCGAAGGCACAGGCAACGCCTCTCCATCCTTTACAGGCTCCCCAAATACCGGCTCGCCCTCCGCATTCCACGTGAACTTTTGCGCCCTGGGAGCCCGCGTATTCCCACAACCCTGACCCGGCTGCGCATTCGCATGATACAATATCCAATTCTCCTTCCCATCCGGAGAAAGGAAAAAAGAATTGTGCCCCGTGGCATACACCTTGTTGGCCAGGGACTGCCGGAACACAGGACTGTCGGACTTCTTCCATGACTTTGGATCGAGGATGTCACCCTTCCCCGTATAGCGCAGCATACCCAGCGCATAATTATCCGTCCAGCAGGCGCTGGCAGAATAAATGACAAAAAGATCATCGCCATGGACCAGCCCCTGCGGTCCCTCGTTGACATTGATATGCGGAGGATCGTCCTTGGGATTGTTGATATCCCCTATCTTTTCCCATCCATAGTCCGGAGCGCCGATCTTAACCCGCTGGCTCTCGATAGTCAACGGATCATTCATCCGGGCAATATAGATATCCTGCTCCCCATTCACGTCGCCCTCCCATCCCGACCACACCATATACAGCTGGCCTTTATACTTGAACACGTCTCCGTCTATCGCCCACTTGTCGGTGGCATCGGTGATCTTCCCTTTAAAGACCCACTCCCCCGTCATGGGATCGGGCGAGTCGCACTCCAGCACATACAGCCGGTGTGTCTTGTTATGCCCGTCATCCGCCGCATAGTACGCATACCATTTCCCATCCAGGAACATGACCTCGGGCGCCCACAGATCGCGGGAATAAGCCGTACCGGCCGGTGGCGTATAAATGGTCTTGCGCTCGGCATGCCGCAGGTCCGTAATATCTCTTGTCTTCCACAGGTCCAGACGATGCCCCATCGTATGGGTGTAATAATAATATCCGTCCTGGTAACAGCTATAGGGGTCAGGACCGGAAGGCAGCAACGGGTTGGTATACGTGCTCCCCTGTCCGCCATCGGCTGTTCCAGCCGCCGCCCCGTTCACCACAGGAAAAGAGGATATCCTCAATCTCGCCCCACCCATCGGCACCAACGTAAGCTCTTTCAAAGGCTCGCTCGTAGCAACAGGACTCTGCGGCAGCACCCCGCACAATCCATATTGATCCACCGTCCACGATGGTATCTGCCGCCCCTTTGTCTTCAGCACAATAGGCGCCGACGCATTCGTAAAAGGATTATTGTCCGCCGGCCATGGTCTTCTCTCCACGGAAAAAAACCGCGTAACATCCCCCGAAGGATCGAGCTCCAGTCCATAGTTCCAGTCGGAGGCAGGCAATATCTCGTAAGAAGCCCACTTGCCGGCATCGGCATTTTCCTGCCAGCCCGCATCACCCTGCGCGGTGGACCGGCTATCTTTCTGATCGTACTTTTCATCTATCTTTAAGGAGAACCCCAGCGGACCATAGCTTACACTGACACTATTTTTATTCTTTTCCCAGGTCACCAGCTTCAACGCCATCGGCAACGTCAGCTTTATCTTATCTCCATTCTTCCACACGCCGGACAGCCGGATATATGCCCCCTCCCCGCTGAAGGAAGCAGGCTTGCCATTCACTTCCACCTGCGCACCGGCGCACCAGCCGGGTACACGCAGATACAAGGGGAAATTGACGGCGGCCTTTGTCGTCACGGTGAGCTCGATGGCCTCCTCGAAAGGATAATGCGTCTTTTCCGTGATCGACACCATCTGCCCGCCCGTCCCCACCTTTCCTGTCACCTTCCCTTCCACATACAGCTGCGCAGCCAGCCCATTGTCGGACGTCGCCATCCAGGCATTCTCCGCATAATAGACCCATCCGGCCGCATGATTGTGCTGACAGCAACGGCTGCTGAAAGGGTTCATCATCAGAAAAGGTCCCTCGTTGGCAATACCCGGCGCATGGTTCCGGCTGTCGCTGATCACCATATTCGGCGCCGTGAGATAACGCAGGCTGCGATAGTCGGGCATAAAGGCGGCGGGGAAAGTATTGAACGCCACATCCTCGCAATTCTCCGCCCACTTGGTATCTCCCGTCATCCGCAGCAGGAACTCATCGGAGGTCATCTGCTCGACCATGCCACAGGTCTCCACAGCCTGCCGGGGATCGTCATATCCCTTACGGGCATTCTCATCCGCCCCGAACATACCGCCGGGCACCTGTCCATAAATATTTCTTATAAGGGCAAAATCATTGTAGGTAGCATCCTGGTCGGCTTGCTTATGACTCTGCAGATAATAGGTGGCAGGCTCCCGGAAACACTGGGCAATGTTCACATTGTGCCAGTTGGGTAGATTATCTTTCTGACGCCAGTCGGCCGTATTCTTGTCTATCTTCGTAGCCAGGTCCAGCAGCCAGGGCTCGCCGGTGCGGTTATACAGCCAGTACACGCTCAGCATATTATCCCCGCCCCTGCTGTTCTCCCAATAGTCCTCCAGGAAATGCTCATCGGGTATGGACAATTCCCATTTGAAATACCTGCTCATGAACTTCAGCACACGCGGATCATGGGAGTATTCATAATAAGATTGCAAACACCACAGCATCGGCATATTCGTCCAAAGGTCCCTGTTACCCTTACGCAAGACGGCAGGACCGAAATCGCCATCCGCACGTTGGTTGCTCAGCACGGTATTGATCCAGAACAAGGACTCCTTGATCATAGCGGGATCCCGGAGCATATATCCGATGTTGGCGTACCCCTTCAACCAGTAAGGCAGCTCCTCCCATCCATACTTGCCTTTCCCATCCTTTGTCAGCCAGGCATTATCCTTCTTCGTCAGCCAGATGCTGATCTCACCCAGATGCCCGGTAAGCCCGTCCCGCTGCAATTCCAGCTGTCTTCGCAGCCAGCCACCCGGCTGAAAGGCCGTGACGGGCAGCTTGCTGAACGGCTCCTTCAATAAGGGAGCGCGACTGCCCGTATACCACTTGTTATCCGTTGTTGCCGCAACATGCTGTACCAGCTCCACCTTCACCTGGGCCCGAGAAGACAGCGATACCCAGCCAAAAATAATAAATGCTCCAAGTTTCTTCATGTTAAAAAGAAGGGGCGGGGATACCCGCCCCATTGGCAATTTATACTAAAACGAACTACCTGCTCTTGCTAAAATGTACTTAAACTGTTAAAATGATATTTTCACCAGCTGCGAAAAGATCATATCCTCCAATCCGTCGATCTTCACCCCTATACGCGCATACACATAATTCTGCGTGGGGTTGGTGATCGCGGGAACAGCCACGCTCAGCGAAACATTGTTCATATCCGCGATGTCGGCGGCAGCCAGATCTTGCTTGACGATGTTGTCGCTATTGGATGCGAACTGCGTCTTATTTACATACAGGCTCACTCTTTCCACATCCCTGGCATTGGCATCCGTAATGATCTTCTCTACCTTACAGGTGGCCGTGGCCGTCCCGCCGCTGATAGTTATGCTGGCATTGCGGATCATGTAATAAGGCGTGACCTGCAGGTCCACGGACTGGTTACCCTTCAGCGAGACATTCACGGTATCGGGATTGCCGCCTGCCGTCTGCTTCCATATAAAGGGGCCCTGTCCATTGGGAATAATGATCTTATAATCCCCATTGTACAGCACTTCGGAAAAGCTGCCATCCTGTGTGAACGTATGGCTGATAGGCGCAACCTTTCCAAATCCATATTGGTAGATCTGATACGGTACCTGATCCCGCTCCACCTGTATGGTATCGCTGTTGTATAAAAGATGCCCGGTGAGATAAGAGCTCGGCGCGGAATAATTATCCTTCTTACAGGACGCCACCGAAGCAAGGACCAGGACACCTAAAAAATATTTAAAAGAAGTTTTTTTCATTTGTCGATTTTTAAAGTGCGTATTGAACGCTAATGGCGTTTTATTGGTTGGGTTGTCGTACCAGCTTGGGGTTAGCCGCAATCGCATCGTTGCTGATCGCAGAATAATAGTTCCCGAAGAGGAATTTATTGTATCCCGTAGCCAGTGCGGGCAGCGTCTCCTTGAAGATCCATTTGCCATTGATGGTAGGATCGGTGGGGGCGTACACCTTGTACGGCCAAAGACCCCATGGCTGCGTGCTGTGACGGGTAGCCACGCCAAGACTGCTCTTTACATCGGCCAGGGTAGTAGGAGCGCCGTCCCAAACCTTATGCGCTATCCTCCAGCGTTTATAATCGAAAAGGATATGTCCCTCGAATGCCAGCTCGATCCTGCGCTCATGTGCGATGCGGTCGAAGGTGATATCCCCTGCCACCAGCGGCGTCGTCAGTCCGGCACGAGCCCTTACCTTGTTCATAAACCCTGCGGCGTCATCCGGATGACCCAGTTCGAACGAAGCCTCGGCGGCATTCAACAGCACCTCGGCAAAACGGTAGCGGATAAAAGCTACGGTGCTGCCCTGACCACGTCTGCCGGAACCAGTCGTTGGATCGATGTACTTACGGATATAGAATCCGCTTTGCGTCCTCAGCTCCAGTCCATTGACGGGGCCATCGATACCTACTACCTGTACGGGCGTGGTCGTTCCCGGCAACGCCCTGGTATGACCTGCTTCATCACTGGTGAAGAGGGACTTGTCGGCCGCTATATAATAGCCGGCCCAGATATCCACCTTCTTCCCTTTGTACAGACCGTCAGGCAATAAGACCGTGCCTGCCAGACGCGCATCCCTGCCGGCGAAGATGTCCTGCAGGTTGGTGTAAGTGATAGGATTGTTGCTTCCATCCACTGTCGCCAGCGGAGCAAACGTATTGTCCAGTTTTTCATATTGTTCTACCAGGTTCAAAGAAGGATCGAGGCGGCCGGCGTCACCACCTTCATCCGACAGCGAATAAGGCTGATCGTTCGTAGTGAAGCCGTGCGTCTTGCCACCCGTCTTGAAATCTTCCATAAAGATGGTCTCGGCGCTGCCCTTATCCAGGAACAGGTTGGCATAGTTGTCCGAAAGATCGCCCCCGTTGTTGTACAATGCATACGCCCCATCTGTACCCGCGATGATCTCGTTGGCGGCGCTCAACGCCTTGGTATAGTAATCATTCGCCTTGGACGATGCAATGCCTACTTCCCCGCCAGGCAGCGATACGGCCGCGGTAGTAGCGCCATACTTGGCAATGCTGCCCGCATACAGGGCGGCGCGGCACTCCATGGCAACAGCGGCGCCTCTGCTGGCCCTTGATTTCCAGGTGATATCTGCGGGCAGATCACCCTTGATAGCTTCTGCCTCGCTGATGACAAAATCATAGATATCCGACTCCTTGGCCCGCGGGAATTGTATCTGCGTAATATCCTTGGGTATTTGCAACGAATGAGTGATCAGGGGCACGCCGCCATACCGCTTGCAAAGCTCGAAATAATAAAAGGCGCGCAGGAAGCGGCCTTCCGCATAGAAATGTTTCCTGTCCGCATCCGACAGCTGCGTCGAGGCGCTGTCGCGCTCCAAAAAGAGGTTCACTTCGCGGATATACGTGTAGGCGGTGGACCAGTTGATGGACCATTGGTCATATCCCCAGCCGGTACGCTGCACCAGGAAAGAGCTTCCATTCTCCGACGGAAAGCTTTCGCTGAAATCCGCAAAAGTCCTCCACCCGGCATCGGCGCTGGTGCCATCCAGACTGGATAGATCCTCCAGTCTGTTATAAAGGTCCGCCAGCACTGTCAATACCAGGTTGGGGTCCGAAAACACCTGATCGTTCGTTAAAAAGGTGGTCGGTTGGACGTCGAGAAAATCACTATCCTTCTTACAACCCACCAAGGAAAGGACCAGGGCCGCAATCGTTGTTATTGATAATAGCTTTTTCATTCTAATATTTTTTTCTTCTCCGAAATTTGTCTCCTTCAACCGGGTCTTTCCCGAAATTTATCCCGTTTGATGGAGATGGTTTATGTCTGAGAACTTCGTCGGACCTGCTTCGTCACGGTCCTTCTCGTTCGGGACCTTCGGTCCTGGACAACGGACCTCCGGTCCATTGATTTTATAAGGAAAGATTGATACCTACGTTGATCACTCTGTTCTGCGGGAATTGCAGACCGTTGTCATCTATCGTCTCGGGATCAAGATTATACTTGGCGAGGTTGTCTATCGAGAACGCATTGTAGACGTTGAGATAGATCCTGGCGCGTTGTATCCTGGCCCTCCTTATAATAGACGGAGGAAGTGAATACCCTAACTCTATCGTCCTGGCCCTGAACGAGGTTACGTTGTGCAGCCAGAAAGTAGATTGTACGGCATAGTCGCTGAGTGAAGTACCGGGATTGTACCGCAGCGCGGGATATTTCCCAGGCACCCAGGGACTGTTCAGATCAAAAAGATTCTGATGATGCCATCTGTCCTTGAAGATCACGTTCAGGTTGCCGTTGTTCTGGAAAGGCCAGCGCTGTTCCCAGTTCTGGTACCAGGTGTAACCCGATGCGCCGGAGAAGTCGGCATGGAAATCGAACCCTTTGTAGTTGGCGCCAATGCTGAAGCCGAAATTGATCTGCGGCTGCGTGCCATAGCCAAATCCGATAGGACGCTGGTCGCTGCGATCATTACCATCAAAGGCGTTGACCTTGCCGTCGCCGTTCAGGTCGGCATAGATCAGATCCCCCGGCATCAATGTCTTGTTACCCTGGTTGTCCAGCTCCACTTTGTAGTTATTGATCTGCTCCTGGGACTGGAACTGTCCGATACAAACAAGACCCCAGCCGGTATTCGTATACCTGCCTATCCTTGAACTATAGTATTGGTCCAGGGAGTTATTGAACACAGGATTATAATCCTGCAGCCATTTGTTCCGGGTGAAGCTCATGTTACCCGTGATGGTAAAGCCCACCTCGCGGATCCTTCCATTATAGGTCAATGACCCTTCTTCGCCATACTGTGCATCGGAGCCGACATTATATTGCGGCAGACCATATCCAAGCTCTATAGGCACCACCACATCGTTCTTGGGGCCCGGTACGCCAGTACGCTTGCGGTAGAACCAGTCGAACGTACCGGTGAGGCGGCCATTCAGGAAGCTGAAGTCCATACCGATGTCCGTGATCTTATCCTTCATCCAGGAGATAGTAGTATAAGGCGCGCCCCTGTCGCGGCTTGCGGTAACGGTCGAGCCATTCAGGACGGCAGGTGTCAGCAGGTTGCCGCCATTGTCCGTACCATAGTTATAACCCTGCAGATAAGTGAAGTCGGGCAGGATGGCATTGGTGCTGTTGATAGCCCGGTCATCACCCAGGGTGCCATAAGAACCCCTAAGCTTCAGGTCCGACAATACCCTGAAGTCGTTGTTCAGCAGATTTCTGAACCAGGGCTCTTCCGTAATTTTCCAGCCGGCGGAGACGCCGGGGAAATAACCTACCCGGTAGCCGGGAGCGAACAGATAAGATGCATCACTTCTGGCCGAAGCTTCGAAGAAATATTTATTGGCATAGCTGTAGGTGAAGCGGCCGATATAACCCGTTCTTGTCTGTCTCGTATCCGCATCCTGGTACTGGTCCATGATGGCAAAGGTCACCAGCGGCAGATAGTTGGACTGCGGCGAAGCATGCAGCCAGTTGCGCAGGTAATGGTTGTTGATCCTTTCCGCCACGACGGTAGCGCCGATGGTATGCTTGCCGAATGTGTTGGTGTAGTTGGCCTGCAGCTGAACGTCCGTGTTGACGTTCTTGATCTGCTCACGATCGCGCCAGGGGTTGGTGCTACCACCCGTGGCTACATAAGTCTGGTTGCTGTCCACGTAAGTATACGCCTTGTAGGTGTACTCCTGGTTATTCTCCAGGTAGTCGGCAAAATAATAGGAACCCAGCGCCCGCAGCGACAACCCCTTTACGCCGGGGACGTCATAGTCGATGTGGAAGTTCGTCTGGATCACACGCCAGTCGCTGCGCAAATGTCCGGACAGCTCGTTGTTCAGGAACGCATAGTTGGACTCCAGGTGCGGGCCCAGATCATTCAGGTATTTAGGATTATCGTTAGCATACGGCCTTTCCATGGGGGTGTTCCTCAATACAGCCAGACGGGCCAGGAAATAGTCATCGCCACCGGGTACACCGGGATTCTGCCTGGTCTCCACGCGGCCATTGATATCGAATCCGACTTTCAGCCCGGTGGACAGCTTGGCCGTCACATTGGACTGGATATTCGTACGATTGAAATCGTATTGCTTGCCCAGCACGGAATTCTGATACAGGTTCGTACCGGATACATAATAATTTACTTTATCATTACCGCCATTGATATTGACGTTGACGGATTGCAGCGGGGCGCCGTTATTGCCCAGGACATATTTCCTCCAGTCGAAGCTCCTGTATTGCCCCTGTCCTTTCTTAGCCTCGTCCAGCATGGCTTGTGTCGTGCTGGTGCTGCCATAGGTGTTCATCTCCGCCTCTGCCTTGAAATAGAGATATTCATATGTATTGTTCAATACCTTGGGGAATCGGAAAAAGCTCTGCCAACCATTGTAGGCATCCACATTGATGGTATTCCTGCCTGTAGTACCTTTTTTAGTAGTCACCACCACAACACCATTACCGGCACGTACACCGTAAATGGCCGCGGAGGCATCCTTCAGTACGGTGATGCTTTCCACGTCATTCGGCGCCAGATTGTTGAACTGGCCTTCGTCCTGTTGTACGCCATCGATTACATACAGCGCAGGACCGAAGTTGCGGATCTGGATGCTGGCGCTGGCGCCCGGACGGCCTTCCGCCTGACGGAACGTGACACCCGGCAGCTTACCGGCAAGGGACGTGCTCACCGTGCTGCCACCATGCACCCGGTCGATATCCTTGGATGTCACTGTGGCAATGGCCGCCGTAATAGACCCTTTCTTTGCCGTATTATAACCTACGACTACCACATCCGAAAGGTCGCTGGCATTCCGTACCAGCGATACGGTGATATCGGTAGATGTACCCACTACCTGGTTCACGGTGGTAAACCCTACCGAGCTGAATACCAGCGTAGAGCTGGCGCTATTCACCTTGATGGTGAATTTCCCGTTGGCGTCGGTAAATGTTGCATTGTTGGTGCCGCTCTCCGATACCGTCACCTGGGCAACACCCCTGCCCGAGCTGTCCTTTACAGTACCGGTAACGGTGATCTTGGCTTTGGCTTGAGAAAAGGCGGGACTTGCAAAAAGTACCAAAAGGATGAGACAACTTAGCAACAACCTTCCTTTTTTGAGGGTCCCGGGTGGGAAGAATTCGCGCAGAAAATACCTTGTGCAGGATTTCATACAGCAATTAATTATTGGTTTTTAATTAATAGCCCTCGGACAACCTGTTTTATTATTGGATGTTGTGGGGCTGCAAACGTTTACATGGATTTTTTCAGTCCAAATGACTACTTTTATCCTTTGTCGAAAGTAGAAGTTATATACGAGGCCGCTGATTCACTCCGTATCATAATTTTTGCAAAATGTTACATATCGTCCTGTTATGTCAGGTTTCAGACACTTTGCCATATTAACCCTTTTGGCCGCCTTCTGGCTCTTGCGGGCCAACGCACAGCCCTACTACTTCCGGCATTTTCAGGTGGAGAACGGCCTATCCAACAGCACGGTCTTTTGCACTACGCAGGATAAGAACGGCTTTCTCTGGTTTGGCACAAAGGATGGGCTCAACAGATTTGACGGATACCATTTCAAATTATTCCACCACACCAACAGCGTCAACTCCATCGGCAGCGACATGATCTACTGCCTCTTCAGCGACCCCAACGGAACGCTCTATGCAGGCGGGCAGAACGGGCTCTTCCGATTCGACCAGGAACAGGAGAAGCTGGTCCGCGTCATCGACTCGCTGACAGAGATCAACTGGATCCAAACGGACGACAGGGGTAATCTCTGGTTCCTCTCTTTCAACAATGTCTACCGCTATAACCTTACCACGCACCAGCTCAAACATTTTCCCGAATCGAAATATTTCTATGCCACCTGTATCACGAAGACAGAGAAAGGCGGGATATGGTTCTGCGACAACAACGGCCATATCTGGAGATACAATGAGGGTACGGAGGACTTCACCCCTTTCGATATGTTTTCCCACTCCCCGAAGCCAACGTCCCGCTGGATGCAACGCATACGCTACGCGGGCAACGACCGCTTCCTCATCGCCACCAACGACCAGGGATTGAAGAGCTTCGACGCCGTCACGGGTCAGTACAAGGATATACTTACCTACGACCCCGACGGATCCACCATTTATGTACGGGATGTATTGCAATACTCGGACGACGAATTCTGGGTAGCCACCGAGTCGGGTATCTATATCATGAACAGTTCAACGGGTAAGCTCACCAACATCCGAAAGAAATTCCTCGACCCCTACTCCCTCTCCGACAATGCGATCTATTCCTTTTGTAAGGATTCCGAGGGCGGCGTATGGGTAGGGACCTATTTTGGGGGCGTCAACTATTACTCCAGGGCCATTTTCGAAAAATATTTTCCCAACAACTCCCCCGGCTCCATAGGCGGCAGTGCGGTCAGAGAGATCTGCCAGGACCCTTATAACAACATATGGATAGGCACCGAGGACGCGGGACTGAACAAGCTGGACATCAAGACAGGCTATATCACCCATTTCATGCCATCGGGCTCTCCGAAGGATATAGCCTATACCAATATCCATGGTCTCCTCTCCGCCGGCAATGAGCTATGGATCGGCACCTTCGAACATGGACTGGACGTCATGGACGTAAGGACAAACAAGGTCATACGTCACTATAATGCCGGACCACGCCCGGGCGATCTGAAAAGCAATTTCGTCCTCACCCTCATAAGGACCTCCACCGGCAAAATAGCCCTGGGCTCTTCCAACGGCGCCTACTGGTACAACGAAAAGACAAACGATTTCACTCCCCTGCCCGGCATCCCGCTGAACATCTTTGTCGCCATCATCGTCGAAGACCATGACGGCGTGCTCTGGCTCGGCACCCACAACAGCGGCGTATTCTACTTCGACCCCGGCACGGGGCGCACAGGTCACATCGAAGGCACGGCCACCGACGGGAAAGGCCTCTCCTCCACCATCGTCAATGCCATCGCGGAAGACAACGACCACAATATATGGTTCTCCACCGAAGGAGGAGGGCTTTGCAGACTGGGCCCCGACAGAAAGACATTCTTCTCTTTCACCACGGCGGGGGGAATGCCCAGTAACTTCATTTTTCGGCTCATACAGGACAACAACAACGACTTTTGGGTGACCACCTCCAAAGGACTGGTCAACATGCATAAAGGCAACTATGCCATCCAGGTCTATACCCGGGCCAACGGTCTGCTCAACGATCAGTTCAACTACAACTCCGGGTTCAAGGATAAGGACGGACGGCTTTATTTCGGCAGCGTACGCGGCATGATCACCTTCCATCCCAACGACTTCGTCACGCCGGATTTCGAACCCGCCATCTATCTTACAGGCTTCCAGGTGGACAATGTCGAGCTGAAGATCAACCCCGACAGCTCCTTCCTGAAAAAATCGATCCTCTTTACGGACCAGATCACCCTTCCCTATGACCAATCTTCTTTCAGCATCGATTTTGCCGCCCTGAGCTATCCCTCGCCGGAAAGGACGGAATACAGCTACTTCATGCAGGGCCTCGACAAGACATGGACCCGCATCCCGACCAACCGTAAGGTATACTTTACCAAGCTTTCTCCCGGCAGATATACTTTCATGCTAAAAGCAGCCGTCGGCGGCCATTGGGGACACCAGGTCAAACAGCTGACAGTGGAAGTGCTTCCCCCCTTCTGGGCCACTACCTGGGCCTATCTGCTCTATGCCCTGCTGATCATCTTCCTCGTCTGGTACATCGTCCGCAGCTACCACCGGCGCACGGAAATAAAAAAAGAGAAAGAGATCTACGAGGCTAAGATCGACTTCTTCACCAACATCGCACACGAGATCCGCACCCCGCTGACCCTGATAAAAGGCCCCGCGGAAAACCTCATAGAAAAAATAGACGAGCTCCCCGAAATAAAAGAGGACGTCCTCACGATGGAACGGAATACCAATCGGCTGATCGCCCTCGTCACGCAGATCCTCGACTTCCGGCAGACGGAGACCAAGGGATTCAGCCTCGACTTCTCCCGGGTAAATATTACGGCGGTGCTGCAGGATACCTGGCTTAGCTTCCAGGCCCTGGCAAAAAAGAAGAACCTCCATTATCACTTCGAACATCCCCCGGCGGACGTCTATGCCATGGCGGATGAAGAAGCCCTCAACAAGATCTTCAGCAATCTCTTTAGCAATGCGGTGAAATACGGTCACGGGCAGGTCTTTGTAAAGTTACTTCCTCCCCAATATGTCCGAAAAACGGGGCTTCTGAAAAATGTACCCCGTTTTTCGGAAACGTCCGATGATCGTCCTTCGGACAACGAACCGGAAGTTCGTGGGGAGGAATCCGACATCGTTATCGAAATTGCCAACGATGGTCCCATCATACCCGAAGAGATGAAAGAACGCATATTCGAACCTTTCTACAGATTGAAAGAAACCATTCGGCAAAAAGGCACAGGCATCGGACTGGCGCTGGCCCGCTCGCTGGTGGAACTGCATAAAGGACAGCTTTATCTGGACGATAACTGGCCGGGCATGAATAAATTCGTGCTCGTATTGCCGGCCCGGCCGGAGCCTGATAAGAAAGAAAAAGCTACAACCAAAACACATTCGAACCTATAAAATTCATGCTTATGCTCCCACTGATCTTACTCGTAGACGATGAAGAAGAGATACTGGAATTCCTGGAACGAATACTCGGCAGCCGCTACTCCATTTTGAAGGCTGCCAATGGAAAAGAAGCCCTGAAAGTGCTGGAAGCCGAAGCCATACAGCTGGTGGTCAGCGATGTCATGATGCCCGAAATGGATGGATTCGAACTATGCAGGATCATCAAATCCACCGTGGACCATTCCCATATCCCCGTCATCCTCCTCACCGCCAAAAACACCATCCAGGCCAAGGTAGAAGGACTCGAGCTGGGCGCCGACGCCTATATCGAAAAGCCATTCTCAAAAGAACATCTCCTGGCCCAGATCTCCAGCCTCCTGAAAAATCGCAACATGGTACGGGAATTCTTTGCCTCCTCGCCCCTGGTGCATATCAAGAGCATGGCCCATACCCGCAGCGACGAGAAATTTCTGGAGACCCTGCACGATACGATCATGAAAAATATGGACGATGTAGACCTGGACGTGGAGAAGCTGGCAAAGATCATGATGATGAGCCGCATCACCCTGTACCGCAAAATAAAAGCCCTCTCCGACCTGTCCCCCATCGAGCTCATCAATATCTCCCGGCTCAAAAGGGCGGCCGAGCTGCTGGCCGAAGGCGAACACCGGATCTATGAGATCTCCGATATGGTAGGGTTCAGCTCCCAAAGCAATTTTGCCCGCAACTTCCAAAAACAATTCAATATGACGCCTACGGAATATATGCATTCCAAACAGCAGACGCAATAGCGATCACCCTGTGTAATGCCTTGGCCGACACCAGACCTTCCGGCCTGACACGCCTCCTGCATGGAAAACCTTCGAATAGTCGACTAAATCCCTGAACATGCCCCAGAGTACCTTTATCGCAAGAACTTTCTGCCTGATAGCCTTATGCGCTCCTTTCTCCCTCCGGGCCCAGCAACATAAGACGACCAGCGAGATGATACCCGCGCCCCGCGCATCGTCTGTTATTGACGACTCGGTAAAAAAAGCATTTGATATCAACTCCTTTATCTTCCGTGTATATAAATATACAGATACCTCTGGGCAATATTTTTGTGTGCTGACGGAAAGCAACGATTCATTTGCCACGACGGATGAAGGGAAGCCCGACACGGCGCATTATCGGATCAGGGCCGTCAACCTGCGATCAGACAATGGAAAAATGACAAAGGTGTGGGAGATAAATGATTTCATTCTAAAAAATGGCTTGGAGATCTCGATCTGGTGGTGGACAAGGTTTTGTCTGTTCCAGGACTATGACGATGACGGACTGATCGAACCCATTATTATTTACGGCACGCACTCCACGGATAATATCGATGGCAATAGGATCAAATTCATCATCTATTACAAAGGCCAAAAGATAGCCCTCCGCCACCATGACAGCGACCTGGATGAAGGAAGACATACGGAGGTAGACAAAGCCTTTCATTCCCTCCCTCAAAAATTAAAAGATGCGGTCAAGGCAAAAATGGAATTAATGAATAAGGAGGGACTGGCTATCTTCGACAAAACTACCTTTTGAATCGAATGCCGCCAGGACTGTCAAGACTATAATTGTTGAAAAATGATCTTCTCCCAACAGTCATTCGACATAAAGCTGGAATGGGGCATACAGGGAGTCGACACGCTGCTGCCCGTGTCGGACGTGATCATCATCGTCGATGTCCTTTCTTTTTCCACCTGTGTCGATATCGCTACGGGCAATGGCGCCATCATCCACCCCTATCGCTGGAAAGACGAGACAGCCGTTGCGTATGCAAATTCTTTGAACGCGGAACTGGCGGAGCAAAGAAGCTCTACGAAAGGATATTCGCTCTCGCCGGCATCGCTAGTCAATATTTCCTCGGGAACAAGGCTGGTGCTACCCTCGCCCAACGGCTCGACATTATCCCTGGCGACGGGCGCGACGACTACTATATGCGGCTGTATAAGGAACGCAGAGGCAGTAGCGGCATTCGCCGTCAGCCTCGGTAAAAAAATCACGGTGACACCCTCGGGTGAACGTTGGTCCGATGATACATTAAGACCCGCCTTTGAAGACCCGCTGGGCGCAGGCGCCATTATATCCCACCTGCCAGGCACACTCTAGCCGGAGAGCGAGACGGCATTACTGGTCTACCGGAACTTCAACAAACAAATCTTGGAAAAGGTCAAAGAATGCACATCAGGCAGGGAGCTGATAGAAAAAGGTTTTGAAAAGGATGCCGATCTGGCCTGTAAACTGAATTGTAGCGGCAATGTGCCGTTGCTGAGAGATGGAGCGTTTTATCTCGGGCGGTCATCACGTAGGTAATTTCTTTAGCAATTAATTGCCGATTATATCAGTAAATTAGTCGCCTTCTAATTACTATATTTATGGCAAAAAATAAAAAAAACGTCGCCGCGAATCCTTTCAAGGGTTTATTCCTTGATATTTCCAGGCTGATCGAGGACAGTAGAAAGCAAGTTGCCTTATCCGTAAACAGTAAGATTACCTTGCTATATTGGAATATCGGCAAAATGATCCGCGCCCAAATATTACAGAGCCAAAGAGCTGAATATGGCGAGCAGATCATTGCCAGTCTATCCAAAAAACTAACAGAACGCTATGGCAAAGGCTGGTCAAAACAACAACTTTGGAATTGTCTCCGCACCGCGGAGAGAATTACATCGCAAAAGAAAATATTGGTCTTAAGCAAGGAACTGAGTTGGACGCACATTAAAACTCTCATTGCAATCAAAGAGGATATCAAAATGGACTTTTATATAGCATTATGCGGAAATGAAAAATGGAATACCCGCACATTGGAAGAGAGAATAGATAGCATGTTGTATGAACGAACAGCCTTGTCAAAAAAGCCTGAAAAGCTTCTAAAAAAGGAGATTGCAGTGTTAAGATCAAAAGGTACAGTAACGCCTGACCTGGTATTCCGTGATCCCTATTTTTTAAATTTTCTTGGATTAAAGGACATTTATAGCGAAAAGGATATAGAATCAGCCATCTTAAATCAACTACAAGAATTCATCGTAGAAATGGGTACCGACTTTGCCTTGTTAGCCCGGCAAAAGCGCATTTTGATCGATGGTGAAGACTTTAAGATCGACCTGCTTTTCTATCATAGAGGACTAAAAAGACTGGTGGTCATCGATCTGAAGCTGGAAAGGTTCAAACCTGCTCACAAAGGGCAAATGGAACTATACCTTAAATGGCTGGATAGATACGAACGAAAAAATGGAGAAGAAAGCCCCATTGGTCTAATCCTTTGCGCAGGAAAAAAACAGGAACAAATAGAGCTCCTCGAGCTCAATAAGGGGCAGATCCGGGTGGCTGAATACATGACACAGCTACCTCCTAAAAAAGTACTGTTTCAAAAGCTCAATAAGGCAATTGAATTGGCTAAAAAGGCTACTCCATCCTCCCCTCCACAAACTCCCCGATCTTCCTCCCCTCATCCAACCCATATTGAATAGCCGGCTTGAAATGTATCCCCCCATAAAATCGACTGATAGCCGCCTCCTCCGCCGCATGCTGAAAAGAAGTAAATGACCTGGACGGCAGCCCAAACTCCACCTCCGTCGAATCCGTAAAAGCAAAATGATCCCCGAACAGCCGGGTCAGCACCACCGCCGCACTGGCGGACACCACACTATGCCCGCTCGTATACTCCGGAAAAGGCGGCGTTTGCAGCAACGGCATCCAATCCTGGCTGATATACTGATTGATATAGGTCTCCGGCCGGATGGCATTGCTCCGGTACTTCTCATCCCAACAGCTGATAAACGCATCCGCAATGACGACAGAGACCCGGGCATAAGCCTGCAGGCTCCGCACCACATCGGCCCCCGCCTTCTGACAGGCCACGGCCGTAATATTGATCCAGTGCCCGCCGGGAGATATTTTTTTGGTAGCAAACATCAGGTGACCATTCACATTCATCTTGAAAGGATTACAATCCCAGAAATTCGCGATCCACCGCTGCTCCTCCGTCAAATGAAGACCGGCCTCATACACCTCCATCGCATCGTTGTAAAAAGCGCTCCCCTTCTCCTGCGAGAATGGCGTAGGAGGATGAGGAATGAACTGCCGGGCGCTGTCGATGATAAAAGTGCGCATCTCGCTCCAATGAGGCTCTATCGCCTTCATATAGGCAGGGGGAGTAGGTTTCCAGGTCGCCGCATCATTACCCGGATCATATTTGGCCAATGCGCGCGTCTCCTTATAACGATCCTTCCCGGCCCACGCCAGGATATGCGCCGCCACCTTACCACCGTATTCCACGGAATTCATATATACATCCGCCGGCAAACTGGCCTTTATATCCGCCAGCACCTTTGTCTTGAACTCCTCTACCTTGTCCTCCGAGATGACCAGCGCCTTCCCCACGGTGAGGACAGCCTCGATGGCAGCCACGGAAAGATCATATTGCTTGCCATCCTCGGGTTGAGGTATGGCGCTCAATCCATGCAGCTTGCCTGCAAAGGACGGGTAGGAAGGATTCCCGGCACGGGCTGCCTCATAGCCGGCTATGGTCATATACGCATAGGTCCGGCTGGCTACGGGAGGAGAAAAAATATCATGGACAATGACATCGGTCACCTCCTTGATACAACGGTGGATCAGCTGCGGATCGCCCGTTCGGAGGGACTGGCCCTGCAGGACGTCCCCCATTAAAGAAGACAGCAATAGAATACAAAATAACTTTCTCATACAGCAATCAATTGAGATCAGGCAGCCAGAAATCGAACGGTTCATCCCTTACTGCCACCAGCGTTCCATCCTTGTATACCAGCTCGGCCACCTGTATCGAGCTTCGCTTCTCGGAATAAGGGTAGTCTCCATCCTTATCCAGGCTGGTTTCAAAATGCGTCTTTCTGCCCGGATGCGTAAAATAAAAAATATAGCTCTTATTTCCCACTACCACCACATCGGCATGCGCGCCCGTGGGAGAATCGTCGGGCCGGACCCCATTTTTATCTAATACAAGACCCTGCTTTTCCCAGGTGACGGCATCCTTGCTGCGATACACCCGCTGCCCATGCCATTCATCCGTGATCATCCAGTACCAATCGGCAAACCGGAAGATCTTGGGTCCCTCATGCGGCGCGCCCCCGATAGCAGGCTTATCAGCGGACTTCCAATGGACAAGATCGTCGCTCTCTGCCGTCATAGTGATACTGTGATAGTCGTCCTTATACCATACATGCCATTTCCCATCCGGCAGCTTTAGAAAGGTAGGATCGATGACATTGTCCGATAGGAGCTTTAGCGAATCTTTAAACGCCCAGTTCCACAGATCCTTGCTGGTAAAATGTACGATACGCGCCTTGCCTCCCCAATTGTTACGCACGCCCCGTATATAAGCGACAAACATATGATATATCCCACTATCATAAAAAATATCGGGAGCCCAGAAAGTATTTACCCCCTCCTCGAACTCCAGCTTCGGAGCGCCATGATAGGACCAGGACTGCCCATGATCCTCCGTCACCGCCACGCCGATGGAAGTACCATAGCAAAAGGCGACGCCGGCCGACTGGACATTAGCCCGGCGCTGGGTGTAGAACATCCACCATTGCTTTTTCTCCCGATTGTAAACGACTACAGGATCGGCAGCTCCATCATAGATAGGATCGCGAAAAAGGGGAGCAGGTGCCTTGTGCATCGGCTGCGCATGCGCTTCGGGCCGTATCAGGGTCAAAATAAGGGTCATCGAACACAGCCCTCTGAACAGGGTCCGGCCCCATGCAACGCACCGGTGGTTCGATCTGGCAAGCTTCTTCATAAACGTTTGCATTAGCATTTAGGCAACTTACCGCATGTAAGCCTTCCCTCCTATCCAAATCCGATCATTTTATAGTCGATTTGTTTCAAATTTTATGCAAAAAATTGCACGCCTGCCGGTTTTCTTATATTGCATGACCAAAACGAAGCAAAAACCATATGATTTCCCGTCACTTTTTACGGTGGTTTACATTAGTTTTTACATTGTTCACCGATACATTCTCCCCCCGGACCGCCACGGCACAGACAAAAACGCCCACGCTCTTCCAATTACTTCCTCCTGCCCGCACAGGAATAACCTTTACCAATAAGATCTTCGAGAGCGACTCGCTAAATATTCTCAATCAGGCCAATATCTATAATGGCGGCGGTGTCGGCATCGGCGACTTCAACCATGACGGACTGCCCGACGTCTTCTTATCCGGCAATATGGTCTCCAACAAGCTCTATCTCAATAAAGGCCACATGAAATTCGAGGATATCACGGACAAGGCAGGCGTCACCGGAGATGGAAGATGGTGTACCGGCGCCTCTGTGATCGATATCAATGGGGATGGCTGGCTGGACATTTATGTATGCGCTTCCTTCCGGAAGGATCCACGCCTGCGGACCAATCTGCTTTATATCAACCAGGGTGTAGACAAAAATGGCGTACCGGCCTTTAAAGAGTCTGCCGCGGCCTATGGCATTGCCGATACGGGCTTTAGCACCCAAGGCGTCTTCTTCGACTATGACCATGACGGCGACCTGGATCTATACGTCGTGACCAACCAGATCAACGACCCCAGGACCCCTATCCGGTTCCGCCCCAAATTGACGGATGGCAGCGCGCTGAACAACGACAGGCTCTACCTCAATAATGGCAACGGCACCTTTACCAATGTCACCAAAGAGGCAGGCATCCTGATAGAGGGATGGGGGCACGCGGGTTGTATCTCCGACTTCAACGGGGATGGCTGGCCCGATATATATGTCGCCGATGACTTCGTATCCAACGATCTTCTTTATATCAACAACCATGACGGCACCTTCACGGACAGGCTGGGAGAGTATTTCCGTCACACGGGCTGGAACGCCATGGGTACGGATGTAGTGGATGTCAACAATGATGGGCTGCCGGACATCATCTCGATGGAAATGCTCCCCGAGAACAATCTCCGTAAAAAAAGAATGCTGGCGGGCAATGAATACTATAACTATTTCAACAGCCAGCGCTTCGGCTATACGCATCAGTATGTTCGAAATGTCTTGCAGCTCAACAGGGGCATGTCGCCGGATGGGCATCCCGTCTTTAGCGAAGTAGGATTCATGGCGGGCATCTATGAGACGGACTGGAGCTGGGCTCCCCTCGTGGCGGACTTCGACAACGACGGCTATCGCGACCTGGTGGTCACCAATGGTCTCCCCCGCGATGTCACGGACCTCGACTACATCGCCTACAACAATGGACAGGGAGGCTATGGGCATTACAACCTCAAGATGGTGGACTCGCTGCCCATAGTGAGGCTGCCGGGTTATTCCTTTAAGAACAATGGAGGCTTTACGTTTACGAATACCAGCACGGACTGGGGCTTTACGCATCCCAGCTTCTCTAATGGAGGCGCCTATGTGGACCTGGATAATGACGGCGACCTGGACCTGGTGATCAATAATATCAATGACGCCGCATTTGTCTATGAGAATACGCTCAACACGCCGGGCCGATCCGTAAAAAGCCATTGGCTGAGCGCGACCCTTGCCGGTGAAGGACAGAACCCGGATGGCATCGGCGCCTCCCTGCGCGTGTATTACGACCACGGGCATCAACAATTTTATGAACATCAGCCCTGCCGCGGCTATATGTCCACCGATGACTACCGCGCGCATTTCGGACTGGGCGCCGTCACCCATGTCGACAGCATACGGGTGCGCTGGCCGGATGGCAGGACACAGCTGTTGAAGGATGTGGCCGCGGATCAGAACATTACGGTATCGTATCGCAATGCCGCGGGGTACATCGCGCCCTATGACTATCATAGCTCGTCACCGCTGTTCAAGACCGCCGCGGCCGGCTATGGCATCCATTTCAAGCCACAAGAGAGAGACGTCATCGACTATAATATCCAGCCGGCCATTCCCCACAAGCTGAGTCAATATGGTCCCGGCATTGCCGTGGGAGATGTAGACAAGAATGGATACGAAGACTTTTATGTCGGGGGAGCGGCTGGTCATAAAGGCATGTTCTTTATGCAGGATGCGAAAGGCAATTTCACCATCGACAGCACTCGCATGCCTTTGGATGAAGGACACCCCGGAGAGGATATGGGCCTGCTGTTCTTCGATGCGGATGGTGACGGGGACCTCGACCTGTATGTCGTCAGCGGCAGCTATGAGCTGGCGCCGGGCAGCCCCGCCAGCCAGGATATACTTTATTTCAATGACGGAGAGGGCCACTTTACTCCTCACTACGACGCACTGCCAAAAATGTTCTCTAATGGCAGCTGTGTCCGGGCAGCCGACTTCGACGGGGATGGGGACCTCGATCTTTTCGTGGCAGGACGCGTGACCTCGGGCGCCTATCCTACCCCACCGCAATCCTTTCTGTTGGAGAACCACTCGGGCAGCTTCTTCGACGTAACAAAAAGATGGTGTCCCGCACTATCCAACATCGGTATGGTTACGGATGCTCTCTGGTCGGACTTCGACGGCGATGGCAAGCCGGACCTCGTGCTGACAGGGGAATGGATGGCTCCCACCTTCCTGAAGAATACGGGTACGGGTCTTGTCGATGTCAGCGACGACACGGGTATCGCGGCCCATAAGGGTTGGTGGAACAGCCTGGTGGCAGGAGATTTCGACAACGATGGCGATATCGACTATATAGCCGGCAATCTGGGGCTCAACTCCAACTACAAGGGCACCCCCGCCGAGCCCATGATCCTGTATGCAAAGGACCTGGATGACAATGGTCTGCTGGACGCCATGGTATTTTGCTATATGAGGGCGGAGGACGGCAGCCGCAAGCCCTTCCCCATGACGGCAAAGGATGACATGGCCAGCCAGATGATCTCCATCCGCAAACGGTATCCCAGCTATAGATCCTATGGCCTGGCTACGATGGACGATCTCTGGAAGCCAAAGGACAAGGAAAATGCCATGCTATTCCAGGCTACGGATATGGCCAGCAGCTATATCGAGAACCTGGGTAACGGGAAGTTCGCTATACACGCCCTGCCCGCAGAAGCACAGATAGCGCCTGTCTATGGTATGGACGCCGCCGACATCGACGGCGATGGCAACCTGGATCTGCTGATGGTAGGTAATGACTATGGCATGGAACCCTATAGCGGACGGCACGACGCCTTTATGGGCCTTTATATGAAGGGCGATGGCAAAGGCGGTTTTACTCCATGGACCCTGCCCTCCAGCGGGTTCTATGTAAAAGGGGACGCCAAAGGTCTGGCCCGGCTGCATACGGCCCGCAACGAGGATGTCTGGATCGCCACGCAAAACCAGGACAGTCTTGTCACCCTGCACCTGACGGCAGCTCCCGCGCTCAAATGGATCGACCTGCAGCCCGAGGACTTTTCCATCGATATCTTTTATGCCGATGGGCAGAAGAGACATATGGAAGGCTACTATGGTTCCACCTATCTCTCGCAGTCTTCGAGAAAAGTTCCGGTGAATGGTAATGTAAAAAAGATAGTGATCACGGACTTCAGAGGAAATAAAAGAGAAGTGATGCCCTAGTCCACCGACTGGTCCCATCTATCAGCCGGCCGGCCCCGATCTTTCCGCAGACCGGTCTGTGCTAATCCTCCGTAGTCCGTACATAACGCTCGATGATCTCTCTGTCGACGCCCGTGCCCTCTACTTTCTCCCTCCCACGCTGGACAAGCGTATCACCATGCACGCTCACCGTGAACGTAAAGGTCTGTCCTTCCCAACTCCTGTCGTTGTAAAAGTCGAGGCGTTCGGTATACTGATCGCCGTTGAGGATATAGCTGCCACCGCCTGCATCGAAGTGATTGGCGGAATCTTTAGGAAGATGGATATCATGTTTCAAAAAGGCGAAATGCGATCCGGTGATGATCTTGATCATACGGGTCTTCGTCGTATCCATCGTCACGGTAGACACGCCACCCGTGATACTGGTCGCCGAGAACAGCCGCCAGGTCCCTTCGATGGGAATGTTCGAAGGATGCTGACAGGCCAGAAAAAAAACACAGGTCAGAGAGGAGATCGCTTTTTTCATAGAGGGAATATACAGAAAACCCCGCCACCGCGACAGTTTCCGTCTCATTTCCGTACACTGTTCATATCAGGACCGTACACCCCCATTTCCAATCAAAACTCCAACTGACTGATTCTCAAGCAAGAAAAAAAGTTGGCACTCCGCTGGAAACTGTATTGGCATACCAGGGACGCCTGGTAGGAACCAAAAAAACTATAACACGCCCAAAAAAATAATTTTATGAACCAGACAACTATCCTCCGCCGCACTGCCATCATGATGGCAATTCTTCTGACCCTCAGCACTAGCTACGGCTTTGCCAGACCTTCCGCCGAACCCGTCCGTTCCAATGACGAGATCAGCATCGCCTTCTCAAAGAGCTTCCGCAACGCACAGATCATAAGCAAAGAGGTCCGCAAGACATACACCAAGCTTACGTTTAAAATGAACGACATGATCATGTTCGCCTACTACTCCGAGAATGGAGAGCTGCTGGCCGTCACCCGTAATATCCAGTCCACACAGCTGCCCGTGAACCTGCTGGTTGGCCTCAGGACAGACTATAGCGACTACTGGATCTCCGACCTCTTCGAACTCTCCGGAGAGAGCGAGAACTGCTACTACGTCACCCTGGAAAATGCGGATGTCAAGATCACCCTGCGCTCCGTAGGCGATAAATGGGAAGTATTCTCCAACACGAAGAAACAATAATAACTCTGTATACATAAAGTTACATGAGGTACATAAGGGGCCTCCCGAAAGGGAGGCTTTTTTATTGCAGGCTTATTCACCGCAAAAAAAGGGTAAATTCACCATTGCGAATGACACCTATAAGAACACTGCTAATTACCCTCCTGTTTACAGCAGGCATGCTTCCTGCGTATGCAAAACACGTAAAAGGCGGTTTTATTCAATATACCTACAACGGCGCCGGAGCTTCCAGCGGCAGTTCGAACTATACTATTACAGTGACTGTCTTTTTCAGGTGCACCACCGTGGGACCATGCGACAATGTTTACCTGGGTATTTTCAGTTGTCGCCGACCCTTTACCCTTTTCCTCGCTGACCGGCCGCTCAAAAAAAATTTGCGTAACTTAAAAATTACCTATAATTTCGAGTAACCTTAAAGTTACGCTATATGCAAAAAGAGATCAAACAGACCTGGCTATTCCAACAACCCCCGCAGGAGGTTTGGGAATACCTCACCCAACCCGGGCTATTGGCCCAATGGCTGATGGAGACGGATTTCCAGCCGGTGGTCGGACATAAATTTACCTTCACCTGCGACGCCATCGCGTATTGT
>DASZXP010000256.1:0-50322 GCA_035545935.1 Puia sp. | reverse complement strand
GGATGCCCAGGTGGCGAAATTGGTAGACGCACTGTTTTCAGGTAGCAGCGCCGCGAGGTGTGCTGGTTCGAATCCAGTCCTGGGCACGAAGGCCCCGACGAAAGTCGGGGTTTTTGCATTTAAAGAGGAGGCACGAATATTGAACAGGCTTGCGCATGCCCGCCATAAGAACGTCCCTTCTGGAGATATCCTTTCTCGACGAAGGTCCCCGTCAGGGGCCTGTCATCTTTCTTTTACACGGCTGGCCCGATGATATACAGGCATGGAGTAAGGTTGTTCCCATCCTGATCGCGGCTGGTTTCCGGACTATCACACCTTATTTGCGCGGCTTTGGGCCTACCAGGTTCCTGTCGAAGGAGACAGTGCGGGATGGCCGGGGAGTTGCGTTGGCGCGGGATGTCATCGACCTGGCGGATGCGCTGGGCATAGGCCATTTCTTTGTGGCGGGGCATGACTGGGGGGCGCGTGCCGCCTATATGCTTGCCGCCTTGTTCCCGGCGAGGGTTGACAGGATCGCGGCTATGGCGCTGGCGTTTCAGCCGAGGGGAGAATTTCCCATCCCCGCCTTCTCCCAGGCCCGGTTGTTCTGGTACCAGTGGTTTATGTGCACGGATGGCGGCGCGGCCGCCGTGAGAAGAGATCCGGTAGGGTTTTCGAAGATACAATGGGACACCTGGGGTCCTGCGGGCTGGTATAAAGAAGAAGAATTTTTAAAGACGGCCGGGAGCTTTGGGAACCCCGACTGGCCGGCCATAACATTGAATGGCTACCGCAGCCGGTTCCTTCCGGAGACGGTGGATCACCGATATGATGAATTGCAGCGCCGCATGAGCGGGATAGCCCAGCTGAGGATACCCACCCTGGTTATCAATGGCGGAGCGGACGGCTGTGATGATCCTTCCTCCTTTGAAGAAAAGGAACATAGTTTTACCAGTGGTTATGAGCTGCTTACGTTGGATGGAGTCGGCCATTTCCCCTCACGGGAGGCTCCCGACACCGTAGCCGGGGCATTGATACGGCATTTCAAGCAATGATACAGCTCCGAGCATAATAACATAATAAATGACCCCGGCTTTTGCCGGGGTTTTCGCATTTTAATAAAAGTAAAGAAATGTAAAGGCTAAACTCCTTAATGAAAAGAGTTGAATAAGCCAGATGGGCTATGTTATGTTTATATTACCTTAATTTAACTTAATTATTAATTTAAAAAACTTTAAAAACATAACAGTACAGGATAGTTAATTTAACGTTTTGAAATAATTTGTAACTCTAACCAACAGTTTGCTGTTATGAAAAAGATTGTTATTTGCATGCTGCTTATGCTTTTTATGGGGCAGGTAATGGCCCAGAATACCATTACCGGGCGGGTCCTGGATGAAAAGGGCCAGCCGGTGCCGGGCGCGGCCATTATGGTAAAAGGCACTGCTAACGGTGTGTCTGCCAATGCCGAAGGCTTTTTTTCCCTTTCAGCGGCGCCTGGCGCGACGCTGGTATTTCGTTCCATCGGCTATCAGCCACAGGAGGTGGTGGTAGGGGCGGAGAAAAACATTTCTGTCCGGCTAAAGGCCATCGCCACGGAGCTGAACGAGGTGACGGTGAGCTATGGTAAGCAACGACAGCGCGAGGTAACGGGTTCCATCGTCACGGTAGGTACCGAAAAGCTGCAAGACCAGCCGGTGATGCAGTTCTCACAGCAGCTGGAAGGTAAGGTTGCCGGAGTTTCGGTACAGGAGAGCAGCGGTCAACCCGGTCGCGGAGTAGATTTCCGTATCCGCGGCGCGGCCTCTTTCTATCTGAACAACCAGCCCTTGTTTGTAATAGACGGTCTGCCGATCACCGGAAGCATCAACAACATCAACCCGGATGAGATCGAGACCTTCACCGTATTGAAGGATGCATCCGCCACGGCGCTTTATGGTTCGCGTGCGGCCAACGGCGTCATTCTCATCACCACCAAACACGCCAAATCGGGCGATGCAAAGATCGAGTTCAACTCCAATTACGGCGTCCAAAGCATTCCGGGTAATAAAGTGCCCAAGCCGATGAATGCACGCGAGTTCGCCACCTTCATGAACCAGCGCTATGAAGACATGCGCACCTATGAAAATTATACAGGCGCTACTCCGGCTGAATACCAGGACCCTTCGAAATATGGCGCGGGCACCGACTGGTACAAGCTGCTTACCCGTAACGCACCCATACAAAATTACGATATCACGCTGCAGTCGGCGACGGATCACTCGTCCTCGACGGCTATATTCGGCTACCAGGAGCAGCAGGGCGTATTGCTTAACACCGGTACGAAGCTATTTTCCGGCAGGGTGAATAAAGACCTCACCATTGCCAACGGTAAAATAAAAATGGGTTTCAATATAGCGCCCAGCTATCGGCTCGATCATAATAACCGATTGTCGACGGACGGCGTGGGCGGCTTATTCGAACGATTGTTCGAAGCAAGCCCTTTGTTCTCTCCCCGTAATCCCGATGGCAGCTATGTGCGGTATGTTTATTCATCCGGCATGGTGGCGTATATCAACCCTGTGGCATTGTTCAATCTGACCAATGACGATTACAAGACCACCCGGATCCTGGCCAACGGCTATTTCAACTATGAATTCCTGAGGGGACTGCAGTTGAAGATCAACGCGGGTGTCGATAAAGGCGGTGAAACACGCAGCTATTATCAGTCAGGCGTGGTTACCTCGACGGCCAATAACCCTACCGGCACCAGCAGCTCCGTCGACAATGGCTCTTATACGGCCGAAGCCTACCTCGATTATAAAAAGACGTTTGGAGATCATAGCCTGGAGGTGCTCGGCGGTTATTCAGCCCAGAAATACAGCTCTACCAGCAACACGCTGACGGGGCTTGGGTTCCCCAACGATGACATCCCTTATCTGACGGCCGCCACCAGCGTAACGGGGAACAGCTCTTATACGGCTTATTCCATGGTGTCCGCCATTGGGCGGTTGAACTATAGCTATAAAGGCAGGTATCTGTTGCAGGGCGCCATTCGTAACGACGGCTCGTCGCTGTTCGGCGCGAACTCGCGTTATGGTACTTTCCCTTCCGTCTCCGCGGGCTGGATCGTCAGCGATGAGACATTTATGGAGCAGTTCAGGGATATCAACTTTATGAAATTGCGCGCCAGCTATGGGGTCACGGGTAACAATTCCTTTTCCGGCTATTATTCCGCGCAGTCTACTACTTCCAACTATTATTATAATTATAACAACGGCATTTCCCAGGGCACTACCATCGGAAATCTTGGCAATGCCGACCTCCAGTGGGAGCGTAACCGTCAGCTCGATATCGGTGTTGACCTGAGTATCCTGAGGGATCGCATCACCTTTTCTTACGACTATTATCATAAGAATACCGACCACCTGATACAAACCCGGCCTCTGCCTACCTCTTCAGGATTTTCTTCCATACTGGATAACGTGGGCGCCATTACCATGTGGGGACATGAGTTTACCATCAGCACGGTGAACCTGACCGGTCAGCTGAAATGGAACAGCAGTCTGAATATCTCTTTCGACAGGAACAGGATCGACGCGCTGGTCTCTCCGGGATACCTGAGAAGGAACAATACCGTTACGTCGGATTACTATCGTCAGCAGGTGGGGCACCCGCTGGGCGCCTTTTATGGATTTGTGTTCCAGGGATTGTACAAGGATGCGGATGACCTGGCCAAATCCGCGAAATACCTGGCCACGCCCACCAATCCGAATGGCAGTTCCGATGTGGGGACGATCAAGGTGAAAGACATCAACGGCGATGGCGTTATCGACGATGTGAATGACCGCACTTTTATAGGCGATCCCACCCCTACTTTTACGGGGGGCCTTACCAATTACTTCAGCTATAAAAATTTCGACCTCAGCATCAGCACCGCATTCGATGTGGGTGGACAGATACTGAATGCCGCGAAATGGGCTTATCAAACCAATATGGATGGCTCACGGGTGCCGCTGGAAGCCGCGCTGGACCACTGGCGTTCGCTCACCAACCCCGGTTCGGGGATCTATCCGCGTACCAAGACGGGTACTACCGCCATCGGCCGCGAGGTGAACAGTCAGTGGCTGGAGAGCGCCAGCTATCTGGCGATAAAGAACCTGACGTTTGGCTACACTCTCAACCTGAAGTCCAACTCCGTATTTCGCAGTCTGCGCGCTTACACTTCCATACAGGAGCTGTTCGTATTCACGGGCTATTCAGGCATGAACCCCGAGATCAGTCTCAGCGGACAGGACCCTACACAGGGCATCAAGGTGGATGAGGAAGGCTATCCCATTCCCCGTACTGTTTCCTTTGGCTTATCCGTCACATTTAAATAAACTATTCAAGCAATGAAAAATATATATATCATTATTGCGCTAACGGGTCTGGCCCTGGGATCCTGCAAGAAAAGCTTTACGGACCTGACGCCCAAGTCGTCTTACTCCGATGCCAACTATTTTCAAACTTCCCAGCAGTTCAATGCCGCTGTGACGGCGGCCTATGCGCCTCTGCGCGACGTGGTGGTGAACGACTACCTGATGAGCGAAATGCGCTCCGATAATACCATCTATCAGAGCCTGCTGAGCAATCGTGGCACTGCGTATACGGATCGTGAAAGGCTTTCCGATTTTATGGATGCTTCGACGGATTCCTATACGGCGCTGGAATGGCAATATTGCTACCAGGTAATCTCCAGGGCTAATATCGTTATCTCCCGATTGCCGGGGGCTTCTACGGTGCCTGCCGATTCCGCCGCCCTGTATGACGGGCAATGCAAGTTCCTGCGCGCTCTGATGTATTTCAAGCTGGTCCGCTTGTTTGGAGGCGTGCCTTTGTTCCTGAAGGAGGTCAAGACCCCCCAGGACGCATTCCTGCCGCGCGCTACTGTCGATGAGGTCTATGCGCAGATCATTGCCGATGCCGGCGATGCCATCAACGAGCTGCCGGCGCCTGCCGGCTTCCCCCAATCGGGTGCGGCTACCAAAGGTTCCGCTACCATGCTGCTGGCGGATGTCGACGTGTACCTGAAAAAATATGCCGATGCGGTGTCTTTGCTCAATTCATTACCCGCTATGGGTTATGGACTGAATGCCAATTATGCCGACGCCTTTCTGCCCGGCAACAAGAATAGCAAGGAATCGTTGTTCGAAGTGCAGTTCCTGGGTGGGACAGCCACGGGCTCTTCTCCTGACCCGCTGCTATTCCATTTTTTACCCCGCAGCACCAATACATCGATGGTGACATCGCTGGCTATCAACAATACGAGCACCGGCGGCTGGAATACGCCCACGCAGGACCTGATCGGCGCTTATGAGGCGGGGGATCAACGGCTGGATGTTTCCATCGGTGTTGTAGAGGGTACTTATAACGCCAGTGATTATTTCACCTATTCCGCGGTGAAAAGCGCGGTCGGCTATGCAGGACCGCCGGCCGGAAAAGTGGCTGTCCCTTATATCAAAAAATACGAGCATACGCCGGCCGCCGTTACGGGCTCTTCCGACGACTTCCCCCTATACCGTTATTCCGAAGCGCTGCTGTTGCTGGCCGAAGCATTGAATGAGCAGGGACAGTCGCCGCTGGCGCCATTGAATGCAGTCAGAGAGCGTGCCGGACTGCCCGATATAACGGTAGCCGATCAGGCTGTGCTGCGCGATACGATCTTACACGAACGGCGGATCGAGCTTGCTTTTGAAAATAAAAGATGGCATGACCTGGTCCGTTCGGGGACGGCAGTGAATGTGATGAACGCTTTTGGCGTAAAGCTAAAAACGGAGATCACGTATATCTCTCCCGATTCGTATATTGTAAATCAGGACAAGCTGCTGTACCCTCTGCCACAGGCAGAAGTAGGCTTGAATACTATGTTAACCCAAAATCCCGGATATAATCAATGAGAACATGTTTCATAGCAGCCGCCCTTTTTATTGCGGGGAAGATACCGGCTCAGACGGTGACCGTTCATTGGGATAAAACGCAGCAAGTATCCAGGACCACGGCTACCCTACAGGTGGTATATAACCCCATGCTACGGGAAAATTCACCCATTTACAAGGCCAGCTTCGAGGCGTTGAAGAACCTCCATGCCAGTTATGTGCGTTATGTGCCCTGGTTCCCTTATCCCAAAGCGGCAGTGGTCGAGCTAAAAGCGCCGACAAAGACGGAGACCTTTTGGGATTTCAGCTATGCCGATCCGGCGATGAAGGCCTTGATGGAGGCTCAGGCTGATCGTCCGGTGGTCATCAATTTCAGCACCACCCCCGCATGGATGTGGAAAACGGCAAAACCTGTCGAAGTGGACGATGATCCCGACGCGGTGAACTGGAAATACAACCAGGGCATCGAGCCGGTGGACCCGGATGGAAAGGAGATAGCGGCTTATTTTGCGCGTCTTATCAGCTGGTACACGAAGGGTGGTTTTACGGACGAGCTGGGGAAGTATCACTCGTCGGGCCATCATTATAAGATACCTTATTGGGAAGTGCTGAACGAGCCCGACCTGGAACATCATCTTTCCCCGCAATTGTATACGAAGCTGTATGACGCCATCGTAACGGAAATGCGTAATGTTTGTCCGGACACCCGTTTTGTAGGCATATCGGTTGCCCATGAAACAAACCCGGAATGGTTCGAATATTTTTTAAACCCGGCGAACCATCGGCCTGGTATTCCGCTGGATGCAATATCCTATCATTTTTATGGGCGACCGACCATCAACGACCTTCCCATCGAAAATTACCAGTATTCTTTTTTCGATCAGGCCAATGGGTTCCTCGACAGGGTCCGCTATATCGAATCCATCCGCAAGCGTCTGTCGCCAACAACCATGACCCAGATCAACGAGATCGGTAATATCCTGCTGGACCATGACTACAAGGGCGTCATTCCGCCCACGTACTGGAACCTCGCGGGCGCCATGTATGCTTATCTCTACCTCGAGCTTACAAAGATCGGCGTGGATGTGGCCGGTGAATCGCAGCTGGTAGGTTATCCAACCCAATTCCCCGACGTAAGCATGATGAACTGGACCAATGGCAAACCCAATGCCCGCTACTGGGTGCTTAAGCTGCTTCATGATAACCTGGGTCCCGGGGATGAGCTGAAAAGTACATCGCTTGGTTCGCAAAGCGTAGTGGCACAGGCGTTCCAGACGAAGGAAGGGAAAAAACTGTTGCTGATCAATAAGTATGACAAGGATATGTCGCTGAAGCTGCCGGAGGGGGCGGAGCATATCAGCTATGTCGATGCGTCCACGGGTGACGGTCCTGCAGCGAAAAAAGAGGTGATCGATGGACAGGTGGTCCTGAAGCCCTATACCGTGGCCATCGTTACTTTTAAATAACAGTATGAAACTATCCAGACGTAAATTCTTACAGACAGGATCGATGGCGGCGTTGGGGTCTGTACTGGCGGGATACAGACCGGCGGCTATCATGATAGAAGGAGTGGCTGTTTTGAGCCTTGCTGAGATGAGCAGGAATTTTGTCAAGCCGTCTCGTGGTGTCAGGTCTTCCTGTTATTGGTGGTGGTTCAACGGATTGGTGGATAAGGAAGGTATCACGCGCGACCTGGAAGAGTTCCATGCGAAGGGCATGGGCGAGGTGCTGCTGGTCAATTCGGCGGGAGGACTTGGCGGTGTGCCGTTCCCGCAGGGCGCCCGGCTTTTTTCCGAAGAGTGGAAAGAGCTATACCGTCATGCCATGAGCGAGGCCAAGCGGCTTGACATCGCCGTTGGTATCAATCTTTGTTCGGGGTGGTGTATGGGCGGCCCCTGGATCAAACCCGAAGAGTCGGGCCGGTGGTACCTGCAGTCCGAGCTGGAGGTGGAAGGACCGCAGCTGTTTTCGGGACGATTGCCTTTGCCGGGGAATAGGGTGGGTTATGACAAAGTATTCAATCCTCCGGGTTATAAGGAATATATCGATCTGCCGCTGGAAAAGCTGGATTATCGGGACACAGCGGTGGTGGCTATGCCTTACAAGGACTCACCGGGCGTACGTATCGGCGGTCAGCGGGCCGGTGTGCTGGATGCCAAAACCAATCATCGTGATGCCAGCAATTTTATCATGGCGGTGGATGTGATGAAGCCATTGTTGGAACAGTGGCATGATGAAGCGGGCGATAACCCTGTGCCTGTGCAGGATGTCGTCGACCTGACGGGGAAGATGGATAAAGATGGTGTTCTCCACTGGCAGGCGCCTCCCGGAAAATGGAAGATCATTCGTACCGGTCATCGCATGACAGGTTCCCGTCTAAGCATCGCCCAGCCGGAGGGTGACGGACTTTCGGTGGACTGGTTCGATCGCCGCGGGGTAGAGCTCCAGTTCGAGCATGTAGGCAAGCTATTCATAGAGGAAGCCGCCAAGGTCGGGAATAAACCCAAATACTTCTGCGACGACAGCTTTGAAGATGGTTTCCCCAACTGGACGGAAAACATACTTGCGCAATTCCGGAAATACCGTGGCTATGACGCGACCCCTTATTTACCCGCGTTGTCCGGTTATCTTATCGGCAGCGCCGCTGTCACGGACCGATTCCTGAATGACTATCGCAAGACATTGGGCGATTGTATGGCCGACGAGCATTACAAACGTTTTGCGGATCTCTGCCATGAGCAGGGCATGCTGGTGCAGAATGAAGCATCCGGTCCAAGCCGTTCCGGTACGATGTGTATGGACGGGCTTAAGAACCAGGGACGCAGCGATCTGCCCATGGGTGAGTTCTGGCTGGGGCCTCATCATGAAGATGAGTCGACCCTCACCGATGATAAACCATATGGGACTTCACGGCTGGACAAGGGACAGAATAAAGTGACCAAAATGGCAGCGTCGGCCGGGCATGTCTATGGTCATGCCATTATCTCCGCGGAAGCCTTTACCAGCTTCCGTCATTGGCTCGATTATCCCGGATCGTTGAAGCAAGCCCTGGACAGAGCTTATTGTGAAGGGATCAACCGCATAGCCATACATACTTCGACGGCCACGCGTCCGCGGGATGGCAAGCCGGGTTATGAATATGGGGCCGGGACGCATTTCAATCCCAACGTAACATGGTGGGAGATGTCAAGCGCCTTTTTCGACTATGTAGGCCGTTGTCAGTATTTGTTGCGCGCGGGCCGTTTTTGCGCGGATGTGCTTTTTTACAACGGGGATGTCACGCCCAACCTGGTGGCGCAGAAACATGTCGATCCTTCGTTGGGGAGGGGGTATGATTATGACGTTTGTAATGAAGAGGTATTGCTGACACGTCTGTCCTGCCGGAATGGTAAGCTGACGCTGCCGGATGGGATGCGCTATGAGGTGCTGGTGCTGCCCGACACTACCCGTATGCCTTTGAAGGTGTTGAGAAAGATAGCTGAGCTGGTGGAAGCCGGCGCCACGGTGATTGGTCCGCGACCGGTGGAAGACTCAGGTTTATTGAATTATCCCCGTTGCGATGAGGAGATCAGGATGCTGGCGGGTCAGCTGTGGAGGGCGGATGGGGCGCGGGTTTTTGAGGGTATCAGCGTACGGGAGCTTCTGGTCAAAAGGGGTGTTCCGCCGGATTTCGAGTACACAGGGGGTGAAGATGTCTGGCTTGATTTTATCCATCGTACTACTCCCGAGGCGGATATTTATTTTGTTACCAACCGGCATGGCCAGGCGGTGAGATCGGATTGTTCTTTTCGTATCGGTGGCGCTTCGCCGCAGCTTTGGGATCCTGTCTCCGGTGATATAAAGACAAAGGTCCATTACAGACAGGCTAATGGGAGGGTGATCGTGCCGCTGCTATTCGAGGCATTTCAGTCGTGGTTTGTTGTTTTCGCCAGGGATGTTCCCGGGGCGAAGCGGGTGACAGGTCCGGTGATGGGTCCGGACGTCCGGGAGAATTTTCCTGCGTTGAAGATATTACAGGAACTGGCGGGGGAGTGGTCCGTTGCATTCGATCCGCAGTGGGGAGGACCTGATCATATCGTTTTCGATCAACTGCAGGACTGGAGTCAGTCCGAAGATCCGCGGATCAGGTATTACTCGGGGAAGGCTGTATATACAAAGGAGTTCAATTTCAAAAGAGTCGCCGGGGATGCTGTTTATCTCGACCTGGGTGTTGTCAAGAATATCGCCCGTGTGGCTGTCAATGGCGTGGACCTGGGTATCGTGTGGACGGCGCCCTGGCAGGTAGATATAACATCCGTTGTGCGGAGCGGTCGTAATGAATTGAAGGTCGAGGTGATCAATCTATGGCCCAACCGGCTCGTAGGCGATGCGGGGTTGCCGGAGGAGAAGCGGCTTACCCATACGAATATTGTCTTCAAGGCGGATGCATCGCTTTTGTCGTCCGGCCTGTTAGGCCCCATAACCCTAAAATGGGCAGGCGCGTAAGCGCCTGCCCTGGTTTTTATTTCAAATCGAATCTGTCGAGGTTCATCACTTTATTCCAGGCTGCCACAAAATCCTTTACGAACTTATCCTTTCCGTCGGCGCTGCCGTATACTTCTGCAATCGCTCTCAGCTCGGCGTGAGAGCCGAACACCAGGTCGACCCGGGTAGCCGTCCATTTGAGTTTGGCTGTTTTGCGGTCGCGGCCTTCAAAAAGCTCCCTGTTCTCGCCGGCGGCCTTCCACTCCGTACCCATGTCAAGCAGGTTGACAAAGAAGTCGTTGGTGAGCTGTCCGGGGCGATGGGTGAGGATACCATGTGCGGAACCGTCATAGTTGGCATTCAAAGCACGCAGTCCGCCCACCAGCGCGGTCATCTCGGGTGCGGAGAGGGTCAACAGCTGCGCTTTGTCTATCAGATATTCTTCTGTCCGAACATGCCCCTTTGGTTTCCGGAAATTACGGAAGCCATCGGCAATGGGTTCCAGGTACTGGAACGTGTCGACTTCCGTCTGATCCTGTGAAGCATCCATGCGGCCGGGTGTAAATGGAACAGTAATGGTATGACCGGCGTCTTTTGCCGCTTTTTCTATGGCCGCAGCGCCGCCCAGCACGATGAGGTCGGCCAGCGAAACTTTCTTTCCATCCTTCTGCGCATCGTTGAATGCTTTTTGCACCCCTTCCAATGCTGTCAGCACTTTTCCTAATTGTGCGGGGTTATTGGCCAGCCAGTATTTCTGAGGAGCCAGGCGAATGCGCGCGCCATTGGCGCCGCCGCGCTTGTCGCTGCCACGGAAGGTAGAAGCGGAGGCCCATGCGGTGGTGACCAGTTCGGGGATGCTCAGGCCGGACGCCAGTATTTTTGCTTTTAATGCAGCGATATCATTATCGTCGATCAGCGGATGATCTACGGCGGGAATAGGATCCTGCCAGATCAATACTTCGGAGGGTACATCCGGTCCTAAGTAGCGTGCGCGAGGGCCCATATCCCGATGGGTGAGCTTGAACCAGGCGCGGGCGAATGCATCGGCAAAAGCATCCGGGTTTTCCAGGAAGCGTCTGGAGATCTTTTCGTATGCCGGATCGAATCGCAGGGCAAGGTCGGTGGTGAGCATCCTTGGCCGGTGTCTCTTCGACGCATCGTATGCATCCGGGATGATGGCATCGTCGGTCTTTGCTATCCATTGATGGGCGCCTCCGGGGCTTTTTGTAAGCTCCCACTCGAAACCAAAGAGATTTTCAAAGAAATTGTTGCTCCATTTGGTGGGTGTTTTTGTCCAGGTGACTTCCAGACCGCTGGTGATGGTATCCGGGCCTTTGCCTGAGCCATAGCTGTTGGTCCATCCGAAGCCCTGGTTTTCGATGCCGGCGGCTTCGGGCTCTTTGCCGACGTGGTCTGCGGTGGACGCGCCATGAGTTTTGCCAAAACTGTGACCGCCGGCTATCAATGCTACCGTTTCTTCATCGTCCATCGCCATACGGCCAAAAGTATCCCGGATATCCTTTGCGGCGGCGATAGGATCGGGGTTGCCGTCGGGTCCTTCGGGGTTTACATAGATCAGGCCCATTTGTACAGCGGCCAACGGTTTTTCCAGACGGCGGGAATGGATATCGCCGTCGGCGTCATCGTCCGATACGAGCACCCCATGATCTTCTACCACTCCTGCCGACCCATGTGCATATCGGATGTCGCCGCCAAGCCAGGTGGTTTCGGCGCCCCAGTATACGGTTTCATCGGCTTCCCAGGTATCCGGTCTACCGCCTGCAAACCCGAAGGTTTTAAAGCCCATGGATTCCAGCGCCACGTTGCCTGTCAGGATCATCAGATCAGCCCATGAGATCTTGTTGCCATATTTCTGTTTGATCGGCCAGAGCAGCCGGCGTGCCTTATCCAGGCTGACATTGTCGGGCCAGCTGTTCAGGGGAGCAAAGCGTTGCTGGCCTTGTCCTGCGCCACCGCGTCCATCTCCCAACCGGTAGGTACCGGCGCTGTGCCATGCCATACGAATGAACAGGCCTCCATAGTGGCCGAAGTCCGCGGGCCACCAGTCTTGCGAGTCGGTCATAAGCGCATGCAGGTCTTTTTTCAGGGCTTCCAGGTCGAGGCTGTTAAAAGATTTTGCATAATCAAAGTCTTTATCCAGCGGGTTGGATAAAGAAGAATGCTGACGAAGGATGTTCAACCTAAGCTGATTGGGCCACCAATCGCGGTTCCTGGTGCCGCCGCCGCCAACATTGCTTTTCAGACTGCCGTTGTGGAACGGGCATTTGCTGATGTCGTTTGAATTGCTGTCCATTGTTTAAATGTTTGAACTGATGATTGAATAGGCAGGTGTAAGGGCCTTGCGCATAGCAAACTTATTACATTGCTTAAATAAATCTAATCAATTAAATCTATGATTTGATAGATAAAATCTATAGGACGGGGTATTGCTACTTTTCGGTGGAGTGGATATTGCGAAAGGTCAGCATCGCACGAGGAGATCAAATTATTTCAGCTTTTTCCTGGCTTCGTCTGTGGTCAATCCTTTCCCATTCTTTATTTGCTGTCTTCCTTCCTCTACCTTATTGATAAGAAGGATCCGGTCGAACAACTGAATAGTATCGAAGTTATCAGGCATGTTTTTGACGGCAGAAAGGACTTGCTTCTTTGTCAACATAGGGGACTTTTTAATGGCGGTAATTGTACAACGAATTTAAAGCTTTTTATTTGAAGAAAGCCTCTCGTTTATGAGAGGCTTTCTGATTGACAATCAATTTATTCTTACCAGCTGTCCCCGCATATCCTTCGGGATATCCCCTATGCTGGAGATCTTCAACGAGCGTTCCGTGTTCACGCTGCCGGTGGTGTTCTTCTGTAACATGGCATCGATGCCGGGACGGTTTAATTTATACATGGCGCCGGTGGCAGGATCGACGATCAGCCAGCCGATGAACCCGCCGAACAGGATATTGCCCCAATACCAGCCATTGACCTTGCATTCCACGGGTATTGTCATAGGGGTATAGCCATCCAACTCTAATTTCACCGAATAGGATTCTTTTTTGAAAAAGCCTGCACTGGCTTTCAGCTCGACCCTGCCAGGAGTCGTTCCATTGAATACTACATCTCCTTTGCGGTTTGTGATCGTGACCCTGGCGCCTTCGGGGTTACTGTTCAGCTCGAGGGGCCAAACGGACTTGCTTACGATGCTGGCGCATGAGCCGAATACGGATAAAGCAATAGCCATACACAAAAACTGTAGTGTTCTTTTCATAATTGGTTATTTGGGTTTAGGTTCCCAAGATAATAACAGGGATGTTGCCTTCAAAGGGGGATAATACTTAGATGACCAAAGATGCCCGTAGAGAATGGGTAAATCGACACGTTTATGGGTGAAATCGACACGGTTATTGGCAATAACGTCACGTTGGTGAAATCAAAACGTTTTTTACGGAGATGGAACCAGGATTACCCTTCAGGGGTATTGACGGGGCGTGGGGAGGCTTTCCACCCTGTCAACAATACGCCGGCGATGACCAGGATAGTGCCTGCCACCTGCTCGATAAAAATAGGGTCGCCCAGCACAAAATGCGCCTGGAGGATGGTCGAGACGGGGCCGATGCTGGTGACGATGGCGGCATTATTGGCGCCGATGCGTTTCATGCCTGCGGAGATCATAAAGGAAGGGATCACCGTTGCTACCAGGGCCAGCAGGACGCCATAGGACCAGAGGCTGCCGGAGGCGGCGGGTAAATGATAATCCCCCGAGGCGTTGCCTCGTATCAGGAAATGAAGGAATACGCTGCCCGTGGCTACGAGCATGCTGTAGGTGGTAAATTTGGAAGGCTGCAATACGGATACGATCCTGCCCATGCCCGCCAGGTAGCAGGCATAAGTGATGGCGCAAAGGAAGACGAGGAAGCTGCCCCAATAGAAATGGGCGTTGCCCGTGTCTATCTTCAGCTCCCCGAAATAGGCGATGCCGATGCCGGAATAGGTAAGCGCCAATGCCCAGATCTGGGCGCGGCTGATGCGCTGGCGGAAGGCGAAGGCATTGATCAGCACGGCAAAGCTGGGGTAAAGGAATAGGATCAGACGTTCCAGACCGGCGGAGATGTATTGCAGGCCTACGAAATCGAAATAGCTGCTGAAATGGTAGCCGAGGATGCCCAGGATCACCACCCACATCCATTGTTGGCGTGTCATGCGGTCGTCGGTATGGCGAAAGCTCCACACGGCGGCGGCAATATAGAAAGGCAGGGAGAACAACATCCGCAGGGTCAGCAGGCTGAGTGCGTCTACGGATGTTGTCTGAAAGGCTTTTTTTATGATGATGGCCTTGGTAGAGAGCAGGATGGCTCCTGTAAAAGATATCAGGAAGCCGGCCAATAAGCTTGAACGGACCGCGGGCGGGGTGTTGCTAGACGGATACATTGAAGTCCCTCAAAGCGTCGTTCAGGCTTGTTTTCAGGTCTGTGCTCGGCTTGCGCTGTCCGATGATCAGGGCGCAGCTGACATTGTATTCTCCTGCGGGGAATTTTTTCAGGTAGCTGCCTGGTATCACCACGCTGCGTGCGGGTATCCGGCCTTTGTACTCTACGGGCGAGGGGCCGCTGACATCGATGATCCTGGTGGATTTGGTGAGCACGACATTGGCGCCCAGCACGGCTTCTTTTTCCACGATGACGCCTTCCACCACGATGCTGCGGCTTCCGATAAAAGCGCCGTCCTCGATGATCACGGGAGATGCCTGCAAGGGTTCCAGCACTCCGCCGATGCCTACACCGCCGCTGAGGTGAACTCCTTTACCGATCTGCGCGCAGCTGCCTACCGTGGCCCATGTGTCTACCATGGTGCCTTCATCGACATAGGCTCCGATATTCACATAACTAGGCATCAGCACGACGTTCCTGGCCAGGAAAGCGCCATAGCGCGCCACGGCATGCGGCACGGCCCGTACACCCAGGTCCTTATAGTTCTTCTTCAGCAGCATCTTATCATAGAATTCGAAAGGCGCTACATCCCAGGTCTTCATGGGCTGAACGGCGAAATACAGGAGAATGGCTTGTTTGACCCATTCGTTGACCTGCCAGCCGCCCTCTACGGGACTGGCTACCCGCAGGCGTCCTTTATCTATGTCCTCAATGACGGACGCTACGGCGTCCACGTATTCGACTTTTTTTAGCAAATCCCGGTTGGCCCAGGCTTCCGCGATCATTTGTTGCAATTCCATCGAAAAAATTTTTGCAAAGGTAGTACCTTTATGGCTTATGCTTTCCCCAGACTTTCAACAAGATATTGACCGCAGCCTGGCCGTCCTGCAAGCGGGTGGTCTCATACTGTACCCCACGGATACCATTTGGGGCATAGGGTGCGATGCCACCAATCCCGAGGCGGTGAGCAAGGTATATGCCCTGAAACAACGGGCCGAGACAAAGAGCCTGATCGTGCTGATGGCCGATGAAAAGGATATACTTAAATATACGAGCCAGCCCGACCTCCGTATATTCGACTACCTGCATACGGTGACCAGGCCGACGACCATCATTTATGAGGGGGCGGTGGGGCTGGCGGGCAATCTCATCGGCGCCGACGGAACGGTGGCGGTACGGCTGGTAGCGGACCCTTTTTGCCGGCATCTTATCAAGCGGCTGCGCAAGCCGCTGGTGTCCACTTCGGCAAACATATCCGGCGAGCCGGCCCCGGCATTCTTTTCCGCCATCGATCCAAGAGTGAAGGAAGGCGTGGGCTATATAGTGGAGCATAGACAGAAAGATATTACTCCCCAGGAACCATCCTCCATCGTACGATGGAACAGGGATGCCACCATTACGGTGATCCGTTGATAAGCCGTAATTTTACGCCCGTGAAAAAAATCCTGGTAATACAAACGGCATTCATTGGAGATGTGGTGCTGGCCACCGGCATTATAGAAAAGCTGCATGCTTATTTCCCCGACGCGCACATAGATCTTTTAGTTCGCAAAGGCAATGAAGGGTTGTTGGCGGGGCATCCTTTTTTGCATGAGGCGCTGGTTTGGGATAAAAAGGAGGGTAAGCTACGCAACCTGGTGCGCATGGGGAGGAAGATACGGAAGACGCGGTACGATATCGTGATCAATGTACAGCGATTTGCAGCGACGGGTCTGCTGACCTTTTTCTCAGGGGCCAAAGAGACGATAGGATTCGACAAGAACCCGCTGAGCCGCTGGTTTACGAGACGGGTACCTCATATCGTCAGCACCAGCGATGTTCCTCTTCACGAGATAGCGCGTAACCAGGAGCTGATCCGTCATCTTACGGATAGCGAGCCGGCCCGTCCAAGGCTTTATCCGTCCGGGGCCGATCATGAGAAGGTGAAGGGGTACAAGCACGCGCCTTATATTACCATCTCACCGGCGTCGGTGTGGTTTACCAAGCAATATCCCCGGGATAAATGGGTGGATTTTATAAGAAAAGCGCCGGAGGGGTATACCGTTTATTTATTAGGAGGACCAGGGGATAAGGAGTTGTGCAAATACATCGAAGGTGAGACCAGGGCGGTGGACCTGAGCGGTCAATTTAGCTTTTTGCAATCCGCGGCGCTCATGCAGGATGCGTATATGAACTATACCAATGACTCGGCGCCCATGCATTTTGCTTCTGCGTTGAATGCTCCCGTCACGGCTATTTATTGCTCCACTATTCCGGCTTTTGGGTTTGGGCCTTTGTCCGACGAGCGATATATCGTCGAGGTGGAGGAGGCGCTGGATTGCCGGCCTTGCGGGTTGCATGGGTATAAAGCGTGTCCGCTGGGACATTTTAACTGTGCGCACCATATAAGGGATGAACAGCTGCTGGCCACTTTGAGGGGGTAGACAGGCTGAAGACATTGGATGGGACAGATGACCCAAAGAATGTACATTTGCCAAGTTTATGGATATCAATTGCACTGAGAAGGAACTGTTCGTATTCAATAAGATAGCTATAGCTGCCGGCGAATTGGGACTGCCCTGCTACCTCATAGGGGGATTTGTACGTGACAAGCTTATCGGCCGCCCTACCAAGGATGCGGATATCGTCTGTGTGGGGGATGGGATCGAGATGGCTCATAAGGTGGCCGACAGCTTTCAGCCCAGGCCTACGGTATCCTTTTTTAAGAATTTCGGTACGGCCCAGATAAAGCTGGACGACTGGGAGATAGAGTTCGTGGGGGCGCGCAAGGAAAGCTACCGCCAGGAATCCCGTAATCCTGCCGTTGTACCCGGGACGCTCCAGGATGACCAGCTGCGGCGGGATTTTACCATCAATGCCATGGCTATCAGCCTGAATAAAGAAGATTATGGCCGGCTGATCGACCCGTTCGATGGGATGGGTGATCTCGGCAGGCGGCTGATACGGACTCCTTTGGACCCTTTACAGACCTTTAGCGACGACCCGCTGCGGATGATGCGGGCCATCCGGTTTGCCACCCAGCTGGATTTTACCATCGACGAGACGGCCTTCAGGGCCATCAGGGAGGATGCCCATCGTATCGGCATCGTGAGCCAGGAGCGTATCACGGACGAGCTGAATAAGATCATCCTTAGTTCCCAACCATCTATTGGATTCGACCTTCTGTATCGCAGCGGACTGCTGGCCATCATATTCCCCCAGATGGTGGAGCTGGCGGGAGCGGAATATATCGACGGGCTGGGGCATAAAGACAATTTCTATCATACGCTGCAGGTGCTGGACAATATCGCGCCCCATACGAACGATCTCTGGCTCCGGTGGGCTGCTATCCTTCATGACATAGGCAAGCCGGCTACCAAGCGTTTCGAGAAGGATCATGGCTGGACCTTTCATGGGCATGAGGTGGTAGGGGGCAGGATGGTCCCCCGGATATTTGCCAGGCTCAAGCTGCCGCAGAATGAAAAAATGCGTTTTGTAAGGAAGCTGGTGGAATATCATTTGCGTCCTATCAGTCTTACGAAGGAGAATATTACCGACAGCGCTATACGCAGGCTTTTATTCGATGCGGGGGATGATATCGATGCGTTGATGACCTTGTGCGAAGCGGATATCACCTCGAAGAACAAGCAAAAGGTGCGGAGGTTCCTGGAGAATTTCGAGATGGTGCGAAGCCGGCTGAAAGAGGTAGAAGAAAAGGACCAGCTTCGTAACTGGCAGCCTCCCGTCACGGGAGAGATGATCATGGAAAAATTCGGGCTGCCGCCGGGGAGGCTTGTGGGTGAATTGAAGACTGCCATACGGGAAGCTATCCTGGACGGAGTTATTGAAAATAATTATGAAGCCGCGGTAGAGTTTATGATGAAAAAAGCGGCCGATATGAAGTTGGTCCCTGTAAAATAAGTGCGAGAATTGGTCTTACCTGGAAAATAGCCCAATTCGGTTCCTGTAGGACCCTGTGTAATACCGGGTGCAAATCCCGATAATTCATATTATATTGTGACCCAATTAACTTGTATCTTATCTTACACTTATGCCGATACTGAAATTCAGGGTTTATTTTGAGGAAGATGATAGCATTTACCGGGATGTAGCGATCAGGCCTACCCAGACATTTCTGCAACTGCACCAGGTGATCCTGCGGGCTTATGAATTCGACAGTAAGCACCAGGCCACTTTCTATCGCAGCAATGATCACTGGCAACGGGGCAGGGAGATATCACTGGAGAAATACGACAAACCTTATAAGGTAGAGCCCTTATTGATGGAGGCTACCACCATCGGCTCGGAGATACGGGACCCCAATCAGAAGTTTATTTACGTATACGATTTTGCCAAGAACTGGGGCTTTCTGGTGGAGCTGATCAATGTATCGAGGGAGGAGAGCGGCAAGCTGGATTATCCTGCTGTCGTCAAGGCCGAAGGCATTCCGCCCAGTCAATATGGGACCAAGGGGTTGGTGGGTGACAAGCTCACCGAGATAGAGGAGAAATACGATCTCACCAAGGGAACGGAAGGGTTTGGGGTGAAGGAGGAAGACGGTACGGACGCGGAGGAGGAAGAGAGCGAAAGCGAGGAAGAAAGCGAAGAATCCGGTACGGATGAGTGATCGCACCGTCATCATTATCACAGGCCCTACGGCAGTGGGCAAGACGGCGGCAGCTGTGAGCCTTGCCCGGGAGCTTTCCACCACTATCATTTCAGCCGACAGCCGGCAATGTTTCAAAGAGCTGCATATCGGCGTTGCCAAGCCTTCTCCCGAAGAGCTGCAGGCCGTCCACCACTATTTTATCAATTCCCATTCTATTCATGAAGAAGTGACCGCGGCCACTTACGAGGAGCTGGCCCTGGGATGGACAGAGGAGATCTTTTATGCGCAGGCGGCGGCAAAGAGGCTGCCTGTTGCCGTGATGGTAGGCGGCACGGGGCTTTATATCAAGGCTTATTCCGAAGGATTGGATGCCATCCCTCCCATCGACCCGGCCATACGTCAGCAGATACAGCATCATTATGACACGGAGGGGCTGACCTGGCTGCAGGAGCAGGTCCGGGACAACGACCCGGAATTCTTCGGGGTAGGGGAGATACAGAACCCACAGCGGCTGATGCGGGCATTGGAGGTCAAGAAGGCCACAGGGCATTCCATCCTTAGCTTCCGGACAACGGTGAAGAAGACGCGGCCTTTCCGGATGGAAAAGATCGGTCTCTTCCTGCCGAAAGAAGAGCTGCATCGGCGGATCAACGGGCGGGTAGACAAGATGATGGAAGATGGGTTATTGGAAGAAGTGCGGAGTTTATTACCTTACCGCGAATTGAATGCGTTACAGACGGTGGGATACAGCGAACTGTTCGATCACCTGGATGGGAAGATATCCCTGGACCAGGCAGTCGAGGCTATCAAGATGAATACCCGAAGATATGCCAAGCGGCAGATGACGTGGTTTCGCAAGGACCCTTCCATACGATGGGTGGACGCCAACGTACAACTTAAATATTCGATCCGGCAATGACAAACCTGCACAAACTGATAGCCAGGGAGTTCGGAGATGATTTCCAGTGGGGCGTGGCCATGGCCGCGGTACAGAACGAGGGAGCTTATAACAGCTATGGCAAGGGGCTTTCCATCTGGGATACTTTTTCCCGGCGGCAGGGCAAGATCAAGGGAGGGGGTAAGCCTTCTGTTGCCTGTGATTTCTACCATCGATATAAAGACGATCTTTTATTGGTGAAGGCGCTGGGTTTTGGCGTTTTCCGGTTCTCCATATCATGGGCGCGGATCCTTCCGGAGGGGACGGGACGGGTGAACAAGGAGGGTATCGCGTTCTATCACAAGGTCATCGATGAATGCCTGAAGCTGGGACTGACGCCTTATATAACGCTCTATCACTGGGACCTGCCCGTGGCCCTGGAGAAGGAAGGGGGATGGACCAGCCACCTGATGTTAAGGTGGTTTGTCCGTTTTGTGACGTTGTGCGCGGAAGAGTATGGCGACAAGGTAAAGAACTGGATCGTGCTGAACGAGCCGGCAGGATTTACCAGCCTGGGGTATATGCTGGGCAAACATGCACCCGGGAGGATCGGTCTTTCCAATTTCTTCCCTGCCATTCACAATGCCGCCCTGGCGCAGGCGGAGGGGGGACGGATACTTCGCCGGCTGGTGCAGCATGCGCATATCGGGACTACCTATTCCTGTTCGGAAATAGTGCCTTATACCAATTCCCAAGAAGATATACAAGCCGCCAGGCGGCTGGACATCCTGATGAACCGTCTGTTCATCGAGCCGGCGCTGGGGCGTGGCTATCCGAGAGAGGATTTTAAATTCCTCGAGAGGCTGGAGCTGTACACCAAGAGCTGGAAATATACGGAGCGGATGCAGTTCAACTTCGACTTCATCGGCATACAGAATTATTTCCCCATCGTCGTACGGCACAATCCCCTGATCCCTATCGTACAGGTGTCGGAGGTAAAGGCCACTTCGCGAAAAGTGCCGCATACCGCCATGGGCTGGGAGATCAACCCCGACAGCTTTTACCGGCTGATCAAACGGTTTTGGCTATATGGCGGGGTCAAAGAGATCATCATCAGCGAGAGCGGCGCCGCCTTTAAGGACGAGCTGGTGAATGGGGTGGTAGATGACAGACAAAGGATCGAATATTTTCAACAATACCTGCTGGCCATGCTCAGGGCCAAGAAAGAAGGGGTCAATATAAAGGGGTATTTTGTATGGACCCTGATGGACAATTTTGAATGGGCCGAGGGGTACAAAGCCCGGTTTGGTCTCATCCACGTAGACTTCGAAACACAGCTCCGCACGATCAAAAACTCCGGCTACTGGTTCAGGGACTGGCTCAGCGGAAAATAGGTTTATGCTATAATTTTAGTAAACGGAAGCTAAAATTTCCCCATTATTTTATTGACTTAAATCACTTTATAAAAAAGTCGCCTTACTTTTTATTTTTTTTATAGAAGTTTCATAACTTAACAATATATTTACATGAGAAAGGCGAGAAAATGACCAAAACAATACTGTATAAGAAAAAGATCATAAAAGAGCTGTACTTCGCCAAAACCTTATCCTGCTCGGATCTTAGCCTCTTAACCAAGAAAAGTCTTCCGCTCACTACGAAAATGGTCAATGAGCTCATTGACGAGGAATATATTATCGAGACGGGTTATGCACCCTCTACGGGGGGGCGCCGTCCACTGATGTATTCGCTGCGCCCGGATGTGCTATATGTGGTGGCGGTGGCCATGGATCAGCTTTTCACGCGGGTAGTCATCATGGATATGCATATGCGGAGCGTCACGGATTGCGAGAAGTTCGAACTGCATCTGGATAAGAATCCGCAAGCGCTGGATATCTTATCCGAGAAAATTGAGCATCACATTCATCGCAGCGGTATAAAAAAGGATAAGATAGCGGGTATAGGAGTCGGGATGCCTGGTTTTGTGGATGCCAAAAAAGGCATCAATTATTCTTTTTTGGAGTCGGGCGGCAAGGGAATACCGCAATATCTGACGGATAAATTGAAGGTGCAGGTATATATAGAAAATGATTCGAGCCTCATAGCCCTGGCTGAATACCGATTTGGTGCGGCCAAGGACAGGAAGAGCGCGATGGTGATCAATCTGAGCTGGGGTATCGGTCTGGGGCTGGTGATGAACGGGGAGCTGTTCAGGGGTCATGAAGGGTTTGCGGGGGAGTTCAGCCATATACCTCTTTTTTCGAATAACAAGCTGTGTTCCTGTGGTAAGAGCGGATGCCTGGAAACGGAAGCTTCTTTGCTGGTGGTAGTGGAGAAGGCGAAAGAGGGGATCAAGGAGGGGCGGGTGACCACCTTGAAGAATGAATTGTTCGCGGCCGACCCTGACAGGGCATCTATGGCGGTGATCAAGGCAGCGGAGAAGGGAGACAAGTTCGCGGTGGAATTGATATCGGAGGCGGGGTATCATATCGGCAGGGGGGTGGCGATACTGATCCATCTGCTGAATCCGGAAGCGATCGTGCTCAGCGGCAGAGGGTCTTTGGCGGGGAAGATCTGGAGGATACCCTTGCAGCAGGCGCTGAACGAACATTGTATCCCCCGGCTGTCGGCCAATACGGTCATCGAGGTGTCGGAGCTGGGATTCAATGCGGAGCTGATAGGGGCCGCGGCGCTGGTAATGGACAATTATGAAAAAGGTGTTATAAAAAAACGGCAGGCAGTTACTCTTCCAGACGATTGATTGTCCGGCCATATGAAAAGCAGCCAATAATAAAACTCAAAATCAAAACTACATGTCGATGAGAAAGTCACAGACTCTCTTACTCCTGACCATGCTATGCTGCATGTGGAGTACAGCGCTACTGGCCCAGAATCGGATAACGGCTTCGGGGACAGTTAGGGACAGTTCGGGCGCCGCCCTGCCGAGCGTCAGCTTTACAGTAAAAGGAACGAAGACTTCCGGAGCTACGGATGGCGAGGGTAATTTCAGAATAAGCGTGCCTGTGGGCTCTACCCTTGTGTTCAGCGCCGTGGGGTATGAATCCCACGAAGTACGGGTCACCGGTGAAGGTTTTATTTCCGTGACCATGCAATCGAATTCCAAAAATTTAAGCGAGGTGGTTGTTACCGGCTTTGGCCAGAAGAAGGAACTACGCAAGGTGCCATATGCCGTGACGGAAGTAAAAGGGACTGAGCTGGTACGCGCCAACAATGCCAATCTCGTCGATGCCTTACAAGGTAAGGTCGCGGGCGTCTTTGTCAGCCAGGGAACTGGTGGACCTTCCTCCAGCGCCCGTATCCGTATACGTGGTAATGCCACGCTCAACTCCAATGCCCAGCCGCTGGTGGTCATCGACGGTATCCTGCTCGATCAGGGAACTACCGGATCGGACTCCTGGGGCGATGGACAGGATTTTGGAAATATCATGAAGAACCTGAACCCGGACGATTATGAAAGTGTTACGGTACTGAAGGGCTCCGCGGCGTCCGCGCTGTATGGTTCCAGAGCGTTGAACGGCGTGCTGCTGATCACCACCAAGAAAGGCCGTGTCAGAAAAGGCATCGGCGCTACGGTGACGCATACGGAGTCATATGAGCATGCCTATAAAACCCTGGACTTTCAAAATGAGTTCGGCGGCGGTCTCAAACCTACTTTCGACAAAGTTGGTGGTGTGGATGTCGTGGATAATTCGGCTGGTCCATGGAATACTCCTGACGGCGGCTATTCCTACGGTCCCAAATTCGACGGCCATATGGTACGGGACCTTGACGGACGCATGGTGCCCTGGGTTCCCAACAAACCCCTGGATTTTTTTCAAACTGGTAAATATATCAATACCAACGTAGCCATGGAAGGAGGCTCGGACAGGGGAACTTTCCGATTCTCTTATTCCAACCTGTACAACACCAGCATTATGCCAACGGACAATAGCCTGACGCGTAATGTTTTCAGTCTTCATGCCACGCAAAAGCTTTCCTCTTTCCTTACCATGGATGCGAGCGTCAGCTATTCTACCAATAAAATAAAGGATCCTATTATCCAGGGTGGTAATGACAACCCCTTGTTCTTCCTTTCTTATTATATGTCGCGTAATGCTCCGTTCGAGTACTGGCGTAACCATTATGTCGACAGCGTCAATGGCGGCAGGAAGAGCACTCCAACGGCTGACCCCTATTACCTGGCGCACGTGATGTGGACCACCTTCGAGAACCATAAGACACAAAAGGAAGACAACCTTCTGGCCAATCTCGACCTGAACTTCGATCTGGGCAAGGGTCTGAGCGCACTGGTACGAACGAATGTCAACCAGTTCAATATGTTCTATGAGGAAAAGGACAACGGTCCCAACCCGGGTTTTGCCGGTCAGTATTACAAGATACAGCAGGGCAGCTACAAGAATGTACGTATTCAGGGTTTGCTCAATTACACGCATAAGTTCGGAGAGAATTTCGATCTGAATGCTTCTGCCGGTGGCGAGACCTATCGTCAACTGGGGGGCTTGCTGACAAGCCAGAACACCAATGGAGGATTCACGTATCTGAATATCTACACGATCGGCAATTCGGCTCAGCCTCCGTCTCAAAGCGTGGATTACAGTACCTATCCTGCCAAAAGGATCGATGCCGTCTATGCTCTGGGTGATCTTACCTGGAAGGACATGTTGACCTTTAATTTCAGTGTAAGAAATGACTGGTCCTCTACGCTGACCTACCGGGATGGACATGGCAACTATGGATATTTATACCCCAGCTTTGGTCTGGCCTGGGTATTTACGGAACTGGATCGTTTCAAACATGGTAATTCTGTTCTATCCTATGGCAAGCTGCGCGCCAGCATCGGCTGGACAGGTAGTGATGCCACACCCTATATTACCAATAATCAGGGATGGTATGGGAACAACGGCACCTTCAACGCTCCTTCGGGCAACCAGAACATTTATGGTTTTACCAGCAATACGCTCGGCAATCTGCATTTGAAGAATGAACTGGCCAGGGAAATGGAATTTGGCGCCGACCTGCGCTTCCTCGACAACCGTATAGGTATCGACGTCGCTTATTACAAAAAGAATAGCTTCAACCAGATATTATCACTGGATGCCGCCCAGGAATCAGGTGTGACCAGTCAGACTGTCAATGCAGGTAATATCCAGAACCAAGGAGTGGAAATATTGTTGACGGCCACTCCTGTAAGGACACGGGACTTTACCTGGAATGCCACGGTGAACTTTACCAGGAACAGGAATAAGATCCTTGCATTGGTACCCGGCACCAACAGCAAGAGCCTGGAACTGGCCTTTGGTGCGGACGTGCAGGCCTATGCGGTCGTAGGCAAGGACTATGGTACGGTGATGACGGGATATGGTTTTGCTACGTATCATTCCAAGACAGATCCCAACAGCGCCGCCAACGGCAAGCGGGTGATCGGAAGTGTCAGCGGCCCTGCCGAAGGCAACTACAGCTTTATGCGTTCGCAGGATTATGACGGATCGCAAAAGACCCTTGGCAATATTATGGAGAAATGGATGGGCGGTACGACGCAGACCCTGATGTACAAGAATTTCGTCATGAATATCCAGGTGGATGCGAAGATCGGCGGTCTAATGGCTTCCGCTACGCACCAGTATGGTTCTCAGACAGGCGCCTTTACCAACTCGCTTTTTGGTCGCGATGCAGCGCATGGCGGTATTACATATACGGATGCCGGCGGTAATTCCCGTGATGACGGTATCATTCCCGACGGTGTGCTGAATGATGGCATCAAGGCTGGATCTGTGGATTTGGGCGGCATGACTTATGCGGACGCGGTGAAGAACGGCTATCTGAAACCCATTCCTGCGGAAGACTACTATCAGAACTTGTCACAGTGGTCCAGCGGTATCCGTGAATACTCCGTATTCGACAACTCCTGGGTTTGCGTAAGAGAAGTATCCATCGGCTACAATCTGCCGGCGAAACTCTATCAAAAGATAAGATTCAACAGTTTGCGGGTATCTCTCATCGGAAGGAACCTGGGCTATCTGTACAAGACGGCGCCGATAGGCATCAATCCTGAAGGATTCTATACCAACAGGGCCGCGGGTTTTGCCGAGTATGGCGGTCTGCCTTTCACCCGTAATCTGGGCTTCACCGTAAATGCTTCATTCTAAAACGACAACCCAAAAAAATTTTTTATGAAGATAGTAAAGTATATATCACCTCTTCTAGGGCTGGCGTTGTTAGCGGCATCCTGTAAGAAGGATACATTTGTCAATATCAACGTCGATCCAAATACCTTGTATGCGGTGGATCCTGCTGCTGAATTCCTCGAGGCGGGCGCGGGTAGCCAGAGTGACTTCGAATACTATTACGACGTCTACCGCGATATCAATTATTGGATGCAGTATACCACGAACCCGGCCGGTAATTCACCGACCTTCACCACACCGCAATCCAATTTCAATTATCGCTACGGGGTATTCTATGGCAAGGTAGGTCGTGATCTTGCCGATATGCCTGTACAGGTATCCAGAATGACTCCGGATCAACAGGCCAGAAAACAGAACATCCTTGCCATCGCCGCGATCTTCAAGGCCTATTATGCTTTTTATGTCAGCGATATCAATGGCAGCATTCCCTATACGGATGCTTTCCAGGCCAGGCAGGGGGGAACGTTGACACCCAAATACGATACGCAGCAGGACTTATTCGATACACTGGACACCCAGATCAAGACGGCTGTCCATACTTTGGAAACCAACAATAGCGCCACACAGGACAGTCTTGCCCTGAACGACCCATTCTATGGTCGTCTGGCTAATAATACAGCGCCGTATTGGATCAAGGCGGGTAATGCCCTGCGTCTGAAAATAGCCCTGCGTCTGATGAAGCGGTCGCCCGACAAGCTTACATCCATTGCGCAGGAAGTATTGGCCGATGCCAACCAGATGAGCAGCAATGACGATGGCTGGGTATTGCTGGTAGGGCCGGCCTATGCCAATGCCTCCGGTAACTGGAACCCAAGCGATTTTCCAGCTGCAAAGCCCTTTATCGACTTTTTGAATACCAACGGCGATCCTCGTCTGGGAGCTTTCTTTATGAAGGACAACCAGGGTGGATATAGAGGCAGTTGGCCCAGTCCCGATGAGGCAAAGCTTCCTGCCAATAAGGGCCTGTATAATAACGTAGATACATTTGCCCAGATACAGCCCAGGCTTTTTGCGCCGAACTATGACTATGGTGATGGCAATGGAGCTGGTACGGGTGTTGGGTTTTTCCCCCTTTTAACCTATGCGGAATATTGCTTTATCCGGGCCGATCTGGCCGCCAGGGGTATTGCCGGAAGCAATCCGGATGTGTGGTATGCCAATGGGATAAAGGCCTCCGTGGCATTTTATGACGAGCGGGCTATCGAGGCTAATATAAAAGGATATGTGAGCAAGGCAAGCACGGTGAACACTTATCTTGCAATGCCAGACATTGCATATGATGCCACCAAGGGGATAGAACAGATAGCATGTCAGGCAAATATCGAGCTTTTCCGTCAACCTAGCGAAGCCTGGGCATGGTGGAAGAGGACGGGTTTCCCCAATACGACCACGGTGCTTCCCTGGTCCGATCTGAAGGCCAATGGAGCCGAACTGGTGCCCCCTCGCCGGGCGATGCTGGTGCTGTCCTTACCCACGTATTCGAACTACAATAACCAAAAAGCCGCCTATGATGCCATGGCGTCCGACCCCAACTTTGGGGCGTTGAACGACCCCTTTGGCCGCGTATGGTGGGATGCTCCATAAGTCATTCATTTTGCTGTAAAAGCTCCGGGCTGTAAAGCCCGGAGTTTTTGATTTTATAGTTATTTTCACCCAGGGAAATAGGCATGATCATGAGCAGAAGCATGTATAAGATGGTCCTCTATATTGGGTTGATCCTTCTCCCGATGTTGTCGCGGGGACAGGTTCATGTCTGGGACCCTGCCAGGGGCCGGGTGGAATGGATAAAGATGGGTGACAAACAGCCGCTGCGTGTGCTGATCTTTCTCTCCCCGGAATGTCCTTTGTGCCAGAACTATTCTCTTATCCTCAATGAGCTGCAAAAGAAATATACGGGTAACGTAGTTTTTACAGGCATCGTCCCGGGCAAGGCTTATGCAGACAGGACGGTGACGGACTTTATCCGAAAATACAAGATCAATTTCCCGGTGTATGTTGACAGTGTCCGGGCCTTATCCTCGGTGTTGCAGGCAAAGGTGACTCCTGAAGTTTATCTGCTACGCACAGAAAAGAATATATTCTATCATGGCTCCATCGATAATTGGGTAAAGGACCTAGGCATGCAAGGCGCCCGTGCTACCAAATTCTATCTCCGGGACGCCATCGACGAGACCCTGGCAGGCAAGCCGGTAAGCAACCCTTATAACAAGCCGGTGGGATGTCTGATCAACGATTACTAATTATGAAAAAAAACCTGCTGAGCATTTTTTTCGTAGGCCTGCTGGCGGCAGCCAGCGGTCAGTCCATCACTTTCAAGGATGTAGCTCCTATCATCCGCAGCAAGTGCGCCACCTGTCACAAGCCTGGTCAGACAGGCCCTTTTTCTCTTATCACCTATGAAGACGTTGCCAAAAGAGCCTCGTTTATAAAGGATGTGATCGGCAGGGGCTATATGCCTCCCTGGAAGGCTGACAACCAGTATGTACATTTTGCCAACGACAGGAGTCTGACGGAAAAGGAGAAGTCGATGCTCGTGCAATGGATCGACGACAAGACGCCCAGAGGCAATGGTCCCGACACCGTGGAATTGAAACAGGCGTCCATACCGGGAACCAGCTATTATCGCGCACCGGACCTGGTGCTGAAGGCTGCCGACACCTTTCATTTGACGGGCGATCTGACGGAGCGTTATATCATTTTCAAGATACCTTTCGAGCTGAAGGATTCCGCCAATGTGGAAGCCATCGAGCTTTACTGCAGCAACAAGAAGCTGATACATCATGCCAATTACGCCATCCATCCCGTTCCTGATCCTGCTATCGATATCTATCATACCGATGCGTTACTGAACCTGACGGAGGATGACAGACGCAAGTTCGATCAATACCAGCCTTATCGCAAGACGATCACTTATTATGGTGGGTGGATACCGGGGACAAGCTATGAGTCCTATCCCAAGAACATCGGATGGGTCATGCCGAAAAGAGGAGTGATCCTGCTGACCGTGCATTTCGCTCCATCCGCCGTGGATGAATCCGTAAAGATGGGAGTGAATCTTTTCTTCAAAAAGACGCCGGTGGAACGCAGGGTAAAGGTAGTGAGCTTTGGCTCCGGAGGCATTGGCGAACGCCAGATAGACCCGCCGTTTTATGTCAAGGCCGGTACGATCCAAAAATTCAACCTGGAGGTGACCAACCCCAGCGAAGACCAGTCCGTGCTATATGTATGGCCGCATATGCATCTCATCGGCAAGGAATACCTGGCTTATGCGGTGACGACAGGAGGAGATACCATCCGGCTGGTGCATATCCCCAAATGGGATTTCCGCTGGCAGGAGATTTACCGATTCAAGAAACTGGTCAGGATACCGAAAGGGTCCGTGATCCATTTGGAATGTACCTATGATAATACCGCCGACAATCCGTTCAATCCGAACAGTCCTCCTAAGGGGATATTCTCCTATGGGGACATGAAAACGACGGATGAAATGATGACGCTGATGATGATCTTCATGCCCTATAAAGAAGGGGATGAAAATATCAACCTGGAATAAAATCCTTGTATTGAGAACAATAAGACTTTTGCTTATAACATCGGTCCTGATGGCGGGCCGGGAACTGTCAGCACAGCCTGCGGACAGGCATCTTTTCACGCATATGGACGAAAAGCAGACGGGCATCTCCTTCCTGAACACTATCAAAGAAGACGACAGCCTCAACGTCATGCGCTACGAATACCTTTACAATGGCGCCGGGGTGGGAGTTGCCGATCTCAACAACGATGGGTATAATGATATCTTTTTTTCCGGCAATACGACGGCCAATAAACTATTTCTCAACAAAGGCAATTTTCAATTCGAAGATGTGACCCGCCGGGCGGGCGTAAAGGGCAATAGCACCTGGAGCACGGGCGTATGCATTGCCGATGTGAATGGAGACGGGCTGCTGGATATTTATGTTTGTCATTCGGGCAAATATTCCGACCCGGCCCAATTGAGCAATGAGCTCTTTATCTGTCAGGGCATCAAGGATGGCGTCCCCGTGTATAAGGATCTGGCCGCGGATTATGGGCTGGATGCTCCCGGCACACAGTCCACGCAGGCTGTTTTCTTCGACTACGACAAGGATGGGGATTTGGACATGTTCCTGCTGAACCACTCCAATCACACGTATAACCCCTTCCTCAATACACGCAATACACGTTCGACGCCGGATATGCATTTTGGCAACCGGCTGTTCCGGAACGACAGGGATGCGTCCGGGCGCATGCATTTTACGGATGTCACGCTGCGGGCCGGTATCGTGAACAACGCCCTCAATTTTGGACTGAGCGTCACCGTGAGCGACCTGGATGGGGACGGCTGGCCGGATATATATACCACCAGCGATTATACGGAAAAGGATTGCTATTATCACAATGACCGTAACGGTCATTTTACGGAATCGTTGAACCGGAGCTTTACCCATATATCGAAATACTCCATGGGCAGCGATATCGCGGATTATAATAATGACGGCCGGCCGGATGTGATAACATTGGATATGCTGCCCGAGGACAACCACCGGCAGAAGCTGCTGAAGGGTCCTGATGAATACGATCAATACCATTTGCTGCTGGACAGCGGGTATTATCACCAGCAGATGCGGAATATGCTCCATTTGAACGAGGGTATCGACGAGCAGGGAAATCTTCGCTTTAGCGAGATCGGTCAGCTGGCGGGTATCTCGAATACGGATTGGAGCTGGTCGCCGCTGTTTGCGGACTTCGACAACGATGGATGGAAGGACCTCTTTGTCAGCAATGGGTACCTGCGGGACTTCACCGACATGGATTTTTTGAAATATACCGTGCCCGATGCGAAGATCGCGGCGGCCAAGCAGGGCAATCAAAATTTCCAGACCTATGGGCTGGTGCAAAAGATGCCTTCCAACAAACTGAACAATTACATCTTTCATAACAACGGCGATCTTAGTTTCTCCAATGTTACCGCCGACTGGGGGCTGTCGCTGCCCTCCGTATCGAATGCGGCGGCATATGCCGACCTGGACAATGACGGCGACCTGGACCTGGTGGTCTGTAATAACAACGAGCCGGCCGTGGTCTATCGCAATGAGGAGGATAAGCTGAAGAAGAACCATTATCTGCGGCTGCGTCTGACGGGAGAGGGGCTAAATACCCGGGCCTATGGAGCGAAGGCCATGATCGTCATGATGGATGGGAAAAAACAATACCAGGAGCTGTATCCTGTACGGGGATATCAATCCTCCATGGCGCCTGAGATCTTTTTTGGTTTCCCGGCGGGGGATTCGATACGTGAGCTGAAGGTGATCTGGCCATTGGGGAAAGAGACGGTGCTGACGGGTGTGCGGGCGGATCAGACGATGGATCTGAGTGAGAAGGATGCGCGACCTGCCGGTTCGGGTGCTGGTTCGGGTGCTGCCATTACGGGGCGACGTCTTTTTACGGATGTTACCGAAAGCTCGGGGCTTATTTATAAGCACCAGGAAAATGATTTTATCGACTTCAAGGCGGAGGTGCTGCTGCCTTATCAGCTGTCCCGTGAGGGACCGGCCCTGGCAAAGGGAGATGTGAATGGGGATGGGCTGGAAGATGTCTTTGTCGGCGGGGCCATTGGATTGCCGGGGCATTTATTCGTCCAGGACAGAGCCGGGCATTTTGTGGAGTCCGTACATCAACCCTGGTTGCAGGATTCAGTGCATGAACAGGTGAATGCGTTGTTTTTCGATGCGGATAAGGATGGGGACCTCGACCTGTATATTGTCAGCGGGGGTAATGAGTATGACAACGGATCGCCGGAATACCAGGACCAGCTATATCTAAATGATGGGAAAGGGAATTTCACCCGCGCGCCGGATGATGCGTTGCCGCCCATGCTAAGCAGCAAGCTGGCGATAGCCGCGGGGGATTTCGACAACGACGGGGATCTGGACCTCTTCATCGGCGGCAGGGGCGTACCCGGGTCATTCCCGCTGCCTTCGCCGAGCCATTTGCTTCGGAATGACAGCCATGATGGAGTCGTCCATTTTACGGATGTCACGGACCAGGTATGTCCGGCCTTGCGGCTACCCGGCATGGTTACGACGGCTGCCTGGGTGGATATGGACAAAGATCATTTCCCCGAACTGGTGCTGGCGGGTGAGTTTATGCCGGTGGAGCTGTTCGACAATAAGAAAGGGATGCTTACGGATGTGACGGACGGGACGGGTTTGACACATCTTACGGGCATGTGGTCTTGCATTGCGCCCATCGGGGGCGATGATCTGTTGTTGGGTAATGGAGGGTACAACGACCAGTTCAAAGCATCCGTCAAAGAGCCGATGACCGTCTATGTCGCGGACTGGGATGACAATGGGTCCATCGATCCCATCTTCTGCTATTATATACAGGGTAAGAATTATCCCATGGCGTCGCGGGACGAGCTGCTGGATCAGATAGTGCCTTTGCGGAAGAAATTCATCCATTATAAGGATTACGCGGACGCCCGACTGGAAGACATATTCTCCCGGAATAAGATCGCGGAGGCGAAGGTTTACAAGTGCGAGGAGATGGCCTCCGGCGTATTGCATAACAAGGGGCAGGGGCGGATGGATTTTACCGTACTCCCGCTGATGGCGCAGTTCTCGAAGGTGTATGGCGCGGTGACGGACGACTTTGACGGAGATGGTGTGCCCGATGTGCTTATAGCCGGTAATTTCTTTCCTTATCGTACGCAGCTAGGCAGGTGTGATGCCAGCCTCGGGCTGTTGCTGAAGGGTGTTACCGGTGGTGGCTATCAGCCTGTGGACCCCGCGGTCAGCGGTCTTTATATCGGCGGCGATGTGCGGAGGATAGTGGAGCTACGGGATCCTTCGGGGGAAAGGCTGCTGGTGATCGCAAAAAATGATGATGCCGTACAGGTGTTAAAAGTAAATGGTAAATGAAAATACTGGCGTATATAATTGTTTGTTTGAATACCTGTTCGGTGCTGGGTGCTGGGGCACCCGGTGCGAATGGGCTCCATCGGGCGGAAAAAGCCCTGACAGATGTCATTGTGCATGATATTTTTTCTCCGCCCGTAGCCAGCCGTATCTATCTCTATGCGAATGTGGCGGCTTATGAGACGCTGGTAAAAGCGTATCCCGGCGATTACCGGAGTCTGCATGGACAGGTGAAGGCCTTTCCTGATCTGCCTGCGCCGAAGGAAAAGATCGACGGGGGATTGTCGGCTGTATACGCGTTCCTGATGGTAAGCAAAAAGCTGGTGTTCAGCGAGGGACTGATGGAGGATTCGCTGCAGTCCATTATCGGCGAATACCGTGGTCTGAACCGGTCTGTCTATGATGCGTCCTTACGTTATGGCAGGCAGGCTGCCGACTCCATCATCGGCTGGGCGGACAAGGATCAATACAAGGAGACCCGTAAGCTGCCCCGTTACCGGTTTATCAAAAAAGAGGGCAAGTGGATACCTACTCCTCCGGCTTATATGGCGGCTATCGAACCTTACTGGAACAAGATCCGGACGGTGACGCTGGACAGCTGCAGTCAGTTCAGACCCACGCCGCCTCCGCCTTTTAGCAAGGACACGGGAAGCGTGTTCTATCAACAGGCATATGATGTATATATCGCAGGTAATCATCTTACGCAGGAGCAAAAGGATATCGCCAATTTCTGGGATTGCAATCCCTTTGCCGTCACCATGGAAGGGCATCTGAACTATGCGGTGAAAAAGATCTCTCCCGGCGGACACTGGATGTCGATAGTAGGGATCGTCACCCGGCAGAGAGGGATGTCGATGCTGGAGTCCTCGGCTGTGTACACGATGGCGTCGATTGCCTTGTTCGATGCGTTCATCGCCTGCTGGGATGAGAAATACCGGAGCAATGTCATTCGCCCGGAGACCTATATCGATGCGTATATCAATGAGGGTTGGAGACCCGTGCTGCAAACGCCGCCTTTTCCGGAATATACCAGCGGACATAGCATCATTTCCCGGAGCGCGGCGGTGGTGCTTACCGGGATGCTGGGAGATCATTTTTCCTTCGATGACAGCACGGAAATAGAGTTTGGACTGCCTGTCCGGCATTTTTCTTCCTTTATAGCGGCATCGGAGGAAGCGGCCATTTCCCGATTTTACGGTGGGATCCATTACAGGGCCGCCATCGAAGGCGGGCTTCTGTCCGGCAATGCAATAGGGCAATGGGCGCTGCGCAGGATCAGATTGAAACAATAACTATATCGAAATCGTACAGTTCTAATAAGTTGTAGACGTATAACTCTTTGATCGAGAGGTGTATATAAAACGGGCACTTTTTTGGTACCTTTATATGGAAAAACCTGTTGGCAAACTCTCATAAATCCTATGACGCAGAAGAATGTACTCTATAAGAAAAGGATCATCCAGGAACTGTATTTTTCGAGCTATTCCAGCTGTTCTGATCTAAGCGCGCGGACCCATACCAGTCTTCCCCTGGTGACCAAGATGCTGAATGAATTGCTGGAAGAGAATGTCATTCTCGAGACGGGCTATGCTCCTTCTACCGGCGGCCGCCGTCCTTTACTTTATACATTGAGACCGGATGTTTTTTATGTCGTCGCCGTTGCCATGGACCAATGCTTCACAAGGATGGTCATCATGGATATGCAGCGCAGGCCTGTCACGCGGGTGAAGGAGGTGGAATTGCCGTTGGCGAACCATCCCGGAGCGGCGCAAGTGCTGGGGGACAGTATCGATGCCTATATTCGGGAGTCGGGTATTCCCCAAGACGATATTGTGGGCATAGGGATCGGTATGCCTGGGTTTGTAGATGGTAAAAAGGGGCAGAATTATACTTTCCTGGACGCTCCCGATGGATCGCTGACGCATTTTATAACGATGCGGACCGGTGTGCCTACCTATATCGAGAATGATTCCAGCCTGATAGCGCTGGCGGAGTTTAGATTTGGCGCGGCACGGAACAGGAGCTCCGCCATGGTGATCAACCTGGGATGGGGTATCGGATTGGGCATGATCCTGAACGGAGAGATCTTCCGGGGATATGATGGTTTTGCGGGTGAGTTCAGTCATCTGCCATTGTTCTCGAATAATAAATTATGCAGCTGCGGCAAGAGCGGCTGTCTGGAGACAGAGGCATCGTTGCTGGTGGTGGTCAGCCGGGCGGAAGAGGGTATACGTAATGGACGGGTGACCTTGCTGGACCGGCATTTACCGGCGGCGAATGCGGATAAGGCCTGCCGGGCGGTGATATCCGCCGCGGAGAAGGGGGATAAGTTTGCGGTGGAACTGTTGTCGGAGGCTGGATATAATATTGGAAGGGGCGTGGCGATATTGATACATCTGCTGAACCCCGAGATGATCGTGCTTAGCGGGAGGGGATCCTCCGCGGGCAGGATATGGCAGACGCCTATTCAACAGGCGTTGAATGAGCATTGCATTCCCAGGCTGGCTGCCAATGTCAGCATCGAGATATCCCAGTTAGGAATAAATGCGGAACTTACCGGTGCGGCTGCGCTGGTGATGGAGAACTATCTCCGGCAGGAGAGGATCAAGCCCGTGGGGAAGAAAATGAAGGTTATTTAAAGCTCTGATGTATTGCGTTATTGAACGTCTTCAGGCTCCATCCTCCTGCTACGATGATCCGGCGGATACACATCAGCGGGTCCGTCTCATCCCGGTGGTCGGCCAATCCAAAGGCGGCGACAAATCCTCTTTTACGTAGTTCGGGGAATGCCGGGCGATTCCACAGACCGAAGGGATACGCGAAATAGTGGATCGGCGTTCCGGTGATGGCTTCCAGCTGCTTGGTAGGCTTGTCGATCTGGATCTCCCAATCCTTGCCCTGGTATTTCTTTACGCTGTGATGATCCCAGGTATGGCTGCCGATGACGTTGCCGGCGGTGTACAATTCCTTGACCTGGTCCTTGCTCATATAATGGGGCAGGCGGCCGAGGGTGACGGTCATGACAAAGAATACGGCCTTGAAATTATATTGCTTCAGCTCGGGATAGGCGATGGTATAGTGATCCTCGTCATTGTCGTCGAAGGTGAGCATGATGGGCTTGCTGGGCAGAGGCGCACCGGTGGTGAGATAAGCATACAACTGATCGGGCAGTATGGTATGGTAGCCGCTGTCGTGCAGCATCTTCATCTGCGCCCTGAAGTCGGCGATAGGCATGATATAATCCTTTGCGGTCCGCGAATCGGTGGGTTTCCAATCACGGATCTGGTGATAGCAGAGGATAGGAACTTCCTTTTTACCCAGGATGACGGAAGGAGGCGGGACCGTATTGCCAGGGGCGGCGGCGGTGGTAGTTTTTGCGAGGGAATCAGGGGGGGCGACTTTTTTCACTTCAGTGGATGAGCCACAAGCCGTAAGGGCCAAACAAAATACTCCAAAACACAGACCTGCAAGATTCTTTGTCATATACATTTAGCTATTAATAGGAAAATGAGATTGCTTATTAACGAACATTTACCCCCGGTATTGTCCGGACGAGCTCTTCCAGCCAGCGCTGGTCCTCTTCATCGAAGGCATTCAGATCGGCGCTGTCCACATCCAGGACGCCTATTACTTCGCCCTTGTGAAAAATGGGCACAACTATCTCACTCCGGGAGAGACTGCTGCAGGCGATGTGCCCGGGGAATTTTTCCACATCCGGCACGATAAGGGTACGGGCTTCCTGCCAGCTGGCGCCACAAACGCCTTTGCCTTTCCGGATGCGTGTACAGGCGACGGGACCCTGGAATGGTCCTACGACGAGCTCTCCGTCCTTCACCATATAGAATCCTACCCAAAACCAGCTGAACTGCTCTTTAAGGGCAGCGGCAATATTGGCCAGATTGGACACCGCATCGCTTTCTCCTTCTATCAGCGCCCGTATCTGGGGCAGCAGGGAGGCGTATTGCCCGGATTTGGGGCCGGAAGCTATCTTTAGATCTTCTGCCATATAGTTCTCAGCAATTCTGTTTGAGGCTGCAAATGTACTATATTAGACACATAATGATTTTTTTATGTCCAGATCCTTCATCGACCCGGATATAGCAAGGGCGAAGACGCCCGATACGGCGCTTTATAAAGATCCGGTCCTGTTCGAGCGTATGAAAGAGCAATTTTTTGCTTCTACCTGGCAGTTCGTGGGCAGTACGGACCTTGTAAAGGAGCCTGGAGAAGCCTATCCCTTTACGCTGTTGGAGCATTACCTGGATGAGCCGCTGGTATTGGTGCGGGACAAACAGGATTCGCTGCGGGTGCTGTCCAATGTCTGCACACACAGAGGGAATCTGGTCGTCAACGAGCCTTGTAAAGTAAACCATCTCCGGTGCAGATACCATGGACGGCTCTTCAATATGGATGGGAAATTCCATTCCATGCCGGAGTTCAAAGAGGTAAAGGATTTTCCTGCCGCAAACGACGACCTGACTTCGTTGCCATTGTTCCAATGGGGGAAATGGCTGTTCACGTCGCTGGGGGGAGGTGGCGCGACCATGGCCGGCGGTCTGCCGAGGGACCTTTTTCTCCAGGATATGATCAGCCGGCTGCAGTGGCTGCCTTTGAATGATTTTGTCTTCCGGCCGGACCTGTCCAGAGATTTTACGGTGCGGGCAAACTGGGCGTTGTACTGCGAGAACTACCTGGAAGGATTTCATATACCTTTTGTGCATGCGGGGCTTAATTCCGTCATCGACTTTGGCAACTATACCACGGAGCTCTTTCGTTATTCGAACCTGCAATTGGGTATTGCCAAGGATGACGAAGATTGTTTCGACCTGCCGCCCTCGTCGCCCGACTATGGGAAGAAGGTAGCGGCTTATTATTTCTTCGTCTTCCCCAACATGATGTTCAATTTCTATCCCTGGGGACTGTCGGTGAATATCGTAAAGCCTATCAGTCTGAACGAGACGAAGGTTGCTTTTCTCACCTATGTCGCGGATGCCGCCAAATATAATTCGGGTGCGGGGTCGGGGCTGGACACGGTGGAGATGGAGGATGAGGAGGTAGTGGAGGCGGTGCAAAGGGGAGTGCGGAGCAGATTTTATTCGCACGGCCGCTATTCTGTGACAAGGGAGCAGGGGACACATCATTTTCATCGGATCATTGCTGAACTATTGGGATAAGCGGCGCCAGCGCCCGGAACAGAAGCGCTATCTTAGATAATCTAACCAACATGCGCATGAGAAAAATACAGGGGATGTCCGTCCTTTTATTCTTTGGACTTTTTGCGCTGGAGCCCGCTACGGCCCAGATCTCTGTCCGGCCGCTGCACACAATTATAAAGGATACCTTTTATTTATTAAAACCCGACAGGGTCTTCGACGGCGAACAGGTGCAGGAAGGCTGGCAGGTGTTGGTGCATAACCATCTGATCGAAGCGGCAGGCCCGGCAGGGACGGTAAAAGCTCCGGCCGGCGCCATTATCCTGGACCTGAAAGGGACGACCTTGCTGCCGGGGTTGATAGAAGGGCATAGTCATTTATTTCTTCATCCTTATAATGAGGTCTCCTGGAATGACCAGGTGTTGAAGGAATCCCGAGCAGAGCGGTTGGCACGGGCGACCGTTCATGCCCGCAGGACCCTGTTGGCGGGATTTACCACTACCCGTGACCTGGGTACGGAAGGGGCCGGGTATGACGATGTAGGACTGAAGCTGGCGATCGAGAAAGGTATTATCGCCGGTCCGCATATGCTGGTAGCCACCCGGGCGATCGTAGCGACGGGCAGCTATGGACCGAAAGAGCTTAGCTTCGATGTGGAGTCGCCTGTCAAAGGGGCGGCGGAGGCGGATGGAGATGGATTGATAAAAGAGGTGCGGACGCAGATAGGCAAGGGGGCGGATGTCATCAAGATCTATGTGGACTATCGTTGGGGGCTCAATAAGAAGTCGGCTCCCACCTTTACGGTGGAGGAGCTCAAGAAGGCGGTAGAGGTGGCAGCCAGCGCCGGCAGACCTGTAGCGGTTCATGCCTCCACGACGGAAGGAATGCGCCGGGCTATACAGGCGGGTGTGACCACTATCGAACATGGGGATGGCGGAACGCCGGAACTATTTACATCGATGAAGGAAAAGGGTATCGCCTTATGTCCTACGCTGGCGGCGGGTGATGCGGTGGAACGATATGGCGGGTGGAAGAAAGGGGTGGACCCCGAGCCGGACAGGATAAAAAAGAAACGGCAAAGCTTTAAAGAAGCGCTGGCGTCAGGGGTAACCATCTGCATGGGTGGGGATATCGGCGTATATACGCATGGGGATAATGCCCGCGAGATGGAAATGATGGCGGATTATGGCATGAAACCATTGGATGTGCTGCGGAGCGCCACTTCCGTCAATGCGGATGTATTCAGGATCGGAGATGTAGTGGGCAGGGTAAGAGCGGGACTGCTGGCGGACATTGTGGCCGTGGAGGGCAATCCTGTCTCCAATATTTCGCTTATACGGAAGGTCCGCTGGGTGATGAAGGAGGGAGTCCTTTATTATCCCGAGGCGCATTAACGTGTGAGGGTCCCGATGATCTTGCTGTGTTGAGGGAATTGTTTTGTGAGGGTGGCTCTGTTGGCCAGCTCGAATTCCGCAAAATCAAAACCCGGCGCTACTGTACAGCCTACCAATGCATATTCGCTGTCTTCGGCGGGTATGGAGGCAAACCAGCTGCCTGCCTTTACCACCGTCTGAAAATGCTCTCCTTTTTCGATATGGGGTCCCAGCTTGTGGATGGTAAGGTTGCCCGAGTGTCCAATCTCGTATATAAGCAGCGGGTCTCCGAAATAGAAATGCCACAGCTCGTCGGAGGCTATGCGATGAAAGGCGGAGAACTGTCCTTTGGCCAATAGAAAATAGATGCCGGTAGCAATATTCCGATCGCCCTGGAAAAATACGGGAAGCGCTTTTTGAGCTACGGTGAGCTCGGACCGGTAGACCTCCCGGAAGGCTCCTCCTTCCACGTGGGATGTCAGCTGTAGCCGGTGGATCCAATAAGCTGCATCGGGTCGTTCCATATCAATCAATGTTCGATGGTCACATGGGCGGCGTATACATCGGCCAGCGAGTCCTTGATACGGGTGGTATCACGAATGGTGGCCATGATGGGGAAATAGAGCTTAAAATAGGAGCTGTCTTTCTGATTCATCTTTATATTTAACTGGAAGCCAAGTAACTGATTATATCTCCGAAGGGCCCGTCCTTTTCTTTCCGTCTCGAGGATAACGAATTTATAGAGACTGGCATCCGGGGATGTGGATACGATGTTGGCTGTGGGCTGCTGTGTCGGCGTGGCGACGGATTTTGTATCTGCCGGCTGTGTCTGTGCGGGTTGAGTCGCGGCTTGCTGGGTGGCGGCGGTCTGAGCAGCCGGATCTTGAGATGGGGTCCTGGTGGTGTCAGTGGGTGGCGGGACGCTGTCCGGAACAGTGACGGCCGGCCTGGTCTCTGCGGTGGGTTCTACATAGGTGTTCTTTTTATATAGATAATAGCCTCCCCAGCCGATGAGGATAAGACCGGCGACAATCCCGAAAAGGAGGACGCCCTGGCGAATATTATTGGAGGGAGGTTCGTAGTCCCTGGGTGGTTCTTCAAAGGACTGGGTAGCGAGCTGCTTTTTCTCTGCGGCGACCTCTTCCAGTCTGACAGGTGTATATTCACCGGGGGTGAAGTCGAACTTGCCTTCATTATTCTTGATAAGCGTGCCGATACCTTCGAGGTAGAATGGTTTGCCTATATTGAGGAGCTGTTTACCGGTAGTGAGGAAAAAGTCCAGGTCGGCGGCGGCCAGCGGCTTCATTTTTCCCGTGTGATCCTTTATGAACTGGATCAGGGCGTCATCCGGGGTGTGTATAGAGGCGTTTTTAAAGGTAATACCCGAGGCGGGTGTTTGCATATGGCGGTCACCAGCTTCTGGGATCACGGCAGATGGGTCGAGTGAAAAGCTACCAATACCAGGGAGGTCGAGCTTCTTGGTTTGGTATAGGAACTGCGACAGTAGTAGCGGTAATTTCAAAACGAATGGATTTTGAGTACGTTAAAGGTAAAAAAACTTCTTTGTAATTCCTTCCTTTCTAACTTTGTAGGTAAAATTTAGCCATGCTGACATCCCAGGAAGAGGCATTTATCCGGTATTGGGAAGAGAATCGTTCCCGGCGGAAGAAAGTATTCCGGCAATTTCTTATTGGTATTCCGGTGGGACTGGGTTTTATCATACCGATAGTGATCATGGTCCTGTCGGGATGGGATAAGCAGGTGTCGAGCCCATATGAGGAGAAGTCGCTGATGATGGTGTTGATGGTAGCGTTGTTGTTGATCGTAGGGTTTACGGCTATTTTTTACCAGAAATACAAGTGGGATCAATACGAACAACGTTATAGAGAGCTGTTGAACAAACGGGGGGGAGAGGGGAATTAAAATTTTTTTAATTTTTTTGGTACATCTTGCAGCAATATCGAATCAGGGGCTGTCTAATTATACAGGGACTATTTATTACATTACCTTTTCCGAATCATTGTTGCTTACTCGTACCAATCGAAAATAAAAAGAAGTTTGTTTTAATCGACTGGTTTTCAATTATTATTCTGTTTTATCCTGCTTTTGACATACATCTGCTTGATGTGCAGTAACCATGAACTACCTGCTAACAGCCCCCACTCCCATGGGGGCTTTTTTATTACATTTGTCTACATCTAAAAACTCAAATTCCTTGCCACACGAATCCATTTCCGTATTCGACATGTTCAAGATCGGAGTAGGCCCATCCAGCAGTCATACGCTTGGGCCCTGGAGGGCGGCCCAACGATTTATCGCCAGTCTGGAAGCACGGCACGATCTTTCGCAACTAGATGATATTCAGGTATTATTACATGGCTCCCTCGCCAAGACGGGCAAGGGGCATGGGACAGATATTGCCATCCAGTTGGGGTTGGCGGGGGAGGACCCCGTGACTTTTGATGTGGGGCAAATCGCCCCCACTATCGAGGGGATCGCCCTGGATAAAAGGCTGCGTGTCGGCGGCCGGCAGGAGATCGACTTTGACCCGGCTGAGAATATTTCCTTCCTTTATACGGAGACGCTGCCTTTTCACCCCAATGCCATGACCTTTATGGCTCGTCTGCGGAATGGGGAGCAGCTGGCGGAGACCTGGTATTCCATTGGGGGTGGTTTTGTGAAAAAAGAGGGAGAGGAGCCGGGCGGCAGCTCGGCGGTGCAGCTGCCTTTTCCCATCGATGTGGCGGATGATCTGCTGCATTGGTGCCGGAAGACGGGGATGAGCATTCATGAAGTGGTGCTGGAAAACGAGGCTGCATGGCGGCCGGAAAAGGATACCCGTCAGGGAGTAATGAATATCTGGCGGGTGATGCGTGAATGTATTTACCGGGGCTGTCATGCGGAGGGGATGCTGCCGGGCGGGCTCAATGTAAAAAGACGCGCTGCCGCGCTGAATAAAAAGCTGATAGAAGGAAGGGGCTATGACGATTTCGATACATGGGTAGCGGCTATTCGTGCGGGTGGGAGTGACTTTAAATATATATTGGACTGGGTGAGTTGTTTTGCCCTGGCGGTGAACGAGGAAAATGCATCTTTCGGAAGGGTGGTGACGGCGCCTACCAATGGCGCTGCGGGGGTGATACCGGCAGTGCTGCAGTATTATGTTGTCTTTTGCGACGGACTGAAAGAGGAGAATATCTTTCAATTCATCCTTACGGCCTCGGAGATAGGCAGCATCTTTAAAAAGGGGGCAACTATTTCCGCGGCGATGGGCGGATGCCAGGCCGAGATCGGGGTTTCTTCGGCGATGGCTGCCGCGGCTCTTACGGAGTCTGTCGGCGGAAGTCAGCGACAGGCGATGATGGCGGCTGAGATAGCGATGGAGCATCATCTTGGACTGACCTGTGACCCTATCGGCGGATTGGTACAGATACCTTGTATCGAGCGGAATACGATGGGTGCTATCAAAGCGATAACGGCTTCGCAGCTGGCATTGCAAAGCACGCCTGATTTTGCCAAGGTGTCATTGGATGCGGTGATCAGCACGATGTGGAGCACGGCGCAGGATATGAATAGTAAGTACAAGGAAACCTCCGACGGGGGCCTGGCGATGCAGATACCGCTGGGATTGAAGGAATGCTAGAGAACAGCGAACAATGGATGTATCATAAACGAACAGACTTATCTTCCTGGTCAGCTACATGAAATTGATATACATTCTTTTACAAGAACGGCACCATTTTTAAGCCTTCTATTATCAAATACATCCCATGGTAGGCAATTACATAAAGATCGCGGCTCGTCATCTGCGTAAGAACAGGATCTATTCCTTTATCAATATTTTGGGGTTGTCGATGGGGATGGCCGTGACATTGCTGATAGGTCTTTGGGTGTGGGATGAATTGTCTTTTAACAAATATCACAGCCATTATAATGATATTGCCATGGTGCTGCAGCGGAACGTAGCCAACGGAAATATATATGTGCAGGGGTCGCATCCTGCTATATTGGGGGAAGGCCTTCGGCGGAGCTATGGGAGCAAGTTCGCGCACATCGTGATGAACTCGGGCGATGGGAACCACAACATTTCTTTTGGCGATAAGAAGTTTTTTCAACTGGGCAGCTTTATGGGCGAAGAGGCGCCGGATATGTTGTCCTTACGAATGGAGAAAGGTGCGCATAATGGGCTGCGGGAACGTTATTCCATTTTGTTGTCATCCCGGCTGGCGCGATCATTGTTTGGGGATGAGGACCCTATGGGGAAGACGGTGATGATCGACCACCGGGTAGGGGTCAGGGTGACGGGTGTGTACGAAAATATGCCTGTCAATTCTGATTTTTCCACGACATCCTTTATACTGCCCTGGGACCTTTATACTTCCGAATGGAGCTGGGTGAAGGATAATAAGGACAGTTGGGATTTCAACGCCTTTAGAGCAATGGTTCAGCTGGCGCCGCATGAGGATATGGAGAAGGTGTCGCGCGAGATACGCAATCTGAAGAATGAAGCCGACCCGGGAGCCAGGGAAAAATATGGTGATATATTTCTTTTTCCCATGGCGCGCTGGCACCTTTATGACAACTTCAATGACCAGGGAATAAACGATGGAGGGCAGATCAGATACGTACGACTGTTTAGCGTTATCGGGGCCTTTGTGCTGCTACTGGCTTGTATCAATTTTATGAACCTCAGCACAGCGCGGAGCGAGAAACGGGCCAGGGAGGTTGGCATCCGCAAGGCCATCGGCTCCATACGGCGTCAGCTGGTCCTTCAATTCCTCAGCGAGTCCACGGTAGTGGCATTGATAGCTTTTGTAATAGCGTTGCTGCTGGTGGAGATCGTGCTACCTATGTTCAATCAGCTGGCAGGAAAAGATATGCATATCTTATGGAGCAACCCCTGGTTCTGGACGGCAGGGGTCGGGTTTTGCCTGATGACGGGTGTCATTGCGGGCAGCTATCCCGCTTTTTATCTTTCATCCTTTCGTCCGGTGAAGGTCCTGAAAGGTGAGTTTAAGGCGGGTAGGTTTGCGGCTTATCCCAGAAGAATATTGGTAGTAGTACAGTTTACTGTGTCGGTGTTGCTGGCGGGTGGTACGGTACTCGTCTTCCAGCAGATACAATATGCGAAGGACAGGCCGGTAGGATTCGATCGCAAGGGGCTATTATCCATCCCCATGACCACGGGTGATATTTATGGAAATTACAATACGGCGCGCAATGAGCTGCTGGCGAGCCGGATGGTGACGGAGGTATCAGAGTCGCAGGGGCCCCTCACGGCAAATTGGGTTGGGACGGATGAGGTGCTCTGGACGGGGATGAATGTCAATGAGAAGCATGGATTTGCAGAGGTGGCGGCTACCATCGGCTATGGTAAGGCCATCGGGTGGCAGCTGGTGGCGGGAAGGGATTTTTCCACGCAATACGCGTCCGACAGCAACAAGATCATTATAAACCAGGCGGCCGCAAAAGTCCTGGGTGTAAAGGATCCGATAGGGATGATGATACGCGTCCATAAAAAAGACTTTACGGTGCTGGGGGTCGTAAAGGATATCATCATGCAGTCGCCCTATGCGACAGTTCCGCCTACCCTTTTTTCTATACTGGGTGAGCCGGGAAATTTTGTCGTCGTGAAGATAGCCCCCAATGTCAGTGCTGGTGATGCCATGAAAAAGATACGATCTGTCTTTGAGCGATATAATCCGGCAGCTCCCTTTATATACACATTTGCCGACGAGGATTTTGCCAGGAAGTTCGGCGATGAGGAGCGTATCGGTCGGCTGGCGGCGGTCTTTGCGACCCTTGCCATTCTTATCAGCTGTCTGGGATTGTTTGGGCTGGCATCGTTTATGGCGGAACAGCGTACTAAAGAAATAGGCATACGAAAAGTGCTGGGCGCCACGGTATTTATCCTGTGGCGGATGTTGTCGAGAGAGTTTGTCCTGCTGGTAGTAATTTCCTGCTGTATCGCTATACCGCTGACCTGGCATATCCTGGATAAATGGCTGCGACAATTCAATTACAGGATCAGTATCTCGTGGGTGCTGTTCCTCGTGGTGGGGATGGGGGCGCTCCTGCTGGCGCTTGTCACCGTGAGCTATCAGGCCGTACGGGCGGCATTGGCCAATCCCGTGAAGAGCCTCCGGTCGGAGTGAACCGGCAGGGCTGGTTGGAAGATTGAACCGGCCAGGGGCCGGGCGGCACGACGGACTAGTTTAATGACGGATCTGTGTTGATGGTATTCAGATCGACGTCCTTATAATTCTTTATCTCCTTATACAGCGTGTCCCTTTCCACAGGTTCTCTCCCTACCTGTCGGATGAGGGATACCAGCTGCGCGGTGGACAGGCTGGGGGTCTGCTCTTCGCTGCCCGCCATGGAATAGATCTTTGTCGTATCGTCGATGGTGCCATCCAGGTCATTGACCCCAAAGGAAAGGGTCAGCTGGGCGTTCTGTCTGCCCAGCATGGGCCAGTAGGCTTTCAGGTGCGGGAAATTATCCATATATAGCCGGGCGACGGCATACAGCTTCATATCCTCTACGATGGACGATTCGGGTACATTGCTCATGTCGTTGTCCTTATTCCGGAATTTTAACGGGATGAAGGTATTGAAGCCGCCGGTGCGGTCCTGGAGATCGCGCAGCCGTTGCATATGGTCGATGCGGTGCGCATAGGTCTCGATGTGTCCGTAGAGCATGGTGGCATTGGTATGCATGCCTTCGCGGTGGGCCGTCTCGTGGATCTTCAGCCATTCGTCGGCATCCACTTTGTCCGGGCAGATGATATTCCGTACATCCGGGTGGAAGATCTCGGCGCCTCCGCCGGGCATGGAGTCGAGCCCCGCCGCATGCAGCCGGTGCATGCCTTCTTCGACACCGAGCTTTGCCTTGCGGAACATATAATCCAGCTCCACTGCGGTGAACCCTTTTATATGCAGGTCCGGCCGGTGCGCTTTTATCTTTCGCAGCACTTCCTCGAAGAATTCCATGTTCATTTTGGGATGTACGCCTCCGACGATGTGGACTTCCGTCACGGGCTTATTATCGTAGCTTTTTACGATGTCGAGCATCTGCTGCTGGCTCAGCTCCCAGCCTTCGTCCCGGTGGGCATAGACGCGGGAATAAGAGCAGAACTGGCAGGTGAAAACACAGACATTGGTGGGCTCGATATGAAAATTACGGTTGAAATAGGTCTTATTGCCATGACGGCGTTCACGGACATGGTTGGCCAGGGCGCCAAGGTAGGAAAGGGCGCCTTCTTCGAATAACAGGATCCCTTCTTCGGGGGTGATCCTTTGATCTGCCAGTATTTTTTCGCCTATCTGTTCCAACTCCCTGCTCGTGGTTTTCAGGATTGCCTCTACCTGGGTAATGGTGCTCATGATGTCATTTGTTTATTCAAGGCGTAAAGTTACGGAATGTAGGATATTTGATTATCTTTCCAGAATGGGTATAAAGTTTCGGCTTACGTTAATGAATTTCCTGGAATATTTTGTCTGGGGGGCCTGGTTGATCTCCATGGGGGGATATATGGCCGTAACACTTCATTTTACAGGCGGACAGATTGCCAGCGTCTATGGCACCATGGGAATCGCCTCCTTGTTCATGCCCGGGCTGCTTGGTATCGTAGCTGACAGGTGGATCAATGCAGAGAAGCTGTTGGGTATATGTCATATTGTTGGGGCCGGTCTGCTTTTATGGGCCACCACTATCAAAGATTATCCCACTCTCTATATGGTCATGCTGCTGAACAATATGTTCTATATGCCGACCATCGCTCTAAATAATACAGTATCCTTTATCGTACTCGAAAAAAGCGGGTTCAACGTTGTTCAGATATTTCCTCCTATCCGCGTATGGGGAACGGTGGGATTTATCGCCGCCATGTGGGCCGTGGACCTGACGGGATGGGCATTCAGCCCCATGCAGCTTTATATCAGCGCCGGAGCGGGTATTTTACTGGGACTGTATGCCTTTACAATGCCGGGATGTCCGCCTATAAAGACCAATGAAAAGAAAAGCATCGCCAGCTCGCTGGGTCTGGATGCTTTTGTATTGTTCAAACAGGGACGGATGGCGGTATTCTTTCTCTTTGCCTTTTTTCTGGGGGCGGCCTTACAGATTACCAATGCATTTGCAAACACTTTTATCAAGAGCTTCGAAAGCGCCTATCAGGATGCATTTGCCGTAAAACACCCGACATTGCTGGTCTCCATTTCGCAGATATCCGAGACCCTGTTCATTCTTACCATTCCTTTCTTCCTGAGCAAATTCGGGATCAAGCGGGTGATGCTGATGAGCATCTTCGCCTGGGTATTCCGCTTTGGGTTCTTTGCGATCGGCAACCCTGGTACGGGATTTATTTTCTTGTTATTGTCCATGATCATTTATGGGATGGCCTTCGATTTCTTCAATATTTCCGGTGCTTTGTTCATCGAAAGGGAGGCGCCCATTACGATCCGCGCCAGCGCACAGGGACTTTTCATGATCATGACCAATGGCTTCGGCGCTTTTTTGGGGTCCCTGGGTGCGGGATGGGTAGTAGATCATTTTACCAACGGCGATAAAAGGGACTGGCATAGCATCTGGTTGACATTTGCCGCGTATGCGCTGGTGCTGGGTATCATCTTTCCCCTGGCATTCCGTTATAAACACAGGCCGCAATCCGGACAACCGGTGTATCATTAGCGTACAACAATTTTGCCGCTGATCAGCCGTCCTGATTGACTTTCAATGCGTCCTCAAGCTGGCACTTTTTTCGTGCTCCTGTCCGGGTGTTCCTTCCATGAACGAATGGGCAACCAGCTATGCTGTATTCCTTTTTCATATCAACGCTTCGCCATCTGAAAAAGCGCCGGTGGTACAGCGCGGTAAATATTATCGGGCTGACGCTGGGGCTTACGGCCGCCGCCATTGTCATCCTCTATACGCGGCATGAGCTCAACTATGACGGATTCCACCGGCAGGCCGATCGGATCTACCGGATGTCGGGCAGACAGGACGGGGTTTGGTTTGCCGCCTTGTCCGCGCCTTATGCTTCGGCTGTCTATCAGCATCCCTTCCCGGAAGTGGAGACGGTGGTCCGGATGCGACGCTGGCCACCCCGGTTTATCCGTCATGCCGAGGATAAATTCTATGAGCCCAACACTTACTTTACGGATACAGGCTCCGCGTTTTTCAGCTTATTCGACTTCCCCTTTATGGAAGGCAGTCCGCAGGCCGCCCTGTCGGCGCCGCATTCCGTAGTGCTGACCTCCAGCCTGGCCATGAAAATCTTTGGCAGCGAGGATGTGCTGGGACAGGCGCTGACATACGATACCTTCCGTCTGGTGGTGACGGGCGTGATAAAGGACCTTCCCTCCAATACGCATTTTCAATTCAATATGCTGATAGCGGAAGAAGAGCCTATGAAAAAGGCCTCGGCCATATTTACCTATTGCGCGCTGACGCCGGGAACGAATGTCAGGGTATTGAAACAAAAGCTGCTCTCTCTTCCCAAGCCGGCCAACCGGTGGGCCGTACTGGATGATGCGGTGATCATGCCGTTGAAGAATCTTCATTTCGGGAGCAACTTCCAATATGAGATGAAGCCGCCGGGCAACAAGCTGTACTTCTATCTCTTCCTGTTGACGGGAGCGCTGATCATTTTGCTGACCTGCGCCAATTATATGAACCTGTCCATCGCCCTGTACGCAGGACGGAAAAAAGAGATCGCCGTACGAAAGGTGGCGGGGGCGGGTAGCTGGCAGCTGGCTATCCAGTTCCTGGTAGAGTCCGTCGTGCTGGCATTGATCTGCCTGCCGCTGACCAATGCGCTGGTGGAGCTGGTGCTGCCGCCTTTCAATACCTTTATGAATACCCATATGGACAATGAGCTGGCAAGGTCCTGGGAAGGATTTGGGCTGCTGGCTGCCGCCACGCTGCTGATCGGGGTATTGTCGGGGTCTTATCCTGCGCTGGTGCTGCCCAGGATCAAGGCTATCTCGCTGTTCAAAAAGCAGACCTTTCTGGGCCGGGGCGGTCTGAGCCTGCGACAGGCGCTGGTGGGATTCCAGGTGACGGTGCTGGTGGTCATGATCAGCAGCAGCTGGATGATACGCAATCAGCTGCGGTATATGCAGGAGACGGACCTGGGATTTACGCGAGAAGGTATACTGAAGCTGAAAGGAGCGGGGATGGTGGATTCCTTCCAGTTCTATACGTTGAAAAATGAGCTGCTTCGTAACAGCGCTATCCGGAAAGTATCGCAGGGCCTTGTCCCGGGGGATGAGGAGTATGGTCTTACTTTCAAGGCGGACGGAGGGATGGCGATACATCAGGGCGTCATCAATTTCGGGACGGATTACGACTATCTAAACACGCTGGGTGTAAAGCTGCTGGAGGGAGATTTTAAAGATTTGTCGAAAGAGTGTCCCC
>DASZXP010000255.1:0-46523 GCA_035545935.1 Puia sp. | reverse complement strand
GAATACAATCTGCCGAGCGTCACCGGGATACAGGTCATTTCCAGCAACAGTACGGATTACTGGGGTAATTTTCCTACCATCCCCACCATCAATGGATACAAGTATCAGAGTTCCGTCAAGCTTGGGTCGACTGCCATCAGCCGGAGCAACGGTGGTGGTCTGGGCGGCTATACACGCGGCGTCAGCTATCGCATTGCGGTGCCTACCAGCGCTGTCAGCCAGCCTTATACGATGACGTATGCCTATGCGATGGTGCTGGAGAACGGGACGCATAATTCCAACCAGCAGCCTTTGTTCCAGGCTACTTTGAAGGTGCGCGACAGTGTCGTCACCTGCGCATCGCCGAAATATTATCTTCCTACGAGGGACAATGCGGACCCAAGGGGCACCGGCGCCACGCTGGATACGGCGCTGGCCGAGAGTCAGGGCATTTATCTCAGTCAATATCCTTCTCCCAATGCCAATCCCAACTCTCAAAGTCCCAATGCCGAGCATTTGTATGATGTCTGGGCCAAGGGCTGGGCTGAAGTGACCTTCGATCTTTCGCCATACCGGGGACAGATAGTGACCCTGACGTTCGAGGCGGATAACTGTGAGCCGGGTGGGCATTTCGCCTATGCCTATGTGGCGTTGCGGAGCGATTGCGACGGACTGCAGATCAGCGGTCCTATCGAGGCGTGCCGGAATTCCGATCTCGTCTATTCCATACCGGGGCTTACGGGGGCGTCTTACCAGTGGACCATTCCATCCGACTGGAATATCGTATCGGGAGCGGATAGCAATATCCTTAAAGTGCATGTAGGTTTCCAGCCCGGGGAGATCACGGCCATGGAGGCGAACAGCTGTGCCATATTGAAGGATACCATCAAGGTGATCACTACGCCGCCTACCGTTGCGGGTGATGTTACGGGTGGAACGGAAGTGTGCGCGGGCACCAATAGCGCGGTGCTGACCCTGAATGATTATGTGGGCAGCGTTCTCAGCTGGCAGTCTTCCACGGATGGGATCACCTGGACCTCTTTAGCCGTAACGGCGCCGAACTATACGCCACAAAACCTTACGACTACGACGAACTACCGGGCGGTGGTGCGGAATGGGCAAAGCTGTTCCGTAGATACCAGCTCGGCGACGGTGATGAAGGTGGATCCAAAGACGGTGGGAGGGACCATCAACCCCGCGGACATGGTATTTTGCATGGGGCAGAACAAGGATGCTCTTTTAACCCTGTTGGGACATGTGGGCAGTGTGACGAACTGGCAATCATCGCCGGTCGGCGTCAGCAACTGGACGGATTTTTCTCCCGGGCTCACGGATACCTTCTATAATGTGATCGGGATTTCTTCCTCGACGCAATTCCGCGTGATAGTGAAGAGCGGGGTATGTCCATCGGATATCAGCTCGGTGGCTGCCGTGAATCTTTTGACGGCGCGCTTCCCCGAGGCTGCTGCCGCACCTGCGGATACGGCTATCTGTTATGGCGATGTGGCTCCATTGAATGCCTATATAGGCCTGGGTACAAGCTATAGCTGGAGCAATACGCAACCGCTGGCCAACCAGGGAGACGGGGTGATCAACAGCACGCCTTATACCATCAATGCGATCGCCAGTCCTCTCCAGACCAGCTATTATGTATTGAGCATCCTGAATTCGGGCTGTCCCAATCCGTTAAAGGATACTTTTTTGGTCCATGTGCATCAGAAGATCGTGGTCGATGCGGGACATGACACGGCGGTGGTGTTCAATCAGCCATTGCAGCTGAATGCCAGCTCCAATGATTCGCTGGCCGGCTATTATTCATGGGTCCCGACCACCGGTCTTGACGATCCGTATATACACAATCCCGTCGCTATCCTGGGGCCCACCATCGACTCCATCCGATATGTGGTGACGGCTGCTACGGAGGCGGGCTGTAAGGGGTCGGCTTCTGTTTTGGTGAAGGTGTTCAAGACGCTGCCGGATATCTTTGTGCCCAGCGCCTTTACGCCGGGCGGGGTGGCGAATACTATTTTCCGGCCAGTGGCCGTGGGTATTGCCGACTTCCATTATTTCCGGGTATACAACCGCTATGGTCAGCTGGTGTATAGCACCTCCCAGACCGGCAGGGGCTGGGACGGCCGTGTGAACGGCCGGCTGCAGGACCCGGGGACTTTTGTCTGGGCGGTGGAAGGGGTTTCCTATCAGGGTAAAACCGTATTCCACAAGGGGACCGTGGTGCTGGTGCGTTAGTCCGGGCCGGCTGTCTGGATATATTTTTTCAGGCGTGCGGGGTCGTTGATGCGGATGTTCTTCCCGGATGTAGATATGATCTTTCCTTTTGTCAGCTCGGTAAAGAATTTGAAGACCGTCTCGTAGGTAGTACCTGCATAGGACGCTATGTCCTGCCGGGTGATGGTCAGCGGCAGGGCGGCTATTTCCAGCAGGGCGCCTGCTATCCTTCCCTTGACCTCCATGTGGACCATATCCCTGATTCGCTGTTCCGTCCGCTGGAGCTCCGCCGCATAAAAAAGCATGAGCTGGTAGGTGAGGCCGGGGTTGGCTTTCAGGGAGCTTTCCAGAAAATCATTGGGGATATAGCAGAGCAGGCTGTCCTCCAGCGCGGTGGCGGTGACAGGATAGTGGTCGACGCCGACCAGGCCGCGATGTCCCAGGATATCTCCGGGGGCGGCAAAGCGAAGGATGAGGTCTTTCTGTTCCTTCCACTGTTTATGAACCTTTGCATGACCCCTGTAGAGAAAGAAGATGCCTTTTACTTTATCGCCTTCCTCGAATATGACCTTGCCTTTTTTTACGGACAGAGTGGTTTTCTTCAGCGCAATGACCTCCTTCCATTCGGGAATACAGTGCTGACATAAGAAGCAATCGTTCAGATTGCAGGGTGGTGCTGCCATGGCACAATGATAATCAATCCGTCCGGGATATGGATATATTGTTTGATTAATACTTTTCGTTATTAAATATGAAAATTATCTTTTAAAAACATTGCCTGTGCAATATCTTTGCAGTATGAAAGAAAGGATCATACGGAAGGCTCCGGTGAATAAGCGCGTATTTTATCTATGTATACAGGTGATAATCAATGGAATAATTATCGGCATACTGGCCAGGGGACTTGTATATCTCATCGATCTCATCACTAATCTATCTTTTTACGGTCGCTTGTCCTTCAAGCCTGTCTCGCCGGCGGGCAATCAGCTTGGGCTGCTGGTGATGGTGGTGCCCATTCTCGGTGGGGTGGTGGTAGGGTTGATGGCCCGCTTTGGATCAAAGGCTATCGGCGGGCATGGCATCCCCGAGGCGATGGAAAAGATCATTCTGGAGGACAGCCGGATCCCTCCCGCGATGACCTTTTTGAAGCCGTTGTCGGCGGCCATTTCCATCGGGACGGGTGGTCCTTTTGGAGCGGAGGGGCCGATCATCGCTACGGGCGGCGCTTTTGGTTCGCTGACGGGGCAGTGGATGCATATCTCTTCCGGCGAGCGTAAGATCGTGCTGGCGGCGGGGGCTTGTGCGGGTATGGCAGCCATCTTCGGAAGTCCGTTGGCGGCGGTGCTGCTGGCCATCGAGCTCCTTCTGTTCGAATTTTCTCCACGAAGCATCATCCCTGTTGCTATAGGCTGTATCACGGGTGCGGGTATGCATATCTTATTGTTCGGGACGGCGCCTGTGTTCTCCATGCCGGCGATACCGGTGCCGTCGGAAAGCGCGCTGGCCTCGTATGTGGTGCTTGGGCTGATCGTTGGAGTGGTGGCCGCGGGTGTATCCCGGAGCGTCTATGCCATCGAGGACCTGTTTGAAAAGTTACCTATCCATTGGATGTGGTGGCCTGCCATCGGGGCGATAGCTATCGGTGTAGTGGGTTATTTCGCTCCACATACGATGGGGGTAGGGTATGATAATATTCAGTATTTATTGACAGGGTCCTGGTCCATGAGGATATTGTTCTCACTTTGCGTGCTGAAATATATTTCCTGGGCTATTTCTTTGGGCAGCGGTACTTCGGGTGGTACCCTTGCTCCTTTATTTACCATCGGGGGTGGATTGGGAGCTTTGTTAGGTATGGCGGCCCAGCATTTTTTTCCTTCGTTGGGCATCGATCCGGCAACGGCCGCCCTGGCGGGTATGGCTGCGATGTTTGCGGGCGCCTCCCGGGCTGTGCTGACCTCGGTGGTCTTTGCGTTGGAGACGACGGGGCAGCCCCATGGTCTGCTGCCTGTGCTGGGGGCTTCGGTGGCGGCCTATTTCCTTTCATTCTTCCTCATGCGGGGAAGCATTATGACGGAGAAGATCAATCGGAGAGGGGTAAGCGCTCCGGATGCTTATGAGCCGGATGTGCTGCAGGGTGCGCCGGTGAAGCGGCTGATGACGCCTGTGATCCCTTCGGGGGCAGCGTCGTTGCCGTATGTGTATCTATCGGATGATGTGGGGCTGGCGGCAGAAATGATGGGACGATATAATACGGACACGTTATTGGTACGGGATAACAAGGAGTCGGATAAGACGGTGGGTATCGTTACCTCGGCGGTCATACTGAACTACTATAGTCAACAGAAGCAGAAGGAGCATGTATATCATTCGCCGGGAAGGACGAGGCGGATGATGGTCCAGGGGAGGAAATTATTATTCTATAACAAATAAGTCAATTATTATGAAACAGGACGAATCGATCACCGGCGGATTGTTCAGCGGAACTTTACTGACCGGCGTCTTTGCGGGTTTTGCGGGTACTATACTTTGTCTTGCCTTTAATATCATTTACCGGGGTGATACGGGATTCCTGCCTTCCGCGATCATCAATGTCTCTTCGTTGATCTTTGCGGTGAACCTCCTTTTTGTTTTTATCGGGCTGTTGTATTTTGTTTGTATTCGCTGGTTACCAAAGGGGGATATCGTGTTCGAAGCGCTGTTTGTGCTGTTGACCGTCCTTCTTCTGGTAGCGACATCGGGTGTGCGCAGATCGGACAATGCTGTCGTGAATCATGAGTTCAAGGGGCTGTTGTCCGGCATTATCATCATCCTTGGCATATGCTGTGTGGCTATTCCTGTGCTCTTCCATAACAAGAGTTTCCGGGAGCATGTGATCTAGCGTACCAGCAGGGTCGTTCCTTTCAATACCTGCCGCTTCCCGCTGGCATCGACGTATTCGAGGAACCATACGTATATATCGGCAGGCTGCGGGTGCTTATTAAGGGTGCCGTCCCATTTCTTTGTCCAGTCATTGGTCGTGAAGACCAGCTGTCCCATGCGATTGTACACCTTGAAGCTCAGGTGGGTGGCTTTGTATGCATTTAGCGGGTACAGGTAGTCGTTATTACCATCTCCGTTGGGGCTAAAGGAGGAGGGGACGTCGATAAAACAGTTGGGGGCGGAGAGGAGCTGATGGACGGCGGTATCCGAGCAGCCTGCCGTGTCCGTGACGATAAGGCTGGCCTGGTAGTTTTGCGGGCTGAAGACCTGTGGATAGGTCTGTGTGGGCGGATCTTTTTCCGTGCTGGTCTGGCCGTTGCCGAAGTCCCAGTTCCAGCCGAGGATGACGCCCTGGCTGGTGTCTTTATATTCTACGATATCTTTTGGACAGACGACATCGGGCGCCATAAAAGCGGCCTTCAATAGTACATTGCGGAGGGTGATCTTCACCAGGGCGGTGTCGCTGCATCCGGAATTGTCGGTCCCTTTTACTATATATTTCGTCGTGGCCACGGGGGATGCCTTCGGGTCGGGGATGGCGGCGTTGGAGAGCCCGGCGGCAGGCGTCCAGGAGTAAGTGTTCCCTCCTTCCGCATAGAGCTGAACGGTCTGTCCGTAGCAGATGGATCGATCGGGGCCCGCCGTGATGTTGGGTCCTATAATGCGGGCATATGTACTATCCGTGACCTTGCATCCGCCCAGGGTATAGATGGTAGAATAGTACCAGCCGCTGTCTGCCAGGGCGGGATGATTTATATGCGCGCGGGCGGTGTTATCGGAATAGCCATTGGGGCCTGTTATGGTATAGGTAGCGCCTCCTTGCAGGTCGAAGATAAGGTCTCCGTCGGTGCAGACAGGAGAGTTGCTTGTAAGGCTATAATTGGTTGGCAGGCCATCCACTTCCACCGTGATGACATTGGAGACGTTGTTGCAGGCGAGGTCATCGATCTCTCCCGCCTCCGCGCCGCGCATTCTTATCATAAAGGTATCGGGTATGGAAAAGATGTGGCTGAGCGCAGGGCCGGTCTCTCCGGGTATATCTGTCCAGGTATAACCATCGTCAAAACTCTCCTGCCACTGGACGGCCAGGTTGTTATAGCTATCGCTGATCGATCCGGGATCCAATTGATAGTAGTGGTCGCTGACATCACTGGTCATCCGGACAGGGACATTTCCTTCGAAGCAGGCGGAGGTCTTGACGGCGTCGGGATTGACGACATTGTAGATATTGAGGTCCGGGCCGAGACGGCTGACGAGGATATTATCCAGGAGAAGCGTTGCGCTACAGTCTGTATAAGCAGGGACGGGGTTGGCGATGATCTTTACGACGACGTCGGCGACACCGGCGGGCAGGTTGAAATTAACGCCATAAAAAGGTGGAGGGAGCGGTCCTGCGGAAGGATCGAACCAACCAGGAAAAAAGGTGCCTTTGTCTCCCGCGCCTCCGATATCGCCTGTATTCCCGGCCTCGATGACCGTGCCGGAAGTGGTCTCTATGCTAAACGTGAGGTTGGGATTAAAGCAAGTCGATGGTCTTGGGTTGGTAATGGCCGCCCAGAACAAATATGCATGGCTGCTGCAAAGACCTTTTAGCGTATCGTAGAACAGGAGTGTGGGGGTCATGCTGGCGTGATAGTCGGCCACCATCATATATCCGGAATCGCGTGGCTGGCGAACGCCATGGTAGTAGTAGTGACCGGCATCAAAATCGTAGCCGGCGAAATTGGGACAGCTGAATTTGGATTCGACCGTATAGTAACCCGGATCGGGGCAGGGGGCTGTGGTGTAGTTCAGGCTGGTGTAGCCCGTGGATAGTGGCGGACCCGGATCGGTGGGGCCTCTGCCGAATGTTACATTCAGCGCATAGCCCCAGGGTATGATCATTTGGGACGTGCAGCATATGCTGAACAATATAAACAGGTGTAGTAGCAAGCAATATCTGATGCAGCCCCTCAGCATTCATATGACAGTTGCCAGTCAAGGTACGCTATTTTTTTGAATAGCCGGCCGTGAGATGGAAAAGGGAGACAGGTCGAAACCCGTGTCATTACCCAGTGCCATGTCACTGAGCAGCTTGCCTGTGAGACTGCTGAATTTGAATCCGTGACCGGAGCAGGGACTTGCGATGATGATATTCCTGAAGTCCGGATGGTGGTCGATGATAAAATTCTCGTCGGGAGCATTGGTATACATGCAGACGGCGGAGGTTTTAAAGACGGGGCTTATACCGAGATATCCGGCGGCGATGTCTTTTATTTCTTCGATCTCTTTTTGACTGACGTCCTGTGTGAGGTTGTCGGGGTCGATGGTATTGCCTCTGTGATGGGGAGCGATCTTGATGCCTGTGCCCAGATCGGGGAAGCCATAGAACATTTTGCCTGCTGCGTATTCCCAGATGTAGATGGGCATATTGGCGGGGAGGAAGCGGTCGTGGTCTTTCGGAGTGTTGTTATCCAGCCAGAAGAGGACCTGTCTTTTTATCGTGAGGGGGAGCTGGAGCCCGGGCAACAGCTGATTCGTCCATGCGCCGGCGGAGAGGATCAGGCTGCCTACGCTGTATCGTCCCTTTGCGGTGGTGATCTCTATGCTGTTCTTTGTGGGAGTGATCTTCATCACCGGCTCGTTGTAATGGATGGCGGCGCCCTGTGCAGCGGCCTGGTCGAGGAATGTGCGGATACATTCTTCCGGGAAGAGGATGCCTGCTTCTTTTTCAAGGAGGCCCATCGTGTCGTTGGATGGGCGAAAGGCGGGGAAGCGTCGACGGAGGGTAGGCGCGTCGAGATACTCATACGGGATGTCATGCGTGTCCGCGCTGAGTTTCGAACCCCGGACCACGGCGGTATCCTTATCGCCCAGCATGAGGCCTCCTGTCTTTAGGAAGAGCTTTTTACCTGTGCGCTTTTCCAGCTTTTCCCATGCCTTGTAAGCAGCTTTTAGCAGGGGAACATATATCGGATCTTCGTAATAAGCCTGGCGGATGATGCGGCTTTCGCCATGTGACGAGCCGTGTGTATGGGGTGGGGTGAACCTGTCGATGCCGATGATCTTTTTGCCCGTACCGGACAAGTGATACAGCGTCGAGCTGCCATTGGCTCCCAGTCCTATTACCATACAATCAAATACCTGTGGCATGACTTGCTAAATATAGGATGAATGATCTATTTTTCCGTAAAAAAAGATGAGAAGAAGAATAGGATTGCTGCTATTGTGCTGGGGATTGTATTGCTGCACGGGCTTTTCTCAGACGCCGGTGATCTTCGATAGCGATATGGGTCCCGATTATGACGATGTGGGCGCCATCGCGCTGCTGCATGCTTTTGCGGACAGCGGTAAGATAAAGATCCTTGCTACCCTGGCGAGCGACAAATACGAAGGGGTTGCAGCCGTCCTGGATCTTTTCAATACTTATTTTCATCGTCCGGATATACCAATCGGCGTCCCGAAGGGTGATGCGGTGGATCAGCGTGACTGGCAGCATTGGACGGATAGTATCCTGCTCCATTATCCGCATGCCATCGAGCGGAACAGCGAGGCGCAGGATGCCGTCACTTTATACCGGAAAGTACTGGCCGAACAAAAGGATCATAGCGTGGTCATCATCACCGTGGGTTTTTTGACCAATCTGTCCGGGTTATTGCAGAGTGGTCCGGATGCTTATTCTCCGTTGAACGGTGCAGACCTGGTGCGTAAGAAGGTAAAGGAGCTGGTGTCCATGGCGGGAGCCTTTCCTGCGGGGAAGGAGTTCAATGTCCACAAGGACGCCGCAGCGAGCCGCTATGTATTCACGCACTGGCCGGGAGTCGTTATATTCAGCGGGTTCGAGATCGGGAAGAAAATAAAATGCGGGCTGCCATTGATATACAATGAGCATATATGGAACAGTCCGGTGAAGGATGTTTTTCGGATGAGCATTCCCCAGGCAGCGGAGGACAGCGCCGGCAGGATGAGCTGGGATGAGACGGCTGTGCTGGTAGGAGCCGGAGGGTATAGTCCTTACTTCGCGCTCCGGCCGGGAAGGATACGGGTGGCGGAGGATGGCAGCAATACATGGGACAGCAGCGGCGGCACGCAATTTTATTTGGTGGAGGCCGTATCGCCGGCGGTGGTGCAGGGTGTCGTCAATGAGCTGATGATGCATCAGCCGGAGCCATTCCCGAAGCAGGTGCACCGGATATTGTTCTTAGGCAACAGCATTACCTATGATGGTAAGTATATCGTAGATCTGGAGACCTATTTTACCATACACTATCCGGAGAGACATTTTGAATTTATCAATGAGGGGCTTCCGAGCGAGACCGTGTCCGGGTTGTCCGAGCCGGGGCATGCGGACGGGAAATTCCCCCGGCCTGATCTGCATGAGCGGCTGTCGAGGGTGCTGGCTTTGACAAAGCCGGACCTGGTGTTTGTGGACTATGGGATGAATGATGGTATTTATATGCCCTTCGACGAAAGGAGGTTCGCGAAGTTCAGGGAAGGTATGTTATGGCTGCATAAGGAGCTGGCTGCAACGGGTGCGATGATCATTCATCTGACGCCGCCTGTATTCGACGAGCAGCGTGGAGGGCATGCGGGATATGCGGAGGTGATGGACAGGTATGCGAGCTGGCTGCTGCGGCAGAAAGATTCTTTAGGCTGGCGTGTAGGCGATATTCATTTTCCCATGAAGAAATATCTTTTGGACCGGAGGGCGGCCGATCCTTCTTTTGCCTATGCCAGGGATGGAGTGCATCCCGACAGTCTGGGTCATTGGATCATGGCGAAGGCTGTGTTGAGCTATCTGGGGGAGAAGGAGGATGCGGAGAGCGCGGAGGCAGCATTCGGGAAATACCCCACGATCTTCAAGTTGGTGGGAGAGAAGCAGCAGATCATGAAGGATGCATGGCTTACGACAGCGGGTCATAAGCGGCCGGGTATGAATGCGGGGCTGCCATTGGGGGAAGCCAAAAAGAAGGAGGCGGAGATAGACAACGAGATCATGCGGGAACGATAGTTACTTCGATGCCCAGGCTTTCCAGGTCTTTTTTATAATGTTCGGATATGCCGCTGTCGGTGATCACCTGGTCTATTTCTTCCAGGCCACAGATGCGGCCAAACCCACGTCGCCCGAATTTAGTCGAATCGGTGAGGACGATGATCTTTTGAGATTGTGTGATCATCTGTCTATTGAGCTGTGCTTCCATGGAGTTGGTGGTAGTGAGGCCCAGCTCCATGTCTATTCCATCCACGCCCAAAAAGAGCTTGGTGCAAAAGAAATCATTCAGGATAGCCTGGGCGTAGGGGCCTGTGACGGAGGAGGAGCTTTTGCGAAGGAATCCGCCGAGCTGTATCACTTCTACGTTAGGGTGTTTGATCAGCTCCATGGCTACGTTGAGGGCGGAGGTGACTACGGTGAGGCTTTCTTTTACCTGGATCTTTTTAGCGAGGGCCAGTACGGTGGTGCCCGATGCGATGATGATGGAGTCGTTGGGTTCGATGATCTGGGCGGCAATGGTGGCGATGTCGGCCTTTTCCGAAGATTGTAATTTTTCTTTCTCATTGACGGGTCTATCGACCGTATAGGGGTTGGAGGCATTGGCGCCTCCGTGTGTGCGGAAGAGTAAGTTTTTCTTTTCCAGCAGCTTCAGATCCTTCCGTATGGTGACGGAAGAGACTTTCAATTCTTTACATAACTCCAATACACTAACCCTTCCTTCGCGCTGTAGCTGATCCAGGATGAACTGGTGCCTGTCTGTTACCATAATGGTAAAGATATTGCTCCCGGGCGGACTTTTCGAAAAATTTGAAAGGGCAGGTATTAAATTTCGCTTAGTTTCGAAATTTGATTTTTTTATTTCAATTTGCTTTCATTAGTTTTGAATTCGAATAAATAGGAAATATTTCGAAACTAATGGATCAATTAAACTGTTTTGACCGTGCCTATCAGCTTCATCAGCTGGATCGAGTGGGAGAGTGGGATACGATCGTCATCGGCGGTGGCGCTACGGGGCTGGGGATTGCTGTGGATGCGGCCAGCAGGGGGTTTCGGGTCTTGTTGCTGGAGCAGTCGGACTTTGCAAAGGGGACTTCCAGCCGGAGCACGAAGCTGGTCCATGGCGGGGTGCGGTATTTGGCGCAGGGGCAGATCAAGATGGTATATGGGGCATTGCACGAGCGGGGTCTTCTTTTGCAGAATGCGCCTCATTTGGTTAGGAAACAGCCATTTATAATACCTTGTTACAGTTGGTGGGAGCTGGCGAAATACCTGGTGGGGCTGAAATTCTACCAGGCTCTTTCGGGCCGTTTCAGTTTTGGTAAGGCTGGGCTCGTAAAACGAAAGGAATTGATCGATCTTTTGCCCGGGCTGAATGTGCGTGGTTTGAAGGGCGGGGTGCGCTATTATGATGGGCAGTTCGACGATGCCCGGCTGGCGGTGGATCTGGCGATAACGGCTGTGGAGAGGGGTGGCACGCTATTGAATTATTGCAAGGTGGAGCGATTGCTGATGAAGGGCGGAAAGGTAGCGGGTGTGATGGCTAGGGATATGGAGACGGGCAGGGAGTATGAGCTGCGGGCGAAGGTGGTGGTGAATGCCACGGGTGTTTTTGTGGACGATATATTGAAAATGGATGATCCGGATGCCAGGCCGACGGTGCGGCCCAGTCAGGGTGTACATCTGATGCTCGATAAGTCTTTTCTAAACAGCCATAGTGCGTTGATGATCCCCAAGACATCGGATGGGCGGGTATTGTTTGCCGTGCCCTGGCACGAGCATGTGCTGGTGGGCACTACGGATACATTGATGGAAAAGCATTTGCTGGAGCCGCGTGCATTGGAGGAAGAAATAGGTTTTATCCTGGGGACCATGGAGGAGTATCTAACGGCGCCGCCCAAGCGGGAAGATGTGCTGAGTGTCTTTGCGGGCTTGCGTCCCCTGGCGGCCCCGAAGGAGGATGGGCATGCTACGAAGGAAATATCGAGGGATCATAAGCTATTTGTGAACAGGTCGGGGCTGGTGACCATCACCGGCGGGAAATGGACGACTTATCGCAAGATGGCGGAGGAGACGGTGGATAAGGTAATAGAGGTGGGGAGATTGGACGAGGTGGCTTGCAAGACAAAAGAGCTGCGGATACATGGCTGCTGCGAGCCGGCGCCGGAGGAGCATCTGGCGGTGTATGGAACGGATGGTGCGGCTATAAAAGTATTGATGGAGCGGGAGCCTGCGCTTGCCGCGCGGCTGGTGGAATGGCTGCCTTACACAGAGGCGGAGGTTGTCTGGGCGGTGCGGCGGGAGATGGCCAGGACGGTGGATGATGTGCTGGCGAGGAGGCTGCGGGTATTGTTCCTGGATGCGCAGGCGGCATTGCTGGCCGCGCCGAGGGTGGCGGAGCTGATCGCTCTGGAGCTGGGTTATGATGAGGCCTGGAAAAGAAAACAACTGATAGATTTCAATAGACTGGCATATGGGTATCTTCCTTCTATGCCGGGTAAAAATTAAGATTGCATGCCGGAATTTATTTTATCGCTCGACCAGGGAACGACCAGTTCCCGCGCCATTGTATTCGACCGGAAAGGGAATTCGATGGGTGTCTCACAGAAAGAATTCTCCCAGCTATTCCCCCAGCCGGGATGGGTCGAGCATGATCCCCTGGAAATATGGTCCTCTCAATTGACGGTAGCTACGGAAGCCATTGTAAAGGCGGGTTTGAAGCCGGGTGATATTGCCGCGATAGGCATTACCAATCAGCGTGAGACTACCATTTTATGGAATAAGGAGACTGGGAAGCCGGTGAACAACGCTATCGTGTGGCAGGACAGGCGTACGTCGGACTATTGCAATAAGCTGAAGGAGGCCGGCAAGGGAGATCTGATACGGGAGCGAACGGGGCTTGTCATCGACGCTTATTTCTCCGCGACGAAGATACGGTGGATGCTGGATCATGTGCCGGGTGTAAAGGAGCTGGCGAAGGAAGGCAAGCTGGCGTTTGGGACGGTGGATAGCTGGCTGTTGTGGAACCTGACGGGTGGGGAAGTGCATGCCACGGATGTGACCAATGCCAGCCGTACGATGCTTTTCAATATCCATACGATGCAATGGGATGAGGATCTGTTGCGGCTCTTCGATATACCGGCGGGCATATTGCCAAAGGTCTGCTCTTCCAGCGAGGTGTATGGTCATACGGCGGGGAATGTGTGGGCTGCGAAGATCCCTATAGCAGGTATAGCGGGTGATCAGCAGTCCGCCTTGTTCGGGCAGATGTGTACGGAGGTGGGAATGGTAAAGAATACGTATGGGACGGGTTGTTTTCTCCTGATGAATATCGGGGACAAGCCCATCCTTTCCCGGAATAATCTTGTGACGACCGTGGCATGGAAGATCGGTGGAGAAGTACGGTATGCGCTGGAGGGAAGCATTTTTATCGGCGGCGCGGTAGTGCAATGGCTGCGTGACGGACTGGGGATCATCGGGTCTTCCGGCGAGGTGGAAGCATTGGCGAGCGGCGTGCAGGATAATGGCGGCGTATATATGGTGCCCGCCTTTACGGGGCTGGGCGCTCCTCACTGGCAGCAGCAGGCGAGGGGGATGATCACGGGAATAACGAGGGGGACGACGGCGGCGCATATCAGCCGGGCGGCGTTGGAAAGCATTGCCTTTCAGACTATGGAGGTAGTGCAGGCGATGGAGGCGGATGCGGGCGCTGCGATAAAGGAGCTGCGTGTGGATGGAGGAGCGGTGGCGAACAATTTACTGATGCAATTCCAGGCCGATGTCATTGGGGTGAAGGTGGTCCGGCCGGAGCTGACGGAGACGACGGCTATGGGGGCTGCTTACCTGGCGGGTCTTGCGGTAGGATTTTGGAAGAGTGTGGAGGAGATAAGGCGGCAGTGGAAGGTGGACCGGAGCTTCGAGCCTGACGGTGGAGTGGATGTGAGGGAGCTGATCTCGGGGTGGGAGAGGGCGGTGAATGCCTGTATGATATGGAGTAAATAACCTTTCAACTGACCAATATGACTGAATTTTCTGCCGAGCTGATCGGAACTTTTATCCTGATATTATTAGGCACCAGCGTGGTAGCCAATACCATCCTTAAGGGCACGAAGGGTAATAACGGAGGGTGGATCGTGATCACGACGGGCTGGGCGCTGGCGGTATTCGCGGGCGTGGTGATCGCGGGTCCCTATAGCGGGGCTCATCTGAATCCGGCCGTTACGGTGGCGCTGGCGATTGCGGGCAAGTTTGCCTGGACCAAGGTAGGGTCTTTTATCCTGGCGCAATGTATCGGGGCCATTCTGGGTGCGTTTGTTACGTGGATGGTGTACAAAGATCATTTCAATGCAACGGAAGACGCCGGCGTGCAGCTGGCTGTGTTCAGCACTTCTCCGGCCATTCGCAATATCGGCTTCAATCTGCTGAGCGAGATCGTGGGGACCTTCGTGCTGATATTCGTTATTTTTTATTTCACGGACCCGCAGATCGCGGAGCATAAGACGCCTATCGGGATGGGGTCATTGGGAGCATTGCCGGTGACGTTGCTGGTTTGGGCTATCGGATTGTCATTGGGCGGTACGACGGGGTACGCCATCAATCCGGCGAGAGACTTCGGACCTCGTATCGTACACACGTTGATACCGATGCGTTATAAAGGTTCGAGCGGTTGGGGATATGCGTGGGTGCCTGTGATCGGTCCTTTCATCGGCGGGGCTATTGCGGCCTGCTTGTTTATGTGGTTAAAACTCTAAAAAGCAAGACATATGAAAAATCGAATAAGACTGATGCTTATGGCCGGCCTGGTGATGGCCGCCGGATCCAGTGCGTGCAAGACTTCTTCAAAGACGGGAGGTCGATCCTCTGTTTTTTTCAAGGTGGGACACCGGGGTACGAGAGGGCTGATGCCGGAGAATACTATACCGGCCATGGAGAAAGGGATAGAGGTGGGCGCCAATACGGTGGAGCTGGATGTACATATAACCAGGGATGGACAGGTGCTCGTTTATCACGACGAGAGCTTCAACCCGGACTATACGAGCATGCCGGATGGGAGCGATATTCCAAAGGATCAGCGGAAGAAGTATACCTTTTACCAGATGGATTATCCGGAGATAAGGAAGTTTATCATCGGAAGGAAAGATTATCCCGCCTTCCCGCAGCAGCAGCGGATGGATTGTTATACGCCCCTGTTGGGGGAGATGATCGATTCGGTGGAGGCTTTTGTCCTTCGCCGTCATTTGCCGCCGGTGTACTGGCTGGTGGAGATCAAGTCCAAGGAAAAGACGGATGGATACGAGCAGCCTGCGCCGGAAGAGTATGTGCGGCTGTTGCTCCCCGTGCTGGATGCAAGGCATTTGGGCAACCGCCTGATCGTGCAGTCCTTCGATATGCGCCCGTTGCAAGTGATCCACCGGCAGCGTCCCGATATCAGGCTGGGATTCCTTACGGATGATAAGAACAAAACATTCGATGACAATATACGTGACCTGGGTTTTATTCCCGCCTTTTATAACCCCAATTATCATCTCGTGACTACTACGCTGGTAAAACAATGTCATGATAAAAAGATCCTTATCGAACCCTGGACGGTGGAGACACAGGATATCATGCAACAGATGAAGAGCCTGGGCGTGGATGGGATCATCACGGACTATCCGAATTTACTACAATAATCACTCCTAACAACTTGCATTATGAAAGCAATCATGCTACTGGTATGTGCTGCATTTTGGCTGCCTTTACAGGCGCAGCAGATAACCGTTACCGGAAAGGTTCTTTCCGGAAAAGATCAAACTCCACTGGCGGGTGTGAGCGTACAGGCGTCGGCCTCCCGGGGCACCGTATCCCGCAGTGACGGGAGCTTCGCCCTGCAGGCTGCCGTGGGCGCTACGCTTCAGCTCAGCATGGAAGGGTATTTGCCTAAAGAGGTAAGGGTCACGCAGGCCGATGTGGGCATTATCGTGCTGGACCCCACTCAGAAGTCGCTGGATTCCGTCGTCGTGGTGGGTTATGGAACACAGAAGAAGGTCAATCTCACAGGAGCCGTCACTACGGTGAACATGGAGGAGAAGCAGGGGCAGCCTGTTACCAATGTGAGCAACGCCTTGCATGGCGTGCCGGGTCTTTTTGTCAATCTCAGCAACAGCCAGCCGGGAGTGGATCGCAGCACGATCCGTATCCGTGGTATCGGGACGTTGAACAATAATGATCCGCTGGTGCTGGTGGATGGGATCGAATATTCCATGGACGAGCTGAACCCGGCGGATATCGCTACCATATCGGTGTTGAAGGATGCGTCGGCGGCTATCTATGGTTCGAGGGCTGCCAATGGGGTTATCCTGGTGACCACGAAGAAGGGACAGGGCGCTGCCAAGGTGAATTACAGCTATTATTATGGTAAGCAGCAAACGACTTTTATGCCGGATGCCATCTGGGATCCCATTGCCTATATGAAATTGAAGAACCAGGCAGAGCTGAATGAGGGGAAGACGGCGGTGGATTATTCGGATGCGGACATTGCGGAATACCAGAATGGGATGAAGACGGATCCCTTTACTTACCCGGCCAACAATTGGTTCGATATCGGGTTGGACAAGGGTACGATCCAAAAGCATGATGTGAGCGTTTCGGGCAGCTCCGATAAATACCAATACCGGTTTTCTTTGGGGTATCTCTCCCGGAGCGGGGTGATCATCGGTCCGAACGACCAGGAGAAAAAATATTCCATCGGGCTCAATACGTCGGTGAATGTCACCAAGCGGCTAAAGGTAGGTCTTAACCTGGATGGTTATTATCGCACGTACAATCAACCTTTTTACAATTCATACTGGCAGTATCTTACCCGGACGCTGCCTATCCTGACGGATACGTTGAAAGACGGTCGCTACGGTAATTCCTGGCTTCGCACGCCGGGAAGGAACAATTGGGAGAATCCGCGTATGATCGCTAATACGGGGTACAGTAAAAAGCTGGTGCAGCGATTCCTCGCGTCTACCTTCCTGGATTATAAGCTGCCTTTCGACATCACGTATCATGCGCAGTTTGGAGTGGACAAGTATGACGGGTTGCTGGACGAATTCACACCGGCGGTGCAGACGTTCAATCCCAAGACGCTGGCTGCTACGAACTGGAACAGCCCCGCTACCGCGCCAAGAGCCGGCGAGACGGATTATAACAACCTGTCGATACATTTCTACAATACATTGAACTGGCTGCATACGTTGGCGGGCAGTCATCATGTGGGTGTCATGCTGGGATCCAGCTATGACAATTTCGGGACCAGCCAGTTCGCGGGTTCCATGACGGGCTATTTAGACGCCACGCTGACGGCATTGGATGCGGGTACGATCCGCTATGCCACGTCGGGCAATTCGACGACGGACGTGCTGGAGTCTTACTTTGGCCGGCTCAATTACGATTATGACGGCAGGTATCTGCTGGAAGCGACGTTCCGTTATGATGGCTCTTCGCGATTTGCGGAGGGGCATCGCTGGGGATTTTTCCCGTCCGTCAGCGCCGGATGGAGGATCGACCGGGAGAAGTTCTTCGGACAGGGAGACCTTTTCCAATTGTTGAAGCTACGGGCTTCCGTCGGGCAGCTGGGCAACCAGGCTGTGCCGTTGTACAGCTATGAAAATGCCATTGTACTGGGACAGAACTATGCCTTTGGGGGCGTGCTGCAGTCGGGTGCGGCGGCTACCACCTATAGCGATCCGAATATTTCCTGGGAGACGACCACTACCTATAATGTGGGTGTAGACGCGGAGCTGTTGAAGAGTCTTACCGTCACGATCGATGCTTATAAGAAGCGCACGACGGGTATCCTTCGTACGGTGAATATCCCGTCACAGGTAGGTGGGCTGGGTGGTCCGCAGGAGAATATCGGGACGATGGACAATACGGGTATCGAGCTGTCGGTGCGGTACAGGAACCATATCGGAGAAGTCGGATATGGCGTTTTTGGCAACCTCAGCTATAACAAGAACAAGGTGGTGGATATTGCCGGACAGATATTGTACAATTACAATTCCAGCATTTCGACGATCACCAAGGCGGGATATCCTATCGATGCATTCTATCTGCTGCATGCCACGGGTATTTTCCAGAGTGATGCGGATGTGGCGGCTGCCCCTTATCAGAGCGCGGCTACCCGAGCGGGTTATCTGAAGTTCGAGGATGTGAATAAAGATGGTATCATCAATGGGGATGACCGCAAGATCATACCGACGTCCACGGTGATACCGAAGTACAGCTATGGGTTTGGGCTGGACCTGGACTATAAAGGGTTTACGTTGACGGGCGTGTTCCAGGGTGTGGCGGGTATCAAGGTATATCCCACGGCCAATATGGCATTCCCTTTCAATAACGGCGCCAACGCTACGCGAGAATGGCTGACGGATGCCTGGACGCCAACGCATACCAATGCCCGTCTGCCTATCGTCACGGAGAGCACGGGGAATGCGGATAATTTCCAGGCTTCCGATTTCTGGCTGCGGAGCGGGGCTTATCTGCGGCTGAAGGACATACAGCTTAGCTACGCATTACCTAAGAGATGGTTGAATCTGGCGAAGATCAGCAGGATATCGGTGTTCGTGAATGCGGAGAACTGGGTGACTTTCTGCCACTACAAGGATTTCGATCCGGAGAGTCTGTTGAATGCGAATACGCTGTATACTTATCCTATGCTGAAGACGATCAGCGGCGGGATCAACGTCAATTTTTAAACGCTTAAAGAAAACTCAGATGAAAAATATATTTGCCATTACAGGGGTTGTTTTTTTGGGGCTGCTGGCGGGCAGCTGTAATAAGAGCCTGCTGGATACTTCGCCCAAGGATCAATATGTAGAAAGCAATTTTTGGGAGTCGCAGGCGGCTGCGCAGGCGGGATTGGCTGCCTGTTATGGGGTGATGAACGGCTCGGGACTTTGGGGGGGGGATGCCACGCCTTTGTTCGAAGAGGGCGCGTCTCCGAATGCGTATGATTATGACAATACCATGGGGTTCAATCTTATTGCGGAGGGGTTGCAGTCCGCCAGCAGCTCGGGCATTATCCCGGGGCGGTGGAAGGCATGTTATACGGGCATCGGCCGGTGCAATACTTTTCTGGTAAAGGTGGATGAGGTGACGATGGATGATGCGCTGAAGACGAGGATGAAGGGGGAGGCCTATTTTCTCCGGGCGTTGTATTATTTCACGTTGCAGAATTATTATGGAGCGGTGCCGTTGATCCTCGACCCGCCCGATCGTGCGACGCAGGCGGCTGTGAAGAGGACGGACAGGAAGGATGTGATCGCGAAGGTGCTTTCCGATCTGGATAGTGCGGCGGCTGCGCTGCCGTTAAAGTATTCGGGTACGGACCTGGGCAGGGCGACGAAGGGAGCGGCCATGGCTTTGAAGGCTCGCGTGCTGCTGTGGGAGGCGAGTCCGTTGTTTGCGGGGGCGAGCGATCCGGCCAAGTGGCAGGCCGCCGCGGATGCGGCGCTGGCGGTGATGAATTTGGGTGGGACGGGGTATGGTCTTTATGCCGACTATCGTGGATTGTTCCTGCCGCAGAATGAGAACAACAAGGAAGTGATCTTCGATGTGCAGTTTATTTATCCCGACCTTGGGAATTCATTCGACCTGATAGACAAGCAGTATAATACGAATGCGCCTTTGCTGGATATTGCCAGCGCCTATGATATGAAAAACGGGTTGCCTATTACGGACCCGGCATCGGGGTATGATCCCGCGCATCCGTATGTCGATCGTGATCCCCGCTTGTATCAGACGATCGTATTCCCTGGGGATACGTTTATGACGGTGCCGGTGACGCCTACGCGATTTGCCATCACGGGTTATGGGTTGAAGAAATACAGTATTTATGATAAGGGGGCGCCGCCGGCGGGACAGAGCGATCTGAAGGCGGGTCAGTCTGCTACCAACTATATCCTCTTACGTTATGCGGATGTGCTGCTGATGTATGCGGAAGCGAAAAATGAAGCCACCGGTCCGGACGCCACGGTCTTTACCGCCCTGAACAGCGTACGTTCGCGTGCGGGGCTGCCGGATGTATCGACGGCGTTGACACAGGATTCGTTACGGAGTATTATCCGTCATGAGCGGCGGGTGGAGTTTGCCGGAGAGGGGATGTATTATAATGATATCCGCCGGTGGAAGACGGCCGAGCAGGTGTTGGGGCAGCCGATCTATAAATATGACGGCAGCAAGATCGAGACGCGCAAGTTCGATGCGACGAGGGATTATTGGTGGCCGATACCGCAGACGGAGAGGGATCTGAATCCGAATTTGGAGCAGAACAACAAATACTGATCGGCGGACCGGGCGAGTGGTACAAGACCTTATGGCGCCGGGGGTCTATTTGGGGGTATTGCATTTTGGTTTAAAAAAACTCTAATATTAATACTCTAAGTATTAAAATCCGACAAAAAATAAACTAAAATCGCAAGTAGCTTAAATATGGTCTGACTGGCCCCGTTCTATTCGGAAGCCATGGCTGTTACGGCCTGGAGGAACCAGCCGCTGTGTGGGATCCATTGTTCGCTCCATCGCCATTCGTTGCCGTTGTCTTCCATTTTAAAGTCGATGCCCGAGCCATCGGCGTTCTTACCGGAGATGCCGTTCGAGATACCGCCCCGGCCGGAGCCATGGCCATACATCGATGCCATATAAGGCACATTATTCTTACCGTAACCATACATCATGCAGATGTTGTAGGGGTTGCTGCCCAGTACCCAGGAAACGAGGTTGGAGGCATATCCGGCGATGTCCTGTCTTACTCCTAAGGGGCCTTCTGCCGGATAGACGAGGCGTCCACCCACCAGCATGGCTGCCGCGAGGGAGCCGAGTCGGGCGTCTTCGCCCTGCCACCACCAGCCGCTCTCATTCTCATGTGGTATAAAGAACCCGTTCGTTACTTTCCCTTTGTACAGAAAGCTCTGTCGTGGATAGCCGAACGGGTTTTTTACTTCCTGTGTGATGGTGAGGTTGTAGTCGATGGCTTTTTTTATCGTGGCGAGCGCCTGGCGGCGGTGGGTGGTGTCTGTCTCTATGTACAGGTATCGGGCGAGGGCCATGATGGGGAGTCCTGCGTCGGCGGCGTGCCAGAAGGGGCGGTCAGCATCGTTGGCGATAAAATAACCTGTGGGGGAAAGGCGGCTTTGCAGGTTGCCAGCGCGCTTACGGGCTTCCACTTTATATACTTCCTTGCCGGTGGCTATCCATAGTTCGGTGGCTGCCATGAGGGCGCAGTAGTCGTCGATGACATTGTCTTTGCCGTCGTCGGCGTATTTTGTAGAGAATTGCTGAAGGTGTGTGAAGGCTCGTTCGGCTGCCGCGAGGTATTCTTCCGAGGTGAAGGCGCCGTCCCTTCTCCATCCTGCGATGCGGGCCAGTGCGGCGATGGCCATGCCACCTCCTTCACGCCAGGCGCATTGGTAGTCGGTGGTGGTTTTGCTGTTGGCCAGTAGTCCTACTACCCGGCGGGCGTTTGGGTCCTTATTAAAATAGGTGAAGACCGTCATATAGAAATATCCTTCGGGAGAGAGGGAGCGCATGATATAGTCGGCGCCATAGAGGGCTTCGGCTGTCAGGGCCTGTTTGCAACTGGTCTGTTCGAGCAGGCCCGGTAATTTTTCCACTGTATTGATCATGGACCAGTCTACCATGGGTATTTGCTGGGGCGACATGAAGTTGGTATAGGCCAGGTGGGAGAAGTATTTGCTGACGTCGCCGGATGCGTCGCACCAGCCGCCGGTGAGGTCTACTGTCTTGTCGCTGCCGAAGAGTTTTACATGCCGGTCGGCTTCGCGCTCTTCGGGCGAGCTGGCTCTTTGATGATAGAAGAATTGGGTGATGGCGGGTATGGCGATCCTGGTGAGGGCGTTGTTGTCGAGCTGGAAGGAGGGGGAGACTGCGTCCCGGACGTTGATCCTGTAATAGCCCGGGGTGTGGAAGCCGGAGAAATCGATGCGGGAGAACCATGCCTGACCCCATTCGGCGACCTGTTCGGATCTTTGTACGGCGCCGGTGTAGGCTGTTTGCAGGGTCCTGGCGTCGACGAGGGTGAAGGTCGTGTGATCCGGGAGCGGGGCTTTGCTTCTGACGATGGCGGTTTTGGGCGCCTCCATATTATAGGCAACCTGGTTGGCCAGGATGGTGATCGGCTGGGCCAGGGATTCGTCGATATTGCGCTGTTCCTTATCGGGGGTCTTCGACGCGGCCCAGAGCAGGGCATCCTTCAGCAGCGTGGTGAAGTTCGTATCTGTGCAAATGCTGGTGTCATGACCTATTCCGATGTACAGGACGCGATCGTATTGCGGATTGGTCCAGATGATGGGATGGTCGCCCATTGGATGGGCGGGTTTGTAGGTGGTCTCGTCGGCTGTGGCGAGGACGTGTACGTTCTCTCTCGGACTTTTTTCAAATTCATACCATTCATCACGGATGGAGAAAGATCCAGGCAGGTGACGCGTGACGGGGTGATCGTGATCCTCCACTACTACCGTGCCTTGTTGAAGCGGCGGGTGTGGGGAATAGACGGCATTGCCCATCAGCTGTTCGTACCATTGCCAGTAGGTGTGGCCGGGTCTGGTGAATTGGGCGCCTGTGAGTCCGGCCGCGTGGAGACCTATGAAACCATGTCCCTTTGTGATGAATTGTTGGATCGCGTATTGCTGTTGATCGGTGAGCTCGAAGGGCGCCTGGTGCAATTGGATGAGTACCTGGTATTTGGCGAGGTTGTCTTCTGTCAGTGCCGAGAGATCGCAGGTGACGTCGATGTCGAGGTTGTATTCCGCGGCGAGCTTTTGGAAGAGTGGTCCGGAGGCTTTTACCATGGGGTAATGGTAGCGGTCGATGGAGCCCACGACAAGGACTTTTGTTGTGTTGGGGCGGGGGGAGGTGAAGACCCTATAAAATGCGGTGCGACCTGTGAAGTAAACGGCGCCGTTGTGAATCGTCAGGGTGGAGGGACGTTCGGGGGTATGGATGAGCTGTTGCAGGACACCGTTGGCGTCGTACTTATAGATATCTCCGTCGGCTATCCACACATTACCTTGCTGGTCGGGGACGGCGCTGAACTCTCCTTTTTCGGCAAAATATTTCAGGTCGGAAAGATACCCTTTTGTGTCTACCTGGCATTTGACCGTGCGTTTGTCATATTCATCCACGGCGTATAATGGGTGACCGGGAAAAGCTTCCACCAGTGCGCATGATCTGGCCAGGTCGTAGCAGATGGGTATGATGGTCTTTCCATCGGGCGCCAGCCAGCAGGAATCGTTCCGTTGGATGGAGACCTGGTTGAAGTCATGAAAATCCCGCCATCTGTTGGAAGGGTAGAGGGCTTTGTAGATATTATCGATGGAGCCCATGGGGACTATGTCCAGTTTTTTGATCGTCTCGTCCGGGCGGTTGGGGTCGATGGAGTATACGAAGGTGGCAAAACCGGAATTCCCCCAGCCGCTGAAGGAGGTGCCGCCGGCATCGGGTGGGTTTTGGAAGCTTTCCTGCCGGCCATTGACCTGGAATCCCGGTTGCGGGTTGTATCTGAATACGACGAGCAGGTTATCCTTTGCGTCGCAGGCCAGGGAAAGCGGTTCCCAGGGGAAGTCGGCCAGCAATTGGAGGGATTGGGTCGAAGCGGACCATTTGTAGATACGCTTCATCCGTTGTTCGGCGAAGTAGATGTTGCCTTTGGAGTCGTGGCAGGAGCCGAGGGCGAATTCGAAGCCTTTTGCCAGGATCCGGGCGGGACCAGTCGGTGTTTCGGCTCTGGCGGGCGAGGCGGTAGCCCCTGCGATGGTGGGGGTGGCGCCGCTGATGAACAGCCGTGCAAATTCCGTGGGGCGGACCTCCGTGTTCGTGTTGATATCGTACAGCGGATTGTCCGTGGTGTATTTGATCTGGCTGTAATTGTGGACATTCAGCAGCTCGACGTTCCTGCAATCCCAGGTGCGTATGGAGTAGGGGTAGGGGACTTTGACGCGGATGACCCGGAACATATACAGGTTGGCAAAGCTCATATCATGACAGCTTTGCATTTCCATGGGCTGGCATTCGGAGCTCTCGCGGCTTTCTTCTTCCAATTGCAGCGCATATACCTGCCAGTTGGCGACGTTGTTGAACCTTACTTCATTGCGGACATGATGTTCTACGGAGAGGGCGTAGATCCTGCCGCGGGTAGACGTGTTGCTGGCATAGAAGCCGGCAGTGGCGAAGGTGCTGGCGGACCAGATGTTCTTGAAGATGCCACCGCCGTTGTTGGTTACCCAGCAGCTCCAATATTGGGTGTCCCATGTTTGTCCCGCGCTGCCATCATAGGGGCGTGTGGCCTGTTGGTTCTCCCATTGCCAGGGAACTTTTGGACCGGGGCGCATAGTGCCGTGGCCGCCGATGAATTTTACGTCATCGATCATGGAGCTTTCGCCGGCCTGCCATTTACAGGCAACTGCGCCGAAGTTGTTCTCCGCCGTATAGAGGCCGATGCCGGTGAGAATATTCGTGCCTCCCCGGGGAGATTCTATCATCGCACGCGGTGGTCCAAATCCTCCAAAGAAGGGGGCATCTTCCTTTAGGGCGAAATGGGTGGCCATGGGATGAAGGCCAATAAGGATGGTGTTGGGTTTTAGATGGATGGTCGCTGTGATCCTATAGGAGCCTTGTGGTATATAGATAAAGGGGTGTTCGTCGATGGCCTTTTGGATGGCTTTTGTATCGTCGGTGATGCCGTCGCCCGCGGCTCCCAGTGTTCTCAGGTTGACCCAATCCTTTACCGCGGGCAGGGCCGGAATATCGCTGGGGGTGGGTGCGGGCATGGTCTTTAATGCAGTGATGTCTATGTCTGCACGGTATTTTGCATCCTTGTCGAGGTCATCCATCCGGAGACCATAGACGAGACGCTGGACCTTATAAATGGGAGCCGGGGCTTTTGTGGTAGTATCGGCTTGGGGGTAATGGATCAGGACGGGGGTGTTGCGGCAGACGAGGTTGCGGATATTGAGCTGCATATGGGCATTGCCTTCGTCGCTAAGGGTGAGGGCGGGGCCGGAAATATTTTCAAACCGGCAATCCCCGAGAAACAGCTTCTCCCAATAATTGGGCGCCACCTGTATGACGGAGGGGGTATTTTTTACCTGCATGCGGATGATGGTGAAGCCTGCCTCCTGTGTTTTGATGGCTGTCTGTCGCTGGCCTTCGAAATAGGTATCGAGCATCATGAACTGCCATCCCGGCGATGCTTTTGTGGTATAGATGCCGTACTGGCCGCCAAAGAATTTTACATCTTCTATCATATTGCCTATGTCGAAGAGGCCGGCCTTGCCTTTGCCGATGTCGATATTACAATGCGCCACGAAGCTGTGCTGGGCAAAGTGGGTCCTGAGGGCAACGGCGGCTGGGTTGCCATCGTCTATTTTCAGGTCGATGTTGGAGAGGGCGCTATAGAAGGTGCCGGCGCCGGCGTCATGGACTATTCCCGTGGAGTCGGGGGAACTGCTGGTGAACCAAAACATGTAGGCCGCCTTGCCTTTATCCTTCGGATCTTCTTGTTGAAAGCCGGGAGCGTTCTTTTTTAATATAATGAGTGGGCGATGGCTGCCATAGCCTATCAGGCGGATGGCGGCGGGGATATAGATCGTTTTTGAGATGGTGTAGGTCCCTTCCGGGATAAAGAGGATGCCGAAGTTCCTGTCTTTTTTTAGCTGGTCGATGGCTGTCTGCAGCTGGGTGGAGGCGTCGGTCCGGTCACTGGGCGTGAAGTAAGCCGCGGCAGGGTCATCGATCTTTTGGGTGTAAAGGGAGACGCCGGGGGTGAATTGGGCATGTGAATACAGGGTGGCTGTGAGCAGGGCAATCGACAGGAAGAACTTTACCATGAGATTTAAATTCTTATGGGGGAAGTTATGGAAAATCGCTATGAAAAACTGCGATAGGGACGGGGATGCGTAGTTTTGAGGTAGTATGTAGTGGAGAAATAGGGGTCCCGAGGGTAGTTTTATTTTCCTAATTTGTATGGTATGAGAGATATGATAGTAGAGCCCATCGGGTATATCCAGTCCTCCATCAAGAGCCGGGACAAGGCGCCGAAGCAGGGGTATGAAGGCGCGCCGGATGTATGGCTGCAGGTACACGAAAAGTTCACGGCGGCATTGGAGGGAACCATGCCGGGCGACGAGGTCATCCTCATCACCTGGTTCCATCAATCTCATCGGGATGTGCTGGCCGTCCATCCCCGTGGAGATAAGAACAATCCGCTGACGGGCGTCTTTGCCACCCGAAGTCCGGACAGACCCAATCCATTGGGGTTACATCGGGTGAAGGTGATGGAGATAAAGGGTAATTCCCTAAAAGTGGGGCCACTGGAAGCTATCGATGGGACACCGGTGGTAGATATCAAACCTGTGTTGGAAACATCGACGGATGCATGACTTTATCTGGCGGGACTGACGGCTCATTGCGGGATGCCAGTCCAGGGGCTTTTTCGGTCAACGGCTCAATTGGGCTATAAGGGGAGTGGGTCGCCCTGTAATATTGCAGCGTTAGCTTGATTGGTCCCAATGCGATCCGTCTGTCCTTTGGACAACGAACCTCCGGTTCATTCGGGAGGTGATTGGGCCGGCAAGTTCTAGTTTTGAATGCATAAAGCAAATACGGGGTTCCTTTCAAGGAGCTCCTTTTTTTGTCCGGCTGCCAGGGCTACTAATTAAATAGTTGGGAGAGGTGGGAAGGTGAATAAGTATTATCTTATACCTCTAAAGCAAGCCATATGACCAGCCGGAGGCAATTCATCAAGACAGCGGGGAGGGGGATGATCGGGATGGGTATTATTCCTATGTTAGGATCCCGGGGGATAGACTATCGGGGGGATAAAAGTATTGTACCGGACTGGCCGGGTGAGGGGGGCGGTTTTCCCCGGAGCAGCCCGGAGTCGCAAGGGGTCAGCTCCAAGGCGATCAGTGCGTTTTTGGCGGCTGCCAATGCCTCCGGGATCAGCTGGCATTCTTTTATGCTGCTACGTCATGGGCATGTGGTGGCTGAGGGTTGGTGGAAGCCATATCAGTCGCAGTATGTTCATTCTTTATATTCTCTTTCGAAGAGCTTTACCAGTACTGCCATAGGGTTTTTAGTGAAGGAAGGGAAGCTGGATATTCATTCGAAGGTGGTCTCTTTCTTCCCAAATGATCTGCCCTCAGCGCCGGGCGAACATCTATCGCAAATGACCGTACGGAGCCTGCTCACCATGAACACCGGGCATGCAAAGGATACGATGCCTGCCATGCGCGCTTCGAAGGATAGCTGGGTACGGACCTATCTGGCGCAGCCTGTCGAGTTCGAGCCGGGCAGTCATTTCCTTTACAATACGGGTAATACCTATATGCTCGGGGCTATCGTGCATCAGATAACCGGGCAGACGTTGGAGCAGTATCTTACTCCAAGACTTTTTCAGCCGTTGGGTATTACGGGTTATGACTGGGAAGTCTCTCCGCAGGGTTTGAATACGGCTGGGTATGGGTTGCGGGTAAGGACCGAGGATATTGCAAAGCTCGGGCAGCTGTACCTGCAAAAAGGGCGTTGGAATGGGGAGCCGTTGCTGACTGAAAGCTGGGTGAATGAGGCTACCAGCTATCAAACGGCTTCGCAAGTGAATAACGGAGACTGGTCGCAGGGCTATGGCTATCAGTTCTGGCGGTGTACGCATGGGTTTTATCGGGGCGATGGGGCGTATGGGCAATTTTGTATCGTTATGCCGGAGCTGGATGCGGTGGTAGCGGTGACAGGACAGAGCCCGGATATGCAGCAGTCGATGAATATCATATGGGATCATATACCGGGAGGGATGCAGGGGAGCGCCTTGCCGGAGGATGCGGCCGGGTTGGCGGGTTTGAAGAAGGACCTGGCGGGACTGGGGCTTCCGGTGGTGAGGGGGAGTGCGTCGGGGGGTAAAGCGGTGAGCAGGAAGAAGAGAAAGTTTGTCATGGCAGAAAATGATCAGGGTGTGCAGGAAATGGAGTTTGTCTTTGCTGATAGGGGAGGACGAGTGGAGGTGAAGACGGGTGGTGGGATGACGAGCCTGCGATTCGGATGGGAAAGCTGGGAGACGAATGATGCCCGGGAGGTATATGTGTTGGGATCGAAGGATATGTTCCCCATGCCTTCGCGGATCGCGGCGACCGGCGCCTGGGTGGATGAGCGTACGTTGCAGGTGAATGTGCGGATGGTGGAAGGTATCTTTGGGGACAGGATCACTTGTGTATTCGACGGAGATACGGTGAAGGTTGGGTTTTTAAATAGCGTAGCGGAGACGGCAAAGACGAAGACCGAGGATGCGCGAAAGGGGCTGGAGGGGAGATTAGGGTAGCTAAAACAAGGGTGAGAGGTTTTTTTCCTGCCAGACAGTTTCCGCCAGGGCGGCAGCGTGTTCATGGACTTTGTTGAACAGGAAGGGGCCCATGCTGATGCGGCGTACGCCGAGTCGCTGAAGCGAGCTCCAATCCGGCAGGTTCGGCATGGCCATGACGTTGATAGGAAGGGTGGTGGCGTTCACTACCTGTTCAATATCGGACCTGTCCGTGATACAGGGTACGAAGATACCGCCGGCTCCGGCCTTCTCATAAGCAAGTATACGGGAAAGCGTTTCGGAAAGTGCGTCAGGCATGTTCAACAAGAAGCCATCTGTGCGGATATTGAGGAATAGTTCCTTGTCCATCCGGCTAAGATGATCTACAATAGCTGTGATGATCTCTGCAAAATCTGTTGCCGGCCGCAGTTCGCGGGTTGCGCCGGGGACGGTGTCTTCCAGATTGATGCCGATGGCTCCCGCATCGACGATCTGGTCAATGTTGGCCAGGATCTGGTCGATGTTCCGGCTAAATCCTCCTTCCATATCGACCGTGAATGGGATGTTGATCGTTGAAACGACCCTTTTTGTCATGCGAACCAGCAGGTCGAATGGCAGCCGTTCACCATCCTCATAACCGAGGGCAATAGAAAGCGCCTGGCTCGAGAAGCCGACAGCCGGGTAACCTGCCGCTTCCATAACTTTTGCGCTATAAACATCCCAGCAGTTGGCCAGCAGAAGAGGGGTTGTACCCTGGTGCAGGTTTACAAATCTTTGATAGTTGTCCATCGTTTTTTTCTACAAAGCTATCGTCGCCGGATGGGCGGAAATTGTATAAAACGGAACAACTTATTGCGAGTTCGATATAATTTGTAGCTTCGGCGCGCGTATGAATAAGAAAGATAATATCGGAGAGCTTTTATCCGGGATCCTGCCTATCGAGCGTATCAAGACACGTTATATCGATCGTGTGACCTATGGTTCGGATGCCGGCTTTTATTATCTGCTGCCCCGTGCCGTGGTAAACCCTGTAACGGAGGAAGAGGTCGTGCGATTATTCGCCTTTTCCCATCAACATAAGATACCGCTGGTGTTCAGGGCGGGCGGGACGAGTCTTTCGGGGCAGTCGATCACGAATGGCATTCTTGTAGATATTGCCAGGGGTTGGGGTCGTGTGCAGATAGAAGAAGAAGGCAGGTTTGTGCGGGTACAGCCGGGGATTACCGGCGCTATGGTCAATGCACGTCTGGCGCGGCATGGTCGAAAGATCGGTCCTGATCCATCCAGTATCAGCTCCGCCATGATGGGAGGCATCCTGTCGAACAATAGCAGCGGCATGTGTTGCGGGGTGGTGAACAATGCGTATCATACGACGCGTGGCATACGCATGGTGCTGCCCAATGGCAAGATCTTCGATACGGGTGTGGCAGGGGATCATGAGCGGCTGGCCACGGAATGCCCGGAACTGGCGGGCGAGCTTTTGGCTTTGCGGGGAGAGATACTGGGTAATCCGGCCTTGTACGAAAAAATCCGAAAGAAATACCGGACAAAGAATACGGTGGGGTATTCGTTGAATGCCTTTATCGATCATGAGCATCCATTGGATATACTGGCTCATCTGCTGATCGGCGGGGAGGGAACGTTGGGCTTTATTGCCGAGGCTGTGCTGGAGACATTGCCTGTGTATCCCTGCCGGGCGACCGCCTTGCTGTATTATACCGATCTGTATACCGCGTGTGCCGACATCGGAGGGCTGCGGGAGGCCGGCGCCGAGGCGGTAGAGCTGATGGACCGGGCTTCATTGCGTGCGGTAGAGGATATTGCCGGCATGCCGGATGTGATAAAGGGATTGCCTGTTGGGGCTGCGGCGCTGTTGGTGGAATTCCAGGAAGCCAGTGTTGAATCGTTACAGGAGAGGATCGGGCGATTTGTGCCCGGGGCGGGACTTTTGTATCCGCCTGTATTCAGCACGGATGTAAAGCAGCAGGACCTTTTCTGGAAGGTGCGTAAGGGGCTTTTCCCTTCGGTGGGGGCGGTGCGGAAGAGCGGCACTACGGTGATCCTGGAAGATATCGCCTTTCCGGTGGAGAAGCTGGGGGATGCATTGACGGACCTACGGGTCCTTTTCGATGAATATGGGTATGAGGATGGGATCATATTCGGTCATGCCAAGGATGGCAATATCCATTTCGTCATTACGCAGTCTTTCCACTCGCGGGAAGATATCGATAGGTATGACCGCTTTATACAAAAGATGGTGAAGCTGGTGGTGGAGAGATATGACGGGTCTTTGAAAGGCGAGCATGGCACCGGAAGGAATATGGCGCCTTTTGTCGAGGTGGAGTGGGGTAGCGAGGCGTATGCGATCATGTGCCGGCTGAAGCGGTGTGTCGATCCGGAGAATCTGTTGAATCCCTGCGTTATCCTTTCCAGCGATGACAAGCTGCATGTAAGGGATCTCAAGCAAATGCCGGTGGTGGAGCAGGAGGTGGACAAATGTATCGAGTGTGGTTATTGCGAGCATGTTTGTCCCAGCAGGGATGTAACCATGACGCCGAGGAGGAGGATCGTGGCCAGGCGTGTGCTGCAGCTGGCGAAGCAGGATGAGGATTGGGAGAGGCATGACATGTTGTTGAAGGAGTATCGATATGATGGGATGGATACCTGTGCGGTGGATGGATTGTGTGCGACGGCCTGTCCGGTGGATATCAATACGGGCGATCTTGTGAAGCGGCTGAGGAGGGAGAGTCATTCCAGGTGGGGGAATAAGGTGGCGTTGTATGTCGCCAGGAATCTGGGGATGGTAGAGGGGCTGGTGAGGATGGGTCTGCGGGTAGGGGTTGGTATCAACCGGGTGTTTGGGGCGCGTGCGATGACGAGGCTGACCAGGGGTGTGAGGCGGGTGATCCCGGCGATGCCGGTGTGGTCGGAGGGGTTGGGGGTTGCGGGAAGCTTTGGCCGGACAGTGGGAAGCTCTCACACCGGCCAGCGTGGTCAGCTTGTATATTTCCCTTCCTGTGTTTCGCGGGTGATGCGACAGGAAGGGCAGGATCGTTCGGGAGTGATAGGGGCGTTATCGAGGGTGTCGTCCCGGGTGGGTCTTGAAGTGATCATACCCGAGGATGTGAAGGGTGCGTGCTGTGGTCAGCTGTTCTCTTCCAAAGGGTTTACGGATGCATTCCGGTGGACCTGCCGTAAGACGGTGGAGCAGTTATGGGAGGTGACCAGGCAGGGAGAGTTGCCGGTGGTGACGGATGTAAGTTCCTGTGCTTATACGATGCTTCATTTCCGGGACTTGCTGGATGAGGAGGGGAAAAAGAAATATGACAAGCTCAGGATCATGGATATCGTCGATTGCCTGCATGATCTTGTATTGCCGCTGGCGGGTGGGATAGCGGGTAAGGAGGACGTGGTATTACATCCTGTCTGTTCGCTTGCCAAGATGGGAACATATGGGAAGCTTATAAAGGTGGCGAAGCATTTTGCCCGGGGGGTGACCGTGCCGATGCAGGCGGGGTGCTGTGGGATGGCGGGGGACCGGGGATTTCTCTTTCCCGAGCTGACGCATGGAGCTACTTATAAGGAGGCGCAGGAGGTGAATGGGCGAAGCTACGATGGTTATTATTCGTCGGCAGTGACGTGTGAGATGGCATTGTCGCAGGCGACCGGAAAGACGTATGAATCACTGATCTACCTGGTGGATAGGGCGATGGGTGAGTAACCGGGACCATTCATACATCCAAATCCGCACTTCATCGGGTTTCACCAAAATGGGCCGGAGGGCAGCGTATTTTTACTCCAAAATGTATGATCATGCGGCCTAATCAGACCTTTTGGATACTAGCTTTTACGCTAATCTTTGTTTCGTGCAGAAAAAACCCTCCAACACCGACGCCAGCGACGCCGGGTAAGAAGATATTATTAAAGGATATTACGATACCCCATCTGCCTTCTCCTTACTACCATTTCGAGTACAATGCGGACAGCAGTGTCGCCAAGGTGGATTTCGACTCGGGGCTTACCATGTATGATGTTTTTTACAATGGGAGTAAGATCAGCGAGATGAGGAATAATATCATCGTCAATCACGACACATTGCGGTATATGTATGACAATGCCGGCAAGCTATTCCTGATCAAATTTATAAAAGAGACGAATGTTACGTACAGGCATGTGTTCTTTACCTATGATGGCGACCAGGTCAAAGAAATCGACTGGGACCATGCAGAAGGTAATGTTGGTTATTTGATCGATCGTGTAATGAAGTTTACTTATTACCCCGATGGTAATGTAAAAACGATCGCAGATCGACGTCCTGCGCATGATATTGTGCCGGAGTCCAATTCCACCACGCTTTTTGAACAATATGACGATAAGATCAATGTGGATGATCTTGATCTTACGCATGACGGCATCCATGATCATCTTTTTCTCTTCCAGGGATTCCGTTTGCAGCGTAACAATGCCCGGAAAGAGACATTTTCCGGGAGCAGCGCAGATAATGTCGTAGGTTATACCGTCAATTATAATTATACCTATAATAGTGATGGGACACCTTCAGGTAAGGCGGGGACCTTATTATATACCGCCGGGACGCAAGCGGGGCAACAGTTCCAGGTAAGCACTTCGTATAGTTATTATTGATCTATACGGCCGGGCGTTGTCTAAAACCGGTAGCCTACATTCGCCATCATATTTCTGGGGGCGCCTGGCCATTTAGCTACATTGTTATAAGCGGCTATCCAGTATTGTCTGTCAGTCAGATTATTGACCAATACTCCTACTGTAAACTTCTTCCACTGATAGTGAATGCTGCTATTCAGTATAAAATAGGCCGGTAATACCGTTTGTTCGTCAAGCGTGTTGCGTTGGCCGGCATACACATGGCCCAGCGAAATGCCCAGTCCTTTCAGGGCGCCTTTGTTCAACGAATAGTTTATCCAGCTGGTGCTGAGGTTGCGGGGGGCATTTTCTACCGTCCTGCCTATATCATCCGATATTTTACTTTTGGTAATGGTGGCTTTACAATAAGCATAGGCCAATGAAACACTTAGGTTCGGGAGGATATTGCCATTGAGCTCGAATTCGCCGCCGATGGACCTGTTCTGTCCCTGCTGTACAAACAGGTCTGGGTTGGAAATGTCGTTGGCATTTACGGCCACATTTTGTACAAGCAGCCGATATACGGCTATGGAGGCGCTTAGCTTGTTGCCTGGCAGGTTTGTTTTAGCGCCTATCTCCGCCAAAGAGCTCCTGATCGGCTTGAGGGGTTCATTGAATGTCTGCAGCGTTCCCGATGCCTCGAAGGGATCGAATCCTGTGTTATAGGAGCCGTATAAGCTGATCGTGGGAGTCAGGCTATACACCACTCCGGCACGCCAGGTCAGGATATTTTGCCGGATGCCTTCATCGCCATCATCTCCACTGCCCCGATAAAACTCCTGCCGAAGTCCTGCCAGGAATTTCCACCGATGGAAGCTGATAAAGTCCTGTACATAGACGCCATGTGTATAGTATACGTCGCCATCTACTTCGGTTTCGTCATTGTCTTTGTCGGAGGGCTCGTATTGGTCGACGGGTCTGGGGAGATATATGGGACCTTTCAGGCTGAATGTTCCGACAATGCCGCTGTTGTCCCCGAACTGATCGGGCTGTTCGTAAAAAGACTGGTCGATGTCAACGCGGCTCCGGATAAAGTCATATCCCAACAGTATCTTATGATCCAGGCGCCCTGTTCTTGTCTGATAAGTAAAATAATCGGACAGCGTGTTGGTGGTGGTGTTGTATTTCCATTTGGTGAAATTAAGATACACCGAATCGTCAGTGATATAATCGTCGAAGCCATGATTGGCGACATGCTGGCGGGTGTTGTAGTGCAGATAGCCCGCATTAAAGCTCAGGTTCTTGCCCAATTTGTAAGAAGCGGTTGCTATGAGGGCAAGATCTGTCTCTTTTAAATAGTCGCCGGGCTGGCTGAGGGTGAGGTTTAGCGGTGTCGACTTAAGGTTTGGGTCGTCCTGTAATCCGGGCTGTCCGCGATCGAGCACCGTGCTGACGTGCGACAGGGAAAAGTCGACGTTTATCTTTAACCGGGTGTTGGGTATAAAGGAGAAAGAAGGGGCCAGCTGGTAAGCCTTGTTAAAGGACTGGTCACGGAATGACCGGCTGTTGTCGTAGCCCGCATTGAAACGGTAAAGCAGCGTTTTGCCGGTATTCAGGGGGCCTGTCATATCGCCCTGGGCCCGGAAATGGTTATAGCTTCCTCCGTACAGGTCGATGGAATAAGCCTGCTGGTCGAGCGGTTTTTTTGTCACCATATTGATCGTGCCTCCGGGGTCGCCATTACCGTAGAGGGAAGCTACGGGCCCCTTGATCACTTCTATTCTTTCTATGTTGACCAGCATGGAACTGGTATAGGTGGAGTTGTAACCACGAAGGCCATTTATATTGCCGGCGTTCTCGGCCCGGAATCCCCTGATCGTGTATTCGTCATAGCCGGAGTAATGTGTCACGCCGGCAGCTGCGTCGAGCGCGTCTTTTTTTGTGAATTCCATTTTATCCCTGATCAATTCCTTGGTGATCGTGGATATCGATTGCGGGATATCTTTTACAGGGGCTTCTGTCTTCGTGGCAAGGAAGGAGTAGTCACTTTTATAGGATCTCAATGCTCTTCCTTTTATTTCGACATTCTGCAGCTCTTTGATATTGTAGGTAAGGCGGATGTCGCCGAGGTCGAGTGTTTGCGCGTTCGTCAGATCGATGGGGATGATAAAAGAATGGAGATCCACCGAAGAGATCACGAGTGTGTCATGGAGTGCGCCGAGATGGGATAGTACAAACCGGCCATTGCCATCCGTATTGGTGATCCGATGCGCTTTTTTCAATTCAATGTTCAGATTTTCCGCCGGCAGTCCATCGGCGTTTACAACTCTTCCGGTGATCTTACCTGCATTGCTCTGACAGATGGAGGAATAGGAGAAAAACAATCCCGCTATGGCGGTCAGCAGCCTCTTTTTACATAGAAATGCGTTCATAAGCGGTAGGGTAATAGGTGGTTAAATATAATAATATTAAGGCGATTTTTATACCTTAGATCATGATGAAAAGAAGAAAATTTATCAAAAACAGCGGATTGGCTGCCGGCGGGCTGTTGCTTTCCCGGCAGGGGGTTCCGGGTAGTATGACTATCCTGGCGTGGGGCGCCGGCGGCCCTCTTCATAATATTCCAGTGGACAAGGGGCTCGATCCTGCCTGGATCAAAGGTCTTTATAAGAGGTCCGGGCATACGACCTATTTAAAAAGCAGGAACGAGCTGCGCTATATAGGGATGCCTGCCGGCGGATTGCATTCGGGTACGGTCTATCTGGGAGGGGATGGGCGGCTTTGGCTATGGAGCATCTATAGTGATGTGCGGGAAGGCATCGATCCCAAGGAGGTGCTGTGGAACGATGGTCAAAAGGAAAGAAAGATACTTAGCCGTGACGGCGCTGCCTATCTGGAGCCAGCCATAGCAGACAACAAACGTATACTTGAGCAAGGGATCGCTTTGCAGTTCGAATATGGAGGGAAAACCATCGTCCGGGAGCTTCGTGAGAATGATTGGAAAGAGATAAGCTTTGAAGCGACCTATCCCGTGGCGACCGTGACATACACCGATCCGGAGATCCCATTTGTTGTCACATTGAAGGGAGGGCCTTTATTTATTCCGACCAATGCCGGGGATTCATCCCTACCTGCCACCGTCCTCCATGTCGAGATCACGAACAAGGGAACGTTGCCGGCTGATGTATCTTTTATGGGTTGGCTGGAAAATGGAGCGGGCAAGCTATCTGCGGGTGGCGCCGGTGTAAAGTTCAATGAGCTTTTTGAAGGGGCGGGTTTTACCGGCGTATATTATGGGTTTGATGGTGCTGGCGAGCCGGAGGGGAGGGACCAGGGCACCATGGCTATAGCTATCCTATCCGGGGATGGGATCGTGAATACCGCATGTAAAGGATGGGAGGCCGGTGTGAGCGGTGGTTTCGATGGACAACAAAAGCAAAAGACAACGGCGGATGTCGCGGACAAGCTGGTAGGTTCTGTCGGCAGGACCATGAAGATACTTCCGGGTAAGACGATAGGGACGTCGGTGATGATTGCCTGGCATTTCAACCATCCATTGAAAAAGCTTTTGAATAAATTGCCCGATGCGCGGGATGGGTATTATTATGCCAAGAAGTTCACGAATGCTGCTGCGGTGATCGAACATGCCGCGGGGAGGTTCAGGGAGTGGCATTCCCAGACGCTGCTATGGCAGAAGGTGTGGTATGACAGCACATTACCGGAATGGCTGCTTGAACGGTGCATCATCAATATCGGGACGATCGCGACGGCCAATACCTATCGATTTGCCAGCGGAAGGTTCTGGGGGTGGGAGGGTGTCAATTCCTGCGCGGGTACCTGTACGCATGTCTGGCAGTATGCGCAGGCGCTTGGAAGATTGTTCCCCGAACTGGAAAGAGATACGAGGGAAAGAGTAGATCTCGGTGTGGCCATGAAAAGCGATGGCGGGATCATTTTCCGGGCTGAGTTTGAATCCAGGCCCGCTATCGATGGACAGGCGGGTACTATCCTACGTTGTTACAGAGAGCATATGATGTCGGGGGACCGGAGCTTTCTCGAGCGCAATTGGGCTAATATCAGAAAGGCCATTCAGTTTCTGCTGGATCAGGATAAAAATGGGGATGGGATGACGGACACTCCTATGGAGAATACCCTGGATGCGGTGTGGGATGGAGAGATAGCCTGGATCGTCGGGTTGAGCATTGCGGCCGTGAAGGCGGGGTGGATGATGGCGGAAGAGATGGGGGATGATTCGTTTGCGGCAACGTGTCAGCGATATGTCGAAGCGGGAGGCAGAAATATGGCGGAGCATTTGTATAATGGCGAGTACTTTATACATCGGCCTGATACGGTGAAAGGGAGAGCAAAGCTGGGGTCTTATAATACCTGTCATATTGACCAGGTGTATGGTCAAAGCTGGGCGTACCAGGTGGGTCTGGGAGAGCTTTGGGATAATGCGAAAACGAGGCAGGCGCTGCGATCGCTGTGGAAATATAATCTAACAAAAGACGTAGGGCCCTATATCGCCACCCATTATGGAGGAAGGCCTTATGCATTGGCGGGTGAAGGGGGGATGATCATGAATACGAACCCTAAGAATGAGCCCAAGCCTTATGGAGAGGAAGTAACCTGGCAGATGGGGTATTTCCATGAATGTATGAGCGGTTTCGAGCACCAGGTGGCTTCGCATATGATGGCCGAGGGTATGACGGATGAGGCGCTGGTACTTACCCGGATGATCCATGATAGGTATGATGGGGCAAAACGAAATCCTTATAATGAAATAGAGTGCAGCGACCATTATGCGAGAGCGATGGCAAGCTATGGTACGTACATTACGGCATGCGGATTTTATTATCATGGGCCTAATATGGAAATAGGGTTTGATCCGGCGATGGCCCCGGAAAAATTCAAGGCTGCTTTTACCGTGGCAAAGGGGTGGGGAAGCTATGAGCAGGCGATCGGCCCGGGCTATTTTGACGCAGCCTATACATTATATTATGGAGAGCTGCGGCTTCGTTCCATCCGTATTGCGCCTCTTTCGGGGGGCAGTTATCAGCGGGTCAGGATCATGAAGGGGGGTAAGGAGGTGGCGGGCAGCTTAACAAAAGATGGAAAAAGGTGGGTTTTACGGCTGCATGATGCTGTCCTGTTGTTGCCCGGGGAAAAGCTGGCGATACATTTGTCTTGAAGAAGTTACGTTTTCCGATATTGACGGACAAGCTATTAGCTTTCCAGGTCGACCTAGCCCCCTGTCGGGGCTTTTTTGTTTTTTATTTGCGGGTGCAGGCGTTATTAAAGCGTCTGTTGTTTTAGGTATGGGTAAGATAACGGGGAGGCCTAAAAAGGCAGTGACAAGGGATAAGAATATAGGGTTCTTTGTCACCCAGGCACAATACTTTATTATCCAGCAGAAGGCCGCTCAGGCCGGAGTGAATATTTCGGATTACATGCGCCAGTCGGCCATTTTTGGCGAGGTGCGTTCGCGCTGGAGCCCTGAAGAAAGGGAGATCTTCAAAAAGATGGTAGGTATGTCCAATGACATACATCAGCTGGCCGTTGCCGCCAGACAAGAGGGGATATCGCGGGCTGCGCTCTATTTCGAGCAGTACGGGAAACAGATCGATGAAGCGTTAAAACGGCTTGGGAATGCTAAGTAAGGTATTTATAACGAGCAAGACCTTCAAGCAGACCTGTCAGTATGTTTGCCAGGACCTTGTGCGGTCGGAGGTATTGGCGGTGGAGGGAGTCAGGGGGCATGATCACCGGCTGATGGCGGAGGATTTCGAGGTGCAGCATCAATTCTGGCCGGAAAAAGAAAAGCCTGTCTTCCACGCCGCCCTGACCTTTCCCCATGAGGAGAGGTTGGGCAATGCGCAGATGGTTTTGATCGCGCGGCAGTATTTAGACGAGATCGGGATGCGGAATACGCAGTATGCCATCGTCAAGCATGTGGATAAGCAGCATTTACACATGCATATTATCGCCAACAGGATCGACAATGACGGTGAGATCATCGGGAAGGGGCTTATTGTCGAGCGGGGGATCAAGGCGGCCCGGAAGCTGACGAGGGAGCATCATCTGCAACAGGAGCATCGGAAGAATCTTCATCTTACCAATATGGAAGCTTTGCGCGAACCGGATGCGAAGCGATATAAACTTTATCAGGCGATACGACGGAACCTGCCGCAGTGTTACCGGCTGGAAGATCTTGAAAAGAAGCTTTTGCAGGAAGGGATCACCGTACGATATCGTCAAGACCCTATGACCGGGCAGCGGCAAGGTATCAGTTTCCGGATAGAGAATTACAGTATTGCCGGCTATAGGGTGGATCCTTCCTGTACGTTGAGAAAGCTGGAGGAGGCGCTGTCGTTGCAGCAGGAGCAGGTGTTGAAGGAGTATTTGGGTTTGAAGCAGGGGGCGCCGCGGCCTGAGGACCTGCAGCCTAAGCAGGAGAACCGGCTGGAGGAGGAGTCTATACATCGACATAAGCATCGACTGCGATTGCGCTTGTAAATTTTAAACTTGTATCATATGAATGAGCTGTTTGGGCAGACAAATGAGGGCCCTTCGATGGAGGGGGAGATATTAAAGGCGCTGGTGGGCAAGGTTGTCGAGCTGGCGGCGGCGGTGAAAGAGAATGCGGAGCTTACAAAGAAGCTGGTCGAGAACGTGGAAGAGTTACGGGATGTGAAAGAGCGGATGGCCGGCCAGGAAAAGCGGGTGGAGGAGCTGATCCGGAAGGAAGCGGAGGTGACGGAAGCTATCCAGCAAGCGGCTGAAAAGATGAACCTCCCGGTGGAAAAGGTCGAGCAACTGCAAGGAACGCTGGATCAGCAGATCAAATCGTTCGAGCGGCCGCTGGATAAAACGGTGCGGCATCATCATTTTATCGGGAAGGCTTTTTGGATATTGCTTGGGATGGTATGGATCAGTTCGGGTGTGGCGGCGATGATGATTTGGCAATGGCGTCGTGCCGATCAATATGCGGCGGGCCAGATGAAATATAGATACATAAAGCTTATTGCCGATGCGGCAATAATGAAGATAGTAGACCAGGTGGATTCGACCAGCCGGGATGATCCGAAAGGGTTTGCCAAAGGGGTCGAGGCTGAGGAGGATCGGAGGGAGGAGCTGATAAAGAACATGCTGAAAGAGCAGGAGGCGCGGCGTAGGATCGATGAGCTGGAAAAGCAGAAGGCGAAGAAGTGAGGGGCTGTCTCTAATTCCTTCTGTGCTGTTCCAACTCGCGGATCTTTTTATCGGCCAGGGCGGCGATGGAGCGGAAGCCTGCTTTTCGGAATAGTTCGGCCATGTTGGAGAGTATGGCGATGAGCTGGTTGAGTTCGCCCTGGGTATGAAATGCGTAAAGATCTTTGTGTTTGTAGTCGTTGAGCTCCTGTTTCCAGGATGACATGCTTTTGTCTGTGAGTGCGTGGAAGAGTTCGGCTAATGCGTCATATTTGTTGGGTTTGGTAAGGTCGAGCTTTTCCATGCGGGCGGTCCGGGTGAGGAGGTCGAAGAGGATGAGGATCTGTTTTTTGGAGAAGACGCCTTTGGGCTTGCCTGATGGGATGGGAGCGTTGGGAGTGGTGAGCGATCGAGGGGCGGTGATTTGGTGAGACATATTGTTGGATGGGTTGTCGAGGAGGTGTTCGTGAAGGTATTCCATGGCTGTGTGGAAGGCGCTGGTAAAATCTTCTTCGGCGTTGTCCAGGAATTGCTGGAGGATGTGTGCGTGGTAGTTTATGAGGGAGCGGTTGAATGTTTCTATCTCCACGGCGAGGTAGTGGCGACCCAGGGTGCCGATGGAGTAAAGAAGGGAGACGATCTTGGAGAGTATATATTTTGCCTGATGAGTGGACCGGTAGTGAAGGATATACGCTTCTGAAAGGGGCATGAGCCGGAAGATATGGTCGGGGTCTTTTTTGTACACCTGAAACAGCCGGTAGTGACCTAGCAGTCGTTGGGCAATGTCATGGTTATACCAGCCTGTCCATTCCAGGAGGTAGCAGGCAAGGCGGCCTGTGCGGCGGTTGAGACTGTCTGCCATGGAGTAATCCTTACCGGGCGGATCGTGGAATAGTGTCAGGTCGACCATTAGGAACCGGTTTTAATGTTTGGTGTTTGCAGTTTAGTGAATTTTCAGCCGTAGAAACGTTGACAAATGTCAACTCTTATAAAGGGGATGAGTTTGTAGATTAGAGGCGGCTATTTTTTATCCTGCTTAAAGTTTCTTTTTTAATGCCCAGGTAGGAGGCGAGGAGGTTGTCGGATACCCTTTCGACAATCCTGGGCTGGGTCTCTTTGGTGTAGAGATAGCGTTCACGGGCGCGCAGGCATTGCAGGGCTGAAATACGACGTTCGTTGAGGACATGGTATTTCTGGGTGAGCTCCCGTCCATGGTAGTTGAATTCGGGATAGTGTTCATAGGCATGATATAGTTGTTCATATCGGATGCCGAACAGCAGACTGGGTTCTATTGCTTGTATCGGCTCCAGTGTAGGGGTGCGGGAGAAAAAGCTGTCTACGGAGGTAATGACATTGCCTTCATCCATAAACCATTTGGTTGTTTGTTTTTTGTTCTCGTCTTCGTAGTAGCCGCGGAGGATGCCTTTGCTGACGTAGTAAATATGGTTACTGATCATTCCTTTTTTTAGGAGGAATTGTTTTTTGCGGAGTTCGAATGCTTCGATGACGGAGAGGAGGTAGTTGACGAGTGGGGTGCTCATTAGCCGGATGTCGTTGAGCATCGTGAGGAGTTCTTCCATGGGGAGAATAAGGTTTGATCTTGGTGATCGTAAATATATGAAAATTAAATAAACCTTGCTATGAATGATGTTGATTATTATGAATCGCAGGGCTTTAGCCGGGACGAGGCTAAGGCTCAGGTGGCCGCGGAGCGGGCTTCTACGAAGCTTATGATGGCTTTTTTTAGACTCTTTTTTGGAGTGTTAGGGAGGGGCGGTCATGAACTTTTCTGAATTAATATCAGCTCTTTCCAAGGTGAATGCAGGGCTTCAGGAGCAAAGTATTCGTGCTGTCAATCTTTCGTTGACGATGCGTAACTGGTTCTTTGGCTTTTATATTGTGGAATTCGAGCAGAATGGGAGCGATAGGGCTGGATATGGGAAGGTCTTATTGGCGACGATTGCCGGAGAAATGAGTCGCCGTGCAATCCCTAATACAGATGAAAGAGAACTTCGTAGATGTCGTCAATTTTATATAGCCTATCCAATGGCGGGGCGCCTTTTTATTAGTAGCATTCCGATCCAGGGTTTAGCGCCTCAGGGTTTGCCGATAAACGATGAGGTTTTGGGAATTCGGGGGACGTCCCCCGAATTACAAGTTGCTGATAGTCATTACTTAAGCCTGTTAAGTAATGTGTCTTATAGCCATCTTATAGAGCTAATCAAGATAGAGAATCCCGTGAAAAGATTGTTTTATGAGCTCGAGTGCTTAAACGGTACATGGAGTGTAAAGGAATTAAGGAGGCAAGTAGGCAGTATGTTATATGAAAGAACAGGGCTATCTAAAAATAAGAAAAGGCTATTAGAGTCGGCTGGTCTTGAACAGCCCCGGAATTCTTTCCCCGATCTGATCCGTGATCCTTATATTTTTGAGTTTGTCGGATTGAAACAACCAGAAGTTCTTCCGGAAAAGGAACTGGAACAGGCGCTTTTGGATCATTTAGTACAATTTCTGTTGGAACTGGGGAGAGGCTTTTGTTTTGAGGCACGGCAAAAAAGGATTGTAATAGATAATGAACATTATTTTATTGACCTGGTGTTGTATCATCGTCTGTTGCATTGCAATGTTCTTATCGAGATGAAGACGGAGCGTTTTCATCACTCTCATGCGGGGCAGCTGAATATGTATTTGGAATATTATAAAAAATACGAGATAGTCAAAGGAGATAATCCCCCGGTGGGTATTTTGCTATGTACAGGTAAGGATCAGGAGCATGTGGAGTTTGCTACTGCGGGGTTGGATGATAAGGTTTTTGTGTCGCAGTATTTGGTGGCGTTGCCGGATAAGGGGGAGCTGGAGGAGTTTATCAGGGGGAGGGTGCGAGGTGACAATCTATGGTAGCATATACCATTTTATCCCTGATCAATTCCCTGGTGATAGTGGATATCGATTGTGGACATCCGGCTAAAGGCTGGTTAAAATAACAGCAGAGGAGAAAGGTCAGATCATTCTTCGCTCACTTCCATTATCATTTTCTACGCTTTTGTTCGAGCAAAGTTCGACGAGGTTTCTCAAACGACAATGTCCCGCCAAAAGGCCGGGACATCGATCAAGACTTGCGGACCGGACGGATAATTTTGGCCATTTTTGAACTATACCTCAGTTTACGACAAGCGTCTGATTTTAAGCATTTTACAGCCTGCTTCGGATGACTTGAGTCGTAGCTTTGCACTAGTTGATAGGGCTATTATAGAACAATTCTAGACTATCAAACTGCAAGCAAATGGCAAACGGAATTAAATTAATCGTCAAAAAAGGCCGACTCCGAGAAGATGGGAAACGTCTTATCTCTGTTCAGTACTGCCACTCTGACACCCGGCGGGTCGTCAAAAGCACTGGTTTAGCAATTCCTCCTCAATATTGGGACAGACGATCGTGCACCATTTCTAAGGATATGCCGCCAGAGTATGGCGATGTGAAAGAGATGGAAGAATGCCTCACCATCAAGTTACGCAAGGCGGAAGACATGGTTAAGTATGCCAAAAAGATGGGACTCGATCCAATGAATTTCCTATCTGTGAATTTTCGATTGGCCGACGATTGGAAAATTGAGCACATGAAGGAGCGGAAAGCAGATTTGGACGTTTACAACAACATTGATGCTTATATCGAAGAGAAGCGATCGGAAGTTTCCAAGGCTACCCTGAACGTCATCAACATGATGAAAGTTCACCTGCGCGAATACCAGGTATACGCCAATATCACCATCACCTTTGATAGTTTCGATTATAACTTCTACCAGGGTTTTGTCCGGTTTCTCACCTACGAATATCTTCTTACGCGGAAAAAGGAAGTTGTAAAAGGGCTGCGTATCAACAGCATCGGCAAAACCATTAAATGGTTAAAATCCTTCCTGAAAACCGGATGGCAAAAAACATCATTCCATACCGGGACCTTTCCCTTTTTAAAGGCATGGAAGAAGATGTCGACGCAATCTATTTGACTTGGCAAGAAATTGCCTCAATGTATGACTTAAATCTATCAGGCGACCAGATCCTCGAAAAAGTCCGCGATACATTTGTGCTGGGTTGTCTGACCGGTTTTCGGTTTAGCGACTACTCCACTGTCAGGCCCGAAGAATTTCGTGACGGAATGCTTTTTGTCACCCAGGAGAAAACCGGGAAAAGAGTTGTAGTCCCGCTTAGACCCGAGGCAAGGGCGATTTTGGAAAAATACCACATGCAGATGCCGCAGCTCAACACTGTCGAGTTTAACTTTCACATTAAGGAAGTGGCTCGGCAGGCAGGTTTGAACGAAATGATCAAATTTTCCTACAAGAGGGGAAATCAGATGGTCGAAGAAATAAGGCCGAAGCACGATTGGGTCATGTCGCATACATGCCGTCGTTCTTTTTGTACCAACGAGTTTTTGGATGGAACTCCTATCACCCTGATTATGGCTATCAGCGGACATAAAACTGAAAAAGCGTTTAGGAAATACATTAAAGCCGACAATTTGGAAAAAGCACAGATGATCAAAAAACTGTGGGGTGGCCGTTCGCCGTTTTCTAGCGAAGGGTAGGGCGTAAAGTTTCAATAAATGAAAAAAATTAACCCACCTGCCTATGCCGTAAGATCACCAAAAGCCGGCTCAGGGCCAGGGTCACGAGTCTGCGAAAGTAAGGCTGATATTGCATAAACAGACCAGCAACCCTATTTTCGAAATAAAATTTTGATATTTGCAGATTAGTTAACCCCAACTGCATTCAATGAAAATATCGTCGAGAGCTATCGCCTTGGCCTATAGTGTTGCGAAAAAGGTGTTCAACAAGGAGATAACATTAAAAGACGGCCGCTTAAAATTGGTCAACGACGCTGATCTTAATGAAAATTCGGCTACCGATTTGATATACAACTACCGACATCTACAACTCGGTAATGAGTTCAAGCGTCGCCTGAGCACCGCCGTTCTAACCTATTATTTTGAGCAGTTTGTGAAAGAGAACGGAACGGAGTCCCTAAAGAGGCCCTTGGCGGCACTGAATGCGCATATAAACTACTATGAAAAGATCCAAAAAGGCACGATGCATGAGGCTCGGGACGTCTATGCACGGTTCTGGGCGATGTACGACCAGCCGCAATTGATTGAGCGTATCGATCAACTCCTGCAGAATATTGAGTATTTTGACCGAATGGTGACGGAGGGCAACGAAGACGAGCGTAAGAAAGCATTGCAGTTGATTGAGTTAGGAACCTGCTTTGTAGCGTATAGAACAAAAAAAGAGGTCCGCTTTGCTCCTAGCCGGTTTTTGGGTTACCAAAAAAATGCAATATCCCGGTTCGCGCACATACAAATCGATGGGCGGGATACCAATGTGGCCATATCTACGATTTTGGGCGGCGAACCAACGGCCGTCGACGCATTAGAAGAAGCGTATATCAGGTATTGCCTAATGCTGAACATACGTCCTCGCGCTGCAGGCAATTTTGGAGCGCCCAGGCGCTTTTGGGAACTAACACTAGAACGAGAACTTCCGGCTGACGCGGAAACGGGCGACGAATTCCCGGAAGGAAAGATGGTCGAACGGCTACATCGGGCAAGGGAACGAAATTCGAAGGTTGTTGCCTTGGCGAAAAAAAGATTTCTCGAGAAACACGGCAGGCTCTTTTGCGAGATCTGCAAATTTCACTTTGAGTCGGTATACGGCCCGATAGGCGAGAATTTTATAGAAGGCCACCATACCCTCCCGGTGAGCGAGATGCCACCCGACTACAAGACAACCCCGGAAGAGATTGCCCTGCTTTGCAGCAATTGTCACCGAATGATCCACAAAAAGAGACCCTGGCTCACGATGGACCAGATTCAACGCTTACTGGTCAAATGAGCCCAAAATAGGTGTTTTCACCTGTGAGTTTTCCCTGTAAAAGAAATATTTTGGTCTTTTTTAAAAAGAAGTAGGTTATATGAATATAGCGGGCACCATTACCACATTGGAGGAGTTTAATAACTTAGTTGAAGGGATTAGAGGAAGGAGGGCATATACACAGGCTTTTGGCCTGCCATATAGATCTGAGTTTTACAGAGGGCAAGTAGATGCAGGCTGGACCATAACACCCGGCTTGAGTAGGGATTTAAAAGCCGGAGACCAAGTTCGGGAAGCCGAGACACTTGTGATTGAACATTTTAAGGCAAGAATTCAAGCCGAAAATTATCTTCATAAGATATTCCTACATGCAAATCCTC
>DASZXP010000254.1:0-15557 GCA_035545935.1 Puia sp. | reverse complement strand
CTTGATGACATCTTTTTCTCCGGCCATTACGAGCACGGGGCAATGAATGGTCTCCAATTCCTGGAACGTATGGCGGGGCTCCATCTCGTCCATATGGATAAGCCGAAGCGCATTGGCTGCCCGGCGGCTGGTGTCGCCGCTCCATTCTTTTTTCTGGGCACGCAAGATCCGCCAGACCTCGTCGATGACGACATCCTTTTTGTTGATGAAAATATTGGCGCCCATGACAGCCAGCTTTCCCACCTTATCCGGATATTTCATGGCCATGATCAGCCCGGTGCAACCGCCATCGCTCCAACCAAGCACGTTGACCTTTTCAAGGTGCAGGTAATCGAGGAGGGCGTTCATGTCTTCGGCGAAGAGATCGTTGGAGTAGGTTTTCCCGTCTTCGGTGCTGCGGCCCTGTCCCCGCGTGTCGACGGCGACGATATGGAATTGCCGGGAGAGTGTGGGTATCTGTTTTTTAAAATCGTTGATCGACCCGCGATTGCCATGTAATAGTAATAGCGGCTCACCCTGCCCATATTCTTCGTAATAGATGCGGATGCCGTTGACATCGGCATATTTACCAGCGGTGTCGTTGTTGTCCAGCTCATAGGAGTGCGAGCCGTCCGCAAACATATACTGTTTTCCCTTCCAGGCGGAATCATCCCGTAAGGACCATTGGACGGAGTACATTTTTTCCCGATAGGTCCAGGACTTGTTGATAGTGGCGGTATCCTCTTCGAAATTCATGGCGGGCAGGGATATTTCCTCCCAGGCGCCGCCATCCTTTTGCAGATAGAAATGAAAGTCATCGAAACCATAGAATCCTTTGTTTCGGGTGGCTCCGCCAAAGAGTATCACCCTGGCGCGAGGCCCGAGCTTTACTTCGGGGGATGTATAGACTGTCCATTCATCCGTACGGATGGGATGGTTGCGCATGTTGTCGTAGGAGGCGAGCATTTTATCTTCGTCATCCACGCGTATCCAGAGGGCGGCATACGCGGATGGTTCAAGGATCCGGGCCCGGATGGCGGCCTGTACCTTGAATTTGGCGCCCCGATATGGCCGGGCGTCGAGTACCTTAAACAGACCGCCGGCATTCATGGTTGTCTGCGATAGGACGGCGCTGGAAAAAAATAGAAGAGGACAGATAAGGCTGAGTGATACGATAGGTTTCATACCGATGAATAATGGTTATTGGATCAGTAAAGTATAGAATTGGATGGCTCGTTGAAAATCCCTGATGGGCAGCCGTTCGTCGATGCCATGATATCCCTTGCCGTCGGTGATGGGACAGAAGTTGACGACGCCATTGCTGATGGCTCTGAAGTTCCTGGAGTCGGTGGCGCCGACCATGACATAGGGGACGGGTATGACATCATCCTCTACGGCGCTGGCAGCATCGGCTACTTTTTTGAATACATCTGAATGAAAGTCGGTCATAGGCGATGGCTCGGTGGAGAAATCTCCGGTGACTTTGATCTTTACCCGGGGATCATCGACGGCCTTTCGGATGAACTCCTGTACCTCTTTGATGCTCTCGCCGGGGAGTATGCGCGTATTGACGATGGCTTTGGCTTGTGAAGGGATGACATTTTCCCGCACGCCGCTCTCCAGAATAGTAGGGACAACCGTAGTGCTGATCATGGCGCGACCGTCCTTGTCCTCTCCCAGCTTGTACAGTACATAGCCTTCGAATAGCCACAGGTTGTTCAATGCCATCTTGCGTGGGAAGTCATTGGAGGAGCCGCTGATACGGGTGAGGAATTCGCGGGTGGGATCGAGGATACGACGGGGCGTTTGTTCTCCCCGCAGCTTGTACAGGGCGCGGGACAAAATATCGATGGATGTTTCCTTATCGGGGCGGGAGGAATGACCGCCTTCCTTTTCTACGAGCAGCTCAAAAGTGGCGTATCCTTTTTCGCCGATGCCGATGAGGGCGACGGGGCGCTGCAGGTCTCCCAGCTTTTCACGGGTGAATTCACCTCCTTCGTCCACTACCATCTCTGCCCGTATATTCCGTTGCTGCAGGAGCTGCACGATGGCGGCGGCGCCCTGGCCGGTGGATTCTTCATTGTGACCAAAGCAAAGCAGGACGGTGCGGCGGGGTGTATAATTTTTCCGTAGCAGCGCCTCTACTGTCTCCATGATGGCGATCATGCTGCATTTATCATCCACGGCCCCTCTTCCGAAAATGGTATCGGCCTTTATTTCTCCGCCAAAAGGTTTGACTGTCCACAGGTTGAGTGCGGAGGGCTCCACGGGTACGACGTCATAATGGGCCATGAGGATCAGGGGAGGCAGCGAGCTGTCGATGCCCCGCCAGGTATATACGTAGCTGAAGCCGGCCACGATGTCCCGGCTAAGACGTTGGTGGATCATGGGATAAGCGCTGTCGAGGAAGGCGCGGTATTGTAAGAAGGAGGCGCTGTCGATGCGGGAGGGGTCCTGGGGTGAGACGGTGGGGATGCTGATAGCGGTGCTGAGATGCGCCAGCGCGGCGGATGGCAGGGCGGCCAGGGGGGCAGCCTGGTGTTTGGGCCAGGACTTTGCATTGAAGGTCCTGAAGAGGATCCATCCTATCAGCAGGACGATGAGGAGGATGATAACGGCCGATATTTTTTTACCAACGTTCATATCCGACGATTTAAGGTTAGTCCCTATAGTTCAACGCGGGCTTGCGGTCTCCCAAAAGAGCCTTGTATTGGTAATCTCCTTTGTTGTTCCTGAACTCCTCTTTGGCCTGCCGGATCAAGGTAGGGTTTGTGAACAGGTCGATCGCGGTCAGGGTCATTGTCTTTGCGGCGACCATCATGCCTTTTGTCCCAATCTCCGTGCCTCCACATGCGGTAGCCTGCCAGCTGTGGGCGGGTGTGCCGGGGACCCAGGTGGCAGCGGACATTCCTACTGTCGGGACGGCATAGCTGACATCGCCTACATCGGTGGAGCCGCCGACGCCGCCGTCGTCGTCCGCCTTGAGCGGTCTGATCTGACCGGCAGTCGTAATATCGGGTACCTTAAAGGTAAAGGAGGATTGTAATTTTTTAGCGAACTCCACTTCCGCTGGGGTATAGCTGACACCTCCCACGCGGAGGAGGTTTTGCTGCATGTCCTCGGCCAGCGTTTTATTGAGCAGCAGATCATGGGTGCCGCCAATGATCTCATAGTCGACGGTGGTAGCGGTGCCCATGGCGGCGCCTTTAGCGGCCTGGACGACCCAGTCGAAGATCCGTACGACCTCCTCCTTTTTAGGGTGACGGACATAGTAATATACTTCCGCGAAATCGGGCACTACATTGGGCGCCTTGCCTCCATTGGTGATCACATAATGTATACGCGTGTCCTGGGGAATATGTTCACGCATGAGGTTGACCATATAATCCATGGCTTCTACCCCATCGAGGGCGGACCGGCCTTTATCGGGAGCGGCAGCCGCATGCGCCGCGAGTCCATGGAAACGGAATTTGGCGGATTTGTTGGCCAGGGCGCTGGTAAGGGTTACGGCATTGACGGCCCCGGGATGCCAGTGGATGACGACATCCACGTCGTTGAACAGGCCTGCCCTGACCATGTATACCTTGCCGGAACCGCCTTCTTCTGCCGGGCATCCATATACGCGGATGGTGCCGGAGAGCTTTTTCGACTCGATGAGCTTCTTTATTTCGATGCCTGCGGCGACACTTGCGGTGCCGAATAAATTATGTCCGCAGCCATGTCCCGCATTCCTGCCTTCGATGGGCGCCTTATCGGGCAGCGCCTGTTGTGAGAGCCCGGGCAGGGCATCGTATTCTGCCAATATACCGATGACGGGGCTTCCGGACCCGTAGGTGGCTACAAAGGCGGTGGGTATGTCGGCCACGCCGGATTGGACTTTAAAACCCGCATCGGTGAGGGTCTTCTGAAGGAGTGCGGAGCTTTTGACCTCCTTGTATCCTACTTCGGCATAGTCCCAGATCTGCAGGGCTATCTTTTTATATTCGTCGTAATGGGTTGCGAGGTCAGCGGCGGCCTTTGTCTTTAGCGTGGTGTCGGGGCCGGGCTGGGCGGTTCCGGCGAGGCAGCAGCTGAGGAGGATGGCTGATAAATAGAATATTCTCATGATGCGATAGCTTGTCCGTACAATTTAAGGATTCCGTACTGGACGGACAAACACCGAATGGCTCAAAAAATGTATTCCCTTATATTAAAAAGCGTATTTTAGAAGACTTTATTCGATGAAATTATGGAAAAACCCGAACTGAACTTTAAAGAGGTTCTTGTCGAAGTTCAAAAAACTAAAAAGCCTATTAAAATCTACCCATCGTTAGCCACTGAGTACTTGGGTGTTGCAAGGAGAGGATGGAAAGTGATAGAGACGGTGAATAAGATGTTTGACGAACATGAAGTAATATGCGAACCTGATTTTGGGAGTGCATGGTTCTATGGGCAGATCGAGATCAAACCTAAACCCAAAGTGACTGCCGGGAGGTCCGAGACCAGCATGGAAGAATTTGATCCTACTCCAAGGTTAAGCTTACTGAAAGCGGCAAACCTGAACAAGGTAAAAGAGGCCGGTAAGGGGCCTGGACTTTTAAGTGTTACCAGGGATACACCTTTAAGCGAGGCTATTACTAAAATGCTTCTACATGATTTTTCCCAATTACCAATTCTTTCCGGAATGAAGGAGGTAGAAGGCATCATAAGCTGGAAATCCATTGGTAGAGCTACGTCTTTGCGTGGACCATGCTCAACTGTTGCCGAATGTAAAGATGATGTGGTTACGTTAAGTTATGATGAGCCATTATTCAATGCTGTGAAATTTGTGCTGGAGAAAGAGGTTGTTCTTGTAAGGCAAAGAGACAAGACGATCTCGGGAATTGTTACAATTACGGATATTGGTGAACAGTTTATTGCTATGGCGGAACCTTTTTTAATCATTGAGCAAATAGAAAATCATATCAGGAGACTGCTGGATCAGAAATTCAATCCGGAGGAATTAACGACCCCTGTCTCATATCAGGAAAAACCCAAAGAGATAAAAAGCTTAGCAGACCTTACTTTCGGCCAATATGTTAAAATAATTGAAGATCCAGCCAAGTTTAAAAAGCTGGGGTTAAACATTGACAGAGTATTGATCCTAAAACAACTGGAAGAGGTACGAAAGATCAGGAACGATGTTATGCATTTTGACCCGGATGGCATAACACCACAAAATTTAGACTTGCTCCGTCAAACAGTGTCTTTTCTTCATACTATCACAGGAGCGTTGAAGAACAGGAAATAAAATATGGGCGCTTAGTTAAACTTACTGAGCACCTTCTCCATCTCTGCCGCAATCTTGTCATTGGACAAATTGCCGATACTGCCGACATGCGTATGATGTAGTCCCTGCCGGTGATCAAAATGGAACTGGCCTTTTTCTATCTGGTCGCCCACCTGTCGATAGGCTTCACGGAAAGGGATACCCTTATTTACCAGCTCGTTGACGGCTTCCACGCTAAACAGGTATTTGTATTTTTCGTCGTCGAGGATATTATCCTTTACCTGTATGTTGGACAGCATGAGCCTTGTCATCTGCAGACAGGCCTTGCCTTCTTCGATGGCGGGGAAGAGAATTTCCTTCGTCAGCTGGAGGTCGCGGTGGTAGCCGGAAGGGAGATTGGTGATGAGGAGGGTGAGCTCATTGGGTGTGGCCTGGATAAGATTGCACTTACCCCTAATCAGTTCAAAGACATCGGGGTTCTTTTTATGGGGCATGATGCTGCTGCCGGTGGTGAGCTCGGAAGGGAAAGAGATAAATCCAAAGTTCTGATTGATGTACAGGCAGCAGTCCATGGCGAGCCGGCTGAGTGTGGCGGCAATGGAGGCGAGACCGGTAGCGACGATCTTCTCGGTCTTGCCGCGGGTCATCTGTGCGTATACGGAGTTATAGTTGGGCGATGCAAATCCCAGCAGACGGGTGGTCATCTCCCTGTCCAGGGGAAAGGAGGAACCATAGCCGGCGCCGCTGCCGAGGGGGTTCTTATTGACGATGTGATAGGCAGCTGCCAGCAGCTCAAGGTCATCGATGAGGCTTTCGGCATAGGCGCCAAACCAAAGTCCAAAGGAGGAGGGCATAGCTATCTGCAGGTGTGTATAGCCGGGCAGAAGCTTGTCCTTGTACCGCTCGCTGAGCTGGATGAGCAGGTCGAACAATTCTTTGGCTTCGTCCTTTAACTGTACTACCTGGGCCCTTAAATACAGCTTGATATCCACGGCCACCTGGTCGTTGCGGCTGCGGCCGCTGTGGATCTTTTTGCCGGCCTCGCCAATGCGCTGGGTCAGCATGTATTCCACCTGGGAGTGTACGTCCTCGATGTCTTTTTCTATAACGAAGCCGCCCTCTCTGATGACGGCGAGGATCTTGTTCAATTCCCGATGGATCAGCTCTCTGTCTTCTTTACTAAGGAGGCCGACGCTTTCCAGCATCTGGGTATGGGCCAGGGAGCCGAGCACGTCGTATTCGGCGAGCAGGACGTCGAAGTCCTTATCGCGGCCTACGGTAAAGGTCTCGACCTGTTGGGATGTGCTGGTATTTTCTTTACTCCAGAGTTTGCTCATACGTTCGATTTTTGGAACCCGCTCCCGGCCGCTGCCGGGTGGGTCATTTTTTTAGCTGCCGGCCAGTATCGGCGCCAGTAATTCAATATACGATGTAATCCCATCCCTGATCTCGTCGAGCAGGATGTACTCATCGGCGGTGTGGCTTCGGGCGCTGTCGCCGGGGCCTGTCTTCAATGTCGGGAATGGCATCAATGCCTTGTCGGATGTCGTAGGGCTGCCGTAGCATTTTCTGCCGGCGCTGATGCCGGAGCGTACTACAGGATGCCCGAGCGAAATGGAAGACGAGCGCATGCGCAGGCTGCGGGGCTGTATGTCGCAGGATACATGCCGGCGTATGACATCCAGGATCTCTTCAAAAGTATAGAGCTCATTCACGCGTACATCCACCACGAAGTGACAGACGGAAGGTACGACATTATGGGCCTTGTTGTCGGTGTCGATGACGGTGACGCTGGTCTTTACGGGTCCCAGCAGATCGGAGACCTTGGGGAACTGATACGTGCGGAACCATTCGATGTCGGGGAGGGCCTTGTAGATGGCATTCTCGCCTTCGTTGCGGGCGGCATGCCCGGCCCGTCCATGGACGGTGCAGTCCAGTACGAGGAGTCCTTTTTCCGCCACGGCGAGCTGCATCTGGGTGGGTTCGCCTACGATGCCCCAGTCGATAGGTCCCATATGCGGGATCAGCAGCTCGATGCCGTTGTGCCCGGAGATCTCCTCTTCCGCGGAGAGGGCCAGTATGATATTATGGGTAAGGTCTTTTCGACCATAATACCAGATAAATGTAGCGATCAGCGATACGAGCGGCCCTCCTGCGTCGTTGCTGCCGAGCCCGTACAGCTTCCCCTCTTTTTCGATGGGTGAGAAGGGGTCGAGCGTATAGGCTTTATTCGGCCGGACGGTGTCGTGATGAGAGTTCAGCAGCAGGGTGGGTTTGGCAGGGTCGAAGTATTTGTTCTTTGCCCAGATATTGTTTTGCAGCCTGTCGGCGGGTATTCCTTTTTTGCGGAGAAATTGTTCCAGCAGAGCAGCGGTTTCGCTTTCTTCCTTGCTAAAAGAAGGGATGGAGATGAGCTGCCGCAAAAGCGCGACGGCTTCTTTTTGTAGTGTATGGATATCGGGATCACGCATGTACGATGGTTGTTCCGGATGCACCGGTGAGTAGTTGGGGGAGCTGTTCAGCCCGCCCGATGATAACTTTCCCCACGCCGCTGTTCAGGGCGGCAAAGGCATTGTCGAGTTTGGGGATCATGCCGGCAAAGATAACCTGTTGCTGTTTGAGCTCCTGGTAATAGGCAGGATCGATGCGTCCTATGACGGAGCTGTCGTCGTCGGCATTTAAGAGCACGCCGTTCTTTTCAAACGAATAGACGAGGCTGGTATCGAATGTCCTGCAAAGCGCCCGGGCTATCTCCTGGGCAATGGTATCGGCGTTGGTGTTTAATAGTTGCCCTTTTCCGTCATGGGTAATGGGAGCAAAAACCAGCGTCTTATCCAACATCAGCAGACTGGTAAGGAGGCCGGCGTCCACGGCATCCACATCCCCCACGAATCCAAAGTCGATGGTCGGATGCACTCTCTTGTGTGCGAGAATGGCGTTCCCATCGGCGCCGGTGAGTCCCATCGCATGGCAGCCTTTGGCTTGCAGCCGGGCTACGATGTTCTTGTTGATGGCGCCGGCATAGACCATGGTGACGATCTTCAGGGTTTCGGCATCGGTGATGCGGCGACCGTCGATCATCTGTTGCTGTACTCCAAGACCGGTGGCGACCTTGGTAGCCAGCTTGCCGCCGCCATGGACGAGGATCTTTTTGCCTTTCACGGCAGCGAACGCATCGAGGAATTCCTCCAGCCTGGCCTCGTCGTCGATGATATTGCCGCCTATTTTTATGATAGAAAGTTGCATGTCTATCGTTTTAGCAGTTCTGCCAGTACGGCCTGTGCGGCCCATACTCTGTTGGACGCCTCCTGTGTTACGATGCTGGAGGGGCTGTCGAGGATCTCGTCGCTGAGCTCTACATTCCTGCGTACGGGCAGGCAGTGCATCACTTTGGCATTGTTCGTCTGTTTCAGCTTGTCCTGGGTGAGCATCCATTCTGGGTCGTTGCAGTAGATCTTGCCATAATCGGTGAAGGTGCTCCAGTTCTTGACATAGATGAAGTCGGCGTCTTTCAATGCCTCGTCCTGGTTATGTGTGATGGTGGCGCCTTTGGTGAATCGGGGGTCGAGCTCGTAGTCTTCGGGGTGCGTGATGACGAAGTTTGTATGCCCCCAGGCGTTGACCCATTGAGAAAAGCTGTTGGCGACGGCCTGCGGGAGGGCCTTTACGTGCGGGGCCCAGGTGAGGACGATCTTGGGTTTGCGGCCTTTGGAGGCGGAAGCCCTGGCTGCGGCCTGGCCTGTGGCGGGCGACCCGCCCAGTACCTCGGTGATGGTGATGATGTCGGTGAGGCTCTGCAGCGGGTGCAGGGTAGAGCTTTCCAGACTCACCACGGGGATGCCGCTGTATTTGACGAACTGGTTGATATAAAGTTCGCTGTAGTCCTCTTCCTTATTCTTCAGCGAAGGGAAGGTACGGATACAGAGTATATCGAAATAATTGCCCATGATGGGGGCGGCGTCCTTGACGTGCTCGACCTTATTGCCGCTCATGATGGCTTCTTCTTCGAATTCCAGGGCCCAGCCTTCTTTGTCCACGTTGAAGACGATGGCGTCGGCACCGAGGTTTTGCGCGGCGATCTGTGTAGACAGGCGGGTGCGCATGGAGGGGTTGAGGAAGAGCATGCCGATCCTTTTGTGGGCGCCCAGCTCTTTATCCTTAAGAGGATTGGCCTTATAGGCGAGAGCGGACTTTACCAGGCTGTCGATGTCCTTTACATCATGCGCGGAAATGAAATTTTTCATCTTTGATTAAATTGAGCTCGTTTGGTTGACTATTCGGTGATCCTGCCGGGCAGGCTGGACATGCTATTCGGTGACCCTGGCGGCGCCTTCGAGGACGTTGATCTCTTCTTCGAGAGATTCCAGGAATGCGTCCACATCTTTTTTTCTCAGCGCCAGGGAGGGCAGGAGACGAATGGTGTTCGGCTTTGCCTCGCCGGTGAAGATGCGTTGGTTGAACAAAAGATTTTTTTTCAGGTCCTTCCATTGTTCGGGGACGTCGAATCCTATCATCAATCCTTTGCCGCGTACATTTTGCAGACCGGGTATTTTTTTCAGCTGGCTGATGAGGTAGCTGCCTGTCTCGGCGGCATTTGCTATCAGCTTTTCCTGTTCGATGACCTCCAGTACGGCCAGCGCGGCTGCGCAAGCCAGGTGATTGCCGCCGAAGGTGGTGCCGAGCATGCCATGTTTTGGTTTCAGATGAGGGGCGATGATGATGCCTCCTATGGGAAATCCATTGCCCATGCCTTTGGCCATGGTATAGATATCGGCGTCCACGCCGGCATGGTCGTGGGAGAAGAATTTACCGCTGCGGCCATATCCGCATTGTACGCTGTCGGCGATAAATACGGCGCCATACTCTTTACAGAGCTGGCTGATCTTTTGGAGAAAGGGAGCGGATGCTTCCCTGATACCGCCTACACCCTGGATCCCTTCGACGATGACGGAGGAGATCTCTTTGCCCTGCTGTTGGAAACAGGTTTCGAGGGCTGCCTCGTCATTGAAGGGAAGGAAGATGACGTTGTCTGTCTGATTGACGGGGGCGACGATGGACGGGTTGTCGGTGACGGCCACGGCCAGGGATGTCCTTCCATGAAAGGATTTGGAGAAGGCGACGACCTTCTTCCGTCCATTGTGAAAGGAAGCCAGTTTCAGAGCGTTCTCATTGGCCTCGGCTCCGGAGTTACAAAGGAAGAGGCTGTAGTCCAGCCTGCCGGAGACCTTGCCCAATTTGGCGGCGAGCTCCTGCTGGAGGGGGATGCGGATAGAGTTGGAATAGAACCCTACCTTGTTCAGCTGATCGGTGATTCGGCTGACATAATGAGGATGGGTATGTCCGATGGATATGACGGCATGGCCGCCATACAGGTCGAGATATTGCTGTCCTTCGTTGTCCCATACGTAGGAGCCTTTGGCTTTTACGATGGTGATGTCATTGATGGGATAGACGTCAAATAAGTTCATAACGAGAATATTTTTTAGGCCTGGCCGGACTGGCCGGAACAGACCGGTGTTAAAAGGCGTTTGCTTTCAGATGTAGTCCTGTCTGTTCGTCAAGGCCGAACAGGAGGTTCATATTCTGTACTGCCTGACCGGAGGCCCCTTTCAGCAGATTGTCGATGGCCGAGTGGACCACCAGCTGGGAACCTTGCTGCTCCAGCTGGATCAGGCATTTATTGGTGTTGACCACCTGCTTCAGCGAGATAGCCTGCCGGCTAAGAATGGTGAAGGGATGGCCGTTATAAAATTCCTCGTATAGGGCGATGACTTCTTCCGGTCGTCGTTCGATTTTTAGCTGGGAGGTAATAAAGATACCCCGGGTGAAATCGCCGCGCCAGGGGACGAAATTGATGTTGGGTGCGCCTGAGGGCTGGGAGTCGACAGCCTGGCCGGAGGCGCCTGCCTGTTGAAGGGATTGTCCTACTTCTTTCAGGTGCTGGTGTGTCAGGGTTTTGTATGCCTGTATATTGTTCGCTCTCCAGGAGAAATGCGAGGTAGGGCTAAGACTTTGACCCGCGCCGGTGGAGCCGGTGATGCCGGTGCTATAGACGTCGCCCAGTAAGCCCGCCTTGGCAAGGGGAAGCAATCCCAATTGCAGGGCGGTGGCAAAACAACCGGGGTTGGCGATATGCCGGGCTGTCCGGATCGCGTCGCGATTGAGTTCGGGGAGGCCATAGATAGCAGGGTGACCATCGAGAAGGGGGCGGCCGGACAGGGGGGAGGCAAGGTGCTGATAGGATGTGCCGGTGGCTGCCGGGCCTGCGCTGCTACGAAGCCTGTAGTCCTGTGAAAGGTCTATGATCCTGACCTTGGTGGGGATGGGGGAATTTGCTTCGATGAATTTCTTCGAATCCCCGTGTCCGAGACAAAGGAAGAGCACATCGACGTCATAGTTCCATTCCGCATCGAACAGTCTGTCCGTCTCACCGATCAGGTCTTCATGTGCCGCATACAGGGGTTTCCCGGCGTTGCTCTTGCTGTGTACAAAGCTGAGCTGGACATGGGGATGGTTCAGCAGGATCCGGAGCATTTCTCCGCCGGTGTATCCCGCGCCACCGATGATGCCGGCCTTTATTTTTGTTGCGATGCTCATTGTGCGGCCTCGTTTACTTTGTGGTAGATAGCCGTCTGGTTACCGAATATCTTGGCAAAACCTTTTACGTCGTCGCCAGACCAGCCTTTGTTCATTTCTCCATAGCTGCCGAACTTACTGCTCATGAGGTCGTGTGTGCTCTCGATGCCGGTGACGGTGAACCGGTAGGGTTGCAGGGTGACAAATGCCTTGCCGGTGACGGTGATCTGTGTATCTTCCAGGAATTTCTCGATGTTGCGCATGGTGGGGTCGAGCATCTGTCCTTCATGGAGCCAGTTGCCATACCAGTTGCTCAGCTGGTCCTTCCAATAGAGCTGCCATTTGGTAAGGGTATGTTTTTCCAGCAGGTGGTGGGCTTTGATGATGATGACGGGGGCCGCGGCCTCGAAGCCTACCCTGCCCTTGATACCGATGATGGTATCTCCGACATGGATGTCCCTGCCTATGCCGTAAGGCTGTGCGATAGCCTGCAGGTGTTGAATGGCTTCCACGGGATGGCTGAATTTTTTCCCATCCACGCTGGTGAGCTCGCCTTTTACGAATTCGAGCTCGATGTTGCAGGCGCCTTTTTCGGTGACCTGGGTGGGCCATGCTTCTTCGGGAAGGTAGTCTTTGGAGGTCAACGTTTCTTTGCCGCCGACGGATGTGCCCCAGAGCCCTTTATTGATGCTGTACTTTGCCTTTTCAGCATTCATCTCCACGCCATTATCTTTCAGGAAGGCGATCTCTTCTTCCCGGCTGAGCCGCAGGTCGCGGATGGGTGTGATGATCTCCACGCCGGGAAGCATGCTTTGGAACACCATGTCAAAACGAACCTGGTCGTTACCGGCGCCTGTGCTGCCATGGGCTACATAGGAGGCTCCGACTTTCTTTACGTGCCCGGCTACGGCGATGGCCTGTACCATCCGCTCGGCGCTGACACTCAGGGGATAGGTGGCATTCTTGAGGACATTGCCGAAGATGAGGTATTTGATGCAGCTGTCGTAATATTCCTTTGTCACGTCCACGCATTCGAAAGAGGCTACGCCAAGGCTTTTGGCGCGTGTGGCGATCTGCTCGATCTCCTTATCACTAAAACCTCCCGTATTGACGGTGAGGGCATGTATCTCGAGTCCTTTGATCTTTTGAAGATAAATGGCGCAATAGGTGGTATCCAATCCTCCGCTATAGGCCAATACAACTTTATTGTTCATGAGAATGTCGGGTAATATCTGGTGATTAAAAATTAAAAAAAGAATGAAACAGACTACGGTGGCGTTTGGCTCCTTCGGGAGTGCCGCCGGACTTGCCGTCATTGCCTCCACCCGACTTGGGGCCGGAGTCGTGGTGTTTGAGGAAAGGCGCGAGGAGCTTCCACTGCTTGATACGCATAAAGCGTTCGTACAGCTTGGAGTGTTTGGTAAAATCCTGCTGGGTCTCTTCGGGTTCGTAATGATCCTTGGGGTCGTAAAGCATGGCGGTGCACATACAGTTCTTGCGTTCCTTGCTCATGAGTATCTCGTAGTTGACACAGCTCTTGCAGCCGGCCCAGAAGGCGTCGTCCTGGGTGAGCTCGGAGTACGTTACGGGTTCATAGCCCAGCTCGGAGTTGATCTTCATGACGGCCAGACCCGTGGTGAGGCCGAAGATCTTGGCTTCGGGGTATGTCTTGCGGCTGAGCTCGAAGATCTTTTTCTTTATGTTTTTGGCCAGGCCGCTCTTCCGGAACTGGGGGGATACGATAAGGCCGGAGTTGGCGACATATTCCCCATGGCTCCATGTCTCGATATAGCAGAACCCGGCCCAGATATTGTCCTCGGTGAAGGCGATGACCGCCTTGCCGTCCCGCATCTTTTGCTGGATATAGTCGGGGCTCCGCTTGGCGATACCGGTGCCTCTGGCCTTTGCCGATGACTCCATTTCGTCGCAGATGATCTTTGCGAAATCCTGGTGGGTCTCGTCAGCTATCAATATTTTAAAACTGTGTTCCATTTTTGATGTGTGTGCTCTTGGGATGAAAAAAGACTCCATTACTTGGACGGGGATCAATTATCAGACCAGCCGTCGCAGGGATGGATTGAATAGTGCCTCTATCTAAGGGGACGCTATGGGGAAATAGTATCAACGTCGCACCCAAAAGGGAACTGGGCGGACGGAAAAAACTGAGCACACGGGCGCAGCAAAAAACCCACGCTTATTGAAGGCGTGCAATATCACGGAAGAGTGTGATATGGGTGAGTTTTTTTTCATTTCAATTCAGATGAAATTGATGAAATAGTTATTTCGAGTATTTCGAGATGCAAAGATGGGACATTTTTTGAGTTGGGGGATTATTTTAACGTCATTTTTTGGATAAATCTGTTAAAAGGGGCTGGTTTTGTATGGTTTTTTATCATAATGTATTACTTATTGCCTCTTTAGGCTGTTAAATAAGTCATAATTGGCTTTTGGATAGGCTTCCCGGTGGGGAGAAATTGCATTCTTGTGGGCAAACCATTTGTCAATGAGAAAAGTCTACCTACGCCACCTGCTGCGCCGAAAGAAGTTCGCCCTGATCAATATCCTGGGGCTTTCCACGGGTATAGCCACCTGTCTGCTGATCTATGGGTATGTCCACTACCAAACGAGCTTTGACAGCTATCATCCCAAGGTGGATCGTATTGCCCGGGTGACGGCCGTGTTCCATACGCCTGAATCCGACCTGAGCTTTGCGGCGTCCAATATTCCTTTGGCGGGGGCGTTGGTCAGGGATTGTCCCCTGGTGGAGGATGCGGCGCGTATCGCGCCGGATGAACTTACGGTGCGGCGTATCAACCCGGGCGGCGGGGGTACGGATGCCGAGCGTGGGGAGCTTATACGGGAAAAGCATTTTGTATCCTCCGAGCAGTCGGTGTTTTCCCTCTTTTATTTCCAATTTTTAGAGGGCTCGCCGGCGACCGCGTTGACCGAGCCCAATTCCATCGTATTGACGGAGAGCATAGCCCGCAAGTATTTTGGAAGCGCCTCGCCAATGGGTAAGACATTGCTTTGCGACAAGCAAATGTACCATGTCACGGCGGTGATCGCCGACAGACCGGCGGCTTCGGATATAAAGATAGATGCGCTGTTGCGGAAGAATTTTCAGGCTGTGACCAGCTGGATGACGGATGATTTTGAAGTATATACGTTTGTACTTTTTCGTGGGCGGCCGGATCTGCCGGGACTGCAACGGGCCTTAGATAATATTTCCCGGATGTATGTACAGCCGGAGCTTGACAGCGCGGATGCGCGGCAATATCATGTGCGGTATGGAGCGGAGATGTTGAAAGACGTGCATTTCAGCAAGGGCAAGCTGATAGATACGCCGAAAGGCAACCGGCTTTTCAATACCATTTTTTCCGTGCTGGCGGTGTTTATCCTGCTTGTCGCGCTGCTGAACTATATCAACCTGTCTACGGCCCGGGCGGAGGAGCGGGCAAAGGAGGTAGCGGTACGGAAGGTGGCGGGGGCAAGCCCGTTGCAGCTGATGGGTCAGTTCATGGGCGAGTCGTTCCTTCTTATGGGGGTGGCATGGGTGTTGGCGCTGGGTGTGGCCGAGCTGGCGATCCCCTTTTTCAACAAGCTGCTGGATGCGGATATTTCGCTGGGAGATGGGAGTTCGCTGTTGTTCTTTGTGCTGGCGTTCCCGTTGACCGCTGTACTTGCCGGGGCATGGCCGGCTTTTGTGTTATCGGGTTTTCAGCCTGTGAAAGTGCTGAAAGGAGTGGTTATGAGG
>DASZXP010000253.1:0-59115 GCA_035545935.1 Puia sp. | reverse complement strand
GGACGGGTACGGTGAATTACAATGGGGCATATGTCACCAGCCTGGCAAATCCCAATATCACATGGGAGCGGGCGGTGATGACCAATATCAGCGCGGACCTGGGTTTTCTGAACAATCACCTGAATGCTACCATCACTTATTTCAACAAGAACACTTCCGACATGCTGGTGCCTTTTCAACTGGTGGAGACCTTCGGGGCTCAACGCAATCTTCCGGATGATCCGGGTAATATCACGCTGCCGGACTACAACCTGGGCAGGCTGAACAACCATGGCGTGGAAATAGAGCTTACGTATAACAATACGATTGGCAAGCTGGGTTATTCGCTGGGCGCTAACGGTTCTTTCCTGAGCAATAAGGTTACGCGTCTGTATGGCAACTCTACCTATATAGCTTCCACGCCTTATGGCCGTGAGAACACGGATATTTCCCGTACGTATGAAGGACAGCCTATCGCCTCTTTTTATGGGTTCAGGACGGGAGGACTTTATCAAACACAGGCAGACATCGACGGCGATCCCAATGTGGCGAATGATCCCAACAAGGCCAATATCAAGCCGGGCGACGTGAAGTTCCTGGATGTCAGCGGCACGGGCGGCAAGAAGGACGGGATCATCGACGACAAGGACCGGGTAAACCTGGGCGATCCCAATCCACGATTTGTCTTTGGCTTCCATGGCACGCTGACGTATAAAGGTTTTGATCTGAACTTCAATTTTGTCGGGGCTACAGGGTTCAAGCTGTACAATGCCGATCGTCTGGCGGGTCTGGATGCGACGCAGGTGTATAACTGGTACGCGGATCAGAAAGGCAGATGGCATGGGGCGAATACGAGCAATAGCATTCCCCGGCTGAGCATCGACAACCTGAACAATAACTACCGGAGCTCCGATCTGTGGGTACAGAACGGGTCTTATCTGTCGCTGAAAACCCTCTCGTTGGGATATACTATTTCCAAACAGCATATCGGAGAGTGGCAGCTGCCGGATGTGCGTGTTTATTTCAGCAGCTATAACTTGTTTATGCTCACCGGCTATAAAGGGTATACACCTGAACTGGGATATACAAGCGGCTCCAACCAGCCGCCCAATAGCCAAAGGGGCGTGGATGTAGCGCAATATCCTTCGGCCAGGAATCTGACCATCGGTGCATCCGTCAATTTTTAGCTTATTTAAAAAGGCAAGTATGAAATCGAGCACAATAAAAATAAATCATGAAACGCGAGGTTCCGACCGGCAATTGAAAAGACATTATGGGCGGGCGAAACTTAGATATTATTGTATACTTTCTTTGATCACCATCATCACGGCCAGTGTTATTTATGGCTGTGTCAAGAAGCCCCTGGATCAGTCTCCTACGGGGCAATATACGACGGGTAACTATTGGCGTAACGAGAGCGATGTCATCGCGGGGGTGCTGGGTATTTACAATGTGCTGTTCACGGAAGACTGGGTAGGGCATGATCTGTATGTATATGACGACCAGTCGGACGATATTTCCGTGAATGGGGACCACCCGGATTTCAAGGCCATCGAGCGATTCAATATCGACCCGACCTTGCAGCTGATCTATATTACCTGGCCTTTCGCCTATGAGCAGATAGCCCGGGCGAACAATGCCATTATTTATATTCCAAAGGTGCCTGTCATTACGGATAGCATCCGTAACCGCAGCCTGGGCGAGGCGTATTTTCTGCGGGCCCATGCTTATTTCGTGCTGAGCCAGATCTATGGAGAGATACCGATGGTCCTGGAGAGCAATGTCCTGACCGGGAACTATAATGTTCCCAAGTCATCGGTGGACACTATCCGCGCGCAGGTGGAGTCGGACCTGCTAAAGGCTGCCGATCTGCTGCCGGAGACCTATGGCGATGCGGACAGGGGAAGGGTGAGCAGGGGCGCTGCCTGGGGTATGCTGTGCAAGCTGTATATGTTCGAGGACAAGCTCGACAAGGCCATCGAGTATGGGTCGAAGGTCGTCAGCGATGCCAATTATGCGCTGGCGCCGAATTATGAGGACAACTTCATGCTGGGGAAGCAGGAAACCAATACGGAGATCTTATTTGCGGTGTGGAATAAGAACCAGGAGATCTCCAATGTGCCGGCTTCCGCCATCAGCACCTATTTCACGCCCAGGGCCTGGCAGGGCTGGGGTTTTCATCATCCCACGCAGAATTTCGCCGACGAATTCGAGACCACCGACACGATACGCAAACGCGCCACGCTGATATCGGTGGGGGATACGATACCGTACCAGACCAATATGACGGAGATCGGCAGCGGCGACGCCTACCAGATGTTCACCGGCAAGGAGGGACTATCCACGGGACGTATGCTGCCCAGCATGTCCAGCACGGGGTATGCCATCCGTAAGTATACGGCCTTTATGCCCAGCGGGGATGGGGGCGTCGACTATGATCTGAAACAGCCCATTTTGCGCAGCGCCGATGTATACCTGCTGGTGGCGGAAGCCAAGATCCGTCTGAACGGAGCCGGCAGCGGCGATGCGGAGATCAATGCCGTACGCACACGGGCCCATCTACTGCCAGTGACGGGAGCCGGTATGGGACAGCTGATGCATGAGCGTAGGGTGGAGTTGGGCGGCGAGAACATCCGCTGGCAGGACCTGCTGCGGTGGGATAAGGATAAGATCGTCAACCTGGATACGATAGTCGGCAAGCCCAAAACGGCTTCTCCTTTGCCGCCTTATAATGGTGAGGCTGTCATACCGGCGCGTACGTTCGTGCGGCCTAAACATTACTATATGCCCCTGCCACAGGAGATCATCGACGAGAGCAAGGGAATTATCTTACAAAATTCGAATTATTAAACAACTAAGGACAGATGTGGGGCGCCTGAAGGCGCCCCATTGTTTTTTAGGGCCTGGAAATTGTAAATTGCGAGATGAACTATAGTAAATGGATCTTTTTACTGGCGCTGGCAGTGTCCGGCACGGGAGCCTATGCCCAATTGGACAGGCCATCGCTGGATGCCTTCTTACACCGGATCGTGAAAGACAAGGCCAGCCAGTTCGAGATAGCTTATATCGCTCCGGAGAATGGCAAGGATGTCTTTGAGCTGGAGGGAAAGGGGGCGAAGATCGTGCTGCGCGGTAGCAATGGTCTTAGTGTGGCTTCCGCACTTAATTTCTATCTTAAGAACTACTGTCATCACCTGGTGACCTGGAATGGGGCGCCACAGCCTTTACCGGCGGCGCTGCCTGTCGTAAAGAAAAAGGTGCATCGCAGCACGCCGTATCGATACCGGTATTACCTCAATTACTGCACCTTCCAGTATTCCATGGCCTGGTGGGATTGGGAGAGATGGCAGCGGGAGATAGACTGGATGGCGTTGAATGGCATCAATATGCCGTTGGCGTTGACGGGTGAGGAAGCCGTCTGGCAGGAGGTATACAGGGGAATGGGTTTTCAGGACCAGGAGCTGGACCGGTTCTTTAGCGGTCCTGCCTATTTTTCGTGGCTGTGGATGGGCAATATCGATGCATGGGGTGGACCTCTGCCGGCGCATTGGAAAGAAAGCCATCTGCTATTACAGAAGAAGATACTGGCGGCCGAACGGGCGTTTGGGATGAAACCCGTGCTGGGGTCTTTTACCGGTCATGTACCACCAAGCTTCAAAGACAGATTTCCTTTGGCGAAGGTGAAAAAGACGAATTGGGACGCCGGATTTGACGATGTATATATACTCGATCCGTCCGACAGTCTTTTCGAGGTCGTCGGCAGGAAATTCATCGAAGCGCAAACCCGTGTCTTTGGGACGGATCATTTTTATTCGGCAGATACCTTTAATGAGAATGTACCTCCCACCAGCGATTCTTTGTATCTGGATGGGATGAGTAAAAAAGTATATGCTTCCATGGCAGGGGCGGACCCGAAAGCTGTCTGGGTGATGCAGGGATGGATGTTCCATTATAATGCGGCGTATTGGAAGCCTACGCAGATACAGGCCTTGTTAAAGGCCGTTCCGGATGATCATATGATCCTGTTGGATCTTTATAGCGAGAGTCATCCCGTGTGGAACAGGACCGATCCTGTTACGGGTGAGGCGATGGCCTACTATGGAAAACCGTGGATATGGAATATGCTCCACAATTTCGGTGGGAATATCAGCCTATGGGGGAGGATGCGACATGCGGCGGAAGATCCTTCCAGGGCCTTTCACGATCCTTCCGCCGGGAAAATGGTTGGCATCGGACTCACGCCGGAAGGAATAGAGCAGAACCCCGCGTTGTATCAGCTGATGCTGGAAAATGTGTGGCAGGACAGTGCGGTGGACCTTAGGGAATGGCTGGATAATTATGCATTGCAACGTTATGGTGAAGCCGACGGCGCTATCAGGATGGCCTGGCATCTTTTGGAAGGCAGCGTATACAGTGGCGGGCTGACGGAAGGCGGACCTGAATCCATTATACAGGCAAGGCCAACGCTGGACTCGGCCATCGACAGGGTGAATACGCATTTGAGCTATGATCCCGGGGTATTGCAGGGCGCCTGGACGCTTTTTGTCAATGCTGCTCCAAAACTAAAGAACAGCGATGGTTTTCGATATGACCTGGTGGATGTCACCCGGCAGGTGCTGGCCAATTATGCTTCCGTGCTGCAGCAACGATTTGCCAAGGCGTGGAAGGAAAAAGATACTGCGGCGTTCCGGAAGAGCAGCCGGCAATTCCTGGGGTTGATGGATGATATGGACCGGCTGTTGGCGACGCGAAAGGATTTCCTGCTGGGCAAATGGATCAGGGAAGCAAGAGCATGTGGCGTGACGCCGGCCGAGTCGGACCTGTATGAGAAGAATGCCAGAGACCTTGTGACATTGTGGGGTGATAAGGAAAGTGGGCTGAGGGAGTATTCCTGCCGGCAATGGAGCGGGCTTATCAAAGGTTTCTATAAGCCCAGGTGGGAGCTGTTCTTCCGAAAGATGGAGGCGGCTTTGACCAGTGGCCGGGAGATGGACTGGAAGGCCTTCGATGCCGAGGTAAAGGATTGGGAGTGGCGATGGGTCAACGGTCATGATCGTTATGCGGACGTTGCAAATGGAGATGCCGTACAGATTGCTACCGCCCTGTATAAAAAATATTCTGCCGCTATGCTGGAGCCGACGGCATCTAATGACGGTATCTTTCCGGCTGCCGCGGAGGTAAAGCCTTTTATAGATCTCGACAGCAAGGGGTTCCTGGTGAATGGTAAACGAACTTTTCTTGTGTCGGCCGGATTGGAATATGCGCGTATACCGCATGCGCTGTGGCGGGACAGGTTGTTGCGTTTGAAGCGGGCGGGTTTCAACTGTATCGAGATCTATACATTCTGGAACTGGCACGAGCCACAAGAGGGGAAATTCGACTTCAGCGGGGATCATGACCTGGGCGCTTTTCTGCGGCTGGCGGGGAGCATGGGGCTTTATGCCATCGTGCGGGTAGGGCCTTATTACTGCGCTGAGTGGGATAATGGAGGATATCCGTTATGGCTACGATTCAAGAAGGGGGTTCGCGTGCGGGAAGATAATGAGGCGTTCGAGCGGTGTGTGGATCGATTTTTCGACAAGCTGCTACCTGTCGTGTTTAGTCAGCAGATACAACAGGGAGGGCCTGTGATATTGGTGCAATTGGAGAATGAGCATCCCCGGGGATGGGGAACCTATATGCCGGATGGATATTTCCGGCATCTGCAGCAAAAGGCGCTTACGATGGGTTTGAAAGTGCCTTATTTTTTTAGCGGGCTGCATCATGCGAGCGACCCTGCGGGAGAGGGAAACTTACCGGGGAACAGGAGTCATGCGGGTACGGAGACTGGTCAAGGGCCTTTTGGCGATCCGGCCAGATTGGACGATCCGGACCGGAGCAATCCCTGGATGTCCACGGAGTTCTGGAGTGTCTGGTACAATGGATATAGTTCGGGGGAGAAAGAGGCGAAGGAGTATGCGCGCAGGACCTGGAAGATCATTGCGCATGGAGGTAATGGTTACAATTATTATATGGCGCATGGGGGAAGCAATTTCGGATATACGAATAACGACGAGGATGCTGCTTCGTATGATTACGGGGCTGCGGTAGGGCAGGCGGGTGATCTTCGACCTATCTATTATAGTTTCCGCAAGGCGGCCTGGTTTGCCCGCAGCATGCAGGAGATATTGGAGAATAGTGAAGATGCTACAGCGGATTGGAAAGGTGCGTGCAGCGATACTGTGCTGCGTCTCACGGCGAGACGCAGTCCTGCGGGTGAGCTGTTATTTGCAGACAACCCATCGGGGGGCAGCAGGCTGTTACGGATAGATGCCGGTGATGGACGGATGCTTCCGGGGCAGGGACCATTGGAGGTGGCGCCGGGAGAGATCGTACCCATTCTGCATAATATACCCATTGCGCCGGGGATCAGGCTGGATTGGGGACCTGTGCGGTTGTTGGGGATCAGCAGACAGGGGAATATGACAACGATGGTGATCTACGGAGAGGCGGGTAGTCCGGCGGAGCTTTATTTTTCCGTAGAGGGGAAACCCCGGGAGTTAAAAAATTTATTTAGGATGTCTGTTGCTCCGAATGTTCAAGCTTTCTCCGCCGGCGGACAAACAATAAGAGTGATCTCGGTGAGCGATGTGTTTATTGATCGTGTATGGTTCTTGGAGAAAGGGTTGATATATGGGCCTACGTATATAGACGAGATAAATGGCTGGGGGAAAGGACTTAGTTTTTGGGCCGAGAAGAGCTGGCTGGATAAAGAGGGAGATGCCCCGACCAGGCTATATGATGAAACGGGCGAGCATATAATCGTTCCCAATGGAGTAATGCCGGCACATCGATCGATCACCACTCTTCCGATCGTCAATTGGTATAGGAAGCAATGGGCCGCACCTGCTGCTATAGGGTTCGATGATCGAAACTGGTTATTGGGTCAGCAGCCGCCACAGATGGGGTCGGATGGAGATGGGACGGCGGATGCGTGGTATCGGAGCAAGGTGAATGTGGAGGAAGCCGGCAATTATGTGTTGCAGGTAGAGGGGGGCGACAGGGGTACTGTGTTTGTGGATGGCAAACCGACGGCGCGGGTGAACCTGCGTGAAGGGGAGATCCCTTTGACATTGTCGAAAGGGCAGCATGTGCTGGTCGTCTTTACCGCGCATGATGGGCGGGACAAATTGGCGGGATTTTTAGGAGATATGCACGATGTGGATAGCAAGGGGTTGACGGGTAAGGTGACATTGATAAAAGGGGCGAGCTTAAAACATACCATAGAAGGCTGGCAGGTGTCGAAGGATGGTAAAGAGGATTGGAAGGATTACACCATTGGTCAGGATGTATTTAATAAGCGCCAGGGTACGGCCTGGTTCCGTGCGGTGCTGCCCGAGCCGCCGGCGGGCATTACAAAGGGACAGCTTGTTTTCCGGAGCGTGGATGAGAATGCTACCGTTTATCTCAATGGGCGGAAGCTGGCGAAACATGATGGCTGGAATATCCCTTTTAAGGTGTCCCTGGATGGATTAGACACGATGAAGCGACCGCTGGTGATGACCATCTTTATAGAGAACTACTCGAATGAAGGGGGGATCGATCAGCCGGTGAAAGTTCATTATCTTACCCGGTGGGTGGAGGTGATGGGGTGGCGTATGCACGGCGGTGTGGCTGCCGGGGGAGGTTGGATCGCCCGGGCTGACCAGAGTGGCCGGATGATGGGAGACACGATGACCCCCTGTTTTTACAAGGCGACGTTCGATGCACCTGCCTATGGGAGGGTGGGCGATCATCTCATTTGGAGGGTCGTGACAAAGGGCCTGGGACATGGTTCTGTCTGGGTGAATGGACATAACCTGGGGAGATATCCCGAGAAGGTGCCTGCGCCGGGACTTTATATTCCGGAGTGTTGGATGAAGGCAGGCAGTAATGAGCTGCTTATTTTTGATGAGGATGGGAAAAGCCCTGCTGAAGTGACCATTGCTTCGGAGCCGGCTGCGAGCAGAGATATATTTCATTTTGTATACGGAGAATGATGCGTTATTTTATAAGATATGGATGGCTGCTCCTGATGTGCCAGCTATTGCAGGCACAGTCGCCCGATCCTTTGGGATATGTGGATCCTTTTATCGGCGCCACGCGAAGTAATGTATTTACCCGGTGGGGGAATGAGGGGGGCACTTATCCCGGCGCGGTAGCGCCGTGGGGGGCCATGCAGCTGACACCGGAGACAAAGGTCAGCGGGGGATATGATCATAAGGATAGCACGATCTGTTTTTTTAGCTGCTATCATCATATGAGCGGGTATCCCAGCGGGTCGGCGGGTCGGATGAAGATCATGCCGCTGGTGGGCGCGGATGGTGGTGCGGGTATGAGCCGGACGGAGTATGGGCCAGGCGGGGGGACGAATGCGGGTAGACCTTTCCGGCATGCGGATGAGAAGGCGATGCCCGGCTATTATCGGGTGCGATTGTCGGATGATGGTACTATCGTGGAGACTACGGCGTCGGAGAGAGCAGGCGTATTTCGAATAAGCTTTCCGGTGGGAGTCCCGCGGAGAATATTTATTGGAGGCATGAGAGCTAACACTGCGTTGCAATTCAACAGGTCCTATGTAAAGGAGCAGGTTTCAAAGGAGGGTATGATATTGCGTTTTTCTGAGGATACGGGTGCGATTGTCATTCGTGTCAGTGTTTCATCCGTGGGCGGGGCCAGCGCGCAAAAGAATATAGCCCACGAGACGGATGGTCTGACATTCGATGAGGTGCGTACAAGAACACAGGCTGCCTGGAGAAGGCAATTGAGTGTTATCGAGGTGGATGACCCTGATGAAGCGCATAAGAAGATCTTTTATACGGCCCTGTATCATTCGATGCTGCTGCCCTGGATCATCTCGGATGTAGATGGGCAGTACCGGGGGCAGGATGGAGCAGTGCATACGACGAGAGGGCAATATGAATATGGAGGGTTCTCCGCCTGGGATACTTTTCGCAGTCTGCATCCTTTGCTTTGTTTGCTGTTCCCGGACAGGCAGAAGGACATGGTCCTGTCGATGATGGATGTGTACCGGCAGACGGGTTATCTGCCATCCGACCCTATGACGGGCAATCATGCGGCGGTGGTGATCGCGGATAGCTGGGCAAAGGGCATACGTGGTTTTGACAGCGCCGAGGCGTATGCGGCCATGCGGAAGGGTGTTATGGATACGCCGTACCGACAGAAAGATATGGAGGTGTATCGCCGGCTGGGGTATATTCCCTCTACCTATCCCGAGTCGGTGACAAGAACGGTGGAATATGCGTATGATGACTGGGTGATCTCGGAATTCGACAAGAGAGAAACAAGAATAGGATATAATTATGAGAAGCTGTTCGATCCGGCAAGTCTCTTCATACTTCCCGAGGGAGGGGAAAGGGGTAACAGTGGATATAAGGAGGGAGATAAATGGGTGTATTCTTATTTTGTTCCGCAAGATCCCTTTGGTCTGATCAATCAGATGGGTGGTGATGGAGAATTTACCACAAGGTTGGATGGGGCCCTGCAGCGCCAGGATATTCTTTTTGACAACGAGACAGTCTTGCACATCCCTTATCTTTTTGGTTTTGCCGGCAGGCCGGATAAAACAGCGGACTGGGTGTATGCTATCCGGGAAGGCCGGTATTCCGCTACACCGGGCGGGTTGCCGGGGAATGACGATCTGGGAGCGATGTCGAGCTGGTATGTCTTTAGCGCATTGGGTTTTTATCCGGATTGTCCAGGGATGCCGGATTATGAAATAGGAACGCCTCTTTTCCGGAAGGTGATATTACATCTGGATTCCGGGGATGTGATCATTCGGTCGCCGGGGCTTACTGCACGGAACAGGTATGTGCGGAGAATATCGTTCGATGGAGCAATTGTTGGGACCGAGATAAATCACGATGATCTGAAGAAAGCCAAAGAGATTGTATTTGAGATGGACAGCGTCAGCGGCTATATGGGCCGTCTTTGGAAGACCGCGCCCGACTTTGTGTTCCGCGATATTTCCGTATCCCCAAAGAAAGTGGCTTCCAATGAGCTCTTTCGGGTACGATGGACGATAGAGGGGCATTTTTCTACCGGTACCAAGATCGTTCGGCTGAAGGTCAATGGCAAGCGATATGCGGCTAAGAATACATTGGTAAGGGTCGGAACTACGGTGACGGACTCGATGGATTGCCGGCTTTATGCGTTGGGCAAGGCCCGGCTGGAGATCGAAGGGGAGGATTACCCTATCGATGTGAAAGTGGTGAAGGAGGGGGACGTGCGATCGGAGGTCTCGGATGTGTTTACCATGCCGTTGATAAGAGAAGGCGGAGAGGCAAAGCTCTCTTTTGCGGTCCGAAATATAGGAGGTATAGCCCGTACGATCGTAACGCCTGTGAAAGTGGATGATAAAATAGTGCGTGTGGATTCATCCTGGCTGACGCCGGGGGCCTCGAAGAAAGTCTTTATGACGCTGCCGGCTTTTCCGATGGGATGGCGGGAACTGCGGGTGGGCGATAGGGAGGAGAAGTTCAACGTATATGGTCAATCGGAGAAATCCCTTTTGCTGGACCTTTCTGCCGATGGAAAGGACCGGTCGGGGTTTGGGCATGATGGGAAGAGTATGGGTAAAGGACCTTTGTTTGGAAAAGACTATTATATCGAGGTGCCGGGTGCACCGGCGTTGGACAGCATGGGTGAGACCATGACAATGATGTTGTGGGTCTATCCGACAGAGAAGGGAGAGAATCTGGTAGATATATTTGCCAAGGGAGATAATCATGTGCTACAGGTAGGTGGTAATAGGTCCCTGACCTTTTTTGCAGGCGGATGGGGCAGGGGAGATTGTACGGTGGACCTTCCATCCGACTGGTGGGGACATTGGCATCATATAGCCGGCGTGTGTGAAGGGGCTGTTCTGAAAGTATACATCGATGGGGAATTAAAAGGAACATCCACCGTAGATGGTCGTGCGAACCTGTCCGTGACGAACAGATGGACAGTAGGAAGGAACGAAGAATTCCCCGGACAGCGGGTGTTCAACGGCTATATCGACCGGGCCAGAGTATTTACCGAGCCATTGACGGGCGAGGAGATCAGGCGTCTATACCAGTCATCAGGCGCGCCACCTTTTCCCCCACGATAGGAGCCAGGGCTACGCCCATCCCGCTCATACGGACGGCGCAGCAGATCTGTTTGTCGACAGCCTGGACGATAGGCATTTTTTCGCTGCCCATACCCATAATACCGCTCCAACGGTGTTCGATGGTGTAGCTGCGACCGGGAAGAACGGTCTCTTTTAAGAAACGTTCCAGCTCATCCTGTATCGGTGTGGTGATGGTCATTTGCTCCGTCTGTTCGGCCTCGAAGGCTTTATTACGCGCTCCACCCAGGAGCACGCGATTGCCTAAATTGCGGAAATAGTAGAACCCTTCATCAAAATGGAATGTGCCTTTGAAGGGAAGTCCTTCGATGGGCGAGGTGACGAGCACCTGTCCCCTGGCGGGTATGATGTCCAGCTGTGGAAGAAGCTGCCGGGCAAAGGCGTTGGTACATACCAGCAGTTGAGAGGTGGTAAAGGAAAGAGGGAGGTTGGTATGCAGCCGTAAATGGCTGCCCGTTCTTTCATAGCCCGTTATTTCGATATTGTTGAGGACGGTGACACCCATGGACTGTACCAATCGGAGCAGGGCCTGGCACAGACGGCCTGAATGGAGCTGTGCTTCCGGTGTATTTTCAACCAGGTACCGGATGCCTGCAAATCCGAACTCCGCTATTTTTTGATTGACCAGCCGGAAGGTCTTCTGCATCTTTACGGTCTTTTTGAGCAGACGATTGAATCGGTCTATCTGACTGCGAATAGTATTTACATCAGGAGTATTTACATCGACGCCGGCGCTTTCGGTGATGAGCTCATATCCGCCATGATGTTCGAAGCCAATCTCTTTTTTAGAGAACAGCTTATTGATGCGCCGGAGGCCTTTGTATCTCATGGTTACCAGCTCCAGCATTTTGTCCTCGCCCATCTTATCTGCGTCGGCTATGAGCTCGGTGAGACTGCCGAAACAGGCAAACCCGGCATTGCGTGTGCTGGCGCCCGTGGGGATCAGCCCTCTTTCGAGGATGGTAATAGATAGTTCCGGCGCCAGTTTCTTTAAGTAGTAGGCGCTCCACAGTCCAACGAAGCCGCTGCCGGCAATGATGATGTCGGTGGGAGCATAAAAACTTTCCAGCTCCCATACGGATAGATCGTTCATACCGAAAATTAAGTTTTTTCCGGGGCACTTTGCCTATTTTTACGAAATGGGTATAATGGCGAAAGATATCATTCCTCTTCACCGGCTGGATGATCGGACCAACCAGGGCTTCGAGGTAGATAAAGTCGATGCATCCAACTGGCAGATCGAGGATGCGATTTTATTAGGCGCTCATCGGGATGATCATTACATATTTCTTCTGCAAGAGAAGGGGCTTAGCAAGGTCATGATCGATTTCAGCTTTTTTATCCTGAAAGGGATGTCGGTCCTTTTTATCCTCCCTGGCCAGGTGCATCGTTATGTCGAGAAAGATATGACTACCGAAGGATGGTTCCTGGGAGTGGATGCGGGGCTGATACCGGATGCATTCCGGGCGGTGCTGGAAGATTCCAGCCGAGAGAAACAGCCTTTGTCCCTTTCTGCCGCTGATATGGAACCTTTGTTGAGCTGTGTTCAGCTGATCTATACTATCAGTACAAGGGAGACTGCCTCACCTGTCTACAAACAAGCGTCTTATGGATTGCTGAGCTCTTTTGCCGCCCTCCTTGCGGGGCTTTGCCTGGGTAAGCCCGAATCCCCGGGAGGGCAACCTAACCGGCCGGTACTGATCACCCGCGCGTTCCGGAAATTGCTGGTCGACCAATATAAAACATGCAAAAGCCCGGCGGAATATGCCGCGGCCATGAATATCTCCCTTTCCTATCTCAACGAGGCGGTGAAAGCTACTACCGGCATGTCTGTCAGCAGCATCATCCAGCAGGAGATCATGCTCGAGGCCAAGCGGCTCCTCTATCACAGTAACTGTAACGTGAAAGAAATCGCACATGAGCTGGGTTATGAAGACCACACTTATTTTTCCCGGCTGTTCAGGAAGACGGTAGGGGTTACGCCCGGCGAGTTCCGCCGTCATTACCGCGAATAGTCCAATTTTTCCCGGCGTTTGTCTATTGGCTGTCCAACCTGCCTGTCGTTGTTTTGCATATGAATAAGCTAGCACACGCCACGGTAGGGCTTTTGGAACGTAAATGGCTAAAAACAGCCACGGTATTGGCGATCAGAGTCTGGGATCCCGCCACCTTCTTCGAGGTCGACCTGCATCTGCCCGATTGCGATATGAGCAAATGGCAGGAAGCGCAGCATATGAAATGCAGGGTAGGGCCCATGGCATACCGCGATTATACCCCATCGGGCTGGGATGAAGAAACCCGTACCTGTACCTTATTTATCGATGCGGGTCATGAAGGATTGGGCAGCCGATGGGTAAGGGGTCTACAAGTGGGGGACAAGGTGTCCTACCTGGGGATCAGCTCCTCTCATCATCAACCCGCCCGGGGCAAGCGGCTGGTATTTCTGGGTGATGAGACCAGTATCGGTCATTTCTTTGCGCTGCATCAGCTGGCGGGGAAGCAGGCGCAGATAGATGGAGCCATTGCTATTGCGCACAAACATCATCAACATGAGTTCTCCCGTTATTTTTCCCAGATGGGATTACGGACGCTGGATAAGGACGACTCCGGAAAATATGCGCAGCTGGAAGAGTGGGCAGGCAGTTTGAATGCGGATACACAGGATACTATATTTTATCTGGCAGGATATAGTCCGGCTGTAGTCAGATTGCGTAAGCTGTTAAAAGGGAAAGGTTATGGCGGTGGTCAGATCAGGGCCCAGGGATTTTGGGACTGAAGGCCAGAGAATATTTTTTCGGGTGTGGCTTGCTGTCTTATCCTTCCTTTGTCCAACCAAACGACTTCGTCAGCCAGCCGTAGGATCTCCGGCACATGATGGCTGACCAGCACAGTTGTAAACTCGTAGTGTTTACGGATCCTTTCGATATAATCCTGCAGGCGGTGGCGCATGTCATTATCCAGGGCGGAGAGCGGTTCGTCGAGCAGGAGAAGCTTTGGTTTTCGGATGATGGCCCGGGCTAATGCCACTCTTTGCTGCTGTCCGCCCGAGAGGAGGGCAGGGCGGGTATCCTGAAGCGAACCCAATTCCATCGATTCTATCAATTCATGCATCAGGCGGGGATCTTCATCTTTTGGCAGGGCGTATTTGAGATTGTCATATACGCTCCAATGGGGAAAGAGGCCGAAGTCCTGGAATACGAATCCGATGGACCGGCGTTGCGTAGGGACATTTATTTTTTGACGGGAGTCATACCATATCTCCCCATCCACGGTAATATGTCCCGAGGATATGGAGGTAAGCCCTGCAAGAATGCGTAATACAGTGGTCTTGCCCGCGCCGGATGGACCATAGAGCGTAAGGAGCCGGCCCTTCTCTACTTCAAAAGCAATTTCCATCTGCTGCCGGCCGGCAGAGGTCAAAAGCGTTTTATTTGCCTGGAATTGTATCATAGGGTTATGATAATGGGTCGGGTCTGCTGAAATGATGATTGACGAGATGTACTATCAAAAGAGTGCTGAAGGAAAAAGTAAAGAGAACGAGCGCGTATTTGTTGGCAGCGGCATAATTCATGGATTCCATTTCATCATAGATGGCCAGAGAGGCCAGACGCGTACGTCCGGGGATATTGCCCCCTATCATCAGCACTACTCCGAACTCCCCGATGGTATGGGCAAAGCTCAGTACGATGCCGGTGAGCAATGATGGGCGGATATTGGGCAGCAGCACTCTTATCAAGGTGGTCGATGCCGACTTGCCTAAGGTATAGGATGATTCTCTCAATGCCGGGGGGAGACTTTTAAAACCCGAGAGCAGCGGGTTTACCATGAAAGGAAGGGAATAGAACAACGAGGCGATGACCAGTCCTGTGAAGGTGAATACAAGATGTGAGGGCGAGAGGGCTATCAGCAGATAAAAGCCCAGTACGGTGGGAGGCAGCACCATGGGCAGGCTGATCAGGGCTTCGATCACCGCCTTGCCGCGCCGGCGGCTATGAGCCAGCCAGTAAGCCAGCGGTATGGATATTACCAGCAGCAGCACTGTTGTGATGAAGGCCAGCCGGAAGCTGAGCCATAAAGGTTGCCAATCAGTCATACGCTTATTATTGCTTAGTCCCCAAACCCAAAATGTTTCAATATTGCCCGGGCCCTGGCCGACTCAATGAACGCCGCGAATTTTTTTGCCCCTTCATTCTCCTTTGCATGTGCCAGCAGCACGAAACCCTGTTTAAGGGGTTGATGTGTTTCCGCGGGGATCAGCCAGTATTTCCCCTCTTTTTGTAATTGAGGAGAAAGCGCCAGCGAGAGGGCTATGATCCCGACGTCGGCTGCTCCGGTGCTGGCAAACTGAGCTGTCTGGGAAATATTTTCCCCTATGACCAGCTTTTCCCGCACCTTATCATATAGCTGATAGTGTTTCAGGCTTTCTTCGGCACGTTGTCCATAGGGAGCATGAGCGGGGTTGGCGATGGCTATATGGGTGACGGACGGCGCCAGCAGGGTATTCATGCCTTCTTTGGATGGGTCCAGCTTCCTGCTCCAGAGGACCAGCTGACCCGTGCCATAGGGCTTGATGGGAGCAAGGGTCTTGTGCTGCTGCTCCAGCTTTTGCGGATAACCCAGGTCCGCCGAGAAAAAGATATCAAAGGGGGCATCATTGCTGATCTGTTCGTAGAAATTGCCGGATGAGCCATATACGAGTTTTATCGATATGTCATTCGCCTCGCTGGAAAAGGCTGTTACGAGGGAATCCATGGCATATTTCAGGTCGGACGCCGCGGCTATGAGCACCTCCTGTGGTGGACGCGATGAGAAGGCAGATAAGAATATCAAGCCCATGCAACAACTTAAAATTGAGAGGAAACGGCTCATTTATATCATATTAGGCATGCGCAGAATGGTTTTATGGAAATGTACCCATCCTGCGCAAAAGCGTCTTATGATGGGCCTTCGGCCAATGGACCTGTGGTCCATTTAGGTAAAAATACGTCCTTCCCCTCAAAAATGACCGGTTACGAGTGAACTAATCTCCTCTGACATTGTTGTTTTTATGATTTTTTTGGATAAACGGTAACAGCTTCAATGCAGCGGTTGGCGCAAAAAAGCAATCTAGGTTATTGGCAGGAGAATTGTTTATCAAGACTTAGGAGAATTTTTATACAACAGAACAGATCTATTACAATTTTACGCTATGGACATTCGAGCCTATTTAAAACGGATTGATTACGACGGTGTTATTTACGCAGACTTACCAACCCTTCATTCCCTTCAACAACGCCATGCTTTCAACATTCCTTTTGAAACGCTGGACATTCATCATCACATCCCCATCATCCTCGGGATAGACTCGCTGTATCAGAAAGTGATACTCGACAGACGGGGGGGATATTGCTATGAGCTGAATACTCTGTTCCACCGGCTGCTGGTCATCAGCGGATTCAAGACTTATATGATCGCGGGCCGCCTGCTGCATGGGCATGGGTATGGCCGTGAATTCGAGCATATGGCCCTGATCGTGGAGCTGGAAGGTAAAAAATGGCTGGTAGATGTCGGTTACGGTGATTTTTCTCTTCGTCCTCTGGCCATCGAGCCCGGAGCGATCCAGAGCGATGGCCGTACTTTTTACCAGATAGTGGAGAATATTTTTGTGGATGGAAAGGAATATTTGGGTGTTGCCAAATGGAATGACTCAAAGCAAACATTTAAGATCGAATACATTTTTACACTGAGCCCCCACAGTCTCGATGAATTTGAAGAGATGAATCATTTTCATCAGACCTCCCGCGAGTCGCATTTTGCCCGCAGCCTGATCTGCAGCCTGCCTACTCCCGAAGGACGTATCAGCATTATCAATAACAAACTGATCCGCACTTCCAATGGGAATAAGCAGGTGAGGCAGATCGTGGACGAAGACCATAGGGACAAGATCCTGGAAAAATATTTCCATATGGACATGGTATACCTTGTGTGATGCCTGATCAGAATTCGACTTTATAGTTCAGCACGGGTATCAGACCCACCTGGTAGATGGTGGCCACCTTCTTTTTTACGATGTCATAACTCTGATCATACACATTCCTCCTGCCCGTGAGGTTCTGAAAATCCATGGAGAGGATGGTAGTGAGATGGCGTCTCTCTTTTTTCAGGCTCAGACGAAGGTCTGTTCTGAAATAGGCCGGATTGGCCAGCGTATAGGCTTCTTTTTGATAATAAATGGTCTGGTTCTGCAGGGCGGACTGGATGGCGTCGATGGGCGTCGTCCTGAACCCTCCGGCATAGATGGTCTTGATATTGATCCCGAAGATCTTTGACCTGTCGGCCCGCTGTGACAAGATGAACTCTTTTCCGGCCACCAGGTTGATCAGGTAATGCCCGTTGAAGCGTGTGTTTCTTTCGATGCCGTCGAGGGCGGTGTACTTCGATTGATAGAGAGAAGTGTTCACCATATAATACAGGCGATGGCTAAGGAATTTCTCCAGGGTGAGCTCCATCCCATAATTGCGTCCTTTCCCCTTATTCACCAGCGGGTCCGACACATAATCGCTGCTTTCGATGTTGAGGGTGGAGAAGGTGTTCGTATCGTTGGCGTTGACGGGTACGTTGTAGAGGCGCTGGTAGTATAGTTCCGCCTTCAGGCTCAGATCAGTGCCCAGCCTGTGATTATAGGAGAGAACATAATGTTGGGAGTGCGTGAGACCCAGGTTACCGTTAGGATGATAATATTGACCCCCTGCCGTAGTATCCTGCGCGAAATAAACTCCCAATGCCTGTATCTGGCTATGCAGACCGACGCCAAGCCCGATGCTGTTATTGCCGTCTATTTCCCATTTTACGGAAGCTCTGGGTTCGATGGCCCTGGAGTGATTATAGAGCAGCTCGAGGTAATGTACCCCCGCATTGAATAGAAGATGGTCTGCCGGCCGGCCCTGCCATTGTGCAAAAGCCTGTATGGTCTGTGTATGACCGCTGGCATCTACCTGTCTTAACAAAGGCGCTTCGGGCGATTTGCGGGCCTCCTGATAATAATTGAAGCCGATGAAATTGACTATATATCCCGCGCGAAAGATATTGCTCGTACCAAAGCGGTGGTTCAAGGTGGAAGTGAGGGTCCATTTAGGCGTCTTGTCATTGGAAGTATAGCTCCTGGAATACCGATACTGATCGTCCATATAATCAACGGCTATTTTTGAACCTGTATAGGAGACAGCCACCACTGATCTTAAGCTGGTCCTGCTGCCCAAAAAAATATTATGGGTGAGCCCTGTCATGGCCGTGGTCCCTGAATAGGTCTGTGCATACCGGTCGTCCTCCTCCTTCCATTTGGAAGAATCTTTTTTGGGAGCGCCTTTTTGCGAGCTAAGGCCGGCAAAACCAAAAAGGCTGAACTCACCCCATTTGCGGGTGGGCATATATATGTTGTAAGAAAGGTCCTGGAAGACGGGTACGCCTGATCCGATGTCCAGTCCTATTTTTTTGAGCAAAGCCAGCGTGGAATAACGATAGTTGACCAGAAAAGACCCTTTGTAAAAGGGGCTTAACGGACCTTCCGCAGAGGCGTCCAGCCCCAGGACGCCTGCCTGCAGGGTATATTCTCTTTTTTCGTTGTTGCCTTTGCGGAGATGCAGATCGAATACTCCGCTGAGCGCATCGCCATATTCCGCCGGAAAAGCCCCTGTGAGGAAATCCGAATTGGACAACAGCTGTGCGCTGAGGATGGATATGCCTCCTCCGCTGCTGGCGGCGGAGCTGAAATGGTTGGGGTTGGGAATATCCACTCCCTCCATTCGCCATAACAATCCAGTGGGAGAATTACCACGGATGACGATATCGTTATTGCCATCGAAGGGGGCCATTACACCGGCAAAGCTGGTTGCCATACGCAACGGGTCGTTAACCGCCGCGGGGAATTTCTGTGTTTCTTCCACGGTGAAGGCCCTGGAGCTGACGACGCTCATTTCGTTCAAGGGCCTGTTCCTTCTGCTGCCTGCGTTTACTACCACTGCGTTTTCCGTATGGGGAGCTGCCTCCAGGGGAATGTTCAGCACGGATTCCTTTCCTGCCTCGACAAGGATGTTTTCCTGCAGGGATTCTTTAAAGCCAATATGCGAGATGCGCAGCTGACGGCGTCCGATGGGGACATCCCTGAAGTAAAAGTTGCCGTTGCTGTCCGTGACGGTAGACTTTTCTTCCCGAGAGCCCTCGCCAAGCAGCGTGACGGTGGCTCCGGCCAGGGGCCTGGATAGGATCTGGTCTGTAACGGTGCCCCGTATCCGTTGTGTCAACCCCTGCGCCTGCGAGGTCCCTGCGTGGAGCAGTAAAATAAAGATACATAGGATGTGTACTTTGAGATGGGAGAGTGTCATGATCTTCGGTGTTTATCATATAACAACCTATCGATCGTCTACCCCTACGCGATACAGCGGATCTTATAAAAAATTAATGCCGGCGCGCCATCCGATCCATCCTGTGACCTTGTCGGAAATACGCCAGGAGCCGTAGTTGCCGGCGACAGGCGAGAAATCATGACCGTTTACGATAATTTTCCTGTCGAAGGAATAAATAGCCAGGGAAGGACCTCCCGAGAGGGAAAAATATTTTCCAAGGCGTACATGCAGATCGAGACTGAATTTGTTGATGAAATTGGAGTATTTGTAGTTACTCCATTCGTTGGCTACAAGCTGTTCGGAACTGAGCTCGGGATCGAGCGAGAGTGTCTTGCCGAGGTGGAAGCGATGCCCCAGCCCAAATCCAAAAAGATAGGACCTTCGATCATTGCCGGGGTTGTAGCCGGCGAGAAGGATGGTATATAGCTTGTCGTTGCCCGATCGGTAGGCAATATTTAACGGAGATACTTCATTGGCGAATAGAGATATTTCATGCATGCCTTTTTTGACGATGTTGATCAGACCGATGCCGTAGCCTTCGGATGTGTCGGCGATATTGACCAGTCCGATCTGCACGCCTTTCAATTTATGGGTGATGTTGACGATGCCTGCCAGCTGCAGGCCTTTTGTTTCTTTTTTGGTAATATTAATTATGCCTGCGGCCTGCATGCCTTCCACGGAATCCGATACTTTATTCATGACGCCAGCGAGCTGAACGCCTTTCAATTTACCTTTGTTGAAATTCCCTACGCCGGCGGCCTGGAATCCACGGACGGAGTCAAGGACGATGTTGTGTGAGCCTGCGAGCTGGACGCCTTTCAGGGGACCACCTACTACGTTGGCAATACCCACTGCCTGGAATCCTTCGACCTTTTTCTTGTCGATGTTGATCACGCCTCCTAATTCTACCCCATCGAGCCCGGCGGTATAACCACCGATGATGTTCAGGGAGATCTTATTGGTTATCTGCGGGCTCAGGATCCCCTGGGTGCCGATGCCCGGAAAAAGGGAAAGCTGAAAGGGCTGCTGGATAAAATATTTACGAAGATTGATACTCTGGATCTTCATTTTCGAGGAGAGCAGCAGCTTGCCCAGACCGCTCATTTCCACGCGTATCGGGTCCTGACGCAAATAGACGGGGGCGCCATCCAGCTCTACCCGGATGGAGTCGGACGGGAGATATCCCTCCGGACCGATGGTAACCATTTTTCTGTTGGCAGAAATAGGGACGACGGAGATGGTGATCTTTTGATTGACGCCCGGCTGGAGCTTTATGGTGGTGTCCTCATAGAACTCTTTACTGACGGTGAGGGCAGCAGGGCTGGACCTGTTCTTTAGCCGTATGGTAAAAAAACCGCCTTCGTCGGTGAGGGTCGCGATCAATCCCTGTTTGTCGTAAACGCTGGCCTGGCTGACGGCCTCGCCTGTGTTCTCATCCAGTATGACGCCTCTCACCACGATTTTTTTGTCTTCCAAAGCCATAGGCGGGGAGGAGACGGGTGGCGGTGGCGCCTTGCGCAAAATAATATAGTTGCCATTCACCTTATACTCCAGACGGCCCCGGAAAAGGGTATCCAACACCTGCCGCACCGTTTTGCGTTCCATTTTCAGGGTGACGAGGCTGTCTTTATTGAACAGGTCGCTGCTGTAGGAAAAATAGAAATTACCTGCCGCGCTGACGGCTTTTAAAGCGTCTTCCAATCGATGGTTGTACATTGCTAAGGTGGGGACCGGCCGGTCGAGCAAATCCTGACCGTGAACAGGCGATAGGGTAGTGAATAGCGATCCCGCTACCAATAGGGTATAGATAAATCGTATCTGTTTACTCACGTTCATAATAATGTGTTATGGAGTTCGTGCTTCTTCGAGGTCATGATCTTATGGTTGTAAAATGATCTTGCCTTCAGCGTGCGTGACCCTGATGTTGAATGTTTCTTGTATAATGTTCAGTATCTGCTCCACGGACTGGTTACGGAATATGGTATTGATCTTTAGCTGCCGTAGCGAAGGATCGATGACGATGGTTGTATCATAAGCCTTCTCCAACGATGCCGCCAGCTGCCAGAGAGGCGTGTTATCGCAAATGAACTCTTTTGTATAATATTTATACAGATGGCCGCTGACCGAGGCCTTTGTCATGGCGTTGTTTCCATGATGCAGGATCAATTTCTCCGAAGGATGCACGAGGACATCGTGCAAGGAGTCCGTCACACGGATGAGACCGGACTCCACCGTGATCTCAGTAGTGTCTCCTTCGTTGCGTACATTGAAGGAAGTGCCCAGCACGGTGATGCTGATATTGCCCGCATATACTTTAAAGGGTTTTGCCTTATCGGGCGCTATTTTGAAGAAGGCCTCTCCTTTCAGCAGGTGTATGGTGCGTTGTTTTTTGAAATTTGCCGGATACCGGATATCGGATTGTTTGTTGAGGGTGACGAATGAACCATCCGGCAGGGTGTCGGTGAGCGGAGCCGTGGTACTGGCGACCAGCTTGTCGGGCCCGGCGCTCCTGGTGAGATAGAACACGGCCGTAATGGAGGCCACCAGCAGGAGGGCGGCTGCTACCTTTGTCCAGGTGGTTCGGACGGCCCGGGTAGGGAGCTGTTCGTGTTCATGGGCGCCTTTTATTGCCTGGAGGCTGGGGCGGCGGACCCTTTCGCGAAATTTCTGCCAGGCGAGGTCTGTCTGTTCGTCTGTCCCGTTGAAATTGTCGTTCAGGCGGCGGCTTTCCCGCCAGATGAGCTGGAAATGGTTGTAGAAATGTCTGTTGGCGGGGTCGGCAGCCAGCCAGGCTTCTACCCGGGCGTTGTCATCGGGGGATGTCTCGCCCAGCAGGAATTTCACCAGCAGGTCTTCATGAATGCCGGAAGGGCCCCCGGGGTCGGTATGTAGATCTTTATTCAAGAGCGATGATTTAAAATATTGAGGAGCAGGATGACGATAAAGGGCAGATAGTCGATCAGCTTCACCCTTAACAGCTTTAATGCCTTACCCATCTGATTCTCCACCGTCTTGACGGAGATGCCCAGGCGTTGTGCGATGTCGAGGTATCGGAGCTCTTCAAAGCGACTCATCTGGAAGATGGTCCTGCATTGTTCGGGCAGCTCGTTGATGGCTGTCTGCAGGCGGCGTTCCAGCTCGCTGAACATCACTTTTCTCTGTGCGCCGTCTGTCTGGTCTTTCATACTCCTGGTGATATATGTTTGGTACGTGTGTCTTACTTTTTTGTGTTTCAGGTGATTCAGGCTTTCGTTGTAGACGGCTCTGTACAGATAGGCGGCTAATGAATCGTGAAAATTCAGGGAATCCATTTTGTCCCAGAGTTTGTAGAAGACATTCTGTACGATGTCTTCGGCCTGGTCGTGATCCTGTAAGATGGTAAGGGCATACTTGTACAGGTTTTTAAAATAGAATTTAAAGACCTGTTCAAATCCTGTTTCATCCCGATCTTTCAACAATTGTATGATCGTGGCATCGGTGAATTCCATGCTTACGGTTGTAATAGTGGTTTTACTGATAACTGTCGTTGTCAATAACAGGCGTTTAGATAATGACAACTGAGGAAGCGCTGACCCCTATTGGCGGTAAAAATATTATTTTTTTTGGGGTAAGGGGGTTGAAAATCAGGGGGAAAGGAGAGGTGTCGCAAATTGCGACACCTTATCTAGGGGCAAAAAAGTTTAAAATTTTTTGGACGGAAGAATAGGTAGGTTTGCAGGCACTAATTTTTATAACCTTAAAACCTATCTTATGACGGAGAAGAAAGAGATGATCGTGCCGGATGAAATGGTAATCAGCAAGATCTATTATATCAGGGAGCAAAAGGTGATGTTGGACAGGGATTTGGCGGAGCTGTATGGGGTAGAGACAAAACAGCTGAAAAGGCAGGTAAGAAGGAACATTGATCGTTTTCCGGAAGATTTTATGTTCGAGCTGACCGACGAGGAGCTTGAGATCTTGAGGTGCCAAACTGGCACCTCAAGTTGGGGTGGGGATCGATACCTACCTATGGCTTTTACAGAGCAGGGGGTTGCAATGTTGTCCAGCGTATTGAACAGTCCCAGAGCTATTGGGGCAAATATCCAAATTATCCGGATTTTCACCCGTATGCGGGAGATGCTGTTTAATTACAAGGACATTTTATTAAAATTGGAACAATTGGAGAACCAGACATTACAAAATACGAAGGATGTACAAGCCGTTTTTGATTATCTTAAGAAGATGCTTGTGCCAGTAGAGCAGGTCGAGAGACGTATGATTGGTTTTCTGAGAGAGGACGAGGAGCTGGGGACCGCAAGAACCGGGTGCTCCACTGGTCCGGAATGATCTTATCTTTGGGGGATGGGTACACCAGAGAAACTATACATCCCCCTGCCGGCCAATTTTAATTTTTCGGAATGTTCCTGGTATCTGGACATGGGGTATGACGACTGTGGGCAGCAGGTGAGGAATGACAGCGTGCTGAAAGCGTTGCGATTGGGAGGGAAGGAGCTGCTGGTAGAGGTCGTGGAGGGAAAGGAATATTTGGAGGTGACGGTCCTGCAGGGGCAAAAAGACGAAGGGACGAAAAAGCTATTGTCTGGTTATATCCGCGAGTGGATGGATATGGACAGGGACCTCGATCCTTTCTATGCCTTGCTGCGGCGGGACCGCCGGTTGGCCTACATGAGCGAAGAATACAAGGGGCTTAGGCTGATGGGTATTGTGGATCTGTTCGAAGCCCTGGCCTGGTCCATCATCGGGCAGCAGATAAATCTGACTTTCGCATTTATGCTTAAAAGAAGGCTGGTAGAAAAATATGGCGGGTCTATTATCCATAATGGAGAGACCTTTCATCTTTTCCCGAGCTATGAGGCATTGGCTGCCGCGTCGGTGGAAGACCTGCGGCTTATGCAACTTTCCCGTAGCAAGGCTGCCTATCTCATCAACCTGGCGGATGTGTTTGCAAAGGGCGAACTGAGCAGGGAGAAGCTCATGGCCTTACCCGACAGGGAAAGCCGGCTGCAGGCGCTGATGAAGATCAAGGGCATCGGTGTCTGGACCGCCAACTATTGTCTGATGAAATCATTGCGCGATCCTTCCGGCATCCCGCACGGGGATACGGGATTGCTGACGGCCCTGGCAAAACATAAGATCATAAAAGAGCGTAAAGAGCTGTCGAAGATCGAACGGTTCTTTTCCAAATACAGGGGATGGGAAAGCTACCTGGTCTTTTATTTCTGGCGAAGCCTGTCGGTGAAGCCGGATGTTGCGCCCGGTCAAAGTTTACAACGGACGGCAGCGGTAGGGTAGACCTGGAAAAGGCCGTCCTGGGTATTGATGTGATAGTACATATTGATCTTTGTTCCCAGAGAAACTATCTTATTGATATTGTACCATAGCTGGGGCTCGGCGAAGAAGAAAAAGCGTTTGCCCTGCCGGCCTGCGGTAGAGATGTCCCCATGATCCTTATTCTCCGTCCAGATAGAGAAGTCTCCGGCGAATGCTACTTTATAATGAAAATAGCCGCTCCACCAGTACAGGGTGAAGAGAGGGTCATGGGTTGGTTTTGCATAGGGCATAAATTTATAGTTCAGCATGGCGCTCAGCCATGCTCCTTTCCATTGAAAGGAGTAGGATAACCCAAGAGAAAAGGCATTGTTGATATAATAGCTATATTGTTTGGGCTCGGTGACCCCCAGTCCGCCGCTGTATTGAAGAGAGAGGAAGACGGGCGGCTTCCAGCAACGGAAGGATTGAGAGACCTGGATGTATGCCTGGCTGATGTTGTAGCCGGCGCCCCGGAGGTCTGTTTGTATTTTCAAGAGAAAAGAGCCGGGTTTTATGAAAGACTTTCCTGAATCCTGGTTTTTGAAATATTGAAAGTAGATAGTGGGATAGTTATGTGCGTTGTGCGCGGGGTCCAGGGTATGACGCGGATCATAGTGCAGTTGAAGCTCCTGGGCGGAGAGGATATTGGTTGCTACCAGGGCAAGGGGGAGGAGGAGCAGGTGCTTCATGGTGTTTTCGATAAATGTCCGATGAGGCGGGAGCGAAGGACGGAACTGGTACGTAAATCTGCAGGAAGTCCTCGTAAATCTGGAGGAATTGGGTACATTCGAATGATTAATAATGTATTATGAATAGCCTGGATCTTTCGGTCTTTGCCAGCTTGTTCCGGCAGGCCTGTCTGAAATGTTTTGGCCATCCTTTGGGGGGACCGTTGACGGAGACGGAAAGCAAGCTTTTATACAACCAGGTATTTGAGCAGACAGGGCTTACCATAGGCTGGAAGAGTCTGAAGAACTATTCTTTGTTTGTCATGGATGGCGGGACGGACAAGAAGGAGAATCCTTCTCCGGCAACGCTGGATACCCTGGCCCGGTATGTACTGGGGGCGCCTTATACGACGGAGACAGAACGGAAGGAGAGGGAGGGTCATTATCCTTATTGGTATCGGTATAAAGAGCAGGTGATCCGGGAAGGGCAGGTGCTTCGGGAGGGACAGACCTTTCCCGGGAAGGGGAAAAAGACAAAGGAGGCAACCGGCAATGGAAAGATAGCCGTAAGCCGGCGAAGGATCGGATGGTGGGTTGGGCTGGCCATCGTGATCATTCTTCTTACCTTATTTTATCGCAGGGGAGGGAGCACGAATTTCTCCAGCAATTTCCATATTGTCGACGAAGACTCCCTGGTTGCCGGAGGCTGGGTAGTCCAGGGGAAGGACAGCCTTTATTGGAGCAAAAGAGGAGAGGATCCCGGCAGCCTGACGCTCTTCACGTTGAAAGGGGATAACTGGCCGGATTCGGCGCAGGGGCCGATGATCCACAATCTGCTGTTGCATCCATTGCCCTGCGACTGCTGGACCCTCGAGGTGCATCTAAAGGATTTTCTACCCCGTCAAAACTGGCAACAGGCGGGTATTCTTCTGCTGGAGGATAGCACGCTAACGGCGAAGAGCATGCGGATCAGCTTTGCCTATAACGACTATAATGGGGGGTTCCCCCGTAGCGGGAACATTCATGTGCAGGCCATTACTTCCCTGGGCAATGGTCTCGACAAGCCGGAAGAGATCGCGCATGTCCCCCTCCTGCAAATGGACAGCGTGCGCGATCATCCACTGATCTTACGGGAATTGACCTGGCTGTCGTTGCGGATAGAAAAACAGGGGAAGCGGTTTCGAATACTCTATGCCGATGGGGTCAGCGAGAATACTTCTTTTAAGGAGGTAGTCAGCCATGAGTTTGCCATGGCGCCCCGTTGGGTCGGGCTTTTTGCATTGAGAGGGTTTGTGGATAGCGCGGCCGCGATACCTGCCCGGTTCCGGTTTTTTAGTCTTCAATGCGATGCTTGTGGCCGGCCTTAGCCGCCTCCCAGCCGATCATAGCCTTTTTGCGTATGCTGCCCCAATGGTAGTCGCCCGTGTCGCCGGTGGAACGTATCACCCTATGGCAAGGGATAAGAAAGGCCACAGGATTGCTGCCGATGGCAGAGCCCACTGCCCGCGAGGCGCCGGGGTTGCCGATGGCTTCGGATATGGACCCATAGGTGGACAATTTGCCCATAGGGATGTTCAACAACGCTGCCCAGACCTTGATCTGGAAGGCGCTTCCTTTCAGGTGCAGCTTTACATCGGACAGACGGCTCCAGTCCTGCGAGAAGATGTACAGCGCATTCTGCTGTATAAGGTCTACGGTCTGTCTGTAACGTGCATGCGGGAATTGGGCCTTCAACTCCGCCAATGCCTGATCCCTATCGGTAATAAAGGCGAGATGGCAGATGCCCTTTGACGTGGAGGCCACGATGATCTCTCCAAAGGGGCTTTCGGCAAAAGAGTAATTGATGGAGAGCGACTCTCCTCCATTCTTATATTCTCCCGGAGTCATGCCTTCGATGCCGATGAAAAGATCGTGTAGCCGGCCTGTACCGGACAGCCCTGTTTCAAAAGCCGTATCGAAGAGTGTGGCGCCTTTGTCCTGGAGCATGGATTTAGCATAGTCGATGCTGAGGTACTGCAGGAATTTTTTCGGACTTACACCGGCCCAGTCGGTGAACAGCCGTTGAAAGTGGAAGGGACTGAGATGCACTTCTTTTGCCACCTGATCCAAATTGGGCTGGTCCTTGAAATTTTTTTTAATATAGTCGATCGCCGTAGCGATCCTGTCGAAATTGGTTGTATCTTCCATGACTGTATGTTTTTTGTTTTATACATACAAAACTAGGATAGCAATAAAGGTATAAAAACCCGGAAATTGCTCACTTCACCAGGACGGACCGGAGGTTTTTCGGCCGAAGGCCAGATATTAATGGATGAGGGCAATTGGATAAATTGACCCGAGATCCAATCGCACGAATAGCTCAGCTGCCAGAGAAAATGAAACGGTACCTATACATTCATAAAAAACAACCTATATGAATAGACAACTGTTTCTTTTTCTATGTATTATCCATCTAACGACTGCTGCTATCGCACAACAGGTACAGGTGACGCCCTCACCGGACCAGATAAAGGCGATGACCCCGGAATGGACGGGTGAGCGTTCGGCGGACGGACGGCCCAGGGTGTCCGATGCGCTGCTGCAACGGCTTCGTAAAGTAGGGATGGAGGATGCGTGGGGCTTACTTCGCAACAAAGGTTACCAAAATCAATTTGAAGGGGATTGGATGGTGATACATCCCGACTCGGCGATGACGGGCAGGGTGGTCACGGCACAGTATTATCCCGCACGGCCGGACTTCGACAAACTGATAAAAGATAAGGGGAAGGCCGAGGGGCGCATAGGCAATACGAACTCCTGGCCCATCGATGTCCTGAAGGATGGCGATATTTATGTCGCGGATGGTTTTGGAAAAGTGGTGGATGGGACTCTGATCGGAGACAATCTTGGGAACGCTATCTACGCTCATTCCCACCGGGGCGTCGTTTTTTACGGATCGGTACGCGATATGGAAGGATTGGAAGAAATAGATGGTTTCAATGGCTGGGTCAAGGGATATGATCCTTCCTATATACAACAGATGATGCTGGGCGGGATCAACATTCCCGTCAGGATAGGGAGGGCGACGGTATTGCCGGGTGATGTCGTGCTGGCGAAGAAAGGAGGGGTCCTCTTTATACCGGCGCACCTGGTGGAGTATGTGGTATTGAATTCGGAGTTTATCGCTTTGCGGGATGAGTTCGGGCATCTGCGTCTGCGTCAGGGGAAATACACGCCCGGTGAGATAGATTCGCAGTGGTCGGATGAGATCAAAAAAGATTTTCTGCATTGGCTGGACGAGCATCCCGGCAAGCTTTCCATGAGCCGCGCGGAGCTGGATCAAATTATGAAGGACCGTACCTGGTAAAACCCGACAATCATGCACTTTTTCTATAAGATTGCTATTGCCTTACTACTGGCTTATATATTGACCATCGTTCTTCATCAGACGCAATGGGCGGGCTGGTGTCTCATGCTTTGCCTGGCCTTTGTAGGGCTGGGCTTCCGCCGGAACAGCTTTTTACGAGGATTTTCTTTTACCATGACGATCCTGGCGGTGGTGAGCCTCGCATTGTATTATCCGCAATATTTTATCAGTATCGGAGGGTTCAAATTATCCAGGCTTATCGTTCCTCTATTGCAGGTGATCATGTTCGGTATGGGGACGGAACTGAGCCTAAAGGATTTTGCGGCGGTGCTGCGTATGCCCAGGGGCGTGATCGTCGGGGTCATCTGTCATTATACCATCATGCCGCTGGTAGGGTTCGCGCTGGCGAGGGCCTTTAATTTTCCACCGGAGATAGCGGCGGGGATCCTTTTGGTGGGGTGTTGTCCCAGCGGGCTGGCCAGCAATGTCATGTCTTTCCTGGCAAGGGCCAACCTGGCGTTGTCGGTGTCCGTCACTACCGTGTCCACCCTGCTGGCTCCTATTTTAACGCCCCTGATGATGCGGCTGCTGGCGGGCGAGTTCATCGAGATACATTGGAAGGCGATGATGTGGGACATCATGAACATGGTGATCTTTCCCGTCATTGCGGGACTGTTGTTCCATTACCTGGTAAGAGGGAAGTTCAAGTGGTTGGATAAGGTCATGCCGCTGATCTCGATGGGGGGCATTGCCCTGATCATTGTGGTGATCACGGCGGCGGGACGGGAAAGCCTTTTGAAGGTGGGAGGGTTATTGGTGCTGGCCACTTTCCTGCATAATATGGCGGGTTATTTCCTGGGATACTGGTCGAGCCGGTTGCTGGGATTCAAGGAGAGGGACTGCCGCACCATCGCTTTGGAAGTAGGCATGCAGAATGCGGGACTTGCATCCGGGCTGGCGCTGACCATGAACAAGATCGCCACGGTGGGCCTGGCGCCGGCCGTCTTTGGTCCCTTAATGAATACAACAGGATCTTCCCTGGCCAGCTGGTGGCACAATCGGGTTCCCGAGGAAGCGCAGGAGGGTAAAGCAGAAGGGCAGGGCGTGCAAGGAGACCTGCCCCGGGTCTTAAAATAATCTTTCGTTCGGAGGTCTGATGCCCTGCAGACGAATGTAGATGGTAGTTTGTCCCCTGTGATGCGCCTGGTGTTCGAGGGCTTTCAGCAAAAGAGCAAAACGGGAGGCCTGACGATTATTTTCTCCTATCATTTCACCCAGCCTGGAAGCATCGAGGTCCTTTACGGCCTTGATGGCGTAATCGTAGCTGGCGTTGACATAATACGTTACAGAATCTTTGGTCTGCGCGGAGGCTCTTCCTTCCAACCCTCTTACATCAAAAGGATATTTTGCGCCTGTGGCCAGGTTCATCAGAAAAGCATTGCCGGATGCCAGGTGCAGCATCTGCTGGGCGAAGCTGCGGATGCTATCCACCGCCTTGAAGGAATATTTGTCGGCGGGCATGGTGTTCAGGTATTCCTGCGTATAGGCTTTCGATCTTTCCCAGTCCTTGATGAACTGATCCTTGATGTCTTCGCCGGTGAGGGATTGAGCGGAGAGGCCTGCAGGCAATGCTGCGAGCAGAAAGATGAGGAGCTTTTTCATGGCTGGTGGTTTTTAGGCCAGGAAGGTAGCAAAAAAAAACGGCGCCAGGGGCGCCGTTCGTAATTTATAAGTGTATCGCCTCACCGTAGGCGACTTCGATGGCGTCCTTGACGCTCTCGCTGATCGTAGGGTGGGGGTGTATGCTATTCAGCACTTCATGGTAGGTTGTCTCCAGCTTACGTCCGAGGACGGTCTCCATGAGCGTTTCCGTTACATTATACCCGATCATATGGGTGCCGAGCCATTCGCCGTATTTGGCGTCGAAGACCACTTTTACAAAGCCTTCGTTGTGGCCGGCGCCGGTGGCCTTGCCGGAGGCGCTCAAGGGGAACTTGCCTACTTTGATCTCATAGCCGGCGTCACGGGCCTGCTTTTCCGTATACCCTACCGAGGCGATCTCGGGAGTGCAGTAAGTACATCCCGGAACGTTGTTGTAATCCAGGGGTTCCGGCTGGTGATTGTATTTCTTTTCGTTGTAGGCGATGTTCTCGACACAGATGATGGCTTCCTTGGAAGATACGTGGGCCAGCGCCTGCCCGGGAACGCAGTCGCCGATGGCGTATACACCGGGTACGTTGGTCTGATAGTATTTGTCTACGCTGATCTTGCCTTTATCCGTCTTGACACCCAGGGTCTCCAGGCCGATGTTCTCGATATTGGCGGTGATACCGACGGCGCTGAGCACGATGTCGGCTTCCAGGGTAACCTCGCCTGTGGCAGTCTTGACCTTTGCCTTTACTCCGTTGCCACTGGTGTCCACACCCATGACCTCGCTGCCGGTAAGGACCTCGATGCCGTATTTCTTGTAGATCTTTTCCAGCTCTTTGGAGATCTCTTCGTCCTCTACGGGGACGATACGGGGAAGGAACTCTACGATGGTGACCTTGGTGCCAAGGCTATAGTAGAAATAGGCGAATTCGACACCGATGGCGCCGCTGCCTACTACGATGATGCTTTTGGGCTGTTCGGGCAGGGTCATTGCCTCGCGGTAGCCGATGACCTTTTTGCCGTCCTGCTTCAGGTTGGGCAATTCGCGGCTGCGCGCGCCTGTGGCGACGATGATGTGTTTGCCTTCCACGAGCTGGGTCTTGCCATCCGCGCCTGTCACCTCTATCTGTCCTTTTGCTTTTAATTTACCAACCCCCATGACGACGTCGATCTTATTCTTTCTCATGAGGAATTGAACGCCTTTGCTCATTTTGTCGGAGACGCCGCGGCTGCGTTTGATCACGGCGGGGAAGTCGGGTGTGCCGGTGGCGTTGATGCCGAAATCTTTCGAGTGGAGGATATCCTGGTAAACCTGGGCGCTTTTGAGCAATGCTTTGGTTGGGATACAACCCCAGTTCAGGCAAACGCCTCCCAGATTTTCTTTTTCTATGACTGCTGTCTTAAAGCCTAGCTGTGCGGCGCGGATCGCGGCAACATAACCGCCAGTACCGCTGCCAAGGACGACTACATCGTATGCCATGTATGACCTGATTTTAAAAAAAACAATTAAAAGAACATTTTGTTTGCCGATGGCCGGCATCCCTCCGGGCAGTCCCGGGGAACGATCCGCGAAGCTACGGCAAAAAACGGTACTTTTGTGCAAAAATTGCTTAAATGAAGCTGGATATTCTGGCCATTGCCGTACACCCTGATGACGTGGAATTAGGGTGCTCCGGGACCCTGCTGATGGAAAAAAAGAACGGTAAAAAGACGGGTGTGGTGGACCTTACCCGGGGCGAGCTGGGTACGAGAGGCACTCCTGAGCTAAGGCTGGAGGAAGCAGCCAGATCGGCCGAGATACTGCAGCTGGATGTCCGGGAAAATCTGGGTATGGCGGACGGCTTTTTTCGTAATGACGAAGAGCATCAGCGGCACCTGATCCGCGTGATCCGTAAATACCGGCCGGAGATCGTCCTTGCCAATGCCCTTACAGACCGTCACCCCGACCATGGCAGGGCGGGACATCTGATATCGGATGCCTGTTTTTTGAGCGGATTGCGAAAGGTGGAGACGGTGGACAACGATGGGCTGGTCCAGGAGCACTGGCGGCCGAAGTATATTTTCCACTATATCCAGGACCGCTATTTCAACCCCTCCTTTGTCTATGATATAACGCCCGTATTCGAGGAGAAGCTGGCGTCCGTCAAGGCCTATACCTCCCAGTTCTTCTCGTCCCAATATGGCAAGGATGAGCCACAGACGTATATTTCCACGCCCGAATTCCTGAATGCCGTCATCGGCAGGCACCAGATGTTCGGGAAGATGATCGGCACCGCCTATGCCGAAGGATTTATCACCGAAAAGATGATCGGCGTGCGGGATTTCGACGCCTTTATCCAGATGGATACATAGGAAGAATATCTGTGTATTAATTGTCGCTCCTTTAACAATTAATACCCTTTGAATACGTTACCTTTGCAGACAATTATTCATATTTTAACTGACTAAATAATGTCGTTACCCAAGTTTGCCAGTTCTTCCCAATCTTTCCATACAGAACTGAAGAGAAGAATAAGTGCCTATTTTGAGGAAGTGGGAAAGTCTCAAACAGGTAATCACAATCTTTTTATCAAGGCTGTGATCCTGATGGTAAGCTTTGTTTTCATTTATGTTCATTTGGTATTCTTTACTCCGAATGCTTTCTGGGCCATCGTAGAGAGCGTGTTGCTGGGAGGACTGGTAGCCGCCATCGGGTTCAATGTGATGCACGACGGGGCGCATGGCAGCTTTTCGAAGTACAAATGGGTAAACAGCCTGGCGGCTTTTTCACTTAATATCCTCGGCGGGAACAGCTTTATGTGGAATATGAAGCACAATGTCGTCCACCATGCCTATACCAATGTGGACGGGATAGATGACGACATCGATATCCAGCCCTGGATGCGGATGAGCGAAACACAGAAGAAATATCGTCTTCATAAGTACCAGCACCTTTATTTCTGGTTTTTTTACTGTATCCTTTACATCTTTTGGATCTTCATGCTGGACTATCAAAAATATTTCAAGAGCAAAGTGGGGGCCATGCCTCTGAAGAAAATGAGCCTTACGGACCATTTCGTATTCTGGGGTTTCAAGCTGTTCCACGCTTTTCTTTTTGTCGGATTGCCTATCTATAAGCTGGGTTTCGAGGACTGGCTGATCAGCTTTATCATTTTCACCTGTGTAGCGGGTTTTGTGCTAAGCATGGTCTTCCAGCTGGCGCATACGGTGGAACATACGTCGTTCCCCGTGGCGAATGTGGATACCGGCAAGTTGGAGGACGAGTGGGCGATCCACCAGATAAAGACTACGGCCAACTTCGCTACGAATAACCGGGTGGTTTCCTGGCTGGTGGGCGGGCTGAATTTCCAGATCGAGCATCATCTTTTCCCTAAAATATCGCATGTCCACTACCCTGCTATCAGCAAGATCATTCGTCAGGCCTGCCAGGAATACGGGTTGGTATATATCGAGTACCCCCGGGTGCGGTATGCTGTAGCAAGCCATGTCGCCTTTTTAAAGCAAATGGGCAGGAAATAGCCGCTTCACGCCTCCCAGGAAATTCGTACCTTCGCACCTTATTTTCTAAGCATATGTCTAAGGTTAAAATAGGCCTGGTCCAGATGAGCTGCACTTCCGACAAAGAGGCTAATCTGCAGAAGGCTATGAAAGAGGTCAGATCTGCGGCGGCGAAGGGTGCGCAGATCGTTTGTCTGCAGGAATTATTTACTTCCCTCTATTTCTGTGATGTGGAAGATTACGAGAACTTCAAGCTGGCCGAAGCCATACCCGGGCCCTCTACGGACGCATTGGGTAAGCTGGCTGCCGAACTGAAGGTAGTGATCATCGCCTCTTTGTTCGAGAAGAGGGCGCAGGGGATCTATCATAATACTACGGCCGTATTGGACGCCGACGGGACCTATCTGGGCAAATACCGGAAAATGCATATCCCCGATGATCCTGCCTATTACGAAAAATTCTATTTTACTCCGGGCGATCTGGGGTACAAGATATTCAAAACACAGTTTGCCACCATCGGCGTGCTGATCTGCTGGGACCAATGGTACCCCGAAGCATCCCGTATCACGGCGCTGATGGGAGCGGAGATCCTTTTTTATCCCACCGCCATCGGCTGGGCCACCTCCCAGGACGAGACTACCAACACCGAGCAATACAATGCCTGGCAGACCATACAGCGCAGTCATGCTGTTGCCAATGGAGTACATGTGGTCAGCGTCAACAGGGTCGGATCCGAGCAGGACGGCGCGATGAAATTCTGGGGAGGATCGTTCGTTGCCAATCCCTTTGGCTCTGTGCTGTATCAGGCTTCTCATGACAAAGAGGAAACTTCTGTAATAGAAGTGGACACCATGGCGACAGATCGTTATCGCACACACTGGCCCTTTATGCGGGACAGAAGGATCGATTCTTATCAGCCTATTACCAAAAGATATATCGACCAGGACTAAGCATGACTATGAGCAGCGCCACGCCCAAGGCATCCGGCTATTATTTTCCCGCGGAGTTCCATCCACATGTGGCTACCTGGCTTTCCTGGCCGCATAAGGAAGCTTCCTGGCCGGGCAAGATCCATACTATTTATCCTTATTACAGCCAGTTCATAAAGGAGCTGGTAAAAGGAGAGGATGTTTGTATCAATGTAAAGGATGAGGCCATGAAGGCTTTTGCCGTGAGCTGTCTGGAACAGGCAGGGGCGGACACGACCCGGGTGCGCTTCTTTTTTCATCCTACCAACGACGCATGGTGCAGAGATCATGGTCCCGCCTTTCTTATCAATCCCCAGGCCGCACCAAAAAAGGTTATCGTAGACTGGAACTATAATGCATGGGGCAATAAATATCCCCCTTTCGATCTGGATGATGTCATTCCGACGCTGGTGGGTAAGGAGCTGAACCTGCCCGTATATCACCCGGGGATCATTATGGAAGGAGGTTCCGTGGATTTTAACGGAAAAGGCACGGTGATCACGTCCACCTGTTGCCTGCTGAACGAGAACCGTAATCCTCATCTTTCGCAGTCAGCGATCGAAACCTATCTTATAAATTATTATGGTGTGGACCAGGTGCTGTGGGTAAAAGAGGGTATCGTGGGTGACGATACGGATGGGCATATCGATGATACGGTGCGGTTTGTCAACGAGGATACGGTCATTACCGTGATCGAGGAGAACAAGCAGGATGAAAATTATGCACTGCTGCAGGATAACCTGGCAGATCTTAAAAAGATGCGCCTCCTGAATGGGAAGCAATTGAATATCGTAGAACTTCCAATGCCTGAGGAAGTTATATATGAGGATCAGCGCCTGCCGGCCTCTTATGCCAATTTTTATATTGCCAATAACGCGGTCATCGTTCCCACCTTCCGGTGTGTGCGGGATGAGAAGGCATTACAGATCATCCAAAGCTGTTTCCCTGACAGGAGGGTGATCGGTATCGACTCCACAGAGATCATTTGGGGGCTGGGCAGCTTCCATTGTTTGAGCCAGCAGGAACCGGCAGTTTAATCGTTTTTTGGAAAAGCTTACTAATCAAGACTTTTGTCCTCAAATGTGGATATCTCTAAAAAAGATTCGTTTTTTAACGATTTTTTTTAAAAATTTGTAGTGTGTAAGTGATGGGACGCCAATAGTGTCCCGGTGAAGTATCCTAAATCCATACCTAGAAAACGAGACCCTATGAGCTTTAGAATCACCCCTATCAGGGGAGTCGTGTTGACGTTGTTGCTGACAGGCATACAGCATATCGGTCTTTCACAAAACTGCCGCGAACTTACTGCTACTTACACCGTTTATGAATCCAGGTGTACAGCCACCGGAGCGGTACAGGTTAGAGCCACCGGCGGCACCGGGACCTACAATTACAAGATGCAGGGTCCTTCCACGGTGGATTATACTTCCTCGAGCTATATCACTGGTCTTCAGCCTGGCGCTTATACGTTGACTGTCAGGGATATAACCACCAATTGTACCATCAATATCGATAATATCGTCGTGCCGGGCACCTATGTGACGCCCAAATTCGGTCTTACGGAGACGGATGTCACCTGTAATAATGGTAGCGATGGCGCCATTTCCGTGAATGCTGCCCAAAATGGCCGGCAGCCTTATCTTTTTACCATTGTATCACCCTCTCCCATGGGAGTGGGTTGGGCGAACAGCACGGGTAATTTCACCGGCCTTAAGCCAGGGATTTACGCCGTACAGATGACGGATAGCTGCGGCGGTATCCAGACCCGTACGGTGAGCATCCAGAACTATACCTGGTCGATCACTTCCGCTACCGTGACCTTATCGGGCTGTCAAACTTATAATGGGAAGATCGTGCTGACGGATAGCAAGGGGAATACGAATGCATCGGGGACGGCTTTTAACGGATTTCAATATGGTGTCGTCCGCAGTCCCGGCGATACCTCCTGGTACACCACGTCAACCTTTTCATTCAACATCGGCGATGCCCGAACCATTTCGCTGGTGGCAAAGGACAGGTGTGGACAGGTGCAGGCAAAAAGCTGGTCGAACACCGTCATCCCATCGGTGGACGCCAATCCTACTTTTTCGGGGCAGAGCTGTACGACGTTCAATGTGGCCGTCACGGGACAGACCAATCTGACCAATCCCCAATATTGTCTGGTGGATGCCGGCGGACATGCTGTCAGCGGTGAACCTTGTAACAGCACGGGCTCGTTCAGCAATGTGCCGTATGGATCCTATTGTATAAAGATCACCAACAGCTGTTACGATACGGTGATCAGCCGTTGTTTTACACAGACAAAATCCATTCCGGCCGTAACCGCGACCGCCACTATCTCCAATTATACCTGTACCACTTTTACAGCTACTGTCAAGGGGCAGGCCAACCTGATCAATCCGCAATATTGTATCGTGGATGCTGCCGGGCATACTGTTGCAGGGCAACTCTGTAATACATCGGGCGTGTTCAATAACCTGCCTTACGGCACCTATAAGATCAATGTAAAGGATGGCTGTACGGGAACAGTATTGCCGGTGACCGTCAACGGTGCGAAGCGGACACGCTCCGTCAGCAGCACGATCAATACGAGTAATCTGGGCTGTTCTACTTTTTCGGCGGTGCTTACGGGCGCGACCAATATGACCAATCCGCGATATTGCCTGGTGGACAACCTGGGCCACGAGGATACGTGTAATACCACGGGTGTCTTCACCAATATACCATATGGAAATTATTGTATCAAGGTGACGGACGGCTGTGGCGACACGACCATCACGCGCTGTATCAATATGACCAAGCCTGCGCCCAGCGGAGGAAGCCTTTCCGTGAGCAATAAGGGTTGCAGCTCCTATACGATAACGGTTACGGGTCAGAAGAATATTTACAATGGTCTGTACTGCTTGCTGGACGCCAATGGTAACCAGCTGGCTTGTAATACGACGGGTGTGTTCAACAATGTGCCATATGGTACGGTATGTGTCAAAACCACGGATGGATGTACCAATGGCGTGTTCACCAGCTGTATAACGACGACGGCCCCCGTTCCTTCCGTAGGTCCGGTGGTGATCTCGAACCAGACCTGTTCAACCTATAGGGCCACGGTGAGCAATCAGCAGAACCTTTTCTCTCCTCAATTCTGTCTTTATGATGCCCATGGGACACAGGTTGGCGCCTGCAATGCCACCGGGGTATTCAATGTTACAGGATATGGTTCCTACACGATAAAGACGACGGATGGATGTACGGGGAAGGTCTTTACCTCGCCCTTTACCACTGCCAAGCCGGTGGCATCGGTGGATGCGACGGTAGTCTTTGCCAATCAGACCTGTACTTCATTTGCCGTGACTGTTACGGGACAGACCAATCTTGCCGGGGCGCAATATTCCCTGAAGGACAATACGGGTACGGTGGTTGCAACGTCCACCAGCGGCGACTTTTCCAATGTCAGCTATGGATCGTACTGTATCGATATTACGAATGCCTGCAGGGATACGACGATAGAAAGATGTTTTTCCCTGCAGCCAACGCCGATAGGCGCTACTGTCACGGCCACGCCTTCCTGTACCTATACGGCGACGGATCTGGCCATACAGGTGACGGCTGGTACCGGTGCTTATGTGGCGAAAGTATACGATACGTTGTACCATCTTCTCAGCAGCGCCAGCTTCAGCGGTACTACGGCGTCGATGAGCGGGCTGCCTTCGCTGCCCGCGGCAGGGAAATACAAGGTAGTCGTCTCGGGCGCCTGTGGCAAGCCGGATACCATCACGGTGGCGGCGACACCCAGCGCGGTTACGCATTCCTATTCCATCACGCCGCAATGTCCTTCCAGCGTGAAGGCCAATGGATCGGGCAACCTGGTCGTAACGGCCACAAGCAACCTTTCGGGGCTGAGCGTCGCCATTGTCGGGCAGGACGGCGCTGCGGTGAGCATCGGATATTCTTTCCAATCGGGAAACAGCTTTACGTTCAGCAACCTGGATGCGGCCACCTATGTGCTGGCCTATACATTCGCAGCCTGTACTTCCACCGTGTATGATACGCTGGTCATGCCTATCTATACCTTCCCCAGCCTGTCGAAGTCGTCGGCCTATCAGTGCGACAATAACAGCTTTAGCGTAGGCGCTTCCGTCTCGGGCGGTATCGGACCATACAATTATGAGATCATTGCCAGCAACCCTTCGACGCCCAGCCTGGTCACGGCGCCGCAAAGCAATCCCATATTCTCTATCAATAACAATACGCAATACAACCTTATACGGCTGCGCGCGACGGATGCCTGTGGCAATGCCGCCCTCAATGACGTGAGCGTTCTTCCCCTGGCCAATACGATCGTGACGGCCACTTCGGATTGTATCAACCAGGGCACCACCTTATCGACGGAGGCGCTGCCCAATGCTACGTACAGCTGGTACAAGAAATCGAAGACAGGCGACAGCACCTTGCTGGCCACCGGCTCCCCGACGTATACGATCGCGAATGTGCGATTCAGCGATACGGGGCTGTATGTGGCCAAGACATCTGTCAATGCGGGATGTCTGACCAGGATCGCGTATTTCCGTATCACGGGCACCTGTGGAACCGCATTGCCGGTGGGTGTCACGCTGGAAGGGCGTCAGCTGTCCGGGGGCAATCAGCTGAGCTGGAATGCATCCAACACCGGCATCACGGGATATGAACTGCAACGCAGCAATGGAATAAATGCGCCTTATGATGCTATCGGCAATGTGTCTGCCCAACCTTCGGGTGACAATTATACTTTTATGGATAATGACCCGGGGCAGGGCGGCCATCTCTACCGGCTGCATATTTTCTACAATAGTGGAGGCGACAGCTACAGCAATACCGTGTCGTTGGGAGGGAAGGGCGAACCGCTGGTATCGGTGTACCCGAACCCGGTGGACAAACTGCTCAATATAAGGATACAGGGAGAACCTGGTCAGCGTTACCTGGTGTCTCTGTATAATGTAATAGGGCAGTGTATCTTTGCGAGGTCTGTGGATGATCCCTCGGCGCCTATACTGTATCAACGAAATACATCCACGACGAAGGGAGTGTATATCCTGAAGGTGCTCGATACGGAGACGGGAGCTTACAGCACGTACAAATTACAGTTCAAATGAGCCTTTCTTCCCCGAGTGGGGGAAAGGATTTTTTTTGCAAAATGAAATTGGTAACTTTGGATATAAGGTTTGAATATGGAAAAAATTGTTGCGGCTCATTCTTCACCGCGGGAATACCTTTTCCGGGAGAGGAAGGCGAAGGATAAACACGAGTATTTCGAGGGCGACATCATTGCGTTGGCGGGAGCTTCACTTGCTCATAACAGGATAGTCGCTAATTTGATGAGGTCTGTAGGTAATGTACTGGCCGGCCTGCGGTGTGAAATATTACCCAGCGACATACGTATTACCACGCCTTCGGCGACAGCTTATATGTATCCGGATGCGACTATCGTGTGCGGGCCGCCGGAGATGGCAGACCACAAATTCGATACGATCACGAATCCCAAGGTCATTTTTGAGGTATTATCTCCTTCCACGGCGGATCATGATCGTAAGAAAAAATTCTTTTTTTATCAGCAGATACCTTCTTTCCGGGAATACGTACTTATCGATAGCACGCAGTATCTGATCGAAGTTGGTACAAAGCAAGGGGAGGGGTGGGAGTTCGAAGGGATCGAGGATCCGGAAGGACATTTGTCATTATCTTCCATCAAGGCGCAGATCCCGTTGGTCAATATTTATCGAAATGTATTTTAGAAGGGCGCCCGCTGATGCGGGCGCCTGCCTTTTAAGCATGTATCGCTACGATGGGCACATGGCTATGATAAGCCAGCTGCGTAGTATTCGTGGATTTGAAAACATTCGATAGGAATGAGTGTTTTCTTGGGAAGGTAAGGATCAGATCGATCTTATTATCCGCCACGAACTGATTGATGGCATCCATGAAATCGAACAGCCGGATGAAATAGAAGTCCGGTGAATAATCCTTTAACAATCCTTCCAGCTTGGCTCTCTCCCCCTTATATTCTTCCGTCACCTGTACATAATGTTCGTGGTCGACATTGACGATGTGGAGCCTGGGTTTGAACAGATCGAGGACGGTCTTGACCGTCTGAATGGGGATGGTGCTCTCGATGTCCTTGAAGTCCGTGAGCAGCATGACGTTCCTGGCCGACTCGGAATGAGCGCGTGGGGGTACGATGATGACCGGTACGGTCCCTCTTTTGATCAGATTGAGGGTATTGCTGCCCATAAAGATCTGGCCCAGGCGGGTAGCTCCTGTAATGCCCATGACGATGAGCTGTATATCATTGTTTTTGACATAGTTTTCCAGGGTGTCCAGGAAGCGGTTGCTTTCTTCCGCCACCAGGGATATACGGGCGCTGGTGATAGGAGATATTTCTGTTCGTACGCTTTCCAGGGCAAGCTCCATGATAGCTTTTCTGCTGGCATCTTCTTCTTCATCCGTCCCCAGGGGGCTGCTATCCGAGCCATATTCCAGGGAATCGAAGACATTATAGAGTATCAGATGGGCATCAGGCACCAGGGTGGAGATATGGGCAGCATAGCGGGCTGCGTTCCTGGAGGTTTCGGAAAAGTCGATCGGAACAAGAAAATTATTCATATGTAGATAGTTTCAGGATAAATATAGGAATTTACCGCCTTTGCGGGCATGATTTTAGTGCATATGACGGCTAAAATTGTTATTCACGCCTTTTTGCGACTTTTCAACAGGCTGGGGGAGGCGTAGAGCGTTTTAAGACTTTTAATGTAGGTTTGTCGGATGCGATTAAAGAGTCTAGAAATAAAGGGGTTCAAGAGCTTCGCTGACAAGACCCAGATCAGCTTTGATGAGGGTATTACGGGTATCATCGGTCCCAATGGCTGTGGTAAAAGCAATATCATCGACAGCATCCGTTGGGTCATAGGGGAGCAGAAGATCAGCCATCTTCGCAGCGAGAACCTGGAAAGCCTTGTGTTCAATGGAAGCAAGACTCGTTCGGCATCGGGGCTGGCGGAAGTGAGCCTGACCTTCGAGAATACGAAGAACCTGTTGCCTACGGAATTCAATACGGTGACAGTGACCCGCAAGTTCTACAAGAGCGGGGAGAGCGAATATCGCCTGAATGATGTTTCCTGCCGATTGAAAGATATACAGAACCTTTTTATGGACACGGGTGTCAGCACGGATAGCTATGCTATCATCGAGCTGGGTATGGTGGATGATATCATCAAGGATAAGGACAATAGCCGCCGGCGTATGCTGGAGCAGGCCGCGGGTGTCACTATTTACAAGACCAGGAAGAAAGAGGCCCGTCAGAAGCTGGATGCCACGGAGCAGGACCTGGCGCGGATCGAGGACCTCTTATTCGAGATCAATAACCAGCTGAAAAGCCTGGAAAATCAGGCCAAAAAGGCGGAGAAATATTATGAGATCAAGAAGGACTACCGCGAGCTGAGCATCGAGCTGGCCAAGGCGGCCCTGGAAGGTTTCAATCTCACCTATCGTGAGCTGAACGAGCAGTCGGACAGCGAGACGGACAAGAAGGTTCGTCTGGAGGCTGTTATCGCCCAGCAAGAGGCGGAACTGGAGCAGGAAAAGGTCGGGTTCATCGGGAAGGAAAGGGCTTTGCAATCCATGCAGCATGAATTCAACGACCTTGTCCAGAACGTGCGCACCAAGGAAAATGAAAAGAACCTTTCTTCCCAACGGCTGAATTTCCTGAAGGAAAAGGAAAGCAGCATCCAGGGATTCCTCGAAAAGAGCGAGGGACAGCTAAAGGGATTGGACGAAAGCATCGTCTTCACCCGCCAGCAGGTAGGAGAGGAAGAAAATAAATTATCGGGACTGCAGGAGCAGCTGGAATCATTAAAGGATTCCGTGGATGAGACCCGGAAGATATTCGATGAAAAACGGGTATCGGTGGACGCGTTGAGAAAGGAAAATGCGCAGATACAGCGCGATCAGTTCGAGGCGGAGAAAAAAGTAGCTGTTGCCGACACTTCTATACAAAACCTGCAGCGCAGCATCCGGCAGCTGGAAGAGGAAAGAACGGTGCGGGACAGCCAGCTCAAACAGCTGGAGGAAGAACGCCTGTTGAAGGAGCAGGACCTGGAATCCAAACAGACCGGCCTAAAGCAATTACAGGAGCATCATGAGCGGACCAAGGAGAATATCCTGCAGGCTCAGGGGCAGCTCGAGGTGTTGAGACAGCGGCTGGCGGATGAGGGCCGTAAGCTGGACTCGAAGAAGAACGAGCACGACCTGTTGAAGAGCCTTATCGACTCCATGGAAGGCTATCCCGAGAGCATCAAGTTCCTGCATAAGAACCCCAGCTGGGATCATGGGGCGCCTATCCTTTCCGATATCATCTATGTAAAAGAAGAGTTCAGGGCCGCTGTTGAAAATGTGCTCGAGCCATATCTGAACTATTATGTCGTGAATGATCTTCAGGAAGGCATGCAGGCGGTGCATCTGCTGGATGAGAAGAAAAAGGGCAAAGCCAATTTCTTCCTTCTTGACAAGATAGCCGGGCAGGCAGCCGTGGAGAACCATCAACCGGCAGGTATGATCCCTGCCATGCAGGTCATCGAAGTGGACGAAAATTATCGCAAGCTGGCCGAGCACCTGCTGGGGAATGTATTTATCGCCGAGAACGAAGAAGCCATGGCGAACAGCAATGGTTCGGTGGTGCTGGAAAAGACCGGTAAATATGTAAAGGGCAAATACTCCCTCACGGGAGGCAGCGTCGGTCTTTTTGAAGGCAAGAAGATCGGTCGCGCCAAGAACCTGGAAAAGCTGCGGGAGGAGGTCCGGGTGCTGGAAGCTGTCGTCGGCGATCTGAAGGCGGCCATACAGGAAAAGCACAACGAGGTCATCGGCTATAACGAACAGCTGAAAGAGCAGGCCATTCGCCAGTCACAGGACGATATCAACCGTCTGACCAACTTTGTCTTCTCCCTTTTCAATAAGATCGAGAACCTGCAAACGCAACAGCATTCCTCGCAGAACAGGCTGGAAGAGCTGCAATTGAGCCTGGAAGAGACCATTGCCGGCATCGAGGATACCCGCAATGCCTGGGCCGAGCTGGTAAAGATAGTAGGCGAATTGAAAGAAAAATCCCAACTGGCGGAAGAAGAATACCGGAGCGCCGAGCTGGCTTACAACAGCAGCTCCGCCGGATATAATGAATTCAACCTGCAGGTGACCCGCCAGCAGAGCCGTATCAACGCATTGAAACAAGAGCTGGACTTCAAGAGCAACCAGCTGGATGATCTGCGCAACCAGATAGAGGTGAATGCCAGCCAGCTGAAGCAAACCAACGAAAGCATTGCGGAAAGCGAAGAACGTCTGGCCAATGCGGAGTCAGGGTTGTTGGAGCTGATGCGTAAGAAAGAAGAGGATGAAAAGACCCTGAATGAAGCCGACCAGGCTTATTATAATCTTCGTAATGCCCTTGGCGAGAAGGAAAGCGAGCTGCGTCATAAAGTGAAAGAACGCGAACAGCTGGAGCACCTGCTGAGCGAGATAAAGGACAGGCTGAATGAATTGAAGCTGCAGCTGGCGGGTATGAAGGAAAGGCTGAACGTGGAGTTCAGGATCAACCTGGACGATATTATCGACCAGCCTCGTACGGGCGATACACCTGTAGAAGACCTGCAGGAGAAGGCAGACAGGATGAAGAAGAGATTGGAGAACCTGGGTGAGGTCAACCCGACCGCCATCGAGGCCTTCCAGGAAATGAAAAAGAGATATGAATTTATCCTCGAGCAGAAGAATGACCTGGTGACGGCCAAGGACAGCCTTTTGCAGACCATACAGGAAGTGGAGGCTACGGCCAACCAGCAATTCCTGGATACTTTTAATAAAGTGCGCGAAAATTTTCAACGCGTATTCAAATCGCTGTTCACCGAAGAAGATACGGCTGACATGGTGTTGGAGAATCCCGAGAACCTGGCTGATACGGGCATCGACATCATTGCCAAGCCGAAGGGCAAGCGGCCTTCTTCCATCAGTCAGCTCAGCGGTGGAGAGAAGACCCTGACGGCTACGGCCCTCTTGTTCTCTATCTACCTTATAAAGCCGGCGCCTTTTTGTATCCTGGATGAGGTGGACGCGCCGCTGGACGATGCCAATGTGGGCAAGTTCACCAATATGATCCGTCAGTTCAGCGAGAATTCCCAGTTCATTATCGTTACGCACAATAAGATGACCATGAGCACGGTAGACGTCATCTACGGGGTGACGATGCAGGAGCCTGGCGTCAGCAAGCTGGTGCCTGTGGATTTCAGGGGATTGAACTAATGAGCGTATGCGTACGATCTTACTACTCTTTGCTTCGAATATCTTTATGACTTTTGCCTGGTATTGGCATTTGAATCATAAGGAGCTGGCTTTGTGGAAGGCTATCCTCATCAGCTGGGGGGTCGCATTTTTCGAATACTGTCTTACGGTGCCGGCCAATCGCTGGGGTTCCATAAATGGGTTCAGCGCCTTTCAGCTAAAGGTCACACAGGAAGTGATCACCCTGATCGTCTTTTCTTTTTTTGCCGTGTTATATCTCAAGGAAGACTTTCACTGGAGATATTTACTTGCTTTTGCGTTCCTGATCGCGGCGGTGTGGATCGTGTTTAAAAAGTAGTCAGCATGTTGTCAGGAAACTACTAATTTCTTTTTAGGAAGCTCCACCCTAAAATTAACCTTGGCATGCAAGGCGTTAAAAACCTTCATTACGGTGTCAAAACGGGCATTGGTAAAATTGTTCTCTAATTTGGAGATTTGCGCCTTTTGGACGCCGATGAGCTTGCCTAACTGTTCCTGGGTGAGATTATGATAGAGCCGGGCTTCTTTAATGGCGTAACCAAGCAAGTCGATCTTGAGCTCTTGCTCAAAAGCATCCCGGGATGGGGTACCTATCTTTCCAATATGTCTGTCCATCATAGTTTCAAGGGAAACTGATCTGGTCTTTTTGGTTGGCATATTATTGATTTTTTTGCTTGAAGTACCGCTGTCTTCTCCAAAAATCGTACGGCATCCGGAAGAAATTCTACCTCAAATTTCTTTTCCATACGACAGGTTTTAACAAAGATAAGAGTTTCCTTTTTAGGAAACAATAGTATTTTAATACATCAATTTTGCCACTCGCCCGTTGCCACCGGCAAGGAACACCGCTGTTCCCTTTTTTGCTTTTAAACATACGTGGAAGCTACCCGGATCGATGAGCCGCCAGCTCATGCCGCCGTCTGTCGAGATATCTACGCCGGAAGTGCCGCAGGTGATCAGGGTGTCTTTGCCGATGTATTCCACGCAGCTGCGATAGCCGTGGGGAGGGGTAACGGGCGCTGTCCAGGTCTTACCCTGGTCGTGGGAGATAATGCAATTCTTTTCACGTGCGGTGTCGTGCGCAAAGTCACCACCTACGATGACGAAGTCCTTGTTGTTCTGTATGGCGAAGGAGTTGGCTCCCGTGGATTCCTTGCCCTGGATGATGGGAAGATCGATGCCCGTGGAGCCGTTCAGGAATAGCCGGCTGCGGCGTCCGCCGCTGATCATGCAAAGAGCAGTAGGACTTCTTTTTCTGATATTCGTGCCGCTGGACGCGAAACAGGCTTCGCCGGAGTCTGCAGCCGGTCCGCCTTTTGCATCCCGCCAGCTATCGCCATAATCCGTCGTCACCGCGGCAAAAAAATGTCCGTCGATGGGATCGCCGACGACCATGCCGAACCCTTCTTCGGTAAATTCCATGGCATCCAGGAACATCCCTTTTGTTTCATTTTTATATACCAGCTTCCAGGTCTTTCCTCCATCTGTCGTCTTCAGGATATTCGCCGGCTCGGCGATGGCCATGATGATGGCCGTATCCTTATCGAAGGCTTCGATATCCCGGAAGTCACGCTTTTCATAACCGGGAACGATGATCCATTCCCATGTCTTTCCTCCGTCGAGGCTCCGGCCTATGGCGCCATTGCTGCCGCTGACCCAGACCACCTGGTCATTCACGACGCTGAGTCCACGAAACGAGGCTTGAGCGCTACTGGTGAGCAGCCCGACCTTTTGCGCGACGGCGGGTAATGCTCCTATAGAGAGCAGTAAAAAGGAAAAAATGATACGCATGAGATTAAACCTGATTAATACCTGAAAAGTAGCATAATATTGGTATCCTTGGACGTATGTTGAAAGGATTCCTCATTTCATGCTTTTGCCTGGTCTGCTGTTGCCTCTGTGCCCAGAACCCTTCGGGGATGATCGTGCCGGCGGATAGTGTCATGAAGTACAAGGATACCAGCGGACAGCGGGATATCATTGGCGTTATATTGGGGGTGACGCATATCAAGATCAAAAAGCCACCTACCGTAGAAGGGAAAAGGGTATATTATTCCTTACTGCCTTTGAGCACGTCGGTGCCGGGTGGCGGGACGGCGCTGATAACGGCCACCACGGCGGGTTTTTACCTGGGACCCCGCAAAACGACCAACCTTTCGACAGTGACCTTTTCGCCCAGCACCAATTTCCAGGGACAGTGGAATATCCCTTTCCATGGCAATATCTGGTCGCCCAACAATGCCTGGAACTATAGCGGGGATATGCGTTTGACCATCTATCCTCAGTATACCTGGGGCACGGGCGGGTACAGGCCTAATGACGACAAGATACTTATCAGATATACCTATATACGGTTTTATCAGAATGCCCTGAAGAGGATCAAGCCTTTTCTTTTTGCCGGCCTGGGCTATGCCCTGGACTATCATATCAATATCCGGACGGACGATAAATATGATACTGTCAGCCTGCAAAAGTTCACCAAATACGACTATGGCACGGGCAATCACAGTAATTCATTCTCTTCCGGATTGACTATCAATCTATTATATGATGCCAGGAACAACCCAATCAATCCGCTGCCCGGGTGGTACTGGAACATCGTTTACCGGATAAATCCCAAATTTCTGGGGAGCGATGATTACTGGCAATCTGTGTATGTCGATGTCCGGAAATACATCCCTTTTAGCAAGACCAAGCAGAACATGCTGGCATTGTGGAGCTATTTCTGGACTTCTTTAGGGGATCAGACGCCTTATCTGGATCTGCCTGCCATAGGTCAGGACCCTTATCAGCGCAGCGGCAGAGGCATTTACCCGGGCCATTATACGGGACAGACCCTGTACTACCTGGAGGCGGAATACCGACGGGATATCACCAGGGATGGGTTGTTAGGGTTTGTGGTATTTTCCAATGTCAATACGGTGACGGAGCCGCATACGGACAGGTTCTCTTATCTGCATCCCGCAGGCGGTGCAGGGTTGCGTGTGAAGTTCAACAAACACTCGGGCACCAATATAACGCTGGATGTGGCTACCAGCAGCGGGCGTACGGCCTTTTACATGGGGCTGGGCGAGGTGTTCTAGGAGGGCCTGCAATCCTGTACGGACGCTGCCGGGTATGTATTTGCCCAAAATGGGGAACGCTCTTACAGTACGCCTTGTTTTATCATATTTTTCACGACGGCCTTGCTATAATCTTTTCCCATGGACCCGGCGGAGGAAGGGTTGGTGGATTTCGATTGGACGGAATACAGGAGCTTTTTACTGCCGACGTCGTAGAGATTACTTTCCCAGAGGAAATGTGTATCTACGGAGATGTAACCCGGATCATATACGCGACCGTACCAATAATTGTAATAACCCCAGAAAGGGGAATAAGGGTACATGGAGGCGGGTTGGAAATTACGTTCTCTCGCCTTGTCGAGCAGGGTGATCGTAAATACTTCGTCGATGCCGCTGTTACGCAGCTGGCCGAGCACGGATCCCTCCTCCTTATTGCTGAACATCTTTGGTCCGTACAGCGTGTAGGCGCTGACGGCATTGTAACCTTTGGCCTTCAATGCGTCCACGAGGAAACCTTCCATCTGCATACGAAGACGGATGTCTTTTTCGCGGATGATGCCGAGCACGAGGATCTTGTTTGCCGGGGCTAATCTTGCGGAGCCGGGGCCTTTCCATGAAGAGGTGACCTTGCTGTTGGAGCAGGCTGTAAGTAAGAGCAAAGATGCTAACAGGACGATGCATGTACGCATAGTGTGCCTTTTAGAAAAGGTACGAATAATCGGCCCTGTGGGTTGTTATCGGGATGTTAGTATCTACGCCACCGTTATTTCCTTATCCAGGTACACATCCTGTATGGACTGTATCATTTCCACGCCTTCCTTGAAGGGGCGTTGGAAGGCCTTGCGACCCAGGATAAGCCCCATGCCGCCGGCGCGTTTGTTGACGACGGCCGTGAAGACAGCATCGGCCAGGTCGGAAGCTCCTTTGCTTTCGCCACCGCTGTTGATCAGGCCTACGCGACCGTTATAACAATTCACCACCTGATAACGCGTGAGGTCGATGGGGTGATCTGTCGTGAGCTTGGAATAGACCAGCGGAGAGGTCTTACCATGTTTGGTAGCCAGATAGCCGCCGTTGTTGGTGGGCAGCTTTTGTTTGATGATGTCGGCCTGGATGGTGACGCCCAGGTGATTGGCCTGACCTGTCAGGTCGGCGGATGTATGATAGTCCACGCCATCGACCTTGAAGCCGTTGTTGCGGGTGTAGCACCACAGGATGGTGGCCATGCCCAGCTCATGTGCAAGCTCGAATGCTTCGGAGATCTCTTTTAGCTGGCGGGAGCTTTCCGCGCTGCCCCAGTATACGGTGGCGCCGACGGCTACGGCTCCCATGTTCCAGGCATCCTTTACGGAGCCAAAGAGAGTTTGATCATAGCGGTTGGGCAGACTGAGGAACTCATTGTGATTGATCTTTACGACAAAGGGTATGCGATGCGCATATTTGCGGCTCATGATACCCAGAACGCCGAAAGTGGAAGCGACAGCGTTGCAGCCTGCCTCTACGGCCAGGCGGATGATATTTTCAGGATCGAAGTACATAGGGTTGGGAGCGAAGGATGCGCCTGCGCTGTGTTCGATGCCCTGGTCTACGGGAAAGATGCTGAGATAACCGGTGTCGGCGAGTCTGCCGTGTCCGATCAGCGTTTGGAGACTTCTCAGCACCTGGTTGTTCCGGTTGGAGTTGATCCATATTTCTTCTACATGACGGGGAGAGGGGAGGGCGCTGAGCGTGGATTTGTCTATGATGGGTTTGAAGTCGAGTAAAGAAGCTGCCTTGTCGCCCAGAATGTCGAGGATTTTTTTAGAAGCCATGGATTTGATTTTAAGGATAGCAATTTACGTAAAAAAGCCCCTCTGGCGAGGGGCTTTTTAAAAGCGTCCTATGCGTTCCGGTTCACACAGTTGAGGTCTTCGAAGGCCACTTCCAACCTTTTGATAAAGGTTTCTTCACCCTTGCGTAACCAAACGCGGGGATCATAGTATTTTTTATTAGGTTTGTCGGCTCCTTCGGGATTGCCAAGCTGGCCCTGGAGATAGCCTTCATTCTTCTTGTAGTATTGTTGTACCCCTTCCCAGAAAGCCCATTGCAGATCGGTGTCGATGTTCATTTTGATGGCGCCGTAGCTGATGGCTTCCCTGATCTGATGCTGGGGGCTGCCGCTGCCGCCATGGAATACGAAGTACACCGGCTTGGGGCCTGTCTTCAGCTCTTTCTGAATATAGTCCTGGCTGTTCTTGAGGATAACGGGTCTCAGCTCCACGTTGCCGGGGCTGTACACGCCATGGACGTTGCCAAAGGCGGCGGCTACGCTGAAGAGACGTCCTACTTTGCTCAGCTCGGTATAAGCGTAAGCCACGTGTTGGGGCTGTGTGTACAATTTTTCATTTTCTACGCCGCTGTTGTCTACACCATCCTCTTCACCACCCGTCACACCCAATTCGATCTCGATGGCCATACCCAGGGGCTGCATACGCCGGAAGAATTCCACGGAAGTATGGATATTTTCCTCCAGGGGCTCTTCGGAAAGATCCAGCATATGGGAGCTGAACAGGGGCTGTTTTTTTTCCTTATAGAACTGCTCGCCCGCGTCGATAAGACCGCTGACCCAGGGAAGCCATTTTTTGGCGGCGTGGTCGGTGTGCAGGACGACGGGAACTCCGTAGTATTTTGCCACATTGTGTATGTGAAGGGCTCCGGAGATGCCACCGGAAATATTGCCTTGTAGCTTATCGTTGGGCATTCCCTTGCCGGCGATGAACTGAGCGCCACCATTGGAAAATTGGATGATCACAGGGGAATTGACCTTTGCCGCGGTCTCCAGGACTGCGTTGATCGTGTTGGTGCCAATGGTGTTTACCGCGGGGAGGGCAAACTGGTTGTCCTTTGCGTCTTTGTACAGGGCTTCCAGTTCTTCACCGAATAATACGCCGGCCGAGTATTTTTTCATACTAACTGAGCTTTACTTATTAATTGTTTTACAGATTGCCAAAAACCTTGAATTTCATTGAATGGCAGGCTCGTTTCTTTAAAGAAGTCGCGAATATACGCCATCGCAGCCTAATCTTCGAATTTGCTGAGGTTTTTTTGGATGAGGGCGAGATTCCTTTGCAATGTCTGTTTTAGCTGTCTTTTGACCAGCTGACCCATGGATTTGCACTTGAAAAAGGCGGGATTTGAAAAGTGTTCGCCCAGTTCGGTCTTTAGCTGGGCCAGCTTTTCGGGGCTGCCGATCTTGTCCTTGGACATGATATTCAATAGCTCCATCAGCCTGTGACGGGAGGAAGCTACCCGGAAGGCCATCATGGTACGCTCTTCCGTCTGGTATTGCTCGATGGAATCCTTGTTGAGATATTTCAGACAGAGCTCTACAAAGGCGATGTTTTCCTTGAAGAATTGAGGTATGTACAGGTTCTTCCTTCCCTCATAGGATTGTTGATCGAAGTCGATCGAGCGGATACGGTATTGATAATCTTCGATGTCCGGAGTAATGTCCACCACAAAATTGTAGGACCGCATGTCGCCCAGCAGCCGGACGAAGCAACGTTCGTTGAACTTTACGAACTCCTTCGAAAGCCTGATCTTGTTGGTCTGTGTATCGTTGAGGAAGCTGCGGATGAAAACGTCGCCGGGGATCCCCGGGATATGCTCTTCCACCAGGGTATTGTGATGGGTGAAGAAAGTAATACGATTGGGGGAGAGCAGGTGTTCCAGCTCCAGGCCATAGATACGGGAGGCATCGGCCTGCTTGATGTAGTAGTGATCGTAATTATCGTTGAACTTATTGACGATGCGTATACGGAAGGGGTTGGAGTTGGCGAAGCTGCAATAGTCGATACGGGCTACATCGAGATGTTTTGTATAGCTGAGGTCGCCTTCCGTCTTGAGTATGGCGTACATCTGGATCAGGCCGTCCCGGATAAAGTCCCAGTGACGCATGTCGTATAGGGCCGTCTCCCATAACGTATCCTGGTTGTTCTTGTCTTTAAGGGGTACTGAATATGTGATATGCTGGAGCAGGTCGCGGTAGGATACGGGGAGGCGTACCTCGCGTCCATGATGTTTGAGATAGTTGCGCAGGGGCTCGGTAACGGGAAAAATAGGTTTTTTCCGGGACGGCTTATTGGACCCGTCTAAAGGGATGGATAGATCGCTGAACTGCATGTCCAAATGTCGGACTTTCCTCTCATTTATCATCGGTGTCGCTGTCTGCCGAGGGTTTGGAGCCAAACTTACCGAAGACGGTGGAGAATTGCGTGGTCATGGTGATAAGAGCTGTCAGCAGCCCCGTCATTTTTTGGAAGAGAGAATCCTGGGTGAGAAAGATAAAGAGTCCAAATGCGGCGAAAAGGATCATCAGACCCGTCTTGAAGGAAGTCCATTGTCCTTTCTGCCGGCTTTTTTTCAGGGTGGCAATAATCTGTGGGTCATCGCTCTTCTGCAGGACGAATTCACGAAAGCTGGCGGTGATCAGCTCCAGGCGATGGTCGGCGGAGAAATGGAGCAACCTGTCGCGCATGAGGTCAAAGAGAACATTGGCTGTTCTGTAATTGGCAAATCCGTCCCTGGCCATATCGAAGAGGACAAATTTCTTTTCCGGGGACAGATCATTCCATTTGCCTTCGTATACTTTGGCATAGGCGGCACGGATACAGAGGATGTTCTCAGCCCGGCGGATAGGGTCCGATGCGTCGACCTCATTTTCTTTGGCGTGGATGTCCGACAATAGCGCTTCGAACTCCGCACTGCTGTCGGAGCAAGGGGGCGGTGATGCATGTTCTTCCGTATTGCAGGGGAAGCGTAGCCCGTTGCGGAACATATCGATGAGGAATATGCGGATGGCCAGTGCGATGGTGAGCTTGTAAAACAGGAAGATGACCAGTATTTCCGCCAGGTCGAACAATAAATAGTGAAAGGAGCCAATCGTCAGATACGTATGATTGGCCATAGCTGCGCTGGAGAAGGAAGCCTCGGGGCCGGCGGTCAATTGCAGTTCTTCCTTATTGGATCTGTCGAGAGGATACTTGTAATGCAGACGGGTAACGTTCCCTTCCTCCCTGGTAAAATTCCAGTTGCCGTCTGTTATCCTGTCTGAGGGAGCTATTTCAGCCAGCACGTTGCTGTCCCCCGGGAAGAAGACATCGTGCAGATGGCTGTATTGGGAGGCAATGGGGAAAAAAGGATTGTGCGGCCGCACCGGCGCCGGGTCAATGGTATCGTCCCACAAAAGATAAATGCCATACCTGAATTTCAGCTGTGTGAGGCCGGAGCCTCCTAATTTATAGCTGAATATTCGCTCGTTGAGCTTGTCCCTGCGATGATTGATCGTCCAGGCTGTCTGCAGCCGGGAGCTGTTATGTCTTAAATTGGTCTCCTGCCGGAAGAACAGCAAAAAGATCCCCCATGCGGGGATGATGCTGATCATGAACACACCTGTGATGATGGCTTTTGCGTAGAGACGCAGCCACGAGGAGGAGGGCGTCACGGATGATTGGGCCATGTACAGACGCGCGAGCCGGCGATGGGTTATAAAGAACAATAGCTGGGCGATGATAAACAGAAAGGGTATGCTGTATGATGTGCCGCCATAAAAGGAAGAAATGGTAAGCAGCCCGATGAGGGTGGAGAAGTAGATGGTCAGTGGGCGGGACAACGGAGCGTCTATGCGTTGATCATTTTCTTTTTTCCATAATGTATAGTAATGTAGGGCGATGTATAGCGGGAAAGACAGGGTAACAAAGAAGAGTGCAAACTCTTCTTGTGGGAAGAACAACGAAACGATGACCCAGATGATAAAATAAAGGGCGAACAGGGTGAGCATGCCGAAGATGAGATGCCTGTAATAGGCGCCTTTTCCAGGCAGCGGTCTCAACCATTCGAAATGCCGTCCGGGAGCAAGCAGGATACGCGGCTTTTTCTTTGTCCATTCGTTGATGATGGTGGACAGGATCAGCAGAGAGACGATAATGATGGTTAAAAAGGCGGTGAGGCCTACGACATGTATTTGAAAATGATCCGCGTCGGAGAGGTCGGCATAGGTGAGGAGGGTGTATGGCAGGTGGGCGATGGGAGTGGCCTCCAGGACTACGTCCCGGCCTTTGAGCTGGTAGTGTGAAAAATACCGGCGTGTGCGGAATCGCAGGATCTCCAGCAGAGAAGAGGGATCTTCGCTCTCTTTCAGGATATTGGACAGCAGGGCGCGGCCCGGTCTCGAGTCGTACAGGATGTTGCCATTGTCGTCGATGATGCTGAAATTATATCCGGAAGGCAACACGGTATTCATCACCGAATGCATTTTGGAGGACAAGCCTATCAGCAGCGGGCGGTGAAGAGGCGAATTTTCGGGAAGGGGGGCGCTGGCGATGACGACATTGATCCTGTATTCTCCGTCCTGTCTGGACAGGAGAGGTTGGATGGTAAAAGGTATGGAGTCTGTCAGAAAGAGATATCTGCCGTTGATAAAATCCTTGTAATAATCGCGGTTTCGCGCATCCAGGAAAGGTGGTTTGCCGCCTTTTATCTTTTGGCTCCATGTGGCTGACCATTTGCCCGAGGAGTCGACCCAAAAAACATAGTCGCTGTAAGGATAGATGTCGGGACGCAAGCGGTCGTCAAGGGCCGAACTGTCCCCTGAGCTGAGGATGTCATTGCTTTCGAGAGAAGTGATTAATTTATTGTCGTCCCGGATGGACTGATATGCCTCATCCCATTTCTTCAACTGACGGCAGATGGTGTCTATCTCTCCCGTGAACTGGCGGTCTATCTGCCGGGACAGCTTATTGAGCGTGATCTTGTTATCGGCGGACTGATACCAGATCAGGAACAGCCAGGAGAAGAGAAAGAAGCAGGTAAAGGCGGCCACGAAGTAAGAGCCTATGAGCTGACGGATATTCCAGTCGATGATGGTCTCATTGGCGCCCAGTATGAAGATCTTTAAAATAGGCAGGCAGATGACCAGCAGCAGGATGATGATGCCCGCAGGAACAAATAAATTAAGAGGGATGTCTTTGTAGGTGGCGTTATACCGGCTGACACTGACGAGTCCGGCCAGCTGCATGGGGGTGGACCCGATCTGCAAGGGATAGATGAATATTTTGTAGGGGATGCCACCCAAATTCACTTCGTGGATATACAGGGGGTCGCCGTTCTCACTCTTTTTCAATAAGCTGTCGGGATTGAAACCATTGGATAGAGGCAGATCGTTCGAGCTAAAGAGGACACTGCCTTCCGAGTGGCTGGGAGAGATCAGCAGATAGGTTTCGAAGACGTCGCGATACGTGAGGATATTGGGCGCCAGCAGGCTGTCGAGCCGGATGGTCATCGTGAAACTGTCTTTTTGCGAGGGCTGTATCATGTGCGGCGTCGCGTGCGGCACCAATGGGTAGGCCAATAGCCAGCTGCCTTTGTCGAGCGGGTCGGAGATGAGCCTGGAAGGACGCAGATCGAGCGGTGTATCCTTTTTATTGGGAGTGCGTGGAGCCCATTTGAATGAACGAAAGAGCGGATTGGCGGATTGGGGAGCGCTGAGGAACGTATTGATCGCGTAGGTATATCCATTATCCCTTTCCTGCGCGGCCCTGGCTATCTGTTGCAATTCCATAAAGGCACGATCATTCAATGTACCCTGATGCCCGGGGATATATTTCAGGAAGTACAATAGGAAGAGGATACCCAGCACCAGCAAGGTGAGCAGGACAGGTATAAGTGTCCGAGTGACTGTATTGCCTCTGCCGGAACCCATAACATATAAAGATAATTTTAAAAGGGGCGGATGTAAATACCCCAAACAGGTAATTTTTAGCCTGAGGCTGTTGCGGGAGGAAGATTGCAGAGGGGAGGACTCGGTAAGAGCCTCCTGCTAAATTCGCGCACTAATCAGTCCTTAGGATTTTAGCAGGAGGGTACCGGAGTTAAAGCAGGTGGTTATGTTTCTAGGATTGGACACCTGTGGTTTTTCTCGGACGTTGGATCTTAGACAAGCTTTTATGGGATCAATTGGATTTCTAAGGATAAGTTTCGTTTCTCAGGATCGGTTCTTCGGGGTTGGGTCTTTCAAGGATGCGCTTGGACTCAGTTTAGGATTAGCCCAATTGGTCTTTTGGAAAATTTAGCCCAATTGTGCTAAAGGTCTAATGTCTGTCCTTCGGACGACGAACCGTTGGTTCGTTTGGTCTCAGGATCTTGGTTCGTTGGTCTTTCCGGATCTTGGATCAGAGCCTTGACGTTATGATCAAATTTCTTTGTCTTTCGTAGGATAAAAGTAGAAGTTGATTGATATTGGATTTTGTAACCTGGAATTTCTTTGATATTGGACGGTTCAGGTCTTTTACCGGATATTGGATCTTAAATCGTGCACAATTGTCTTTTTGAAAATTTGGCCAATTGTGCCGAACCATCGATGTCTGTCCTTCGGACGACGAACCTTTGGTTCGTTGGTTAGGTTTTTCGGATATTGGTGATTGATAACTATCAACCAACTTCTATGTCAAAAATAATTTGTTAAAATTGGAAAGGCAATAGAGATTTTGCTTTATTTTTTATCGACAGTAATTACTAAAATGCTAGTAATCATCACATAAGAATGATAGTAAAAGCCCAATCCGACAGCATAGGGAAGTTACGATGATCCAATTGGCTGGAAAAAATAGATCATTGATAATCAATAATTTGAATTTTGGCAGATGGTCAGGCTCCCAACGCGTGTATCACGTCATATTTTGTGACGATGTGGTAATTCCCACTATCGTCCTTGCCCAATACCGCCCCATTTTCCCGGGTGATGAGGCTGCTCAGCCTTTCCAGGGGGGTGTCGAAGGATACGATGGGGTAGGGTTTTTCAAGCACTTCCGTGATCTTTTTGCTTTTTATATCCTGTCCGTTGCTCATCATGCGGGTGAAAAGTCCGCTCTCGCTGATGGCGCCGATGGGTTCGCCCTGCTGAAGGACGGGCAGGTTTTCCACATTGTATTTCTGCATGAGCTCGAAGGCCTGGCCTACGGTCTGGTCATGGTCGACGGTGATAAGGCGTTTGGCGCCCCTGCCTGAAACGATATCCTTAAAGGTCTTTACGTCCAGGAAACCTCTTTCCATCATCCACTGGTCATTATAGACCTTTCCGACATAGCGGCTGCCATGATCGTGCAGGATAACTACCACTACATCGTCCTTTTTCAACAGGTCCTTTAATTGCAGCAGCCCCTGGACGGCCGTACCTGCACTGTAGCCGCAGAAAAGCCCTTCTTCCTTGGCGATGCGTCTGGCCATGATGGCGGCGTCCTTATCCGTCACCTGTTCGAAGACGTCCACGTACTTCATTTCGTAGTTCTGCGGTACGAAATCTTCTCCGATGCCTTCGCTGATATAGGGATGTACTTCATTCATGTCGACTTCCCCTGTCCGGAAATATTTTGTCAGCAGGGAGCCATAGGGATCCATGGCCCATACCTGTATCCCGGGGTTCTTTTCTTTCAGGAACATGGCGGTGCCGGTGACGGTGCCGCCCGTGCCGGTGGCTACGACCAGGTGGGTGACCTTGCCATCCGTCTGCTGCCAGATCTCGGGGCCTGTGGTCTCGTAATGGGCCTGTCGATTAGCGAGGTTGTCATACTGGTTGGCATGAAAAGAGTTGGGTATCTCTTTGGCCAGCCGGCGGGCTATGGAATAATAGGAGCGGGGGTCTTCGGGTTCCACATTGGTAGGGCAAACAATGACCTCGGCGCCAAGGGCTTTCAGGATGTCGATCTTTTCCTTCGATTGCTTGTCGGTGGTGGTAAAGATGCATTTATATCCTTTTACGACGGCTGCCAGGGCCAGGCCCATGCCGGTGTTGCCGGACGTGCATTCGATGATGGTGCCGCCGGGCTTCAGCTTACCCTCCTGCTCGGCCACTTCCACCATTTTCAACGCCATCCGGTCCTTGATGGAGTTGCCGGGATTAAAATATTCCACCTTGGCCAGCACGGTACATGGCAGATCTTTCGTCAATTTGTTGAATCGAATAAGAGGAGTATGACCGATGGTCTCGAGAATGTTGTTTTTGATATCCATACCGATGATTTCGGATGTAAAAATAACGTAAAGATACTTTACATTTGCACCCCGCATTTTTTAGAACACAACTATGGAATCTACGTACATACAGAAGATCGCAGAGAAGCTTAACCTCAGTCTCAAACAGATAAACAATGTTCATGGCCTGCATGCAGAAGGGGCTACTATTCCCTTTATGGCACGCTATCGTAAGGAAGCCACCGGCAACCTGGATGAAGTGCAGATCAATGACGTGGTGGAGCAGATCAAATATTTCTCCGAGCTGGATAAGCGGAAGGAGACGGTGCTGAAGACCATCGAGGGATTGGGAAAGCTGACGCCCGAGCTAAAGGGCCGTATCGACAATTGTTACGATGCCACGGAGCTGGAGGACCTTTATCTTCCCTATAAGCCCAAGCGTAAGACCCGGGCTACCATGGCCATCGAAAAGGGGCTGGAGCCGCTGGCCAAATTCCTTTTTGAGCAGGGTAGTGGTGATCCCGGAGAAGAGGCTGTCAAATTCCTGAATGACCAGGTAAAGGACACGAAGGAAGCGTTGCAGGGCGCCCGGGATATCATTGCAGAATGGATCTCGGAGAACGAACAGGCCCGGAACAAAGTGCGGCAGCTGTTTACGGAGAGCTCGACGCTGAGCTCGAAGGTGCTGGCATCAAAAAAAGACGAAGAGGAAGCGCAGAAATATCGTGATTATTTCGAATTCAATGAGCCTTTGGCAGACTGTCCCT
>DASZXP010000252.1:0-68718 GCA_035545935.1 Puia sp. | reverse complement strand
TCGGTATATTCGGAAAGAACCCCCTGTTCATTTATATACTTTCCAGCGTGATGGGGATATTCCTTGTGATAAGGGTGAAAGGGGATGAGGTTTTTATCGATTGGGTCAACAGGGTGTTGTTCCAGCGGGCAGCTCCGGGTCCGATGGGAGCCTTGTTATTTGCGTTGTCGTATACTTTTATTTGCTGGTGCGTGGGATGGATATTGGATAAGAAGAAAATATACATTCGTCTATGATGAGGCTCCTTATTATTGCCGTTACGATCTGTCTGGCAGGATGCGGGCATCCTACCGAATTGTTTACGCGGGTGGGGGAAGACCATACGGGGATCCATTTTAAAAATGTATTACGGGAGAACGATGACGCCAACGTATTGAACTATGCTTATTTCTACAATGGTGGCGGCGTGGCGGTGGGTGATATCAATAATGACGGATTGCCGGACCTGCTGTTCACGGGGAATATGTCCCCGAATCATCTCTATCTCAACAAAGGGAATTTTTCTTTCCAGGATATTACGGAGAGCAGCGGCATAGCCCGTCTGCAGGGCTGGTGTACGGGGGCCACCATGGCGGATGTAAATGGGGACGGGCTGCCGGACATATATATATGCCGAAGCGCGGATGTCGATCCCGTGCGGCGGCGGAACCTGTTATATATCAACAACGGCAATCTGACTTTTACGGAGCGGGCGCAGGAATATGGACTGGCGGATGAGGGATATTCTACGCAGGCGGCTTTTTTCGATTATGACAGGGACGGGGATCTGGATATGGCGCTGATCAATCATTCTTTACAACAATATGCCAATAGCGCGATGGAGGCGGCTTCACTGCGGGAAAAGAAAGAGCCCGCCTTTGCCACCAAATTGTACCGGAATGATGGAGGGCATTTTACGGATGTCAGCGAAAGCGCGGGGATCGTATCCAATGTATTGAGCTTTGGTTTGGGGCTGGCCGTATCGGACCTGAATGGGGATGGGTGGCCGGACCTGTATGTCTCCAACGACTTCAACGAGCCGGATCATCTTTATATCAATGATGGCAATGGGCATTTTACGGAGCGATTGAAAGAATGCATGGATGCCAGCTCGCTGTATTCCATGGGGTCGGATTGCGCGGACATCGATAATGACGGGTGGCCGGATTTGCTGACATTGGACATGCTGGGGGAGGATAACCACACCCAGAAAATGCATAACGGGTCGGATAATTTCAATAAGTGGCAGCTGTTGTTCCACCAGGGGTTCAATTACCAGTACAGCCGGAATATGTTGCAGAAGAATAATGGGGATGGGAGCTTTAGCGAGATAGGACAGCTATCGGGGATATCCAACACGGACTGGAGCTGGGCGGGGCTGTTCTGTGATCTGGACAATGACGGGTATAAGGACCTTTTTATTACGAACGGGTATCCCAGGGATTTTACGGACATGGATTTTATCAAGTATCATTTTGCGGCTGTCCATAGCCGGAATGGTGTCATCCCTACCCATGAGGTGCTGGAAAAGCTGCCTATGCTGGCGCCCAAAAAATATGCGTTCAGGAATGAGGGAGGCGGGCGATTTGTCCGGATGACGGGGCAATGGGGACTGGATCAATCTGCTATCGGCAGTGGTGCGGTCTATGCGGACCTGGATAATGATGGGGACATGGACCTGGTGGTCAATAATATCAATGAGGTGGCTACTGTGTATCGGAACAATGCCGAGTCTTTGGGGAACCACTATTGCAAGGTCCGGCTATCGGGGAGCCCATTGAACAGGGACGGGATAGGGAGTAAGGTGCGGCTTTATTGCGGAGGTCAGCTGTATTTCCAGGAGCAGGAGCCGGTGCGTGGTTTTCAGTCCTCGGTGGACCACGTGTTGAATTTTGGGATTGGAAGTCATACGACGATGGACTCGGTGGTGGTGGATTGGCCGGATGGAAGGCGTGGCGTGATGCGATCGGTGAAGGCGGGGATGGAGATCGTGGCGGAATGGAAGGATGCGAGGGGGAGCTGGTTTAGCGAGGAGAGGAAAGAATCTTTATTTCGGGAGACCGAAGCGCCCATGTATGTACATAGGGAAAATGCGTTCAATGATTTTGCCCTGCAACCTCTGATGCCGGGATATTTATCCAGGCAGGGGCCCTGTATGGCCAAAGGGGATATCGATAAAGACGGAAGGGAGGACCTGTTCATCGGTGGGGCCAAGGGGCAAGCCTCGCAGGTTTTTGTGTGGCGGCCGGATGGCGGCCTTGTTGTAAGTCCGCAGCCTGCTATTGCGCGGGATTCGGGTAGCGAGGTGGTGTCGGCTATTTTTTTGGATGCAAACGGAGATGGGTATGCGGACTTGTATGCGGCCAGCGGCGGATATGAGTTCCAGGAAGGCGATGCGGCCTTGCAGGATCACCTGTACCTGAATGATGGGAAGGGGAGATTTTATCCGGCTCCCGGGGCGTTGCCGGAGATGCGGTTCAGCAAGGGGTGTGTGCGGGCGGGTGACATCGATGGGGACGGCCATATGGACCTTTTTGTAGGGGGGAGGGTCGTGCCGGGGAAGTATCCTATGACGCCCCGGAGCATGTTGTTATTGAACGACGGCAAGGGTCGGTTCAGGGATGTCACGGAAGAACTGGCGCCTGCGTTGCAGCACATCGGGATGGTGACGGATGCCGTGTGGATGGACATCGATCGTGACGGGTGGGACGACCTGGTCCTGGTGGGGGAATGGATGCCTATAAAAGTGTTTCATAATGAGAAGGGGCGGCTGAAGGATGTTTCGGATGACTATATCAAATTCTCTTCTGCCGGATGGTGGAACGCGCTGGCGGCAGAGGATCTGGATGGGGATGGGGACAAGGACCTGGTAGTCGGCAATACGGGATTGAACACGCAATTCAAGGTCAGCGACAGGGAGCCGATGTGTATGTATTATAAAGACTTTGACGGTAATGGTATTTTGGACCCTATCTTATGTTATTATATCGGGGGTGTGGAGTATCCTGCCATCTTCCGGGATGATATGATGGATCAGCTGCCTATGTTGAAAAAAAGATACATCGAATACAGCGCTTATGCGGATGCACGGATAACGGATATTTTCAGCCCGCAGCAATTGAGCGATGCGGGTGTATTGAAGGCGGATTGTATGGAGACGGTGGTATTGGAGAACAGGGGTAAGGAAGGGTTTGTAAAGAAGCCTTTGCCGGTGGAGGCGCAGTATGCGCCGGTGTATGCCATCCGTGCGGGAGATGTCGATGGGGATGGGAAGAAAGACCTGATACTGGCGGGGAATAATTCCTGGTCGCGTATACGGTTTGGCCGATATAAGGCGAACCATGGGGTGGTATTGAAGGGGGACGGGCATCTTGGGTTTTCCTATATGCCCCAGTGGAAGAGCGGGCTGGATATACGGGATGACGTGCGGAGTATGGAATGGGTGGGGCCGAAGTTGATGGTAGGTGGTAATGATGCGCCTTTGCGAGCCTATACGTTGGAGAAGGATCCATTGACCATGTACGATGTAAAGTAATATATTTGCCCCCATGCAAAAAATGAATTGGAGGCAATTGTACAGTCCTCTCCGGACGGGTTCTCTCCGACCAAGGGGAAGCGCTCAATCGGGGGCCGACCGCCGGACCTCTTTTCTCCGGGATTACGACAGGATCATATTTTCTTCCGCCTTTCGCCGGCTACAGAACAAGACGCAGGTATTTCCTCTGCCCGGGCCGGTGTTTGTGCACAACCGGCTGACGCACAGTCTGGAAGTAGCTTCCGTGGGAAGAAGCCTGGGGAAGGCGGTGGGGGATGCCATAGCGGACCGGCATGCGGGGGAGGGGGAAGAGTTCCGGGAGTTCTATAAATACGAGCTGCCATCCGTCATTGCGGCGGGGTGTCTGGCGCATGATATCGGCAATCCTCCTTTCGGTCACTCGGGAGAGGATGCGATACGGAATTTTTTTCGCGGGGTGCAGCAGGATGCGGTGCTGGGGAAGCGATTCAGGGAGGAGCTGACGCCCAACCAACAACGGGATTTTCTTTATTTTGAAGGGAATGCCAACGCCTTCCGGACGCTGACCCATCACTTCAACGAGGCGCCGGGGGGATTCCGGCTGACCTATGCCACCCTGGCCTCCATCGTAAAATACCCTGCCGACAGTCTGAACGGGTTCAATAAACAGCAGCTGGCGACAAAAAAGTCGGGTTTTTTCGATTCGGAGATCGGGACGTACGGAATGATCGCGGAGGAACTGGGGATACCGAGGCTGGACCCGGAAAAGCATATTTATGCCCGTCATCCTTTTGTATACCTGGTCGAGGCGGCGGATGATATCTGCTACCGGATCATCGATTTCGAGGATGCGCATCGGCTGAATATCATTTCCATCGATAGGATCAAACATCTTTTTCTTTCTTTTTTCGATGAGGAGACGGGATATGACGCGCGGGAGAGGGTGGAGAAGGTGTTCCATGAAATAAATGACGATAATCAAAAGGTGCAATTCCTGCGGGCCAAGCTGATCAACCTGTTGATCTACCGGGTGCGGGATGTGTTCATGGCGAAGGAGGAATTGTTGCTGGAGGGGAAGGTGGAGAAGTCGTTGATCGACGCCCTGCCGGCGCGGGAGCTTGACCTGATGAAAAAGATCGACAAATATTCCGTGGAGCATATATATAATCACCGGAGCGTGGTGGAGATAGAGATCGCCGGTTACAATGTTATTGGCGGAATGTTAAAAGAGTTCTTTGGGGCCATCCTTGAACCACGCAATGCAAAGTCGGAAAAGCTCCTGCAGCTGATATCCAAACAGTTTGTTATAAATGGTAGCTTGTATAATGATATTCAATCTGTTGTGGATTTCATAGCGGGGATGACGGATCTGTATGCGGTGGATTTGTACCGGAAGATCACGGGGATGGTCTTTCCCACCATCCGGTGAACGGGGTGTTCAGGACGAGCCGGACAGGCGAGGGCCGGGTGGCATAATAATTTAGTGGGTACTGGTAATTGTATCACTCTAAAATCTATTTTTTATGCCAAATCCAAAGACAGACAATACTGGTTTTTCCACCAGCAATGCGGATGAAGAAAGGGATATGGGAGCGAAGGGTGGTCCGTCCACTTCTCTGGGTGTCCCTGATGACAAACATGGCATCAATATGCCGTATGATTCGGACCTGCAGACGCAGATAGCTGCGAAAGGCAAAAAGGAAAAAGAGAAGACGAAACAATACCGGAAAGATAGTCTCTAAGGTCACCTTAGTGATAAAGGAGGTCGTCCCGACAGGGGTGGCCTCTTTTTTTTGGCATAAGAATTTTATAGGAAAGATTAAACACTACTTATGTTCAATAGATTCCCTATCCATTTCAGCTTTGAAGGAAAACAATACCGTGGCGAGATCCAGCCGCTGCAGGCCGGCGCTCAGAACCGCAAACCGACGGCTTTTCAGGTCTTTCTTGACCATGTATACTGTGGATCGATCCGTAGAAGGGACGATCGGTGGGAAACCGATTCCCCAAAATGCGCGATCCTGGTAAGGCCTATCTCGTACCAGATAGAGGATTGGTACGGATAACTTCTGCGAATCGCTAATGTCTGCAGGCCTTCGGACGAGCCGCCGAGTGCGGCTCTGGTAATAGCTTAATCTTCCATTGCCCGGACGAGCTTTCGCATGGCGATGGCCAGTTGCGCCTCGACGGTCTTGATGGATAGGTCAAGGAGGGTGGCGACGTCCTTGTATTTCAATCCGTCCTCTTTGATGAGCTTGAAGATGAGCTTGCAGCGGGGGGGCAGGCTGCGGATGGCGACATTCATTTTTTTGACAGCTTCGGAATGGATCAGCAGGGTCTCGGGGTCGGCGTTGAACTGAATATATTCATGGCTGCGCTCGGCAATATCCACGATGCGGGAGGAGGTATTGCGGAGATAGTTAAGTGAAAGGTTTTTTACAGATACATACAAATAGACCTCCAGATTGCGGACAGGAGGTCCCTCTCTTTTCTTCCACAATTGCATAAATACGTCGTGAACGATATCTTCAGCGGGCTGTTTTTGGTGAACGATGGAGAAGCAAAAGCGATACAGGCGGACAAAATACCGGCGATAGCATTCCTCGAAGGCGGCCACATCGTTGAGCGCGGTTAGTTTATCATGCAGTATGGTTATGGTAGTGTCCATTGGCAAGAGCAACACCTATAGATAAAGGTAGAATTTTTTTTATTTTTCTTTTAAGGGTTTTTTGCGAGTGGCGTGTCCTTGTCATTCAGTAACCTTATATACCATGGATCAGGACAGAATGGATGTCTTGCTGGCAAGATATCTGGCGGGAGAATTATCGCCCGAAGAGAGCGAAGAGCTGGAATGGGCTATGCTCGCCAACCCGGCCTTGCGCGTGACCTTACAGGTGCTGCAGCGGATGCGGGAGACGCCCAAAGGGGCGAGCGCTGCGGAAGAGCAGGAAATGCTTGAGCGAGGGGTGGCCCGGATCGTGCGGGAGCCTTCCGTGGATCGCGAGCCTGTTGCGGATCGGGAGCCGGTGGCGGACCCGGCGGAGGCCGTTGTCCGGAAGATGCCTCGTCGTAGGTGGATGGTGGCTGCGGCGGCGGTGCTGGTCCTGGGTGTGAGCGGCGTGCTGCTGTTCCGTGGAAGCAAACGCGCGGTAGTAGCGAGTGGCGTGCCGGTACAGCCGGTGCAGGACAAGGAGATCGTAACCCGCTATGGTACGCGCAGCTACCAGGAATTACCGGATGGTTCCAAACTCTGGCTCAATGCGGGTTCGAAGGTGACCTATGGGCGCCGGGAGCTGACGCTGACAGGAGAAGCCTTTTTCGATATAAAGCATGACCCGGAACATCCATTCATCATACACACGGGCAAGCTGGATATAAAGGTGCTGGGCACCTCCTTCAATATAAAAGCCTATCCCAACGACTCCACTATAGAAACGACATTGATCGATGGCAAGGTAGAAATAGACTGGCCGGGCGGGACCCAGGCCGGTATTGTATTGCGCCCGAACGAAAAAGTAGTGATACCTGTGCGGGAGACGCAGCGGGTGCAGGCGGAGAGGCCGGTGGATCGTACCATGGTGGCGCCCGACCCCCAATACAAAACGATCCTCGAGACCTCGTGGGTCGAGGACAAGCTGGTATTCCGGAACGAAGCATTCTCCGATGTGAGCAAGAAGCTGGAAAGATGGTATAATATCCATTTCAGTTTCGGGGACGATCGTTATCTGCAGGACAGGCTTACGGGCTATTTCAAGGAGCAGCCTATCCGGAATGTAATGGATGCGTTGCAGCTGACATTGGGATTCCGTTATCGCATAGAAGGGGACACGATATACATCACATCAAAATAGAAGGATATGTAAATACTGCCTGACGATATAAAATGCTTGCCCAAAAAAACAGGAAGTGCTGTCACACCTCCTGATGAGTTGGGTATAATCATAGACTGATACCTAAGTTCCGGCCGGAAGCCAGGTGTCTGATTATTTAACCTCAACATTTCAAATGTATGAAAAAAAATGTTAGTGAAATCCTTCTGCGTATGAAACTAGCGATTGCCCTACTACTATTGACTTTTCTGCAGGTGTCCGCGAAAGTTCATTCCCAGGATAGGATCACTCTCAGTGAGAAGGGCATCAGCTGGGCCCAGTTCTTCGATCTGCTGCAGAAAAAAAGCAATTACACATTTGTCTACAAGGATGACGTGCTGCCCCGGCAGGAAAAGCTCGACGTGGCGGTGGTCGACCGTACTGTCCCACAGATCCTGGATAAGGTGCTGAGCAGCTCCCCGCTGACCTACCAGGTATTATCGGGCAACCTGGTGGTGGTGACGGCGAGACTGGTGGATGTGGGGGATGTCCGCATTACGGGGAAAGTGTCGTCTGCCGCGGGGGATGCGCTGGCGGGCGCCAGCGTGAAGGTGAAGGGAACGACCCTGGGAACCTCTACGGATGCGAACGGCAGTTTTACGTTGGTAGTTCCTGAAGAGGCAACGTTGGTGATCTCGTATATCGGCTACCAGGGACAGGAGATACCGGTGTCGGGCCGGACGCAATTCTCTATTGTCCTGCAGGCTGTGCCGGGGAATATCAACGAGGTGGTGGTGATCGGGTACGGCACCACCCGGAAGAGGAATCTTACGGGTGCGGTATCCACTATACGGGCCAGCGATCTCAACAATCTGCCGGTAGGCGATGTGAGCCAGATCATGCAGGGCAAGGCGGCGGGCGTAGCCATTACCCAGTCCACCGGGGCGCCGGGAACTCCTATCTCGGTGCGGATCCGTGGTATCGGGACCATCAATAACAACGACCCTTTGTACATCATCGATGGGGTACCGACGAAGGACGGGATCAACGCCATATCCCCCAACGATATCGAAGATATCAGCATATTGAAGGATGCTTCTTCGGCCAGCATTTATGGGGCCAGGGCGTCCAATGGCGTGGTGCTGATCACGACGAAAAAGGGGCGGAGCGGCAAGCCACGATTTGTCCTGAACGCGTATAGCGGTGTACAGTCGCCGGAGAAATATATCAAGATGACCAATACGCGGGAGTATGTGACGGCATTCAATACGGCGGCAACGGCGGATGGGAGGAAGCTGATACCGTTGGGCATGCTGGACACCCTGCCGAATATCGACTATCAGCACGCGGTGCTGAAATCGGCCAACCTGACGAATATGCAAATGTCGGTGAGCGGCGGCAGCGAGAACACGCAATATATGGTCTCCGCCAGCTATTTTACGCAAGAGGGGATGATCCTGAACTCGGCGTATGACCGGCTGAGTATCCGCAGCTCGGTGACGAGCACGTTGTCGAAGCTATTCAAGTTCGGAACGAATATCAATTTGGCGTATAACAAGACCCGTCAGGTGGGCAGCTCCGGTGACGGATATGGGAATGGCAATCCGGGCGCCAGTGTCATGCGGTATGCGTTGTTCCGTACGCCGGCCATCCCTATATTTTATGCGCCGGGTCAGTACCTGGATTTGCCTACGCCGGACTCGCTGGCGAACTTTTTCGGGGATGGTCTTAACCCGGTGGGGCTGGCTGCCAATACGGACAGGAATTTCTACAATTATTCCTTGCTAGGCGATGCCTACCTGGAGATCACGCCTATAAAGAACCTGCGGATCCGCAGTGACATCGGCGCCAACCTGATCCTGTCGGAGTACAAACAATTTTCTCCCACCTGGGGCGGGCCTGTCCGGTTCCAGAACATACCCAACTCGCTGGCGCAATCCTACAGCAACAACTTCACTTACAATTGGACCAATACGGCAACCTACAATATGCATTTCGGCGAGCATGGCCTGGAGGTCCTGGTAGGAACGGAAGCTGTGGACAATGCCATCCGGCAGCTATCCGCCAGCCGCACCACGTATGTGAACCAGGGCGGTTCGTTCCAGTACCTGGATAATGGGACGTTGAACCCGTTGAATGGAGGGAACGAAAGTCAGTGGGCATTGTTCTCGCTGTTCGGACGGCTGAGCTATCAATACAACGACAAATACCTGGCGAGCTTCAACTTCCGGCGTGATGGCAGCTCCCGGCTGGACCCTCATGACCGGTATGGCAATTTCTTTTCCGGGGCCCTGGGCTGGCGCATCGACAAGGAAGCATTTATGCAGGATGTCCGTAACGTGTCGCTGCTGAAGCTGCGGGCCAGCCTGGGGCAACTGGGCAACCAGGAGATCGGTAATTATTCCTATACCTCTGTCGTAGGACCTACGGGCGCCTATTATCCTTTTGGAGGAACGCCTGTACCCGCCTATTCCATCATGGCAAAAGGCAATCCGAATGTCAAATGGGAGACGAGCACGCAGACGGATATAGGAGTGGACCTTGGGCTGTTCAATAACGCACTCACCTTTACGGTGGATTATTACAATAAGAAGACGAGCAATATGCTCCTGTCCATACCCGCGCCCAGCAGCGGCGGCGGAGCGACGAGCCCTACGGAAAATGCGGGTACGGTGATCAACAGGGGATTCGAGTTCGAAGGCAGCTACCGGCAGGCGATCAACCGGGACTGGAAGTATGAGATAAGCGCGAATTTCGCTACCGTCCATAATGAAGTGACCTCGCTGGCGGGTGGGAGACCCATCCCCGCGGGACGTATCGACAACAACCTCTACGGCACGATCACCACGGAGGGACAGCCTATCGGTGAGTTCTACCTGCTGCAGATGGATGGCATCTTCCAGACCCCGCTGGAAGTGTTTACGCACGCTTACCAGGGTGCGGGTATCATGCCGGGGGATGTGAAATTCAAGGATGTTAATCATGATGGAGTTATAGATCAAAATGATAGAGTTTATGCCGGGAGTCCTATTCCTAAGTTTACATACGGGTTTACGGGAAATCTTTCTTATAAGGAACTGGATCTTTCCCTTTTCTTTCAAGGGGTCAGCGGCAATAAGATCTATAACCAGGTGCTTACGGACATCGAGGGCTTCTACCGGAGCTTCAATATAACGGAGCGTATGGCCACCAAGGCCTGGACGAAAGAAGGGTCTACCAATGCCTTCCCACGATTGAGCTGGACGGGTGCGCAGAATAACAAGCAGGCCTCCACGAGATTTTTAGAGAATGGGTCCTATCTGCGGCTGAAGAACGTGCAGCTGGGCTATCATATACCGTCGGCCGCCCTGTCACGGTGGAAGGTATCGGGCATACGATTGTTCGTGAGCGTGCAGAATGCATTCACTATCACCAAGTATACGGGTCTCGATCCGGAGATGGCTACCAGCGCCAATGCCGCTACGGCAGGGGATGGAGATAAGGCGGTGGGTATCGACTGGGGAACCTATCCTTCCGCGAGGACCTTTACGGCGGGTGTGAACATCAATTTCTAATCTTCAAACTTCTTATATGCAGCGTATTCTTATTTTCTCTTTTTGTTGTCTGGCGTTGGGGGCGGGGGGATGTAAAAAATTCCTCGACAAGCAGCTGTTGGGACAGACGACCCCCGATAATTTTTTTACCTCGGACGCCAATGCGCAGCTGGCGCTGAATGCGGCCTATGCGCCACTCAGCTTTACTTCCGGCGCTTCCAATGCCATCTGGGTGTTGGGTGATGTCGCCTCGGACGATGCGATCAAGGGCGGACAGCCGGGCGACCAGGCGGATTTCGACGCCATCGATCAATTCAATATACTCACTACCAATTCGGCTGTAGAGGCTGTCTGGCAACGATATTACGATGGGGTGTTCAAATGCAATGTTGTGCTGGACGGTCTCCCTGCCTCCAACACCAAAGTTACGGACGCCACGAAGCGATCGGTGATCGCACAGGCCAAATTCCTTCGCGCCTATTACTATTTTATCCTTACCAACTGTTATGGCGACATCCCTTTGCATCTGAAAGTCGAGACGCCGGAGGAACTGCAGAGCCCGGCCCTTGCGCAGGACAGCATCTTCCGGCAGGTGGAGCAGGATTGTCTGGCGGCGGCGCCCGATCTTCCCGATGCCACGCATGGAGCGGACCTTGGAAGAGCGTCGAAGTGGGCGGCGCTGACCCTTTTGGCCAAGACCTATCTTTTTCATTCCACCCTTGCCAATCACTATCAGCTGGCGGCACAATATGCACAACAGGTGGTGGATTCCAAACAATATTCTCTTACGCAAAATTACTGGGACAATTTCAGCGCTTCGAAGAAAGACAATACGGAGGCGATATTGACGGTGAACCATATTACGGGTTACCAGCCCATACAGGGTAATGAGCTGAACGCCTGGTTCTCGCCGCGGAGCCTTACGGGGTATGGGTTCTTTTATCCCACACAAGACCTGGTGAATAATTTCGAGACGGGTGATCCGCGGCTGGACTATACCGTGGGAAGAGCGGGCCAGCCTTATTTCGACAGCCCGTTCGATCCTTCCTGGACGACCACGGGATATATTACGAAGAAGATGGTACAGCCCCTGTCCGAGGTGCCCATCGGCAAGAAGAACGATGGGAGCGTGAATTACGAGGCGCTACGGTATTCGGACCTGCTGCTCGTGCTGGCCGAGGCATACAATGAAAGCGGCAATCCGGCCGCGGCCCTGGCGCCGTTGGATTCTGTACGCCGGCGTGCGCGGGAATCCTATCTGTATGACCCGGCCTTGCCTGGTTATGGCACTGTGCCCGCGGGTCTGTTGCCTGATGTGACGACGACGGATCAGGGACAATTGAGAGATGCTATCCGCAAGGAGCGGCGGAGCGAACTGGCGATGGAGTTCCACAGATTTTTCGATGTTATACGTTATGGCAGCGCGTATGCCACCAGCGCTCTTTCAAAAGGAGCGCCCAACTTCAATTATGACAAGAATAAATGGTTCCCCATTCCACAAAGCGAACGGGATACCAATAAAAAGTTAGGTAAATAAAAAATATTATCATGCGTACTATATGCTTTTTGCTGACGGTGGTATTCGTTTTCTCCTGTAAGAAGGACGATCAGCCGGCGCCGAATTACAACTCTGATAAGAGCAGGTTGAGCCAACTGACGGACAGCCTGACGAATGTCTATAACAACAGCGTGGAAGGTAACAAGCCGGGCGACTACAGCGTAGGAGCAAGGACGAACCTGAAGGCCGCCCTGGACCTGGCGGCGCAGGTGGAGAGCGGGAAATTCACGCAGGAGGAAGTAAACAATGCTTATAACAGTCTTCAGCTGGCGGGGCAGCAATTCAGCACCAAGCTGATCCAGGAAGTGTCGGCGGAGTACCTGGTGGCTCACTGGAAATTCAATGGGAATGCGGCGGACTCGAGCGGGCATGGTCATGACGGGGCGTTAAAGACGGGGTATGTGGGCAGCAGCGCCGCGGCGGCTACGGATGGGGGTGTGACGCCTCAGCCGACGGCGGACAGGTTTGGACGGGCGAATATGGCGTACAGCTTTAGCAATGGGTCGTTGATACAGGTGCCTTATGCGTCGGAGCTGAACCCGCCGAGCTTTACCATCAGCCTATGGGTGGATATGACGTCCAACTCGAACGGAAGCTATATGATCTCCATGAACCGATGGAATGGATATAAGTTCAACCTGAATGGTACGGCGGTGCCTTTTTTGACGGTGGCTACGGCTTCCACTATCTATGACCGGGATGCGGGCTCGGTGAATGTGGCGTCCAATACCTGGACGCATCTGGCTGTATCCTATACGGACGGCACCATGAAATTCTATGTCAACGGGGCGCTGAAGATGACCTGGACCAATACACCGGGAGCCGCGGTGACCCTGGCGTCGCCGGTGGACCTTTCCATCGGCAATGAAATGCCAAAGGAATATTACAACCTGACGGATAATTCCACCCCCAACTATTTCTGGGGCGCCAGCTATTTCGTCGGATCGATGGACGATATTCGCATGTACAATAAGGTGCTGACGGATGCGGAGGTGAATTCTATTTATGTTATTGAAAAAGATCTCTAATGAAAAGATGTTTATGGGGTAGTGCTATCGTGGTCCTTTTGGCGGGGTGCCAGGGGGCTGCTACGCAGGCGGGGAATGATGCTGCAGTCGTCGATAGTACAGATTGGGCGTTGCTGCCCTTTGTCAAGGTGGACAGCGTCAATCCCGTATTGCAGCCGGGGACGGGGGTTTTTATGGATCCTATATGGAAGAAAACGGTGGCCTGGGAAGAAAAGGATGTATTCAATCCCGCCGTGGCGGTGAAGGGCGATACGCTGTATCTATTGTACAGGGCGCAGGACAAGGTGGGTAAGCCTGCCGGTACATCCCGGATCGGCCTGGCAAAGAGTGTGGACGGATATCATTTTACCCGGGATATGGACCCTGTGCTGTATCCGGCGGAGGATGCTTTTAAGAAATACGAATGGGAGGGAGGTTGTGAAGACCCGCGTGTGGTGGAGGATGATAAAGGCAGCTATTATATGACGTACACCTCCTATGATGGAGATAAGGCAAGGCTGCTGGTGGCTGTATCGGGCGATCTGCGGCATTGGGTAAAGAAAGGACCCGCCTTCGCGAAGGCATATAACGGCAAATACCTGGACAAATGGTCGAAGTCGGGGGCCATCGTCTCTACCTATGGAAAGGACGGGAGGATCGTGGCCACGCGGATAAAGGGCAAGTACTGGATGTATTGGGGGGATCAGAATATCTGGGCGGCCACTTCGGATGATCTGGTGAACTGGACGCCGGTGGAAAAGTCTTCGGGGGAGGCTGATCCTGTGGCTTTACGCGGGCAGGCGCTGGCTATGCCCGATCTGAAGATCGTCATTCCCACGCGGGCGAAGAAGTTCGATTGTGACCTGGTGGAGTCGGGGCCGCCGGCCATGCTGACGGATAAGGGGATCCTGCTTATCTACAACAGCCGTAATATCCCGTCCATCGGGGACAGTACGCTGGCGGAGGGGACCTATGCGGCGGCACAGGTGCTGTTGGATAAAGATGATCCAACGCATATACTACATCGATTGGACAATTATTTCATGAAGCCGGATAAGCCCTATGAGATAACGGGTCAGGTGAACGAGGTTTGTTTTCTCGAGGGGCTGGGTTGGTTCAAGGGGCGGTGGTATTTGTATTATGGTACGGCGGATTCGAAGATAGCGGTGGCGGTAAAGTGAGGGGTGAACCGGCCGGGATGTCGGTCCTACCTGATGATGGACTTTTTCAGGAGGCCGACCGCCTCTTCCAATTCTTTTTCATTCATGGAGGCGAACCCTATACGCAGCGCATTGAAATGATGGTCGTCTACATCGTACATGCGGCCGTTGCTGATCATCAGGCCGTTGCCTGCTGCTCTTGCGGAGATCCCGGGGAGCGGGTATTCTTTTTTAAATTTTGTCCATAGGGCAAGGCCTCCCTGCGGCTTTGTGAAAGTGACCACGTCCTTTAGCTCTTGTTCGAGGAGGTGGCAGAGGATGTCCCTTCGCTGGTGATAGAGCTTGACAGACCTTTTCAGGTGTTTATGCATTTCGCCCGCCTTGAAGAGGGAGGCCAGAGCTTCTTCCAGCAGGCTGTCGCCGCGGATATCGATCATCTTTCTCAGCTGGGCCGCCTGCCCGATGAAATTGGCAGGGGCGATCATATACCCCAGACGTAAATAGGGAGCCAGGGATTTGGTGAGCGATCCGATATAGATGACCTTGCCATTGTGTGCGGCGCTGGCCAATGGGAGGATGGGGCCACCGGAATAGTGGAAGTCATAGTCGTAGTCATCCTCTATGACGGGGAATTGGTGCTGGTCGATGAGCTGCAGCAGACGCATCCTTCTATCCGCGCTGAGGGTAACGGTGGTAGGGTGGTGGTGATGGGGGATGATGTACAGCAGGTCGGGCTTTTGCCGGTGGCAATATTGTTCGATGAAGCCTATGTCCATGCCGTGGTCGTCTACCGGCACGCGTACGAGGTTGGCGCCAAACTGCCTGAATATATCGTCGGCCATAAAGTAATTGGGAATGCCGACGAGGACGGTGGAGCCGGGGCGAAGGATCATCCTGGCCGCCATAAAGATGGCCATCTGCGCGCCGCGTGTGATGAGGATATTATCGAGGTGGAAGGTCATTCCTCTTGTGTCCGAGAGGAAGTCGATGATGGCGGTACGCAGGTTGACGGAGCCGGCCTGATCGCCCATCATGATAAAGCGTTTGTAGGAGGATTGGTTGAACAGCCGCCGGTATTCTCTCAGGAGCAGGTCGATGGGGGCTATCCTGGGGTCGGGGAAGCCGTCGTTGATGACGGGCCGTAGTTTTTTACCCGCGCCCGGCAGGGGGAGGGAGGAGCCGAAATTGAAAAAGGGGAAGCTGGCGGGCTGGGCATAAGGTGTATGAAGTTCGGGGTGGTCCAGGCCAGGGGCCGGCTGTCGATGCGGGTCGATGAAGTGGTGCGGCCTGATCTCCGGGAGGTGCCGGGATACCTGGGGGCCTTTGCGTGGGATGACCTTGATCCAGTCCTGTATAAAGAGCTCTTCGTAGGCGGCTTCTACCGTCTTGCGATGAACGTCCAGCAATGCCGCCAATTGCCGGCTGCCGGGCAGGGAGGCTCCGGGACGGATGGTACCGTCGCGTATGAGCTTGATCAGCGCGTTGGCGATCTGCTGGTATACGGGGGCGGTGGAATGCCTGTCTATGGTGATGATCGTCTGAAAGGGCAACATGGGGTGTAAAGGTAAAAAATCCGCTGTTAGGTATGGCCTTCCGGGGGGAGCGTGAGTTGGAGGTGATGCCGTAATAAGGATTTTATAAAGTTTATTTGCTAATAAATTTAGTAATTTTATGGACATGATAAATCTATTCCATAAAATTGAGAGTTGTCTGATCGGACAACTTTTATTAAATTTGTATAGCCGATGGAAACTAATAAATACCGGCAGATATCTTTCTATAAAAAGTATTTCGAAGAGTTTTTTGCCAGACAGGATGAAAAAATAAAAGACAAGATAATCTGGACGTTGCGGCTTATTGAAGAGATTCCACAGGTGCCTGAATCCTATTTGAAACATCTGACGGGAACAGACGGGCTTTATGAAATAAGGGTGCAGGCAGGTAATGGGATCTTTAGGATATTCTGCTTTTTTGATCAGGGCAGGCTAATTATCCTGCTCAATGGGTTTCAAAAAAAAACGCAAAAGACCCCAAAGAAAGAAATAACCAGAGCGCTCAAAATGAAAAAAGAGTACTATGAAGAAAAAAAGCAATTTGAAAAGCCTTGATCAGTTTGTGGATGAACAGTATGGAAAGAAGGGAACTTCCCGTAGGGATAAGTTCGAGAAAGGGTATCGGGAGTTTAAAATGGGTGTATTGATACAGGAGGCGCGTTTAGAGAAAGGAATGACACAAGAGGAGCTTGCTGAAAAATGCGGAACCAACAAATCATTTATATCCAAAGTAGAGAATAATGTAAAAGATGTTCGGATATCGACTTTACAGCGGATCATCGAAGTAGGGCTTGGAGGAAAATTGCAGGTATCTATCGTGCTATAAAAGCGCAGACCCAACCATCTCCCTCCAAGCATTTATTTTAATACTCATCCCCTCTTGCGAAATCATTCTTTCTGTACATCCACTGTCCGCTGGTGAAGTCGGGGAAGTCTACCCGTTCGTTGCCCATTTCGATGGAGGCTTCACTGAGGGGGGTGATGGCGCTCCAGGCGGCTGCGTCATAGACGTCCATGGGGGTGGGTGTATTCCGCTTGATGGATTCCACGAAGGCGTGGAGCACGAAGAAGTCCATACCGCCATGACCGGCGCCTTGTGTGTCCTTGCTCCAGCGGCGCCAGAGCGGATGATCGTATTTGTCATACCATTCCTGCGCGTCGTCCCAATCGTCTTCTTTTTTGCTGGAGCCTTCCACATAAATGCTTTTGTTGACATCCATCCAGAGTCCTTTGGTACCCTGTACCCGGAAGCCGAGCGAATAGGGGCGGGGCAGGTTGGTGTCGTGCTGTAAGAGGATGGTCTCTCCGTTGGCGCATTTGATGCTGGTAGTGACGACGTCGCCGAGTGCGAAATTGACTTTTGCGCTGGGCGCGTTAGCGCCTCCTTTGGAAAGGATATAGTCATGCAGGCCGCGGGTCTTGCTGGAGAACGAGCAGAGAGAAGCGAAACGATTCCCACGATTGATGTCTATCATCATGGCTACCGGACCGATGCCATGGGTTGGATAGAGGTCGCCATTGCGGTGTACGGAGTGTTCCGTACGCCAGCGGGCTTCGGAGAAGGCTTTGGGGCCGAACTCCACGCCGACGCCGGGAGGGTTATTGCCATCGTTGAATTTGATCCCGCGGAGGTCGTGCTGATAGCCGCCCTGTACGTGCACTATCTCACCGAAGACATTTTGACGCACCATGTTCAGGACCGCCATCACATCCCGGCGGTAGCAGACATTTTCCAGCATCATGACGTGGGCTTTGTGTTGTTCTGCGGCCTTGACAACATCCCAGTGGTCCTGGAGGGTGATGCCGAGGATAACTTCCGTACCCACGTATTTGATGCCGGCCGCCAGGGCGTCGAGGATCATGGGGGCGTGCCATTCCCAGGGGGTGGCGATGATGACCCCATCCAGGTCCTTTATTTCAAGGAGCTGACGGTATGCGTAGTTGTCGCCCGTGATGATCTTCGGCATGGGCTTGCCGGATCTTTTCAGGAGGTTGGTGGTCATCTGCACCATCCGGTCGTCCACATCGCAGACGGCTACCACCTCTACGTCGGAACGTCTCAAGGCCAGCGCGACATGGCCCTGACCCCGGAAGCCTGTGCCAATGAACCCCAGGCGTACCTTGCGATCGGCGGGGGCGGCTGCAAACAACTGGTCGGGGCTAAACATAGCCAGTCCTGCGGCGGCAAGACTTATGTCCTTTACAAATTGTCTTCGTGAGTTGGTCATATATGTATGCGGTTTTTAAAATGAATAATCTAATATTTGAGGCCTTGGTCGGAACCTTTCGGTTCCGGACAACGAACCGGAGGTTCGTTCTGTGATTCCTGTACCATTTTGCTGAGCCTGTGTTCCTTTTCCGTCAGGCGTTGCAGCAGCGTGAGCTGATTCACGGCCCTGACGAGGTTATGGCCTTCATATTTCGCACCGTAATATCTATCGTCGTTGAGATGATCTGTCAGGAAGCGAAGGGCCTGCATATAGATCATGAACTTACCGGCGTATACGATATGCTCCATCTCCGCGGCGCTGAGCTCATCCTTCATTTCGGAAAGATATCCCCGGACGATGGCGCTGAAGTATTCATCACGGATGATAATACGGTCCATATCCTTTTCCTCTTCGCTGACGGGGGAAAGATAGGTGCGCATCATATCGCCCAGATCGCTGATGAAGTAGCCTGGCATGACGGTATCGAGATCTATGACGCAGAGACCGTGTCCCGTCTCGTCGAACAGGACGTTGCTGATCTTGGTATCATGATGCGTGACGCGCAACCGGAAACCGGAATGATGGCGAATGTCCTCGAATGTATGTACGATGTCCCGGAAGGACCGGAGGATGTCGATGTGGTCACGGGTGGCGTCGATGCGGACCGGATTGCCATGCTGAAGGGCGTCTTCGAACTGGCTGTAGCGCAGGGAAAGGTTGTGAAAGTCGGGCAGCGTCAAATGGAGGCGCCCGATGGGGAAGCCGGCCAGCAGGCTGGTAAATTTGCCGAATTGCCGGGCGGCCTGATAGGCCTGGTCGGTGGCTGATACCACATCGATGGTATGCGAGCCCGTGATAAAGGGCACCAGCCGGAAATAGCCGTCCTGCGACTGGACGAGGTTCCTGCCGTCGAGGGTATTCAGGGGCTTGACAAAAAGGTATTCAGGGTGGTGGGTCTGGAGGTAGAAGGCCAGTGATTCCATATTTTCCGCGATAAGGGAAGGGTGATGGAATACCCCGTCGTTGATACGTTGAAGGATATACGATGCAGGTCCACAGGTGACCTTCCATGTATGGTTGATAAGGCCCGTGCCGAACGGCAGGATGGAGCATTGATCTTCGGGTAGGCCATAGGCCTCCAGGATGCGCGGGAACATGCGTCAAACATAACCAGATAATTCTGTATTCGGACAGACAAACGATTGCGCTTTTTGGGGGGGCGATGTGGCGGCCAGAGGGGGGAAGCCGGATTCGGCGGCCAGGGGGTGGCAGTACGGTTATTCCTCGTTGTGGATCACCAGGTGGGATTCCAGGATGATCTTTTTCCAATGGTCGGGAGAGGCGGGGGCGTCTTCGGGGGTGTGGGACGAGAGTATTTCCAGGAGGGCTTCGGTAGCGCGCTGGCCCTGTATATAGGGGAATTGTTCAACGGAGGCCACGGGCGGGAAGGCGGTGTAATGGCTGATCGGCAGGTTGGCATAGCTGACGAACGTGAGGTCCTCGTTGATCTTGTATTTCTTTTTTGCGGCAAACTGAACGGCGTCCAGGGCGACATAGTCATTAAAAGCCACGATGGCGCTGGGTTTTCTTTTCAGGGACAGGAGCTTGTTCATGGCCTTGTCGGTACCTTCTTTGGTGAGGTCGGAGGATACGACGAGGGTGGGATCGTATTTGAGCCGGTGTTTCTGCATGGCCTTGATATAGCCTTCTTCCCGTTGGCGGCTGGCCAGGAGCTTGTCGGGACCGTTGATCATACCAATAACCCGGTGGCCCTTGCCAAGCAGATATTTTACCGCCTGGACGGTGCCGGACACCATGTCGCAGGCGACATAATGGATATCCGTCAGATTGGGGATCCTGTCGAAAAAAACGGTAGGGATCCCTGCCTGGCGCAGCATGTTGAAATGGCTATAATCCTTTGTATTCTTGGCAATGGAGATGATCAGGCCGTCCACCCGGTGTTTTTTCATCGTGCCGACGATCTGTTTTTCCCTTTCTTCCTCGTCGTGGGACTGTCCCATGAGCACGGAATACTGGTGACGACCGGCCATGTCCTCGATGCCGCTGATGGCGGCGGAGAAGAACGCTTCGGACAGTTCAGGCAGGATAACGCCGATGGTAAAGGTCTTGCGCTGCTGGAAGAAGATGGCTGTCTGATTGGGCTCGTAATTGAGCTCCGCGGCCAACTGCTGCACCCGTGTCTTGGTGCGGAGGCCGATGCTGGGGTGATCGTGAAGGGCCCTCGATACGGTGGAGGCGGAGATATTGAGCCGCCTGGCAATTTCTTTTATAGTAGGGGGCGAGGGCATGGAGCTTTTGTACAAATCTAGGGAAAATGAAATTAAAGTAAACTATTATGGTTGCGGTCTATTTAGGCCACAAAAATTTTGAAAAAATCTTTCACCTTACGGGTTCTTTAGAAAAATTTGTAATGATCACACCCAGCGACAAAAAAGCGTTAAAGAAATTCGGCGAAAACTTGCGAAAGCTCCGAAATCAGAAGAACTTCAGTCTCCGCGAAATGTCGTATGCTTGCAGTATCGATAACAGTAAGATCGCAAAGATCGAGAAAGGTCAGATCAATATTACGCTGACCACCCTCTTACAATTAGCCGTTGCCCTGGAAGTACATCCTTCGTCCTTGCTCGACTATCCACTCGAATAGAATTTACGGAGCCCGGCCTTCCGGCGGGTATTATGCGTGAACCTGGGTCTAACGGCCCGCTAAAAACCTGTTCTTATGGATCAGAAAGACGAGGTATTAAAAAAATTCGGCAGGTATCTTACTGCCCTACGGGAAGAAAGGAAGCTCACCGTCCAGGAGTTAGCTGCCACGACGGGATTGACATCACACCAATTGCATCGAATAGAGGCGGGGGAGGTGGATACCCTCTTCACCACTGTCGTAATGCTGGCGCAGGGACTGCATATTACCCCCGGCGAGCTGTTACAATCACTCGACCCTGATTAGTAGTTTTCCTATTGGAATAGCAGCGGGCGCGGTGTATCTTGGAATAACACGGGGAGGGCTATCCACCCCGACTGTTCCTGTGAAAAACCCAACCTTATGGCTATATTAGTAGGACTCTTCTTTTCAGCTATCTCCATTTTTGGCCTCATCAAATGCAGGTCGAAGCAGGCGCTTCAAAAGATCGTATTGCTGGCTTTCTCCATTTTCCTGATCCTGACCCAGCTGTTATTTATGAACAGCGTAGTGGAGATACCCGGTCAGGAGTTCATTTTTATCTCGGGCGTCCTGAGCGGCATTATTTTAATCCTGTCATTTAGGAGGAATGAGCACGCATAGGCGTATATTGCCTGTCTATGAAGAAAATTGCTTGTATCGGGTGGCTGATCCTTTTAGCCACTGCCGGCCGGAGCCAGCTGCAACGTTCCATTTATCATGACGGGTGGATCGACTTCAACAAAAATGGGGTCAAGGATATATTCGAGGACCCCACCCAGCCGGTGGACCTTCGGATCGCGGACCTGCTGTCCCAGATGACCCTTGAAGAAAAGACCTGCCAGACGGCGACATTGTATGGATACGGCAGGGTCTTGAAGGACTCATTACCCACGCCTGAATGGAAGAACGAGATCTGGAAGGATGGCATCGCCAATATCGACGAGGAGCTGAACAACCTGGCCTATAATTCCAAGGCGGTGACATCGTTGTCCTATCCCTTCAGCCGGCATGCGGAAGCCATCAATACGGTGCAACGCTGGTTTGTAGAGCAGACGCGGCTGGGTATCCCTGTAGATTTCACCAACGAAGGCATACATGGTCTCAATCACGACCGGGCTACTTCATTGCCCGCCCCGATAAGCATCGGCAGCACCTGGGACAAGGCATTGGTCAACCAGGCTGGTCATATCGTGGGAAGGGAGGCCAGGGCGCTGGGATATACGAATGTCTATGCACCCATACTGGACCTGGCCCGTGACCCCCGCTGGGGCCGGACGGTGGAGAGCTATGGAGAGGACCCATTTCTCGTGGCGGAGCTGGGTAAGCAGATGACCCTGGGCATTCAACATGAAGGGGTAGCTTCCACCCTGAAACATTTTGCCGTCTACAGCGTACCCAAAGGCGGTCGTGACGGCGAGGCGCGTACGGATCCCCATGTGGCGCCACGGGAGCTTTATCAGATATATCTCTACGCTTTCCGGCGTGTGATACAGGAGGCGCATGCCATGGGTGTGATGAGCAGCTATAACGATTGGGATGGGACGCCTATCACGGGGAGCTATTATTTTCTTATGGAGCTGCTGCGGCAGAAATTCGGATTTGACGGATATGTCGTTTCCGACAGCGAGGCGGTGGAATATCTTTTCTCCAAGCATCATGTCGCGGACAGCTATAAAGAGGCGGTGCGTCAGGTGATAGAAGCGGGATTGAATGTGCGGACGAATTTTACGCAGCCACGTATTTTTATCGAGCCTCTCCGGGAACTGGTAAAGGAGGGGCGTGTCAGCATGAAGACATTGGATCAGCGGGTATCGGATGTGCTGCGGGTGAAATTCCGGCTGGGGCTTTTTGACCAGCCTTATGTAAAAGACCCTAAGAAGTCGGATGCATTGATGAATGAGAACAAGGATTTCATGTTGCAGATGGCGCGCGAGTCCCTGGTGCTGTTGAAGAATGACAGCAGCCTGCTGCCCCTTGATAAGAATAAGATCCATCGTGTATTGGTGACGGGCCCCCTGGCGGCGGAGACCTCTTATGCCATCAGCCGTTATGGTCCTTCGCATCTTTCACCCATCTCGGTGCTGGAAGGATTGCGCTCTTATCTGGGAGGAAAGGCGGCCCTGGATTATGTCAAGGGTTGCAATATCGTAGACAGCACCTGGCCGGAGAGCGAGATCATCCATACGCCGCTGACGGCTACCGAGAATGCGGGCATACAGGAAGCTGTTGCCAGGGCCGCCAGTGCGGACGTGGTCATTGCCGTATTGGGCGAAGATGAAAAAAGAGTAGGCGAAGGCATGTCGCGTACCAGTCTCGAGCTGCCCGGCCGGCAGGAACAACTGCTGGAGGCGTTGAAGGCAACGGGGAAACCCGTGGTGCTGGTGCTGATCAATGGACAGCCGCTGACCATCAATTGGGCCAACCGATATATCCCTTCCATATTGGAAGCCTGGTTCCCGAACTCTTATGGAGGCCAGGCCATCGCCGAGACGCTGTTCGGGGATTATAATCCCGGCGGCAAGCTGTCCATCACCTTCCCCAAGACGACGGGGCAGATAGAGCTGAACTTTCCCTATAAGCCGGGCTCGCAACCTATGGAGGGCAAGAATGGGGTAGGGCATACCAGCGTCTTTGGCCCTCTTTATCCTTTTGGCTATGGGCTCAGCTATACCAGCTTCTCGTACAGCAACCTGACCGTTACACCGGAACAACAGCATCAACAAGGGGCTGTGGAAGTGTCGGTGGATGTCACGAACACGGGCAGCCGAAAAGGCGATGAAGTGGTGCAGCTGTATTTAAAAGACGTCGTCAGCAGCGTGACGACCTATGAGTCGGTGCTGCGTGGGTTCGAGCGGGTGACCCTGCAGCCGGGTGAGAAGAAGACAGTGCATTTTACCATACACCCTGACGATATGGCCATCCTGGACAAGAATATGAACTGGACGGTGGAGCCGGGAAAATTCCAGGTATGGGTTGGCGCGAGCTCTGTGGATATAAAGCTTAAAAAAGAATTCGAGATACTACCCTAACGGATCAACAGCTGACCGCTGCCGGGTATTGATAAGGGTTTTACTTAGCGTAGGATAATTTTCGTGGACAACCGGTCAATAATCAGGAAGCGGAGGAATGCGGCGGCTGTTACATTTGAAGGAAATTAACTGTTTGAAACCTTCTCTATCCATCTTCTTATTATGTGCCGGGATGTCTGCCATGGCTCAGGAGAAAGTCTTTACGCATGCCGACACATTGCGTGGCAGTCCTGGCCCCGAGCGGACCTGGTGGGATGTGGTGCGTTATGATATTACGGTGCAGCCGGACTATCTTACCAAATCAGCGCGGGGGAGCAATCGCATCACCTACCGGGTGGTAGACAAACATCAGCCGGCTATGCAGCTGGACCTGCAGGCGCCGTTGCATATCGACAGCGTGGTGTTCAATGGCCGGCAATATCTGCATTTTACACAGGAAGGCAATGCATGGCATGTGGAAGCGGCGCCGCAAAAGAAGGGCAGTATCGGAGTAGTGGACGTATTTTTCTCGGGCACGCCCCATGAGAGCACGCGTCCGCCGTGGAGCGGGGGCTGGACCTTTGCCAAAGATTCGCTGGGGCGTCCCTGGATGACCGTGACCTGTCAGGGTATGGGGGCTTCCCTGTGGTATCCCTGTAAGGACCATCAAAGCGATGAGCCGGACAGTGGAGCTTCGCTGACCATGATCGTGCCGGACAGCCTGGTGGCAGTGGCAAATGGCAGGATGCAATTTAAAAAGAGCAACGGCGATGGCACCAGCTCCTGGAAATGGGCTGTCGTCAATCCTATCAGCAATTACTGTATCATTCCATATATAGGCAAATATGTCAGCTTTCACGAGGACTTCCAGGGAGAGAAGGGGCATTTGGACCTGGACTATTGGGTGTTGGACTACAACCTGGAGAAGGCGCGGAGCTATATGCCGGAGCAGGTGCACAATATGCTGCATAGCATGGAGTACTGGTTCGGGCCTTATCCTTTTTATGAGGATGGCTATAAACTCGTGGATGTGCAGCATACGGGGATGGAGCATCAAAGCGCGGTGGCTTATGGGAATCACTATGCTTTCGGCTACCGGGGGAGAGATGGTTCGGGAACGGGATGGGGCTTGAAATGGGATTTTATCATTATCCACGAGAGCGGGCATGAATGGTTCGGGAACAATATCACTACGAAGGACCTGGCGGATATGTATGTGCACGAGGGGTATACGAATTACAGCGAAACACTCTTTATAGATTACATGTGGGGAAAAGATGCCGCGAATGCATACAATGCGGGGATACGCAGGGGTATCCGCAATGATAAGCCTATCATTGCCCATTATAATGTCAACGACCAGGGCAGCGGAGATATGTATCCCAAGGCGGGGAATATGCTGCATGCCATCCGGCACGGCATGGATGACGATTCCCTTTTCCGGCAGATACTGCGGGGTATGAACAGGGCCTTTTATCATCAAACCGTTACGACGCAGCAGATAGAACATTATTTCTCCCGGCAGGCAAAGTACGACTACGGGAAGGTATTCGATCAATATCTTCGGACTACGCAGATACCGGTGCTGGAATTGCGCTGGAGCGAGGATGGGAAGCGGGTGTCCTATCGTTGGACCGATTGTGTTCATGGGTTCGATCTGCCGCTGACGCTGAAGAACGGAGAGAAGAAGCTACGGATCATTCCCACGGAGGAATGGAAGAGCTGTGACGTGAAAGAAGATGAAGCTGCGTTGTTCGACAAGGAAGCCATTATTAAAATGTATTACATCGGCGTAAAATGAAATATCGTTTATCTATTCTCTTAGCATTAAGTGTATCGGGCGGGTATTCCCAATCGTATGTGCCTGAGTATGGGGGGCATGGTGTGAAGGTGGCCCCACAGGTGGCAGTAGAGGCGTATCCTTTTGATCTTCGGGATGTGCGGCTGCTGGACGGGTCTTTCAAGGAAGCCATGGAGGCGGATGCGCGTTATCTGCTGCAAGTGGAGCCGGACAGGCTTTTGTCGGACTTTCGGATACATTCCGGGCTGGAGGCGAAGGGAAAGAAATATGGGGGGTGGGAATCTTCGGGTCTTGCGGGTCATACATTGGGACATTATCTCTCGGCCTGTGCGATGGAATATGCTTCCACGGGTGATGCAAAATATCTGCAACGGGTAAATTATATCGTCGACGAGCTGCAGGTATGCCAGACGGCGCGCAAGACGGGGTATATAGGCGCTATCCCACGCGAGGACAGCATCTGGATGGAAGTGTCGGCGGGTAAGATCCGCAGCAGGGGATTCGACCTGAATGGAGGATGGTCGCCCTGGTACACCGTACACAAGGTGATGGCGGGACTGCTGGATGCTTATTTGTATTGTGACAATGCCAAAGCGTTACAGGTAGAGAAAGGCATGGCGGACTGGACGGTGTCCATCGTAGGCCATCTGAGCGACAGCCTGGACCAGCGGATGCTGGCTTGTGAATATGGCGGTATGAACGAGGTGCTGGTCAATACGTATGCTATTACAGGAGATAAAAAGTATTTGGACCTGTCGTACAAGTTCCATGACAAACGGATTCTGGATTCCTTGTCCATGGGTCTGGATGATCTGCCGGGGAAGCATTCCAATACACAAATACCCAAGGTCATCGGTTGCGCGCGGCGGTATGAGCTGACGGGGGATGAGAAGGATAAGACCATCGCGGAATTCTTCTGGCGCACCGTCGTGAACGACCATTCTTATGCGACGGGCGGGAACAGCAATTATGAGTATTTGGGCCCGGCGCGACAATTGAACGACCATCTTACGGATAATACAACGGAGACGTGCAATACATACAATATGCTGAAGCTGACACGGCATTTGTTCGCCCTGCATCCAAATTCAATGTTGATGGACTATTATGAAAAGGCATTGTACAATCATATCCTGGCCTCTCAGAATCATGAAGATGGCATGATGTGTTATTTCGTGCCATTGCGTATGGGGACGAAGAAGGAGTACAGCGATCCGTTCCACACCTTCACCTGTTGTGTAGGGTCGGGTATGGAGAATCATGTCAAGTATGGAGAAAGCATCTATTTCAGGGGGAAGGATGGAAGTCTTTATGTGAATCTTTTTATCCCATCGCGTCTGAACTGGAAGGAGAAGGGCGTTACGGTCGAGCAGCAGACGCAACTTCCCGCGGCGGACAGCGTATTGTTGACCGTGAGTGCGGTGAAGCCGGTGGCCTTTACACTGAAGATACGCGAGCCTTTTTGGGCCGGACGGGTGTGGGTGACGGTGAACGGAAAGCTGGTGAAAGGAGTGAAGGGAGAGGATGGGTATCTTGCTATCAAGCGGACGTGGAGCAATAAAGATAAGGTGATCATCCATGTACCGGAGGCATTCCGTACGGAGGCGATGCCGGACAACCCGGACCGTGTGGCGTTGTTCTATGGACCCGTGTTGCTGGCGGGGCTTTTCGGGAATGCGGAACCTGATCCGTTGAAAGGGGTGCCGGTGCTGGTAACGAGCGAGAAAGACCCCAACAAATGGGTGAAGGGGGATGGGCTTGTCTTTCATACCAATAATGTGGGGCAGCCGGCGGATGTGGAGCTGATACCTTTCAATCGTACGAAGAACGAATATTACTCTGTGTACTGGGACCATTTCACTCCGGAGGGATGGGTGGCCCGGCAGGATCAATACCGGGAGGAGAAGAGGAAACAGCAGGAGATGGAGGACAGGACGATAGACAGGATGCGGCTGGGTGAGATGCAGCCCGAGCGGGATCATTCCTTCACGGGCGAGGGGCTGGAGACGGGGGATGAGCATGGACAGAAGTGGCGTTCGGCGGAGAGGGGCGGGAATTTTTCCTTTGTCATGAAGGTGGACTCGTCGGTGGCCAATACGCTGGTATGTTCATACTGGGGATCGGATCACCGGGGGCGTATATTCAATATTCAGATAGACGGGCAGACCATTGCCACGCAGGACCTGAATGGATTCAAGGAAAGCAAGTTCTATGAGATAAAATATCCGGTGCCGCAGGAGTTGGTGAAGGGGAAGACGAGCGTGACGGTGAGGTTGGCGGCGAGGAGCAATAATAATTCCGTGGGACCGATCTATGGGACGATACGGATGGTGCGGGAAGCAACGAATTAGGACCTGGCGGTAGATTGGCGGAGGGGCGGGAGGACTACTCCACGTGCTGGAAGTAGCTCTCGACGTAATCGCTGGGGGATTTGCGGGTCACGCTTTTGAACACGCGGTTGAAGTTGGTGATGCTGTTGAACCCACAGTTATACGCCACGGTGGCGATGCTGTCGTAATTCCCGTCGGTGAGCCTTTTGCAGGCCTCGTTGATGCGCACTTCATTGAGGAAGGATACGAACGTGTGCATGGTATGTTTCTTGAAATAGCGGCAGAAAGCCTGTGGGGTCATGTGGGCCTGTTTGGCGGCATCCTCCAGCGTGATAGGCTTATCATATTGCTGCATGATGAAATTGTAGATGGCGCCGATGCGGATGCCTTCGTGCTCGCTGTAGGTGGCGGGCTGGGTGCAGGATGAGAGGGGCATCAGTTCCGGGAAATTGCTGAGCGATTTCAGGAGCTCGATAAAATGGATGAGCTGGTCGACGCCGGAGCTGTTCTGTATCACCAGCATTTTATTGGATATTTCCGTGACATGCTGGGGGGGCACTTTGAATCCGGACTGTTGGTTCTGCAGGAAGTTCTTTACGCTTTTTATTTCGGGGAGCTCGAAAAAGGAGTCGAGATTGCCTCTGGCATTGAAGAAGATATTCAGCGTATGGACTTTTTTGCGGCTCTTGGGTGTGAAGTAAGAAGGGTCGCTCTTAAAGATATGGGGGAGGTTGGCTCCCAACCAATAGATCTCGTTGGACCGGAAAGTATGCATGTTATTCTCGGCCACCAGGGTCCCTTCACCCTGCTGGATCCAAGTGAGCTGGATCTCGTCGTGACGGTGGAGGTGTGGATAGAAATGGGGCAATACATCTTTCTGCACGATAACTGTCTTGTCGTGCGGAACGGGGATGGTGAATTGCAATACTTTCATATACCGAATATACGGATTTTACGGATATTACCATCAAGGGGTCAAAATGGAGGAAAAAATGGTTAAAATGCTGCTATATGAAGTCAAATACCATGCAGCGGGCTTTGATGGGGATCGGTATTTTTGATGATGGAAAATGTCATCGTAGCCGGGGGCGGGATCATTGGCTTAAGTTCCGCCTATTACTTACAACAGGCTGGATATAGTGTTACTGTGCTCGATAAATCCGACTTCCTGGACAACTGCTCCTATGGCAACTGCGGCTATGTATGTCCCAGTCATTTTATCCCACTGGCAACTCCTGGTATCGTGAAGCAAGGTTTGAAATGGATGTTGAATTCCCAGAGTCCCTTTTATGTGCAGCCCCGGCTGAGCAGGTCATTGATCGACTGGGGTTTGAAATTTATGAAAAGCGCCACGAAGGAGCATGTGGAGCGGTCTGCGGTGCCCCTGCGGGATATCGCCTTGCTGAGTCAGCAGGAATATGAGCAGGTGTGGTTCAAGCAGCCGGTGTTCGATGTCGCCTATGAGCATAAAGGGTTGCTGGAGATCTTCCAGACGCCGGAGGCGGCGGAACATGCGCATCATACGGTGGAGAAGGCGCATGATCTGGGGCTGGACGCCAGTTTGTTGAGCTATGACGAGATGCAGGCTAAGGAGCCGCATACACGGATAAACGGGCTGGGGGCTATCTTCTTCAAGTGCGATGCGCATCTGTATCCCAACCGGCTGATGCAGGTGTTGATCGATCTGTTGCGGGAGCGGGGCGTGCAGCTTGTGCCCAATGAGGAAGTGTTGCGATTCGAGACGGCAAACGGGGCTGTACGGCGGGTGATCACATCGAAAAATGCGTATGCGGCCAGTGCGGTGGTGCTGGCTACGGGGTCCTGGAGCAGGGAGGTGGCGGCGCAGCTGGATACGCGATTGCCGCTGATGCCGGGGCGTGGATATTCGGTCACATTGGAGAATTCGCCTTATCATGTCAACTATCCCGCCATACTGGTGGAAGGCAGGGCTGCCATTACGCCGATGGATGGGAATAAAATAAGATTCGGAGGGACGATGGAGATCACTTCTACGTCTACACCTCCCCGGTACAATCGTGTGCAGGGTATATTGAATGCCGTGAACCGGTTCTTTCCGGAGTTCGATGTCCCGATGCCGCCGGCGGAGAGGATATGGTATGGATACCGGCCTTGTTCGGCGGATGGGCTGCCTTATATCGGCAGGATCAGGAAGTATGACAATGTGGTGGTGGCGACGGGTCATTCCATGCTGGGACTGAGCCTGGGTGCGGGGACGGGGAAGCTGGTGAGCGAGCTTGTGGAAGAGCGGGCGACCAGCATTGACCTAAGGCCGTTTGCGGTGGAAAGATTTGGGGGGTAGGCCAGTTGCGGTGGAGAGATCAGGAGGCAGGCTATTTTCAGATGAGAGACTTAGACACATGATATCAAGATTGCTATTGACGGGGGCATTATTCCTTCCCATGATCTTCTGCATGGCCCAGCATCCGGATGCTATCCGCATGGCGGAGGCGCGATTTGCCACGGGGGATGATCCCGCCCGGAAGGACCCTTCCTTTGATGACAGCGGTTGGAAAATGGTGCGTACGGGTGTGGTATGGCAGGCGCAGGGTTTCCGCAACTACCATGGATATGCGTGGTACCGGATGCATGTGGTGATCCCTTCTTCGCTGCGGACGGCAGGAAAATGGAAGGACAGTCTGCGGATATTCCTGGCGCATGTGAACGATGTGGATGAGACCTTTCTCAATGGAAAAAAGATCGGCCAGATAGGCGCTTTCCCCAGCGATGCGGGAGGCTATGTAAGCAAATGGCCCGCCGTCCGGGAATATCACGTAGCCGTCGACGACAGCGCTATCCGATGGGATAAGGAGAATATCATTGCCGTGCGGGATTATGATGGAGGCGGCACGGGCGGCATTTTTATGGGCAATCCCTATCTGGATATGCTGGAAAAGACGGACGGGCTTACGCTGGGTGTTGTGGCGGACAGCATACAATATGTGCCCGGCGGGAAAACTATATTGCCTTTGCGGGTGCGGAATCAATTCAATACGACGATAAAGGGGGAGCTTACCTATGGCCGGCTGTACCTGGTCCCGGGGAAATATGGGGGTAACAAGACGGATGAGAAAATCTTTTTAGGTCCATTTGGTGAAAAGGAAATATCGATCCCTATGAATGCGGGGGAAGGAGCGGACCTTGAATATACTTTTACGGAGGAGGGGACGGGATTGACCGTGTCAGGAAAGTTCGATGTGCCTTATATATTGACTCCCGCGCCGGCTGCCGCGCCGCGTATCAACAGCCCGAAAGTGTTTGGGGTGCGACCATTGTCGCCTGTGCTGTTCAGGATCGCGGCATCGGGTGAGAAGCCGATAAAATATGAAGCTACGGGGTTGCCTGATGGGCTGCGGCTGGATGAGAATACGGGGGTATTGACGGGGGAGGTGAGGATCCGGGGCGAGCATATGGTGCATGTCAATGTTAGCAATGCTGCCGGCAAGGCGGAGCAGACATTGACGATCAAAGTGGGGGATGTCTTATCGCTGACGCCGCCGATGGGATGGAACAGCTGGAACTGCTGGGGGACGAGTGTGAGCGACGCCAAGGTCCGATCCTCCGCGCAAGCGCTGCTGGACAAGGGGCTGGTGGATCATGGATGGAGCTATATCAATATCGACGATGGCTGGCAATCGCCGGTGCGTGCCACGGATAGCACCATTGTACCCAATGATAAGTTCCCCGCCATGAAGGAGCTGGGTGACTGGCTGCATGGACAGGGTTTGAAATTCGGTATCTATTCGTCGCCCGGACCACTGACCTGTGGCGGTTTTACGGGCTCCTGGCAAAATGAGGTAAAAGACGCGGAGACCTATGCGTCGTGGGGAATAGACTATTTAAAATACGACTGGTGCAGCTATGACCGCATCGCAGGCAAGGACACCAGCCTGGCGACCTATATAAAGCCGTATAGTCTTATGCAAAAGGCGTTGCGTGCGCGGGGGCGGGACATCGTTTACAGCCTGTGCCAGTATGGGATGAAGGATGTCTGGAAGTGGGGGCGTCAGGTAGATGGACAAACCTGGCGGACGACGGAAGATATCGAGGACACCTGGGAAAGCATGAGCCGCATCGGCTTCCGTCAGGATGGGTTGTATCCGTATGCGGGCCCGGGTCATTGGAACGACCCGGACATGATGATCGTAGGACAGGTGGGATGGGGTGAGAACCTGCATGCGTCGCGGCTGACGCCGGACGAGCAGTATACGCATGTGAGCCTCTGGTGTCTGCTGGCAGCGCCGCTACTGATAGGCTGTGATATCAGCAAGCTGGATCCTTTTACGCTGAACCTTCTGACCAATGACGAGGTGCTGGCCATTGACCAGGATGTATCGGGCAAACAGGCGCGGAGAGTGGTGCGCGGGGATAAGTACCAGGTATGGATAAAGGAAATGGAGGATGGCAGCCGGGCGGTAGGTATTTTCAATATGGATACGGCGTACCGGGAGGTCTCCGTCAACCTGCCGGCGTTAGGGTTTCCTGCCAGGGTTCGGGCGCTGGATTGCTGGACGCATAAGTGGGAGGGGGTCAAGCCGGGATATGTAATTCCTCCGCATGGAGTAAAATTATTGAGAGTCTATAAAAATTAATTCACATGAGATTACTATTGTTGACCCTGTTGTTGACACAACAAGTTATGGTTTCCATGGCTCAGCCAGCCTACCAGCCATCCCGAAGCGAGATCATGGAACGTTACCGCAAAGCAAAGGTGCTTGACAGTCTGGGGACCCGGACGATCTTCAAGACCTCTGTGCGACCCAACTGGCTGGCTGGCGGCAAAGCCTTCTGGTATCGCAATCTTCTTAAAGACTCTGTGCAGGAATATTACTATGTAGACATGGAAAAAGGTACGCGTGTAAAGGTGACGCGTCAGTATGTAGACAGTCTTCCCAAGGAAAACGAGAGGGAAAGACGCCGTCCTTTTGCGGATCGGGAATGGTCCCGATGGGGGAATTTCCATACCGACAGCCTGTCGCCGAATGGGAAATATACGGCGTATGTGAAGGATGGGAATGTCTTTATGCGCAGCACTGAAGGCGGCGAGCCTGTCCAGCTGACGACGGATGGGAATGAAAAGAAACCTTATGGCGAGCTGGCCTGGTCCCCGGACAGTAAATACCTGGTAGGCTATCATATCAACCCGGTGAAGGATTCCGCCGTCTATTATGTATTGTCTTCGGTGAAAGGGACCACGAGGGGCGAGCTGCATCAGCATCCTTATAAGCAGCCGGGTGATCCTTTTACCACGTATGAGATGTATCTCTTTCATGTGGGAGAAACAAAACCTGTCAAGGTGAATACGCCGCTCATCGATTTCTTCGGATCGCCGCAGCTGCACTGGCGGCAAAAGGACAACCGTTATTTCACGTATGAGAAAGTGGAGCGGGGACATCAACGGTTCCGCATCATCGAAGTGGACGGAGAGACGGGCGAGACGCGGACGGTGTATGACGAGCAGACGCCTACTTTTATATACGAAAGCCGTCTGTATACGCATTACCTGCCTGAAACGAACGAGGTGCTGATGACCTCCGAAAAGGACGGCTGGCATCATATCTATCTGCTGGATGCGACGACGGGGCAGCAAAAGCAGCAGGTGACGAAGGGACAGTGGATCGTGCGGGACATCGACAGCATCGATGTCAAAAAGAGAGAGATATGGTTCTCCGCCAGTGGTATGAACCCGGACGAAGATCCTTATTATATCCATTATTACCGGATAGGTTTTGACGGCAAACGCCTGGTGAGTCTAACGCCTTCGAAAGCCAATCATATTGTCGTGTTCTCTCCCGACAAGAAATACTATATCGATGCGGCATCGGAAATAAACGTGCCTACGAGTATTTCGTTGCACCTCACCGCTGATGCGCGGAAGGTCATGGACCTGGAGACGGCGGATGCTTCGGCTTATCTGGCGACGGGGATGCGTTTCCCCGAGCCTTTCCATGCCAAGGGGCGGGACGGGGTGACGGATATATGGGGTGTGGTGTTGCGACCCGCCGACTTCGACCCCGGGAAAAAATATCCGGTAGTGGAGAATATTTATGCCGGTCCCCAGGCGTCTTTCGTCCCCAAGGATTTCACCAGCAGATATGGCGAGATGCAAAGCATCGCGCAGATGGGTTTTATCGTAGTACAGATAGATGGGATGGGGACGGCCAACCGAAGCAAGGCCTTCCATGATGTATGCTGGAAGAACTTGGCGGATGCGGGCTTTCCGGACAGGATACTGTGGATAAAGGCGCTGGCCGCGAAATATCCTTATGTAGATACTACCCGGGTGGGGTTGTATGGCACTTCGGCCGGAGGGCAGAATTCCCTGGGGGGATTGTTGTTCCATGGGGAGTTTTACAAGGCGGCTGTGTCGTCCTGCGGGTGTCATGACAACCGGATTGATAAGCAATGGTGGAACGAGCAGTGGATGGGTTATCCCGTGGGGAAGCATTATGACGAGCAATCCAATGTGACCAATGCCTGGAAGCTGCGGGGCGACCTGTTGCTGATGGTAGGGGAGGCCGACAACAATGTGCCGCCGGAGTCGACCTATCGGGTGATCGATGCGCTGATCAAGGCGGGCAAGACCTTTGATTTTCTGCCTTTGCCGGGGAGCGACCATACGGATGGGGGGCCTTACGGGCGCGTGAAGAGGCGGGATTTTTTTGTGAAGCATTTGCTGGGAGTGGACCCTCCCCAGCGGAATAGCAATGAGCTGTAGTGTCCGGAAGGGCCGGATCAGGTTAATATCCGGATATATTTGATTAAAAACCGCGTTCATCTCTTATTTTCTAATAAATACTTTTGAAAAATTTTCTTATGGCAATTGTTTGGAAAGGAGTGTTTCCAGCGCTCACTACAAAGTTCACAGCAAAGGACGAATTGGATCTCCCTTTATTCGAGAAGAATCTTCGTGTACAGCTATCTTCCGGCGTCGACGGGATCATATTAGGCGGCAGTCTTGGCGAGGCCAGCGTGCTGACCTATGAGGAGAAGGAGAGACTGATCAAGTTTGCCGTAGAAAAAGTAGATGGCCAGGCGCCTGTGGTATTGAATATTGCGGAAGGGGCTACCCGGGATGCGTTGCAGCTGGCAGCCGATGCCAGGGAGTGGGGAGCGGAGGGGTTGATGATGCTGCCTCCCATGCGTTATTCGACGGACCATCGCGAGACCGTCACGTATTTCAAGACGGTGGCGGATTCGACGGACCTGCCGATCATGATCTACAATAATCCTGTCGATTATAAGACGGAAGTGACGCTGGATATGTTCGAGGAGCTGCTGGAGAGCTGTCCCAATATACAGGCTGTGAAGGAGTCTACCAGGGATATCTCCAATGTCACCCGCATCATCAACCGATTTGGGGGAAGGATGAAGATACTCTGTGGAGTGGATACCCTGGCTATGGAGGAGCTGCTGATGGGGGCGGATGGATGGGTTGCGGGGTTGGTGTGTGCGTTCCCGGCGGAGACGGTCGCCGTCTACCGGCTTGTTAAAGCCGGTCGGATCGAAGAGGCTTTGTCCATCTATCGTTGGTTCTTACCTGTCCTCGAGCTGGATATCCATGCCAAGCTGGTGCAATATATCAAATTGGCGGAAATGCAGACGGGCATCGGCAGCGAATATGTACGGGCGCCCCGTCTTACATTGGTGGGCAAGGAGCGGGAAAGGATCTTGAGTGTCATCGGGGAATGTGTCGCCAGCCGGCCTGTTCTGCCTGACTATCTTTCTATCCAGCCCGCCAAAAATTTCGCTTAATGTCGAACGCTCCCTCCCCTGAGTTCAAGCGGTCTCTTGGATTATTGGATGCTACGATGATCGTAGTGGGCTCCATGATCGGCTCCGGCATCTTTATCGTCAGCGCGGATATTACCCGTAATGTGGGTTCCGCCGGCTGGCTGATCCTTGTCTGGATACTGACAGGTGTGCTGACCCTTACGGCGGCCCTTAGCTATGGAGAGCTCAGCGGGATGTTCCCCAAGGCAGGCGGGCAATATGTCTATCTCAAGGAAGCGTTCAATCCTCTGACGGGGTTCCTATTTGGGTGGAGCTTTTTTTCCGTCATCCAGGCGGGCTCCATAGCCGCCGTGGGCGTGGCTTTTGGGAAGTTCACCTCCTATATCATCCCTGAGCTGGGGGAGAAGCATATCCTGCTGGACCTGGGTTTTATAGAGATCTCGGCGGCGCAGGTGACGGCTATCGCGCTCATCGTCGTGCTGACCTATATCAATAGTCGCGGCGTGAAAGGAGGGAAGTGGATCCAGACGAGCTTCACCCTGGCGAAGATCATTTCGCTGGCGGGGCTGGTGATCTTTGGATTCCTGCTGGCGGGACGACAGGATATAGCAAGCGCCAATTGGAGTACGGGATTTAAGCTGGAGGGGCTGGATGCTGCGGGGCAGCTATTGCCTTATGCGGGACTGGCGGCGTTGGGCGCTATCGCGGGCAGCATGGTCGGCAGTCTTTTTAGCAGCGACAGCTGGAATAACGTCACCTTTATCGCGGGGGAGATCAAGCGGCCGGAGCGCAACATTGGATTAAGCCTTTTTTTAGGGACCATGATCGTCACGGCCATCTATGTAGCGACCAATTTCATGTATATCTATGTCCTGCCGCTGCATGATATCGCTTTTGCGGAAAATGATAGAGTAGGGGTGGTGGCATCGCAGCATATATTCGGCGACAATGGCACGAAGGTGATAGCGGTGCTGTTGATGATCTCCACTTTTGGATGCAACAATGGGCTGATCCTCTCGGGCGCAAGGGTATATTACACCATGGCCAGGGACGGTCTTTTTTTCCGTCAGGCCGGTGTATTGAACAAGAATGCCGTGCCGGGCAAGGCGTTGTGGATGCAATGCGTCTGGGCGTCGCTGCTTTGCCTCAGCGGGAAATATGGAGAGCTGCTGGACTATGTCATTTTTGTCGTCCTGATATTTTATATACTAACCATCATCGGTATCTTCCGGCTCAGGAAGACGAAGCCGTATTTACCGAGGCCGTACAGGGCTTTTGGTTATCCTGTGCTGCCGATGGTATACATTGTCCTGGCCAGCTGTATCTGTCTGCTGCTGCTGGTGTACAAGCCAAAGTATACGTGGCCCGGCCTCGGTATCGTACTGTCAGGCATTCCCCTTTATTATTTCCTGCGGGACCGGATCATCTCCAGCCCCCGCCCACGCTCCGATATAGATTGACCGCGTTCAAAAACACGCTGGCTTTGGCGTTTGTCATTTCCAGCTCGGCGTCGAGCACATTGCGTTGTGCGGTGATCACCTCGAGATAGGATGCTCTTCCTACCAGGTACAGGTCGTTGGCAACCGATACGGCATTGTTCAGCGATGTTACCTCGTCTTGTTTCAGCTCATAGAATTTTTGATAGTTCTCCATGCCTTTGAGGCTGTTGGTCACTTCGCGGAAGCTGGTGAGGATGGCCTTCTGATACGTATACAGGGCCTGCCGTCCTTCGGCGATGCTGCGGGCATAATCCGCCCGGATAGCCCTTCTGTTGAATATCGGGGCCGTGAGTCCGCCCGAGAGTCCATAGGCTATGGAGCCGGGGTTGAACAGGAGGGCCGCCTTGAACGCATTGTAGCCTGTGTAGGCGGAAAGGTTCAGGGAAGGGAAGAAGGCCGCCCTGGCCGCCCGAATGTCTGCATTGGCTGCCAGCAGCTCGGCTTCCGCCTGTCGTATGTCAGGCCGGTGCAGGAGCAACTGAGAGGGTATACCTGCCGAGAGCGCCTGTGGCAGGGGCATCTGAACGATGGAGGTATCTCTTTCTATAGGTCGTGCGTAGCTTCCCAGGAGGAAATTAAGCTGGGTTTCAGTCTCGGTGATCTGTTGTGCGTTGGTATAAAGAAGGCTGCGTGTATTCAGGAGCTGGGCCTGGAATTGTTGTACGGCCAGCTCGGTGGCTCTGCCGCCCAGCTTCTGGGCCTTGACGATCTCCAGCGCATTGTCCTGTAATTGTGCATTCTTATGCAGGATGGACTGTTGTCTGTCTAGCGCCATGAGCTGGTAATACAAGGTAGCTACCTGTGCGATCAGCTCGGTGACGACCATGCGATACCCTTCCCTGCCGGCCAGGTACCTTGACAGGGCGGCGGCTTTACGGCTGCGCAATTTGCCCCAGAGGTCCACCTCCCAGGAGCTTCGGAAGCCAAGGAAATAGTCGGGAGTGGGGTTGGGTATGTGCTGGTCCTTGTCGATGTCCGGCGAGAGGTTGGTGTCGAAGTTGCCGACGCCGTCCATGGTGTAGTCGCTGTATCTTCTCAGGGCCGCGCCGACTTCCGCATTGAGGGAGGGAAGCAGGGGAGAGCGGGCGTATTGCAGGCTGGCGGCGGCGATCTCTATTTTCTGCAAAGCGGACTGTAGGTCGGGGTTGGCTGCCAGGGCTGTGTCGATGAGACGCCGGAGGTAAGGGTCTGAAAAAAACTTTTCAGGAGAGAGGGAAGCTATATTCGATGAGTCCATGCCCAGACTATCTGTGTAGGTGGCGGGGAGCTCCTGTTTGGGTGTGATGGTGACGGATTTGTATTGGGTGCAGCCTGTCCAGCAAAATGCGAGGAGGGCAAGCATGGCTGGGGCTACCACCGGGCGGACTTTCTTAGGCCGGCTGCCCAGCGTAGCAAAGATGACATAGAGGCCGGGGATGATGAGGAGGCCGAAGAGGGTGCCAAAGATCATACCGCCTGCCGCGGCTGTCCCGATGCTGCGATTGCCCATGGCGCCGGCTCCCCCGGCTATGCATAGTGGGATAAGTCCCGCGATAAAGGCCAGGGATGTCATCAGGATGGGACGTAACCGGGAGCGGGCTCCTTCGGCTGCCGCCTTTATAATGGGAATGCCTTCCTTCTGCCGGTGGATGGCGAACTCCACGATGAGGATGGCGTTCTTACCTAATAAGCCGATGAGCATTACCAGGGCCACCTGTGCATAGATATTGTTTTCCAATCCAACCAGCTTCAGCAACAGAAAGGCGCCGAAGATGCCGGTGGGCAAGGACAGGATAACGGGCATGGGTAACAGGAAGCTCTCGTACTGGGCGGCCAGCAGCAGATAGACGAAGAGCAGACAGATCAGGAAGATGTATATGGCCTGATCGCCGGAGAGGATCTGTTCACGGGTCATGCCTGACCATTGAAAGACGTAGCCTTTCGGCAGTTTCTCTCCCGCGCGGCGGATGGCGTCGATGGCGTCGCCGCTGCTAAAGCCGGGGGCTGCATCTCCCGTGATCATGGCGGAGGTATACATATTGTACCGGGTGATCTGTTCGGGACCTTGTATGCTGTGCATTTTTATAAAAGTGGAGAAAGGCACCATTTCGCCCTTGGCATTTTTGATCTGCAGCTTTAGTACGTCTTCCGGTTTTGTCCTGTATTCGGGCGAGGCCTGTACCATCACTTTGTACATCTGGCCAAAGCGGATGAAGTTGGAGGTATAGTAGCTGCCCACGAGGGATTGCAGGGTTTCCATGGCTTCATCGATCGTGATGCCTTTTTGAGCCGCCACGGCCTGGTCTACGGTGATCATATATTGCGGGAAGGTGGGATCGAAGGTGGTGAAGGCTCCTTCAATCTCGGGGGATTTGTTCAGGTCCTGTATGAAATTGTTCACGACCTCCGCTGTTCTTGGCAGATCGGGGTTGCCGGTGCGATCCAGCACCTGGATCTCGAAGCCACTGGCGTTACCGAATCCGGGCACGGTGGGCGGTGGGAAGAATTGTATGGAGGCGTCGGCGATGTTGCGGGTCCTGTCCTCCAGGGTCCTGATGACATCGCGGAGAGATTCCTTGCGTTGATCCCAGTCTTTCAGGTTGATCATGGCCATGCCGTAGGAGGCGCCCGCGACTTCGTTGACGAGACTATAGCCGGACAGGGTGGAGACGGATTCGATGGAGGACATGTCTTTTGTTTGCCGTTGTATGTCGGCGAGGACGGCTTCTGTTCTTTCCACCGTCGAGCCGGCAGGCGTGGTCACGTTGACGAGGATCTGCCCCTGATCTTCCGTAGGAATAAAGCCGGAAGGCAGGACGGTGTTGATGCCCCAGGCGGCGATAAAGAATATTGCCAGTAGGACAAGAGTGACGACGCGGCGGGCGGCGATCTTATTGATGAGACGGCTGTAGCCATGCTGGAGAGCGTCATAGCGACGATTGAAGGCACGGAAGAAGCTGGGGAGGAGGCCTTTTCGCGGCTTTGTATCGTGCTTCAGCAGGATGGCGCAAAGGGCTGGTGTCAGGGTCACGGCATTGATGCCGGAGATGACGATGGAGATGGCCAGCGTGAGGGAGAACTGCCGGTAGAAGACTCCCACGGGGCCGGACATGAATGCCACGGGTACGAACACGGCGGACATGACCAGGGTAATAGCGATGATGGCCCTGCTGATCTCGCCCATGGCGGCAAGGGTGGCCGGCATGGGGTCCATATGGTGTTCTGTCATCTTGACGTGTACGGCTTCCACTACCACGATAGCGTTGTCGACCACGATACCGATGGCCAATACGAGGGCGAAGAGGGTGAGGAGATTGATGGAAAAGCCCATCATCTGCATAAAGAAGAGGGTGCCTATAAGCGCTACGGGTACGGCGAGGGCGGGAATGAGCGTCGAACGAAGGTCCTGTAAAAAGATATAGACGACGATGAAGACGAGTATAAAGGCTTCCACCAGCGTACGGAGCACCTCATGGATCGATGCGTCCAGGAAGCGGGATACATCGTAGTTGATATTGTACGTCATTCCGGATGGGAAGGAGGTCTTTTTCAGCTCCGCCATTTTTGCTTTTATGTCATGGATGACTTCCCGGGCGTTGGAGCCGGGGCGTTGTTTGATCATGATGGAGGCGGAGGGCTGACCGTCCGTATTGGAGACCATGCTATAGGTGAGAGAGCCGAATTCGATGTCGGCTATTTCTTTCAGCTTGAGGACGGAGCCGTTGTCGTCGGCCCGGATGACGATGTTCTCGTACTGGGAGGGCTCGAAGAATTTGCCTGTATAGCGGAGTACATATTGCAGGGCCTGGGGGGAGCGGTCGGAGCTCAAGCCCGTCTTGCCGGGGGCGGCTTCCACGTTCTGGCTGCGGATGGCCTTGATGACCTCTTCGGTGCCGACGTGATAGGCCATCATCCTGTCGGGTTTTAGCCATACGCGCATGGAGTATTCCTTGGCGCCCATGATCTCGACGAGACCGACGCCGCCGATGCGTTTGAGCTCCTGGAGGATATTGATATCCGTGAAGTTATAGATGAATTTTTCGTCCAGGGAGCTGTCGGTGCTCATGATGTTGAGGTACATGAGCATGGCGTTCACCTCCTTTTCGGTGGTGACGCCGGCGCGGATCACTTCTTCGGGCAGCTCGTCGATGACGGTGGCCACGCGATTCTGCACTGCAACTGCAGCGACGTCCGGATCTGTTTCCACATTAAAATAAATATTGATGACCGTGAGCCCATCGTTGCTACAGACGGTGGACATATAGGTCATGCCGGGTACGCCGTTGATGGCCCGTTCCAATGGGGTAGCGACCGCCTTGGTACAGACATCCGCGTTGGCGCCTGTGTAGTTGGCGGTGACGGTGACGGAGGGTGGTACGATGTCGGGGAACTGTGTCACGGGTAGATCGACCAGGGCAAGGATACCCAATAATAAAATGATCAAAGAGATGACCAGCGACAAGACCGGTCGCCGAATAAATATATTGAACATGTTCGTTTTCGTTATAGGTTGATATTAGTGGTCCTGGGTTTGATGACCATTCCTTCCCGGACGTTCTGGGCGCCTTCGTACAAGATCCTGTCGGATGGGTGGAGCCCTTGTTTGACGATGTAATAATGAGAGAACCTGGTGAGGGGTTCGAAGCTTTGCATGTGCAGCTTGTTGTCCTTATCGACGAGGTAGACATAGCTTTTGTCCTGTATATCGAATACGGAGCGTTGTGGTACGAGCAGGATGCTGTCGGCCGGGGTGGATATGTAAAGCTTGGCGGTGGCTCCATGCCGGAGCAGCTGCTGTGGATTGGGGAAGCGGGCGCGGAAGTCGATGGAGCCGGTGGTTTGTTCAATCTCGCCTTCTACGGTCTCGATGATACCGCTGTAGGGATAGTTGCTGCCGTCGGCCAGGACGAGCTTTACTTCGTTGTTGGAAAATCCCTGGCCGGGCTGTCCATCCTTATCTGCCTGGTGGCGGGTGCGCTGGTACTGCAGGTATTCGTTCTCGGGGAAGCTGAAGTAGGCGTACATGGCGCTGATATCGGACAGGCTGGTGAGGAGGGTCCCTTCATCGATAAGGCTTCCCGGTTTGAGGGGGATGCGGTCGATGAGCCCGTCGAAGGGGGCTCGGACGGAGGTATAGGAGAGGTGGTTCTCCGCGCTGGTGACGGAGGAGCGGGCCTCTTCTATATTGGCCTTATCGGCTGCGAGTCTGGCTTTTGCCACTTCGAGCTCGGAGGGGACTACGACGTGTCTGTCCACCAGGAGCTGTACTCTTTCCACCTCGAGCTGGGTGGCCCTGGCGGCTGCCTCGGCGTTCTGGAGGGCGGCACGGGCCTTGGAGAGGGCTGTCTTGTATTCGTCGTCATTGATCTTGAAGAGGAGCTGGCCTTTTTTTACCACCCGGCCTTCGTCTATATATATGCCTTCCAGGAACCCTTTTACCCGGGCCCTGATCTCTATATTCTTTATGGCCTGTATATCGGCTACGTAAGCCGATTGCAATACGGTGTCCTTACCGGATAGGGTAATGACGGGAAGCTGCAGGGTGTCCTGTTTACTATTCTGTCCGCCGTAGGACGAACAACCTGTCTGGGAAAGGCCTGCGAGGATCAGCAATAGCCAGCCCAACAATATGTTTTTTTCCATAACATTTAATACGTTGTGTCAGTAAGTAGTGAAGTGTGGCCAGCAATCAATAAAATAAGTGTAAGATTGACACGACGATCAAAATAGATTGAGCCGGAAGAGGAAATTGTAATAAGAGGGGAGGCAGGCTTTACGGACCTGATAATTACCGTATTCGGTGGGCGTCTGTTCCGGAATGAACAATGCGCTGTAGACAGCGGGCTGTGGCGCCTGGACGCTGTAGGAAAGGAAGCGGGATGTGAAATGGCAGTGGCGGCATTTGAGCTTGAGCGGGGCCTGACCATCCTGGTCGGAGCTGTCGTCCTGTACCTGCTGGATGAGGAAACCCAAAAGGGTGCCCGAACCCGCGTAGGAGTCTGCTTCTTCTACACTGGGCCGGCCGTTGCTGCTTCCGAGCACATCCGCTGCGTGAAAGCAGAAGATGGTATTGAAGAGACAAATGGCGGTGAATGAAAATATCCACTTCTTCCACGTCATGTGCGTACAAAGTTAACAAAAAATGTCGACTCCGCTTAGTATCTTGTAGTCCATGCGATGGACCTCTTTTGTATGGTTGAGCCTGATACTCCTTTCATTTTTATCTGTCCGGGCGCAATCCCGCAGGGAATTGACGTTCGACTACCGGCAGCAAGGCGATTCATTGGTCCCTATCTGGGCCTTCTTTGGTTATGACGAACCCAACTACACTTATCAGCCGGACGGGAAGAAGCTGTTGTCGGAACTGGCGGCGTTGAGTCCGGCGCCAGTCTATGTGCGATGTCATAATCTGCTCACCACGGGAGATGGGTCCTTTGCCCTGAAATGGGGTTCCACCAATGCGTATACGGAGGATGCGGCGGGGCGTCCTGTCTATGACTGGCGTATCGTGGACAGCATCTTCGACACCTATGTGCAACGGGGCATGCGTCCGCTGGCGGAAATAGGTTTTACGCCGGAGGCGTTATCCACCCATCCCCATCCCTATCGTCATCACTGGAAGCCGGGGGTATCGTACGACAGCATATATACCGGCTGGGCCTATCCGCCCCGCGACTATGATAAATGGGGCGAGCTGGTGTATCAGTGGGTGCGTCATTGTGTACAGCGATATGGAGAGAAGGAGGTGAGCAGCTGGCTGTGGGAGGTATGGAACGAGCCGAACATATCTTATTGGAAGGGCACCCGTGAAGAATATTATTCCCTTTATGATCATGCTGCCAGTGCAGTAAAGCGAGCTTTGCCTGGAGCGCATGTCGGTGGGCCGGCTACCACGCGGCCGGGATGGGATAAGGCCGCGGACTGGCTAAGTAATTTCCTGGTGCATTGCGCGGAGGGCAAGAATTATGCGACGGGAGGTAAAGGCGCGCCCCTGGATTTTATAAGCTACCATGCGAAGGGGAGTCCCCGGCTGGTGGATGGGCATGTACGGATGAATATGGCTCCGCAGCTAAAGGATGTCGCCCGTGGGTTCGTCCTCGTGAGCGGGTCTGCTTTCAAGGACCTGCCTATTTATATTACGGAGTGTGATCCCGAGGGGTGCGCTGCCTGTGGCATGAGCACCAATCCGGAGAATGCTTATCGCAACGGCACGATGTATTCCAGCTACACCGCCGCCAGCTTTAGCCGGATATGGGATCTGGCAGCGCAGTATCATGTCAACCTCCGGGCGGCTATGAGCTGGTCTTTCGAGTTCGAGGGGCAGAAGCTGTTCGACGGATTCAGGGATCTGGCTACCAATGGGATCGACAAGCCGGTGCTGAATGTTTTCCGTATGTACGGGATGATGCGCGGACGGCGGATCCATTCGACGGGATCGGATACGATGGCGCTGGCTGTAGCGGGTGACCGGCAACTGGCGATCATGATATGGAACTATACGGACGATGACCTGCCGGGAATACCGGTCCCTATGACATTGCGGGTGCAACATCTGCCTGTAGGGCGGGCGCGGCTGGAACAATACCGTATCGATGAAGCGCATAGCAATGCGTATGAGCTCTGGAAGAAAATGGGGTCTCCCCCCACTGCCGGAGGCGATGCGTACCGGAAGCTGGAGGAGGCGGGGAAGCTGGCGATGCTGACGGCGCCCTCGGGGGTGCGTATTTCGAAGGAGGGGGAGACGACGGTGGACGTTGTACTGCCGGCACATGCGGTGTCCTTGTTGGTATGGAAATGGTGAAGAGCGGAATGCGCCAACCATTGCTTTGGTGTAACTTTGGCTTAATATTTAATAAATGACCTCGAAGAAGCACGAACACCTTAAAAAATAATAATTACGTGAGTAAAGTAGCAGTAATAGGGGCCACTGGCTTTGTAGGCAAGGCCATCCTCCGTGAATTATTGGATCGCGACCATATGGTGACAGGCATTGCGCGACATCCGGAAAAGCTGGGCTTCCGGCATCCAGAGCTTGTGATGAAGGCGGGCGATATCATGAACGAGGATCAGATAGCGGGTCTGATAAAAGGGCAGGATGCGGTGGTCAGCGCCTACAACTCCGGATGGACCAATCCTGATATTTACAAGGATTATATGGAAGGAGCTCCGCATATCCAGGCGGCTGTGAAGAAAGCGGGTGTGAAGCGACTGATCGTCATCGGCGGAGCAGGCAGTCTGGAGATAGCGCCGGGCAAGCAATTGGTGGATCAGCCTGATTTCCCGGCCCAGTTCAAAGATGGCGCTCTTGCCGCGCGGGACTATCTGGAGGTATTGAAGAAAGAAAATGAGCTGGAGTGGACATTTTTTAGTCCCGCCATTCTTATGAACCCGTCGACATCCGGCAAGCGGAAGGGTATCTATCGTACGGCGCTGGATCAGCCCGTGTTCGACAAGGAAGGGAAGAGCGTGCTGTCGGTGGAAGACCTTGCGGTAGCCATCGTGGATGAGCTAGAGAGACCTCAGCATATACGCCGGCGATTTACTGCGGGCTATTAGATATTTTTTGCCAGGGCCGGCCAGGCCGGCTAACAGCTGCGTTTTTGGCTGGAGTCCCTGATCTGCAGGTGCGTCTCCAGGATGCGTTTTTCAAATTGAGTAACGGGGCGGCGGCTTTCGATAAGCGATAACAGCATTTCCGTCGCCTGCTGTCCCATTTCCAGCGCGGGCTGTACGACGGAAGTGAGGGAGGGGTTGAAGATATCCGCGGAGATGGAGTTGGTGAAACCTACCAATGCTATTTCGCAGGGTATGGGTATCCGCATGGTATGCAGCTGGCTGAGGGTCGTAGTGCTCAATCTATCGCTGGCTGTAAAGATGGCATCGGGTCTTTCGGGCAGCTGGAGAAGTTCGGCCAATGCCTGGTATGTTTCCTCCCTGATCATGCCTCCGTGTAAGCAGAATTTTATATATCGCTCGTCTATGGAATGGCCTGCGTCCAGCAGGGCCTGTTTGTATCCCTCCAGTCTTTCGGCAGTGATGGAAAGGCTGTCCGAGCTGGTGATATGCGCGATCTTCCGGCATCCCTGCTCAATGAGATGTCTTGTCGCTTCATAAGCTCCCTTATAATTATTGGCGATGATGCGGTGGGTGGGTATTTCGTCCGTCACGCGATCGAAGAATACGATGGGCAATCCTTTTTCGTGTAATCTTTTCAGATGGTCGACGTTCTTTGTCTCGGCGGACAGGGAGATGATCAGTCCATCCACGGAGCGGGAAGAGAGGTGTTCGCTGTTGGAGATCTCTTTTTCGTAGCTCTCGCGGCTCTGGGTTATGATGACGTTGTAGTCTTTGCTCTGGGCGATGGATTCGATGCCATTGATGACCTGGGAGAAGAAATTGTTATCTATATTGCAAACGATGACCCCGATGGAGCGGCTGTGGCCTTTTTTCAGGCTCTGGGCGATGGGGTTGGGCTTATAATTATGCTCCTGGGCATATTTGAGCACGGCCTGTTTGGTCTCTTCTCCTATTTCATGGCTGCCACGCAGCGCCTTCGAAACGGTGGATACAGATAAGTGGAGCGCACGTGCAATATCCTTTATGGTGATGGCTTCGAATTTCATACCTGGTTCATAGGTGTCCCCGCAATCGTTTTCGTAAAAAAAAGCAGCAGTTTCATCATATTTTATTCAATAACAATGTACACTTGTTATCCGGAACGGGCCACGGGTCCGTTGGCCGAGGGCCCGTCATAAGATGTATATCGGGGATGGGTTATATTTCGAACAAACCATACCCGATATGCGACCGCAAGATTTATCGTCCCGGATGACGGGATAAAGATAGCGAACTTTATGAGTGATCTTTTTAGTTTGAAGGGGAAAATAGCCCTGGTGACGGGGTGTAATAAGGGTATTGGCCGTGGTATGGCCCTGGGGCTGGCGGCGGCGGGGGCGGATATTATCGGGGTGTCGTCCTCTCTTTCAGCGGATAGTACTATCGAAAAGGAAATAAAGGCCCTTGGAAGGGTTTTCTCACCCTATCAGGCCGATCTTACGGATCGGACCTCTCTTTACGAATTTATCGGCAGGGTCAGGCAGGAAAATGATCGTATCGACATACTGATGAACAATGCCGGTATGATCCTTCGCAATCCTGCTGCCCAGCATCCGGATGAATACTGGGACAAGGTGCTATCCATCAATCTGGATGCCGCCTTTATACTGGCCAGGGAGTTTGGGCGTGATATGCTGGCCCGGCGCAGTGGGAAGATCATCTTCACCTGTAGCCTGCTGACCTTTCAGGGTGGGATCAATGTACCGGGCTATGCGGCCAGCAAAGGAGCGCTGGGCAGCCTGGTAAAAGCGCTGGCCAATGAATGGGCTTCGCAGGGAGTCAATGTGAATGGGATTGCACCTGGCTATATAAGTACGGATAATACGGAAGCGCTTCGCAATGATCCTGTGCGAAGCAAAGCCATTTTGGACAGGATACCCGCGGGCAGATGGGGAGACCCGGCTGATTTTTCGGGGCCTGCTGTTTTTTTAGCCTCCAGGGCGTCGGATTATGTACATGGTACCATCCTCACCGTCGACGGCGGATGGATGGGCAGATAAAAATAACGATATATGCAAATAAGGTTTGAGCACAGTCCGAAGGAGGTCAGCGGCATGAACACCACGGAGCTACGGGATGCTTTTCTCACGGACAATTTAATGCAGGACGATACGATCCAACTATTATACACGCATTACGACAGGGTGATCATGGGGGGAGCAAAGCCGGTGAAGAAGAAGTTGACACTGGGCACGCATCCGGAGCTAAAGGCGGAATATTTTCTGCAGCGCAGGGAGCTGGGGATCATCAATGTGGGCGGGGTCGGAAAAGTATGGGCCGACGGGCAGTCGCAGGAATTGAACAAGCTGGATGCCTATTATGTGGGCAAAGGCGTGAAGGAAGTGATCTTCGAAAGCCTGGAGGGGTCTGAACCCGCGCTCTTTTATCTTTTGTCGGCCCCCGCGCATGCGGCGCATCCGCTGCAATACCTGCCGAAGGAGAAAGCATTACCCACGGATATGGGCAGCCTGGAGACCTCCAATGCCCGGACCATCTACAAGTATATTCATGCGGAAGGCATTCAAAGCTGTCAGCTGGTGATGGGGCTGACGATACTGAAGACGGGTAGTGTATGGAATACCATGCCTGCGCATACACATACACGGCGGATGGAAGCCTATTTCTATTTCGACGTGCCGGCCAATCAGCGGGTCTTTCATTTTATGGGCATGCCTTCGGAGACGCGGCATCTGCTTGTCACCAATCATCAGGGCATCGTCTCTCCTCCCTGGTCGATACATTCGGGCTGTGGTACGGCCAATTATTCTTTTATCTGGGGTATGGCGGGTGAGAATTATACCTATACGGATATGGATATGGTGGATATTGCCGACCTGCGATAGGTGATTTTTTTATTTGGTATATTGAGTCTCAATTTTAAAGCCATATGTCTACAGCCACGATCGGAAAATATAGATGGACGATTTGTTCCCTGCTTTTCTTTGCTACCACCATTAATTATATCGATCGTCAGGTCATCGGGCTTTTGTTGCCAAGGCTCAAGGCGGTGTTCGGATGGACCGATACCGACTTTGGGACGATCAATGGCATTTTTCAATTCTTCTACGCTTTTGGGCTGCTTGCTTTTGGACGTATAGTCGACAGAGTAGGTACAAAGAAAGGGTATACCATCTCTATTGTCATATGGAGCGTTTTTGCGATGGCGCATTCGCTGGCGAAATCGACCTTTGGGTTTACCGTTGCGCGTTCAGGACTGGGTCTTGGCGAATCCGGCAATTTCCCCGCAGCCATCCGATCCGTAGCGGAGTGGTTCCCCAAGAAGGAACGGGCCCTGGCGACGGGTATTTTCAATTCGGGCGCCAATATCGGGGCGGTAGTCGCGCCCATCATGGTGCCCTTGCTGCTGGCTGCATATGACTGGCAGGCCGCTTTCCTGATCACCGGGGCGCTGGGCTTTATATGGCTGATCTTCTGGCTGAGGATATATGAGATCCCGTCGCGGAAGAAAAAGCTTTCCAAGGCTGAATATGAGCATATCCACAGCGACGCGGAAGAGCAGGCTGAGCCTACGGGAAACAAAGTCCCCTGGGGAAAGCTGCTGAAGGTGAGACAAACCTGGGCCTTTGTATTCGGAAAATTCCTCACGGACCCGATCTGGTGGTTCTTCCTATTTTGGTTGCCGGGCTATTTTAGCGATACGTTCAGCCTGGACCTGAAAAAACCCGGGTGGCCGCTGGTGATCGTATATTCCGCGACTACCGTCGGCAGCATAGGAGGTGGTTATCTTTCCGGCTACCTGATCAAAAGAGGCTTTCCTGTCTATAAGGCGCGGAAGAGAGCTATGTTCTTTTTTGCCGTATGCGTACTGCCCATTATGACCGCCCGTTATTTCAACAACATGTGGGCTATCGTTGCGTTGATCAGCCTCGCGGCGGCCGCTCACCAGGCATGGAGCGCCAATATTTTCACCACCGCCTCGGATATGTTCCCCAAAAAGGCGGTCAGTTCGGTGACGGGCATCGGCGGGATGGCGGGGTCCATCGGGGGGATCGTCTTTCAGCCCATGGTTGGCGCCATTCTGGACTATTTTGCTCATCAGGGTAACAAGACCGTCGGATACAATATCATTTTCCTTATCTGCGGCCTTGCATATGTGGTAGCCTGGCTGGTGATGCATTTCTTTGCTCCCAGGATGACGAGAGTGCAGCTGGATTAACGGCGTGGTGCGGAAGAGGCGCGGATAGTGAGCCCGGTGTCGAGGCCCCTTGTCTCGAACTCCGTGACGGGCCGGCGGCTATTTTACCAGGGATTCATCGAAAGCGACCTCGTTGTCGGAAAGAGATTAAAATTAATGTTATTTTCGGTGAATCAACAAATTGTCTAAGATGCTGTCATATCCTGTTCGTATTGCCCTCATTGCCGCCCTGGGTGGTTTTTTGTTTGGATTCGAGACGGTGGTTATTTCGGGTGCTGAAAAAACATTGGAAGGTCTCTGGCATTTAAATTCTTTCTGGCATGGATTTACTGTAGCGTCCAGTCTTTTGGGTACTATCGCAGGAGCCATTTTTGTCAGCATGCCTGCTAAAAAGTATGGACGTAAAAAAGTGCTGCAGACCATTGCCGCGATGTTCATCGTGGCGGCCATCGGATGTGCTTCCGTCTCGGCATGGGCTTTGTTCATCTTCTTCCGGATCATCGGTGGGATTGCTGTAGGCGCCTCGTCTGTCGTAGCGCCGATGTATATATCGGAGATAGCTCCGGCTAAATTGCGGGGCAGGCTGGCGGGTTCGTTCCAGGTGAATATCGTGGCGGGGATCATGATCGCTTTTTTGACGAATTATTTGTTGAAGGACCTGGGGGATAATGCCTGGCGCTGGATGTTCGGGGTGATGCTGGCGCCGGCTATCGTTTTCTGGATCTTGCTGCGCGCCATACCGGAGAGTCCCCGCTGGCTGGTCATCAATGATCGTACGGGCGAGGCGATACCCGTGATGCAGAAGATAGGGGAGACGGATGTGCAGGGGGCTGTTGCCACTATCCGCCAATCTCTGCATGAGAAGGCGGGCGCACGGGGTAAGCATCGGGAGCCTTTGTTCCAGAAGAGATATCTCAAGCCTATCCTGTATGCGATGCTGCTGGCCATGTTCAACCAGCTGTCGGGTATCAATGCCATCCTGTATTATGCGCCACGGATCTTCGAGATGGCGGGGTTCGACAAGAGCGATTCGTTCCGGCAGTCTGTTTATGTGGGGGCTGCGAACCTGTTCTTTACGCTGCTGGCTATGACGGTGATCGATAAGTTTGGAAGGAAGAAGCTGTTGATCATCGGGTCGGTGGGAATGACGGTATTCCTGGGGCTGACGGCGTATGTGTTCAAGCAGGGGACGGGTGGAAGCAATGTGCTGTTCTACCTGATAGGATTTATCGCATTCTTTGCTTTTTCCCAGGGGGCGGTGATCTGGGTGTTTATCTCGGAGATCTTTCCCAACTCTGTCCGCAGCCAGGGAGGATCGCTGGGAGGGTCGACGCACTGGGTGATGGCGGCTATCATTTCCTGGACCTTTCCTATCATTGTAGAAGGTAGTAAAGAGGGAGGATATTATTCCTTCGTCTTTTATAGCATTATGATGTTCCTGCATCTGCTGTTTGTCTGGCTGGTGTTGCCGGAGACGAAGGGCAGGACATTGGAGGATATACAAAAGGACCTGGGGATACATTAGTTAATTTAAATTGTCATCATATGAAGAAATGGTATGTTACATTGATGTTGGCGCTGGCAGCGGGCGCCGTCGTGGCGCAGAATCGGAAGCCTGTGGAGCAGGGTAAGGAGGAGAAGGCGGTGAGTGCGGCTGTGGAGAACTTGCGTAAGGCGATGATCGACCCGGACAAGACGGCGTTGGAGAAGCTGACGTTGCCGGAGCTGAGCTATGGGCATTCCAGCGGGGTGGTGCAGAACCAGGTGGAATTTGTCGAGGCGTTGACCAGCGGGAAGTCGGATTTTGTAAGTATCGAGCTGACGGGACAGACTATATCTATCGTGAATAATACGGCGGTGGTGCGGCATTATTTGTCGGCAGTGACGAATGATGGGGGAAAGCCGGGGCAGACAAAGCTGTCGATATTGCTGGTCTGGGAGAAGCAGAAGGGGGAGTGGAGGCTGTTGGCGAGGCAGGCTGTGAAGGTGCAGCAGGCGCTTTAGAGTAATTTGGCTAATTCATCGGGATTGGGGAATATGCTTTTTATCTCTTTGGGCAGGTCTTTGGAAGTACGGTAGGTAGCTACACCCATGGCTTTATCGATGGTGCTGACGGCAAATTCTACGATGGTATCGTTCTTCTCTTTGCAGAGGATGATCCCGATGGAAGGGTTTTCATCCTGCAGTTTTACTTTTTTATCCAGGACATTCAGGTAGAAGTTGAGCTGACCGGCGTACTCGGGTTTGAATTTACCTCTTTTGAGCTCGAAGGCGACGAGGCAGCGGAGGAGGCGATTGAAGAAGAGAAGGTCGATAAAGAATTCTTCGCCGGCGAGCTCGATACGGTATTGGTTGGCGATGAAGGAGAAGCCCTGGCCCATTGTCATGATAAAATGTTTGATGTCGCTGACTACTTTTTCTTCCAGCATACGTTCGTCTTCTATTTCTCCCGGGGTGATGAAGTCCATAAGGTATTCGTCCTGGAATATTTTCAGGGCTGAGGGTGTTATTTCCCTGGGCAGAGTTTTGTCGAAGTTGTTGGGGAGCTTACCTTGAGTGGAAAATAAGTTGGATTCAATGTGGTGTTCCAGGATGGATACGGACCAGAAGCGGGTGGAGGATTCTGAGATGTAGAATAATCTTTCTTCGATGGATTTGCATTTGTTGAGGATGAGGATGTGGTGGGTGAAGCTGATGTTCAGGAAGTGGTCGGGGAGTTGGATTTCCTGGTTGTTACGAGGGTTTCGTAATTCTGCCATGAGTAACGGCAGAAATGGCGGGGAGGAATAACATTCTGAAAACTGCTTCATTTTCATAAGATTACGATAAGAAAAGCCTCGTAAGCCGGGTAGCTGCTTTTGTAAATCCTGAGCTATTTGTTCGAGTATTTTCACTCCCCATTTTTCTGCGGCTATTTTCTCCGATAATATTTTTCCTATTCTGAAATATAATAACAGCTGTTCTTTATTGGCGAGCCGGGCGGCGGCGTAACGGCTTTGAACGATGCTTTGTTTGAGATCGGTGATGAGCCGGATGTATTGCTTATTCATAGTGTCAGGTTTATAGCGTAAAATTACTAATATATTTAGTAATAAAATTCCAAACTTTTTTCGGGGAGACATGTCCGGGTTCATGACAGTACATGATGGCTCAACGATGATTCCGTTATACATTTACGGCATATATAGCGCCATACTGAAAAAAAATTGTTCGCCTTATGCAAGTAATCTTTGGTATCATTTTTCACTTTATCGGAGGGTTTGCCTCCGGCAGCTTTTACATTCCGTACAAGAAGGTCAGGGATTGGGCATGGGAGAGTTACTGGATCGTCGGAGGGTTATTCTCATGGCTGATCGTTCCGCCGCTGGCGGCATGGCTGACGGTACCGCATTTTTCAGAGATCATCTCCGCGACATCGGGTGCGACACTGGGGTGGACATTTTTTTGGGGGATACTGTGGGGGATCGGAGGGTTGATGTACGGGCTGGGGATGCGGTACCTGGGTATGTCGTTGGGCAATTCGGTGCTGCTGGGTTTTACCTCGGCATTCGGAGCGTTGGTGCCTTCCATTTATTACAATTTTAAACCATCGCCAGGGAAGACGACGTTTACGGAGCTGCTTAATACTTCGTGGGGACACGTGGTACTGGGCGGCGTAGTTCTTTGTCTGCTGGGTATCTATATCTGCGGCAGGGCGGGTGTGCTGAAGGAAAGAGAGCTGCCGGAAGAAAAGAAAAAAGAGAGCATCAAGGAATTCAACCTGATAAAGGGGCTCATCGTCTGTACGATCTCGGGGATCCTTAGCGCGTGTTTCAACTATGGCATCGAGGCGGGAGGTCCCATGGCGGAGACGGCCAATAGTTTCTGGCATACGGCTCATCCGGAGGTGGGAGCTACGACAAAGTTCCTGTACCAGAACAATGTGACCTATATCGTGCTGTTGTGGGGCGGACTTACCACGAACTTCGTCTGGTGCATGATCCTGAACGCGAAGAACAAGACCTTCGGGGATTATACCAATAAAAAGACACCGCTGGCCCGTAACTATCTTTTTGCAGCGATGGCGGGTACGATATGGTTCCTGCAATTCTTCTTCTATGGGATGGGAGAGAGCAGACTGGGCAATGGGGCCAGCTCCTGGATCCTGCATATGGCGTTTATAATTTTGGTGGCCAACCTCTGGGGGATAGCTTTAAAGGAATGGAAGGGGGTGAGCGCCAAGACACGCTATACTATAACGTTTGGGATCATTGCTATACTCCTCTCCGTAACGCTGGTGGGATATGGGAATTATTTAAAGGCAAAGTTGACGGGCGGAGGCTAATTCAACATAAACATACAAAGCGATAAAATATGTCTGTTACAGCAAAGCAATTCAAGCATGTCAGTTACTTATGGGACGAGAAGGCGGCGGCAGCCCTGGCCGGAGATGAAGTAGGGCTGTTGATATACCGCAGCAACCTGCTGGGGGCCGATCTTCGTCTGACGAACTATGGAGGAGGGAATACATCCTGTAAGGCGATGGCCAAGGACCCGCTGACGGGGAAGGCGACGGAAGTGATGTGGGTAAAAGGTTCCGGCGGCGATCTGGGAACACTGAAGCGCAGTGGACTGGCTGCCCTGTATGTCGACCGTCTGCTGAGCCTGAAGAATGTATACCGCGGGCTGGAGTTCGAGGATGAAATGGTGGAATTGTTCAATCATTGTATCTACGACCTCAACTCGAAGGCGCCATCGATAGACACTCCTCTTCATGGGTTCCTTCCCTTTGCGCATATCGATCACCTGCATCCGGATGCGGCTATCGCCATTGCGGCCGCCAAGGATGGTAAAAAGATCACCCAGGAACTGTTTGGCGGGAAGATCGGGTGGGTGGAATGGCAGCGCCCGGGATTCGACCTGGGACTGAAGCTAAAGAAATGCCTGGATGATAATCCCGGTATCCGCGGTATCATGCTGGGTTCGCACGGCCTCTTTACCTGGGGCAATACGGCCTTCGAGAGCTATATCAATACGCTCGAAGTGATCGAGATCTGCGCTCAGTATTTAGAAGATCATATCGGGAAGAAAGCTCCTGTATTCGGCGGCGCAAAGATCAAGCCGGCCCCTAAAGAGGAGCGTCTCGACAAGGCGGCGGCCCTCGCGCCTGTGCTGCGTGGTTTCTGTTCGTCCAGGAACAGGATGGTCGGACATTTTACGGATGACGACCGGGTGCTGGAATTTATCGACTCCAACGACCTGGGGCGGCTGGCCCCTATGGGTACGAGCTGTCCCGACCACTTCCTCCGGACGAAGATCAGTCCGCTGGTGCTGGATCTCAGCGTGACGGAAGACCTGTCGGATGTGAAGAAGATAAAAGAGAAGCTGACGCCTCAGTTCGAGGAATACCGGAAGATGTATGCGAATTATTATGAAACGTGCAAACATCCCAACAGTCCGGCTATGCGTGACCCCAATCCGGTGGTCATCCTGTATCCAGGTATAGGGATGTTTACTTTCTCCAAGGATAAGCAGACGGCCAGGGTGGCGGCGGAATTCTATATCAATGCCATCAATGTGATGAAAGGCGCGGAAGCGGTATCTTCTTATACCTCGCTGCCCCGACAAGAAGCATTCAATATCGAATACTGGCTGCTGGAAGAGGCGAAGCTGCAACGTATGCCAAAGCCCAAGGCCCTATCGGGAAGGATCGCCCTGGTGACGGGCAGCGCCGGCGGTATCGGCAAGGCTATCGCTAAAAAATTTGCGGATGAAGGCGCCTGTGTGGTGATCAATGACAACGACGCACAGCGGTTGGAGTCTGCCAAACAGGAATTCCAAAAACAGTACGGCCGGGATGTCTTTGCGGCCGAACAGCTGGATGTAACGGATGCGGCGACCATCCATCAAACGTATAAGGTTGCGGCCCTTGCATTCGGAGGTGTGGACATCGTGGTGAACTGTGCAGGTCTGTCCATTTCCAAACCGTTGGAAGAGCATACGGAAAAAGACTGGGACCTGCTGTATGACGTGCTGGTAAAGGGGCAGTTCCTCGTAACGCAGGCAGGCGTCGCGATCATGCGTAAACAGGCCATCGGCGGAGATGTCATCAATATCGTCAGCAAGAATGCATTGGTATCGGGTCCGAATAATGCAGGATATGGTTCCGCCAAGGCGGCACAGCTACATCTCAGCCGTCTGAACGCAGCGGAGCTTGGGGCCGATAAGATCCGTGTCAATACGGTGAACCCGGATGCGGTGATCTCGGATAGTAAGATCTGGGCGGGCGCCTGGGCCGAAGGGCGCGCCAAGGCTTATGGGGTCACGGTAGAGGAATTACCGGCTTACTATGCCAAAAGGACCTTGCTCAATGAGATCATTTTACCGGAAGATATTGCCAACGCCTGCTTTGTGCTGACGGGGGGGCTTCTCAATAAATCAACAGGAAACGTGCTGAATGTAGACGGAGGCGTCGCCATGGCGTTCGTACGATGAGAGTAGCATTTAAAATGAAGCTTTTTCCGGGCTATGAAGCCGAGTACAAGAGACGTCATGCGGCTGTCTGGCCGGAGCTGGCAGCTTTGCTGAAGTCGGTGGGGGTAAGAGATTATTCGATATTCCTGGATGAGGAGACACTGCTGTTGTTCGCATACCTGCAGATCGATGATCCGGCGGCGCTGGACCAGCTGAAGACGCAGGACATCATGTGGAAATGGTGGGATCATATGAAGGACATCATGGAAGCATACCCGGACACTTCACCGGTGACGAAACCTTTGAAAGAAGTATTTTACATGCCTTAAATAACCGACCACCGAAGGGGAGGGGGACCCGACCCGAGGGGGTGGCAAAAATTGCAACCATATGCAAATAGAAAAATATAGAATAAGCGAGCATAACCAGTCCCTGCAGAAAGATCATCAGCGGAAGTTCGAGTTCCTGGCAGGGGGTATAAAAAATGTGGAAGAGGTCCTGCAAAAGCTGATCGATTTTCAGATAGCCATTCCCAGCTGGGCGCTGGGGACGGGTGGCACCCGATTTGGAAGATTTTCCGGCGGGGGAGAGCCGCGCAGCCTGGAAGAGAAAATGGAAGACATCGGCCTTCTCCATGCCCTGAATCGCAGCAGCGGCGCCATATCGCTGCATATACCCTGGGATATCCCCAAGGATGCCGCTGCGATCAAGTCCCTGGCGGCGCAATACGGACTGCGGTTCGACGCTATGAACTCGAATACGTTCCAGGATCAGCCGGGACAAAAGCACAGCTATAAATTCGGATCGCTGCAGCATGTACGTAAAGAAGTCCGCCAACAGGCGGTGGACCATAATATCGAAGTGATCCGGCACGGGATCGAGCTGGGCTCCAACTCATTGACCGTGTGGCTGTCGGACGGGAGCTGTTTCCCGGGGCAGCTGAATTTCCGCAAAGCTTTTCAAAACACCCTGGAAGGATTGCAGGAGATATATGCGGCACTGCCCGCGGACTGGAAGATGTTTGTCGAATACAAGGCATTCGAGCCTAATTTCTATTCCACCACGGTGGGAGACTGGGGGCAATCCCTGCTCTACGCCTCCAAACTGGGGCCCAAGGCATATACGCTGGTGGACCTGGGACATCATCTGCCCAATGCGAATATCGAACAGATCGTAGCGCTGTTGCTGATGGAAGGCAAATTAGGCGGCTTCCATTTCAACGACTCCAAATACGGCGATGACGACCTGACGGTGGGCAGCATCAAGCCTTACCAGCTTTTCCTTATCTTCAACGAGCTGGTCGAAGGAATGGATGCCCGGGGGATGGATCATACCAAAGACCTGGGCTGGATGATCGATGCCAGCCATAATGTAAAGGACCCCCTGGAGGATCTGCTTCAATCCGTGGAAGCGATCATGCTGACCTATGCCCAGGCATCGATCGTCGACCGAAAGAAATTGACGGAGGCACAGCAATCCAATGACACGGTGGCTGCCCAGGAGGTATTGCAAAACAGTTTCCGGACAGACCTGCGACCGCTGGTGGCCGAAGCGCGGCTGCGTGCCGGAGGCGCATTGGACCCGCTGGCATTGTACCGGAGTGAAAAGGTCCGTGAACATTTGATCAAAGAACGTGGCGCCAAAACCGTAGCCACGGGGCTTTAAATAACGTGCTATGCCTGTCCAATCCGTGATCGTCCTATTCGATGTAGGGAAGACCAATAAGAAGGCTTTTTTGCTGGATGAGCAATACAAAATAGTTTGGGAGCAGTCCCAGTTCCTGCCGGAAACGACCGATGAAGATGGGGATGTCTGCGAGGACGTAGAGAAACTAACCAACTGGGTCCAACGGACCTATGCTCATGCGCTGACATTGCGGGACTTTTCCATCAAGGCGGTGAATTTCTCGGCCTATGGGGCCAGCTTTGTACATATCGGTAAGAACGGTGAGCCCGTGACCCCGCTGTACAATTATCTCAAGCCCTATCCGGAGGCATTGAAGAAACGATTTTACGACGATTATGGCGGGGAGGTGACCCTTAGCATGCTGACGGCTTCGCCGGTGCTGGGCAGCCTGAACTCCGGAATGCAGCTGTACCGGATAAAAAAAGAAAGACCTGACCTGTACGAGCAGATACGATACAGTCTCCATCTGCCTCAATACCTGAGCTTTTTGCTCACGGGTCAAAAATATTCGGATATTACCAGCATCGGGTGTCATACCAATCTTTGGAATTTCTCGCAAGACCATTATCATGAATGGGTGTATCGCGAAGGGATCATCGATAAGCTGGCGCCCATACGTGGCGCGGAAGATGTGCTGCCGGTGGGCAGGCAGGTGTCAGGTATCGGCCTTCATGACAGCTCGGCCGCCATGATCCCTTATCTGGAGAGCTTTCAGGAGCCGTTCGTACTTATTTCGACGGGTACCTGGTGTATCAGCATGAATCCTTTCAACCATGTACCCCTGACGGTGGCGGAGCTACAGAAAGACTGTCTCTGCTATATCAGCTATCAGGGCCGGCCTGTAAAGGCGTCCCGCCTTTTTGCAGGATATGAGCATGAACAACGGGTAAAGCGGCTGGCCGCTCATTACCACAAGGACCCTTCCTATGCAGCCACGGTAGCTTATGACCCGGACATCGTGTCATTAGTACACAAGCAAGGGACGGAAGAGGATAGGAATTTCGAACAGGCCTATCACCGACTGATCATGGATATCATGGCGCAGCAGGCTGTTTCCACGCAGCTGGTGCTGCAGGGCACGGATGTCAGGCGGATCTTCGTGGATGGAGGGTTTGCGCGCAACCAGGTCTATATGCATCTGCTGGCGACGGCCTTCCCTCATATCGAAGTATTTGCAGCCAATATACCCCAGGCCACTGCCATCGGGGCCGCCCTGGCCATACATTCCCACTGGAACAGTCGACAAATACCCGGAGATATCATCGAATTGAAATTTTATAAGTAGATTTATGGCTCGTATGAGAGTCGGATTATTTATTCCCTGCTATGTCGATCAATTCTATCCGCAGGTAGGTATCGCCACCCTTCATTTATTGGAAAAATATGGATGCGAGGTCGTCTATCCTCCCAATCAGACCTGTTGTGGTCAGCCCATGGCCAATTCGGGGTTCGAGCATCTTACACAAGGCTGTAATGATCTTTTCATAAAGAATTTTAGCGAGTTTGACTATATCGTGTGTCCGTCGGGTAGCTGTACGCTGCATATCAAGGATCATTTGCATGGCAGTAATGAAGGACCTGGCGGCGGGGCGGGGGGTATAAGGAAAAAGATCTATGAACTGGTGGAGTTCCTGACGGATGTGCTGAACGTTGAAAATATCGATGCCAGCTTTCCCCATCGGGTAGGCGTGCATCAAAGCTGTCATGGTCAGCGAGGATTGAAACTGTCGCAGATGTCGGAGCTGATGGCGCCTCCTTTTTCCAAGCCGGAGAAGCTCCTGAAGATGGTGAAGGGCATTCAGCTGATAGACCTGGGTCGTAAGGATGAATGCTGTGGATTTGGCGGGACGTTCTGCGTTGCGGAAGAGGCGGTGTCGGTGAAAATGGGAAAGGACAGGGTAGCCGATCATCTGCAGCATGGGGCGGAATATATTACGGGAGCGGACATGAGCTGTCTCATGCATCTGGAAGGCATATTACGCAGACAAAAGAGTTCTGTGCAGGTAAAGCATATTGCGGAAATATTAGATAGCAAAGAATGAAAGATCACGCTACACTAGCCGATGCATTCAATCAGGATGAGCCAAGGGTGGATTGGCATGATAAGACATTGTGGTTCATCCGGGAGAAGCGGGACAAGGCGGCGAGCCGGGTGCCTGAGTGGGAGTGGCTGCGGGATACTGCTTCGGCCATAAAGGAGAATGTGCTGTCGCGTCTTAGTGAATATCTTACACAGTTCGAGGAACAGGCAATGCGGAATGGTGTTGTCGTTCATTGGGCGGCCGATGCGAAGGAGCATAATGATATCGTATATGGATTACTCAAAAAGCATGGAGTGGATAAGATGGTGAAGAGCAAGTCCATGTTGACGGAGGAATGTCATCTCAATGAGTTCCTGTCGGAACAAGGGATCGAGGTAGTGGATACGGACCTGGGGGAGCGTGTCGTGCAGCTGGCGGGCGAGCCTCCCAGTCATATCGTATTGCCCTGTATCCATAAAAAGAAGGAGGAAATAGGAGAGCTCTTTCACGAGCACCTGGGCACTCCGGCAGGGAATGCCGATCCCCAATTCCTCACGCATGCGGCCCGGCTGCATCTGCGGGAAAAATTCATTACGAGACGGGTGGCGCTGACGGGTGTCAATTTTGCCGTGGCGGAGACGGGCGAGTTTGTCGTATGCACCAACGAGGGGAATGCGGATATGGGAGCTCATCTGGCGGATGTACATATCGCCTGTATGGGCATCGAAAAGCTGATACCCCTGCGTCGGCATCTGAGCGTCTTTCTCCGGCTGTTGACGAGGAGCGCGACGGGGCAGCCTATCACCACCTATTCCAGTCATTTCTCGAAACCCCGTCCGGGGCAGGAGATGCATATCGTGCTGGTGGATAATGGAAGGAGCGTGCATCTGGGCCGTAAGGACTTCCGGAACTCCCTGAAATGTATCCGTTGCGCGGCCTGTTTCAATACCTGTCCGGTGTACCGGCGCAGCGGCGGGCATAGCTATCATACGGCCGTGGCGGGCCCTATCGGATCGATCTTGTCTCCCAACCTGGATATGAAGAAATATTCGGACCTTCCGTTTGCGTCTACCTTGTGCGGGTCCTGTTCCAATGTATGTCCGGTGAAGATAGATATTCATGAGCAGCTGTATAAATGGAGACAGGTGATCGTACAGGATGGAATTGCGCCCGTCTCGAAAAAGATGGCCATGAAGACGATGAACTGGGTGTTATCCCATCCATCCGTATATCATACGGCGGGCAAGGCGGGCCGGTGGTTTATGCTCAGGGCGCCTTTTACGGTGAATAATGGGCTGAACCCCTGGTATAAGCAGCGGGACATGCCGGAGGCGCCGAAGGAGTCTTTTGGCGATTGGTATAAACGAAATAGAAAATGATATGAGCAGCCGGGATAAGATATTGGGTACGGTTCGGGGGAATCAACCAGAGGAGAAACCATTGCCGTCTGTGACGCCTCCGGGGAGCGGGACCGGAGATCTGTCCAAGCAATTTGTCGAAGTGTTGGAAGCTATAGGGGGGCGCGCCTTTATCGTGTCGGGCTGGGAGCGGATAGCTACGATCATCAAAGAAGAATATACGCATCGGCATCGTATCGTGTCGGGCTGTAAGGAGCTGGCGGGCATCGCGGAGGTAAAGGAGCGATATGACGACCCGCATACGCTGGAGAATGTGGACCTGGCCATCCTGGAGGCTCATTTCGGCGTGGCGGAGAACGGGGCCTGCTGGATCACGGAGGACAGGATGATCGAGCGGGCGTTGCCTTTTATAACACAGAACCTGGCGCTGGTGATCCATCGGAAAGATGTCGTTCCCCATATGCATGCGGCGTATGAGCGGATAGCCCAGCGGACGTATGGGTTCGGAACTTTTATTGCGGGTCCGTCCAAGACGGCGGATATCGAGCAGTCCCTTGTGCTGGGCGCGCATGGCCCCTGCAGCATGACGGTGTTCCTCATCGACGAAGAGCTATCTGATGCGGGGTTTTATTAAGCATATATGAAGCATACCAATATATTCGAATGGATACGCGTGGATGAGTTCTCGGCGACGCCGAAGTATCTGCAGCTGACCAATTCGATACTAAAGGCGATAGAGACGGGGAAGATCAGGAAAAATGATCTGATGCCTTCTATCAACGAGCTGAGCTTCGAGCTGGAGATATCGCGGGATACGGCGGAGAAGGGGTACAAGTATCTCAAAAAGATGGGGATCCTGGGGTCCGTGCCGGGGAAGGGGTATTTTATTCAAAATGCGGATTTCAGACAGACGCTGAAGGTATTCCTTCTCTTCAACAAGCTGAGCGCGCATAAGAAGATCATTTACGATGCGTTCATGTCGGCGCTGGGGGAATATGCGGCGGTGGATTTTTATATCTACAACAACGACTTTGGGCTTTTCAAGAAATTGTTAGTAGAGAAAAAAGAGGAGGATTATTCGCATTTTGTCGTCATCCCGCATTACCGGGAGGGGGAGGAGCGCGCGCCCGAGATCATCAATACTATTCCCCGGAATAAGCTGATCCTGCTGGATAAGATCATACCGGGCATCGAAGGGGAGTATTGCGCGGTGTATGAGAATTTCGAAGCGGATATTTATGGGGCCCTGGAGAAGGCGCGGGAGCATCTGAGCAAATACCATACGATAAAGGTCATTTTTCCTACCTATACCTATCATCCGGTGGATATCCTGGACGGCTGCCGGAGATTCTGCCAGGAGTATGCTTTTACTTTCAAAGTAGTGGACAATATCGGCCAGGAACCTATTGGAGAAGGCGAGGTCTATATCAACCTGATGGAGGAGGACCTGGTGGTGCTGGTCGAAAGGATCATTTCCCTCAAACTGGAATTGGGTCGCCAGGTGGGGTTGATCTCCTATAACGAGACACCCCTGAAAAAGATCATTCTGAACGGGATCACTACTGTATCTACTGATTTCCAGGAGATGGGGACGATGGCGGCCAGGCTGGTGCTGGGGAACGAGCGCCAGAAGCAGGAAGTTCCTTTTTACTTAACAGTACGGAACTCCCTGTGAAATTTTGGAATCCCGGGGGGAGTTAGTATGTTTGAACAATATGGAGCTTCAAATCGACCATGATAAAAAGGTTCCTCTCCACGTGCAGGTGGAGGAGCTGATGCGTAAGCTGATCGCCTCGCCGGAATTCAGGAATGGGGCTTTTTTACCGAAGGAAGTAGAGCTGGCCAACCGGCTGGGGGTATCGAGGAATACTATCCGGCAGGCTACCAATAAGCTGGAATATGAGGGGTTGCTGCTCCGCAAGAAGGGAGTTGGGACCACTGTGGCCGAGAAGAAGCCTTTGTCCACGGGGCTGGACCACTGGTATTCCTTTACGCAGGAAATGCGGGAAAGGGGGATACAGGTGGAGAATATCTCGGTGAATGCCGAGTTCGTAAAGGCGGAAGCGAAGGTCGTTCGATTTTTCAACATCAAGGAGAGCAAGCCTGTATTGAAGCTGGCCAAGCTAAAGGGCAGCGGCGGCGATCCTATCGTGTATTTCGAGAGTTTTTTTCATCCCCGGATCGGGGTGGCGCCGGAGGATAATTTTTCCAAGCCGCTGTATACTATGCTGGAGGAAAAGTTTGGCGTGCTGGTGGTGCGTAGCAATGAAAATATCAGCGCCGCGCTGGCGGGGCCCATGGCTAAGAAATTGAAGATATCCGCGAATGACCCCATACTCATACGGGAGCGGTTCGTATATGATCCGGGGGATAGGCCCATCGAGTACAATATCGGGTACTACCGGGCCGATAAATTTACTTACAATATAGACATCAAGAAGACCTAAGCCACTGCCGGGCCGGCGGGGGGAAGACTTAATCTCCCGGATAGACTACTCCTATCTGGCGGCGGATCTCGTCCATGGTCCCGCTGAGCAGGAGGCTGAAATTATGGGACATGGCGGGGCTTTCGATAAGCCCTTTATCAACACAATTCATCAATTCCCTTATTTCGTATTCAAATCCGTTTACCATGGGCGCCAGCTGAAAGGTCTCGGGTTCCACGATGGTGGAGGCGGAGCTGCCGGCGGGAGCGGGCCGGCGCAGGGTGAACCGATCGTTCTTATACCATGCGGCGGGTATCTGTATGATGCCGCCTGTGCCGGCGATCTCCGCGGTGATAGAGGTCTGGCAGGCGAAGGTAGCGCTAATGACGGCGGTAGCGCCTGTGGCATACTGGAGCAGGGCATGACAGCTGGTGTCGGCCCCGGTGGGGGCCAGCTGTCCGGTAGCCAGGATCCGCTGTGGCTGTCCCAGTAGCAGGAGACAAAGGAAAAGCGGGTAGATGCCGATGTCCAGCAGGGAGCCGCCCCCGAGGTTGCGATTGAACAGCCTGTTGTCGGGGTGATAGGGGCCTGCAAAGCCAAAGTCGGCCCGGACGTAGGAGATGTCGCCCAGCTGTCCGTCGCGGATCAATTCTAATATTTTTTCCATATGGGGGAGAAAGCGGGTCCACATGGCTTCCATGAGGAATGTATTGTTATCACGGGCGGCCTGTACCATTTTTTGCACCTGGCGGCGGGAGAGGGCCATGGGTTTTTCGCAAAGCACGGGTTTGCCATGGTTGAGACAAAGTATTGCCTGTTCGCAATGAAAGGCATGCGGGGTGGCGATGTATACGGCGTCGATGCCGGGGTCTTTTGCCAGCGCTTCATAGCTGTCGTAATAGCGGGGGGCATTGAATTTTTCGGCGAAGTCCCGGGCTCTTTGCCCGTCCCTGGATGCTACGGCGTGAAGCTGTGCGTTGCCGGCGAGTGGCAGGGCCGTGGCGAATTTGTCAGCGATCTTTCCGGGGCCGATGATACCCCACCTATAATTTTTCATACCCGCAAAATACGGAATAGTTGGGTGTTCGTATCTTTGAAGGATGAATGAGACAGGAAAGCCAGGCGAACAAACAAGAGCCTTTATATTCGACCTTAATGGAACGATGATCGACGATATGGAGTACCATCTTACCGCGTGGTACAATATTTTGAACGGTGATTTGGGAGCTGCATTGAGCCGGGAAGAGGTAAAGAGCCATATGTATGGGAAGAACGGGGAGGTCCTGGACCGGATATTCGGGAAGGGGCGTTTCAACGATGAGCAGGTGGCAGCCATCTCCCTGGTAAAGGAGAAAAGCTACCAAGAAGCTTTTCGCCCTCATTTGCAGCTGATCGCGGGGCTGTCCGAATTCCTCCGGCGGGCGGATCAGCACCATATCAGGATGGCCATCGGGTCGGCAGCTATTACCTTCAACATCGACTATATCCTGGATAACCTTTCCATCCGACATTATTTCAAGGCCATTGTCAGCGCGGATGATGTGACCATCAGCAAGCCGCATCCGGAGACCTTTTTAAAAGCCGCCGGTCTGCTGGATGTAGCTCCTCCGGGCTGTCTTGTGTTCGAGGATGCGCCGAAGGGGGTGGAGGCGGCCTATAATGCGGGTATGCGTTGTGTGGTATTGACGACCATGCATGAGAAGGATGAGTTCAGGGATTATCCCAATATTGTGCATTTTATAGAAGATTATAGAGATCCGGCGTTGGATGAGCTGTTCATATGGTGATGAAAAGAAGATATGCGATATGCCTGCTGCTGGCAATGACGGTTGGACCGGCCTGTAAGAAAACGATACAGGTGGATCTGCATGAAGCTTCGTCAAAGGTGGTCATCGAGGGAGAGGTTACCGATATACCCGGCCCTTACCAGGTGAAGATCAGCCGGACCGTCCCTTATACGGACAACAACATTTTCCCCCCTGTGCAGGGCGCCGATGTTCAGATAACGGATAGCAATAACGGTGTCGTTTATTCCGGCGTGGAGACATCTTCGGGGGTATATTCCATGAATTTCACGGGGGTGACCAGGCATACCTACCAGCTGACGGTGAATGTAGACGGGCAGCAATATACGGCCAGCTCGACCATGCCGCAGGCGGTGGCGCTGGATTCCGTCAGCTTTGCCGTCAATACGAATTTCAATGGTAAAAAAGAGATCAATGCGATGGTGAATTTCCAGGACCCACCGGGACTGGGGAATTACTATCAATTCATCGAGTATATCAATGGAAGGCAGGTGCCCAACATCTTCGTCTTCGAGGACAGGCTGTCGGATGCGCGTTATATCCAGGAGCCATTGTACAATGACAGCGCCTATCTGCAAAAGAAGGATACGTTGCTGATAAAGATGTATTGCGTGGACAAGGCCATATACGACTACTTTTTCAGCCTGGCGCAGATCGTGGGCAATAATGGAGGTTTCCAATCGGCCAGTCCGGCCAATCCCAATACCAATATTATTGGAGGCGCGCTGGGATATTTCAGCGTACATACCGTCCGGGAGGAAAAAATGCTCGTCTACTGATGTAGCCCCGCCGGGAGGCGGCGGCTACGGTTGATAGCTTTTTATCTTATTGTAGAGTGTTTTCCGATCGATCTTCAGGATCTCGGCTGCTCTGGACTTGTTGTAGTTCACCTGTTTGAGCACGTTCATGATGGTATCGTATTCCGCCTGGGCCGCCGCATTCTTCAGGTCTGTCTCCTTATGCGCCACGGCGTGGTGCTGGACGGGGGAATGCGGTTCATGGACGGCGGTGTTGAAGCTGTTGTTGTCGACGATCTCGGGCGGCAGTACCTTGGCATTGACCAGGCCACCGGAGGTCAATAGGGCCGCGCGGCGAATGACATTGCGGAACTCCCGCAGGTTGCCCGGCCAGGAGTAGTTCATAAATATCTGCATTACTTCCGGCTCGAACCCTTCGACTTCTTTGTTCAGCTCTTTATTCGACCGGGCCAGGAAGAACTCCGCGAACAGCGGAATATCTTCTTTCCTGTAGCGGAAGGCGGGCAGCACGATGGAAAATTCATTGAAACGATGGAAAAGGTCTTCCCTGAATTTGCCTTTTCGATAGGCTTCCTGGAGATTCTCATTGGAGGCTACGATGATCCGTACATCCACATCCATTTCCTTTACACCGCCTACGCGCTTGAACTTTCTCTCCTGTATGACCCGGAGCAGGGCTGCCTGGATCTCGTAGGAGAGGTTGGCCACCTCGTCCAGGAAGAGGGTGCCGCCGTTGGCCAGTTCGAAATGGCCTTCCTTATCCGCGAGGGCGCCTGTGAAGGCGCCTTTTACGTGACCAAATAACTCGCTGCCTGCCAACTCTTTAGAAAGCGTGCCGCAGTCCATGGCTATAAATGGCTTGTCTTTCCGTGCGCTGAACTGGTGAATGGTGCGGGCGATGACCTCCTTGCCGGTGCCGCTCTCGCCGTATAGAATGATACTGTAATTCGTGGGGGCCACCAGCTCGATCTGGCGATAGAGCTCCCGGGTGGCGGGGGATTGACCCACCAGGAATTCGTCATCCGCCGGCGCTTTCTTTTTATTGGTTGAAGAAGTCTGGGCTGCCGTTGCGGGTCTGGCCGATCCTTCCGTGGCCATACCAGGATCGGACTGTTGCTGAAGGGACCTGCCAATGACATTGAGCACTTCCTCCGGGATCAATGGTTTGGTAATATAGTCGAAGGCGCCAGCCTTGATCACGTCTACCGCAGTCTTGATATCGGAATAGCCTGTGATAATGATGACAATGGCGTGCGGGTCTATCTGCTTGATCTCTTTCAATACTTCTCTTCCTTCCTTATCTCCCAGTCTAAAATCACATAGTACTACGTCGAATTTGGATTCCTTGAATTTAGCGATACCCTTATTGCCGTTGTGCGCTGCATCCGTCTCAAACCCTTTTTTCCCCAGGAACCGGCCTAATAAATTACACATATCCATATCATCGTCAATGATCAGAATTCGCTTCATAAGTGAAAGTTTCTTTTTTAAAATTACTGGAAAAAGTACAAAAAGGGACGTTCTACTAGTTAATACACACACTATACCGAAACATCAAGCCAAATTTAAAGACACTGTTAAAGCCGCGGTAAAGGGGCGGATTAAGCCTGAATTGAAGGTTGGATAAGAGTGGTGCAGGGGATTTTGGGGAATTTTTTCCCCAATTTGGGGAGCCAAAAGCAGGATTGGGGAGGTGTTCTTTCTATCTGTCCGCCTTTGGTTAAAGGTGGCAGACGAATTTCCTCTTTGGATCGATGTTGGTACTTTGTATGGCAATAAAATTGTAATATAATCCTGTTATAGGCGGAAGACTCGTAGGCCGCCGGGAAATGTGGCTATCAATATTGAGTGAGATACGAGGATAAGGTAATACTATGACAGACAATTCCAAGGTTTTAATTGTTGACGATGAACTGGATATTTGTTATTTGCTCAGCGGGATGTTGAAACAACGGAGCTTCCGTACCGCATTTGTAAATTGCTTATCCGACGCCGTAACTGCGCTGCAGTCAGAGCCTCCTGCCCTTTTGTTCCTGGACAATCATTTGCCGGATGGATTTG
>DASZXP010000251.1:0-54940 GCA_035545935.1 Puia sp. | reverse complement strand
CCCTCCAGCGAAGCCCGGAAGGCGAACGTCATAGCCGTAAAGATCAGCGCTATCCGGCTGGCGAGAAAAAGCTTGTTTGCGTGAATGTTAGCAGACATGGCAAGTGTAGTTTTTTAAGTGCTTGATAGGTTTCGTTAGATTGGTAAATGTACTTTTTTATTTTAAAAAACTACACTGCTAAAGCAATGCTATATCAATAATTCCTTAAAATAGACACTCATTACTTAGAAAATGTACCAAACGCCTGACAAAAAGATGAATACATTCTAAAGAAATTGTCTAAACTTGCAGGATGCCCCACCGGGACATCCGCCGAAGGCCGGATATTAGCGGGCTTCCCGCCGCCAAACTCCCTGATGCCCTCTGGGCGTCAGGGCCGGCCGTAGGCCCGGACAAATATGCGCTTCCCGCCGACCAGGCGGGACAAATCGAAAAAGTGTAAAATAATATCATAGCCAGATGAAACGAAAATTACGAATGGGAATGATCGGTGGAGGCAAGAATGCCTTCATCGGCGCCGTGCACCGCATCGCAGCCAATATGGACGGGCTCATCGAACTGGTATGCGGGGCCCTCAGCAGCAACCCCGCCACAGCAAAAGAATCCGGCCTCGCCTTATTCCTGCCGGAAGACCGCACCTACGGCAGCTATAAAGAAATGATAGAAAAAGAAAGCCGGCTGCCCGCGGACAAACGCATGGACTTCGTCGCCATCGTCACCCCCAATCACGTACATTTCGAACCCGCCATGCTGGCCCTGGAAAAAGGATTCCATGTCGTCATCGACAAACCCATCGCCTTCTCCCTGGACGAAGCGATAAAGCTGGAGAAAAAGGTCAAAGAGACGGGTCTCCTGCTCTGTCTGACGCACACCTATTCCGGCTATCCCATGGTAAAACAGGCCCGGCAGATGGTAAAAGAAGGCGTATTCGGTAAGATCAGAAAGATCTATGTCGAATATCCCCAGGGGTGGCTCAGCCGCCTCTCGGAGAAGGACGGCAGCAAACAGGCGGAATGGAGGACAGATCCCAGCAGGTCCGGAAAGGCGGGCTGTATGGGAGACATCGGTACACACGCTGCCCACCTCGCGGAATATATCAGCGGCCTGCAGATCAAACAGCTCTGCGCCGACCTGAGCATCTTTGTGGAAGGAAGGGCCCTGGACGATGACGGGAATGTCCTGCTGCGATTCGACAACGGCGCCACCGGCGTACTGTTCGCTTCCCAGGTTGCCGCGGGAGAAGAAAATGCCCTGAAGATCCGCGTATATGGCGAGAACGGCGGTCTGGAATGGGCTCAGCAGGAACCCAATACCCTGCTGGTAAAATGGCTGGATAAGCCTGCACAGGTCTATCGCGCCGGCATGGGCTATCTTTCCTCTTACGCCAAACACAACACCAGGACCCCTCCCGGACATCCGGAAGGCTACCTGGAAGCCTTCGCCAACCTCTACCGCAATTTTGCGCTGACCCTGTCTGCCCGTCTGGAAGGGACAACGCCCACGCCCGAGATGCTGGATTTCCCCAACGCTACAGATGGCGTACGCGGCATGGCCTTCATCGACAATGTCGTCAAAAGCAATGAGAGCCTGGAAAAATGGACATTCTTCACCATCGAATCGGAATAAAACTATTGTCATATGCAAACTATCAAAGGCCCCGGCATCTTCCTCGCCCAATTCATGGGCGACAAGCCACCTTTCAATTCACTCGCCTCTATCTGCAAATGGGCAGCCGGCCTCGGCTATATAGGGGTACAGATCCCCAGCTGGGACAGCCGCTGCATCGACCTTCAGAAAGCCGCGGAAAGCAAGACCTATGCCGATGAGATCAAAGGCATCGTACAGGAGGCAGGTCTTCAGATCACCGAGCTTTCCACCCACTTGCAGGGTCAATTGGTAGCCGTACACCCCGCCTATGACGCGCTGTTCGACGGGTTTGCTCCCGCCAACGTACACAACAACCCCAAGGCCCGCCAGCAATGGGCCGTCCAGCAGCTGAAATATGCGGCACGGGCGTCCCAAAACCTGGGATTGAATGCTCACGCCACTTTCAGCGGAGCCCTGCTCTGGCCCATGGTCTATCCCTGGCCCCAACGCCCCGCGGGACTGGTGGAGACGGGCTTTAAGGAGCTGGCCGCCCGCTGGATGCCCATCCTCGACGAATTCGACAAATACGGCGTGGACCTCTGCTACGAGATCCACCCAAATGAAGACCTGCACGACGGCATCACCTATGAGATGTTCCTCGAACATACCAACAACCATCCCAGGGCCTGTCTGCTGTATGACCCCTCCCACTTCGTGCTGCAATGCCTGAATTACCTGGAATACATCGACAACTACCACGAACGCATCCGCATGTTCCACGTCAAGGACGCCGAGTTCAACCCCACCGGCAAACAAGGCGTCTATGGAGGCTACCAGGGATGGGTGGACCGCGCCGGCCGCTTCCGCTCGCTCGGTGATGGTCAGGTGAATTTCAAATCTATTTTCAGCAAGCTCACCGCCTACGATTTCAAAGGCTGGGCAGTGCTGGAATGGGAATGCGCGCTCAAACATCCGGAAGACGGGGCCAAAGAAGGGGCCATCTTTATAAAGGACCATATCATCCGTGTCACGGAAAAAGCTTTCGACGACTTTGCCGGCACAGGCAGCGATGAAAAATTTAATCGCTCTATACTAGGGTTGCAATAGATTATTTCGGAACTTGCAATGCATAAATCAAACAATCAATGAAGAAAGGACTAGCTATCATTTTATCTTGCAGCTTGCTCGCAGCAGCCTGCGGCGGCTCTGACAGCTCCAAACCCACTGAAAAAAAGGACTCCGGTAATGCATCCGACGCTACGACCCCGGCCGCAACAACCACTGCCGACAACAAAGGCCTGGAGCTCATCGGCGGCAGCGACTGTACTACCTGCCATCGCCTGGACAAAGCCAGCAGCGGCGCTGCCATCGGACCCGCTTACAGCGAAGTGGCGGCTAAATATGCTCCCGCGGCCGATACCACTATCGACAGACTCGTAAACAAGATCATCTCCGGCGGCAGCGGCGTATGGGGTTCCGTACCTATGACCCCTCATGCAGCCGTCACGAAAGAAGACGCCAGAGAGATGGTGAAATACATCATGACATTGAAGAAATAAGCAACCTCAAGAACGCTAATAAACATCCATATGAGAAGACCCTCCTTCTTCCGCATCATCACCCTCCTGGCCTTTGTCACTGTCGGCTTGCTCCTGACCAGCGCCACCACGCGCTCCTGGCCGGAGATCTTTGCCAAACCCAAAGTGCTTATCTTCTGCAAGACCAATGGCTATCATCACGCCAGTATCGCAGCAGGCACCACCGCGATAAAAAAGCTGGGAGAAGAGCATGGCTTCGACGTGGACGTTACAGAAGATTCCACACAATTCCGTTACAAGATCCTGAAGAAATATTCCGCGCTCATCTTCCTCAGCCCCACCGGTAAGGTGTTCGGCCCCGATGAAGAAAAGGCCTTGCAGAAATATATACACCATGGCGGAGGGTTCCTGGGTATCCACGCCGCCACCGACTGCGAATACAATTGGCAATGGTATGGCGATCTGGTAGGCGGATATTTCAAATCCCACCCCAAGCAGCAGCAGGCCAATATCATCGTCGTCGACAAGGACGATCCTGCCACCAAAGGACTCCCCGAGACATGGTCACGCTGGGATGAATGGTATAATTTTAAATACCTCAATCCCAATATCCATGTGCTGTTGAAGATAGACGAGAAATCCTATACAGGAGGCGAGAATGGAGACAATCATCCCATGGCCTGGTATCATGAATACGAAGGAGGCAGATCCTTCTACATCGAGCTGGGACATACGGACGAATCCTACTCGGACCCCGTCTACCTGGGATTGCTGCTTGGCGGCATTCAGTATGCCATGGGTAAGAAATAATTGAAGACTGGCCCATCCCCGGGCGACAGGCTAAAACACCTTGGCGAAAGATAGCCCGAAAGACCCATTCTGATAAGAAGGCATCAGCACCGTCGACGTGGATTTACCACCAAAAAAGCTGTGCTGTATCTTGGGATACAGCCAGTAGGCCAGACGAGTGCCCGCAATGCCGAACCCCGCACCGGCTACGACATCATTGAACCAATGCTTGTTGTTATACATGCGCAATAATCCCGTGGTGGTAGCCACCGCATAGCCGGCTATCCCATACCAGGGACTGACATCTTTATACTCCATACGCATAAACTCTGCATTGGCAAAAGCCTCGGCTGTATGTCCGGATGGGAATGAATTATACGCCGAACCATCAGGGCGTAATATATGTGTGCTGTTCTTTAAAGAAAAAACGGCGGCGTTGGCAAAGATCTGGGACATCAGCAGGAGTATCGTCCTGTCCTTGAAATTATGCGCCCCATGAATGCCCGCGGCATTCAATCCATACACCGCCAGCGCAGGAACGAACATCAGGTAATTATCCGCGTGCATGGGACGATGCGGATCCTCCGTCCATACTTCTTCCTTGATCTTCGAGTTGACATGTTGCAGCCCGCCGACATGCAGCGCCGTATATCCATACGCTACCATGGCGACAGGTAAAAGGAACGACTTTACAGGGAAAGGTTTCTGATAATCGGGAATGCTCCAATCCAGATGATGACGAAAAGGCACCGTATCGTGCATACTCGCAGACGACGGCGTAATGCTTATTTCCCTAATGACATCTTTCTCCGGAATAGGTAGGGAATGGGGATCTTGTGATCTGGCTGAGAGGCAGACGCTTATCGATAGCGTCAACACAGTTGCCATTTTCATCATGTGGACATTATTAGGTAGTGAATGATTATAACGGCAAAAATCAGGATAAATTCTGTTTAAATCTTGACTTTTGTCGCAAACACACCCCTTACGGGCCGTTTTAACATGAAATTAAGGACTTTCCCTGATATTTACACCATGGGCAACTTGTACCCATTATGGTACTCTTTCACTAAATATTGCTGATTGATCTTATCCTGGTCGAATTTACCCGCTTTTTCGTCCCATACCAGCCGTTGCCCGCTGCGGAAGCTGATATTCCCCATCTGGGCCACCGTAGCGACATGGGAGCCAGCCTGTATGCTGCAGCGCAGGTCCTCCATTTTCCGGCTGCGTACTACGTCTATAAAATTGGCCATATGCTTGTCCAGCCCATTGTCGGAGGCCCCTGCAAAAGGCTTGCTCACCTTGTTCTTGGATTGTTTTTCCTCGATGACCTCCCAGCCTCCCCGGCTTAGCACCAGCGTACCGTTGTTACCTATGTAGGCTATCCCATGATCACGGCCATAAGAGCCATTGTCGATACCCATGGCATGATCCCAGACAAGATTGAACCCATCGAACTGGTACAGCGTCGTCAAAGTATCAGGCGTCTCTTCATAAAGGTCGGGATAAGCAAAATTTCCCCCCAGCGCGGCGATGGTCTTGGGAACCCCTGCCTTCATACCCAATAATCCATAATCCAGCAGATGAACGCCCCAGTCGGTCATGAGCCCACCCGCATAATCCCAGAACCATCGGAAGTTGAAATGAAACCGGCTGGAATTGAAGCTGCGGGAAGGCGCAGGCCCCAGCCACATCTTAAAATCCACCCCCTCCGGCGGATTGGAATCCGGCACCACCGGCCCAGGCTTCATCCAGCCCTGGTAGCACCAGACCTTCACCGTACGTATATTGCCCAGCACGCCGGACTGCACATAATCCACCGCATCCTTGAAATGCTGCTGGCTACGCTGCCACTGCCCTCCCTGGACCACGCGGCTGTATTTCTGTTGCGCGGCCATCATGGCCCTGCATTCGCCAATGGAATTCCCCACCGGCTTTTCCACATAGACATCCTTCCCCGCCTGACAGGCCTCGATCATGATCAACGCATGCCAGTGATCCGGAGTGCCGATGATCACCGCGTCGATATCCTTCTGTTCCAGCAGCTTCCGGTAGTCGGAATAGGTCTTTACCTTGCTGGTATCCACATTCATCTTGGTAAGGTCTTTCATCCTTCTGTCCAGGACATTCTTGTCCACGTCACAAAGGGCTACCACATTGACACCAGGTAGCTTCAGGGCAGCCGAAAGGTCGGCCCACCCCATCCCATTGATACCGATGGCCCCTATATTGATATGGTCGGCGGCAGACATCCGCTTCAGGGATGAAAATGTCTTATTGTCAAAAGAAGAAAGCAAAAGAGCTCCGCCTGCTGCGAGGGAGCCCTGCTGAAGAAATTGTCGACGGGTTGGCATAGCGTTCGTAAAATTGATTACGATGCCAATTTAAGGAAAAAATTCAACCGATTGCAACATGGTATTATAAATAAAACTTTGCGACTACCGTCGCAAAGTTTTATTAGCGGGCGGCCTATCGATCCGAATGCTGACTTATGCTCGACGACTCTGAACCCTCGTGTTTGGAGTATTTGATATAATCCCGGTCGCTGTGAATAAACCTGTCCCTGAAAGCTTCGAATACCTCCTTTGGCTGTTTTTTATCGTTCACGATAAGCTCCTTATTGTCCAGGGAAAAAGATACTTCATCGACCTGAGTGACCAGCTCTTTTTCCATCAGCATCCGGAGAAAAGGCTTGATGATCTCATCCTTTGAATTGACGAGTCTTCTGGTCGCATCCGATGAACGCAGCAATAACGTTTTGTTCCTATCGAACATATTCCGTGCCTCCAGCAGCTTGTGTGACTGCATACGAGCCAACCCTTCTACTCTAAGCTCATTCTCCCTCAGCTGCCGCTGATTCCTCGCCAGCAGCTCCACGTCCCGGTGATTTACCCTGTCCAGGTTGATCTGAGCGTGCGCCAGACGTAATTTCTCGAGCTCCATCTGGTACACAAAGGGTAAAGTGTCCCTATCCGCCTGTAAATATTGCAGCTTCAATTTTGCCTGCTCCATGTTCAATTCCTGCAGACGCTCATCCAGCTTGGCCTGTTCCTCATTCAATCGCTGCTGCTGCATCTCCAGCGCCGCCCGTTGCTTTTCCAGCATAAGCTCCCTTTTCCGGTCCCGCTCCGCAGCCGCCGTATCCGTGGCGGAAGGCTTCTTCGACGTATCGGCCGCGACAGCCCTGACCATCTTCGTGGGTTTCTCCTGCTGTACCTTATCTGTAAAAGGCACATCTTCCACCGGCGGCGCCTGCCATATCGTTTCCACCTTCGCCGTTCCCTCTTTTGCCTTCTTTATGGGCGCCGGCGTTTGATGGGTGTAAGCTAATGTAAGTCCTGCCGTAATGAACAGACAGGCCAGCAAAAAGAACTTTTCCCGTATGTTCAGCGTCCTGTCATCCCGGTGAACGATCCGCTTCACACGCCGAAGCAGATGATCCTTCCCGCCGGCAAATGCAAGCGTATAATTCGAGTGGTTGTATTCCTGGAATGATACCAGGGCATTGATAAGGTCTCTTTTACTATGCGCCTCTCCTACTGCAATGTCGTCGCAACAATTCTCCCTCTCCTCGCGGATCAGCGACGAGATCCATAGCACAGCCGGATTAAAGAAGAACAGCACTTCCGCAAAACACTGAAGAAGATTGGTGAGATAATCCTTCCTTCGTATATGCGCCAGCTCATGCAGCAGCATGGCTTCCACCTCCTGTGAAGGCAGCTGCGCCAGCAAACCCAGCGGCGTAAGGATCACAGGCTTGAACATCCCCGCCATCATGGGTGTCTTTACGACAGCGGATTCCAGTATTGTCACCGCCCTCTTTATCCCGATGCGCTGCGCCAGCTCTCTCACCCGCTCGCTCCAATACGCAGCAGGAACGCTCGCCCGATAATAACGAAGACGTTGCACCGCCCACAGATCGGTCAGCAGCTTCACCAGCCGGATGGCCAGTATGATAAACCAGATGGCCACGATGAGATCCGCCCGCTGGTTGAAATATAATGTCAGTCTATCTCCCCGGGACAGCTCGCTGCCGGCATACAATGCCCCCGCAACAGGCACATCTCCGGGGCCGGTATAAAAGGCCGCCCCACCACCAGACACAGCCCCCACAGTTGCCCCCGGCGTTTCCAATAGCAGGAAGAATGTAGTGCCGGCTCCTGCGATAAAAAGACATAAAAGACAGAGCAAAAGATTATACCTCCATACAGGCGCGGACCTTCGGGTAAATAAGATGACCAGTCCCGTGAGAATAGCCAATGCCAGCCCCTGCCAGAGGGAATGCACCAGGGTCCAGAGCAGGGCCCTGACAAGATCTTCCCTGAATAAGGAAAGTAAAAAAGATATCCGCATATAGTTAACGTTTTATTTCTGCTCTTTATCCAGCTGATCCAGCAGCTTTCTGATCTGCCCCAGCTCCTCCTTCGAAGGTTTTTTGTTTCCCAGCAGCTGCATCATCAGACTGCTGGCCGATCCGTCATACAGCGAGTCTACAAAACGCTCCAGCAGGAACCCCTTGAAGGTCTTCTCCTCTACGGCAGCGCTGTACACATGCTTCATCGCGCTTTCATCCCTTTTAAGGATCTTCTTTTCCACCATTATCTGCATCAGCTTCAACGTGGAAGTGTATTGCACGGCCCGCTTCCGCTCGTTCAACGTATCGTTGACCTGTCGTACGGTGGAAGGCCCATGCTTCCACAGCACCTGCAGGATCTCCAGCTCGCTCCGGGTAGGTTCCGGCGGCTTGTTTTGTTCATTTTCCTTCTTCATGACACTAAGGTAGGAAATTTTTCGTACGAACAAATGGGTAGGATAATTTTTTTTTAAACCTCCCTGTCCCACAGAATTTCTCCAGAATCTTTCGCTTATTTTAACGCCCATGAAGATCCTCATTGTCGAAGATGAAATAGAGCTCTCCAATAGCATGACGACTTATTTAAGAGGAGAAGGCTATCTATGTGAAACAGCCCATGATCACCGTACCGCACTGGACAAAATTGAAGTATTCGATTACGACTGTATATTGCTGGATATCACTCTGACAGATGGCAATGGCCTCAATATCCTTCGTCAGCTCAAGGCGAATAACAAAGCCGACGGGGTCATCATCATTTCCGCCAGGAACTCCATCGATGACAAGATCGAGGGTCTCAATCTTGGCGCAGACGATTATATCAGCAAACCGTTCTATTTATCCGAGCTCAGCGCCCGCATAAAAGCCGTCATCCGGAGACGCAGGTTTGAAGGCACCAGCGTTCTTGTCTTCAACGAGATGGTCATCGACATTGAAGGGAAATGCGTCTTCATCGAAGATAAGCCCGTAGACCTCACCCGTAAGGAATACGACCTGCTGCTATACCTCGCCTCCAATAAGAATCGTGTCATATCCAGGAACGCCATTGCCGAGCACCTGTCCGGCGACGAGGTTTCGAGCTATGATAATTTGGATTTTATCTACTCCCACATAAAGAACCTCAAACGCAAGCTGAGCGCGGCCGGATGCCCGGATTATATTAGATCCATGTATGGCATGGGCTACAAATTCGAGCCCAGGACTTGAATCCGGAAAAGCCGTCAAAGACGGCCTTTCAAGTACCCTTTCGCCGGCACTTCATGGATCACCTGCGTACCAAATAAATATTCCAGCTCCAGGTCTTTGGGTATTATCGTATACTGGATATGGTCATGTTGGCGGCAGATGTTTACATCCACTTCAAACTCCGACCTATCGTAGTGGCCTGTAAAACCCGCCCCCAGCCTGGATAAATGAGGAAAAATATACCCAAAAAGACTACCCATGCCCGTCTTTGGACGCCCGTTTATTTGGGCACGCTCTTTTCAGGCATTCTTCGTAATTTTAAACATAAACACTGGATCCACCTGCTTGAGAACAACAGGCTCCATAATACTGCTTAGCATTTTATACATGCCGCTGTCTGCCCAGTACTTTTTTACCGGGGAGGTAAAAGGTCCACACGGTGATAACCTTCAGCACGTCTCGATCTTCGTACGATCTACAGGGATGGCATTCAGGACCGGTCCCTATGGGAATTTTGAGATCGTATCCCGCACGGCAGACGATTCACTGACATTTTCCATCGATGGATACGAGCAATACTCCACACCCGTCAGCTCGACGGAATTCCTGCGCGTCATCCTGAAAGAGCAGCCCTTTCCGGGATCTTCGACAAAGAACAACCTCATCTCCGTTATAAAAGGCGCCGGCCCCGAACAATCCTTTGACGACAATACCTTACAGACTTCCCTGGTGGAAAATCCATTTGTAAGCCAGAATGCCACCGTATCATTCTCCTGCAACAGCAATGGCATTTCCTATAGTAATATCAAGCGGTTCATTGACATGGGACTGCCCGTGCCGGCCGAAGCCATCAAGCTGGAAGAGATGTTGAACTATCACAACTTCTATTATGAGGACCCGGAAGAAAAAGACCCGTTCCATTGTTCATCCACCCTGCTGTCCTGTCCATGGAACGAAGCGCATCGGCTGCTATGCTTGAATATCTGTGCCAGGAAAGCCGTTCTTCCCAATACGCCTCCCGCCAATCTTGTCTTTTTCATCGACGTCACCGGCTCTATGGACATGCCTAATAAGCTCCCCCTGGTCAAATCTTGTCTTCACCTCCTGGTAAAGAACCTGCGGGACATCGACACCGTTTCCATCATCGAGTATGGAGGAAGACAGCGCATACTCGCAGGCGTTCCCGGTTCCCAAAAAGAGCAACTGCTGAGAGCCATTGAACAATTATATGCCGATGGTCCCCCTCCCGGAGAAACATATCTTGGCACGGCCTATAAAGTGGCTGCCGCTCGATTTATGCCCCATGGTAACAACAGGGTCGTCCTGATCACGGATGGTGATATCTCGTCTACTCCCGGCAAAGGACGCGATCTGTTGGAGCTTGCCCGCAGCCGGTATGATGACAGCATACATCTCTCCTGTATAGGAGTGGGTATGACTAAGGATGAAGAGTCGGAGCTCCCGGCATTGGCGGAGGCGGGACATGGCGACTTTGCTATCATAGACGATACGCAGCAGGGCGAAAGAGAGCTGCTGGCCCTTCTCGTAAAAGATCTGCCCGGCATTGCCGATAAGGTCTGCATCACCGCTCAGTTCGATACTACGCTGGTACAGGAATACCGCTTGCTGGGTTTTGAAAACAAACGCAGCGCCCTGGAAGATACCACACTGCGGCTGGAAGGCGGCAGCATAGGCTCGGCCAACGCGCAGATGGCGCTTTTCGAGATCATCCCCAAAAAGGACTCGGCCGGCATCGGGAACATAGCAAATATCCAGATCGATTATTGTCTCCCCGGACAAGCGCAAATGAAGAAGATGCATTATGACTGTCCCAACAAATTAGCCCCCTTCGAAAGCGCTCCCGCCTCCCTTAGGAAGGCCGTCTGTATCGCCCTGTTCGGCATGAAGCTGAAACGCTCCCCCTGTACCGCCCGGTTCAGCTGGCTGGACATCGAAAAGATGACAAAAAAAGTCTTTACGGGCAATAACGCCATCGACAGGGACTATATCGCCTTGATGACCAGGGCCCGCAAGGTATACGAACGCAGCCACAACAACTAGCCCCCGCCGGTTTCCACCGAAATCGTTATATTTGTCTACTTATGCGATCCCGGCAAATATTCCTGCTCGTACTGCTCATTATCATAGCAGACCAGACACTCAAAATATGGGTCAAGACGCATATGGCCCTCGATCATAATATTCACCTGATGGGCCGTCACGCACAGCTCTACTTCGTAGAGAACGAAGGGATGGCGACAGGTTTACAGTTTGGTGGCAGCTGGGGCAAGCTTTTCTTAACCCTCTTTCGCCTGGCGGCCGTCCTGTTCGGCGGCTTCTATATCCAACGGATCATTAAAAAAGGCTATCATCCACATTTCATCGTCTGTGCGGCCCTGATCTTCGCCGGTGCGCTGGGCAACCTTATCGACAGCCTTTTCTATGGATTGATATTTGAAGAAAGCACCTATAACCACGTAGCGCATATATTCCCCGCGCATGGCTATACTACTTTTCTGCATGGCCGGGTGGTTGATATGTTCTATTTCCCCCTGATACACACCCATTTTCCCAGCTGGCTCCCCTTTGCAGGCGGCAAGGAATTTACCTTCTTCGATGATATCTTCAATATTGCGGATGCCGCCATCTCCATAGGCGTGATCTATATCATCGTCTTTCAACGCAAGCTCTTTCGCCAGCGCTCGCCGGAGCAGAATCCCGCCTCTGCTTATTGACCCACGTCATGGATTAGAGGACACATCTGTTTGCTCCTTCAGTACCGCATCATTATTCTGCCGGTTCTTCAGCACATTGACATAGCTCAGCGCCAGGCGGTTATTGTACACTTCATATGCCTTCTGCGCCCAGGTCATAGCGCCGTTGAGATCACCATTGATCTCACTTATGATCGCCATATTATAACAGGCCCTGCCGGCTACTTTCCGGCTTGGATTGGTGGTTTCCTGTTGCCAGAGCTTGGCGGCTCCATCCCAATTACCTGTTCGCGCCATACGGGTAGCGACGGTAAAATTCGAGCTTCCCCTGACATAATAATATCTGGACACCCGGATGGAATAAGGCATGATCCGATAGGCATAAGCCTGACCGGCCTGACCGCCCACCTTGATCACCTCTTCTTTATGCGCCATGATAGCCGAAGCAGCCGCTATGGGAGTACCTCTAAAAGCAAGGTCCCTGGAAAGAACATATTCATCCAGTATATTCCGGGAAGAAGGATCATAAATACGCCAGCCCGTCTTCACCAGCGTCGTCATATTCACCTGCTGCGTCAGACCCGGTACATTTCCTGCTATCGTGCCAAGCGTGGCGCCCCCTACGGCCGCCTTGGTTTGCGCATCGAACAGTTCCAGCGAGAACAGCAGGTCCGTATTATTATCCTTACAAATTTTCTCCACCGTGTCCCAGGACAGGGCGGACGGGAATACACCCGCGCCAAAGCTTCGAAGATCGAGATTGGTCAGCGGCTTGACCATGGACAGACGATTGTTCTTCATCAGCTCATCCGCCAGTCCTGTCATACTGGCCTTGGCGCCTTCTTTTTGGAGATTGCTGGATTCAAGCGACATGGCCCTGTGGATGGCATCGACGGTCCTGGTCTCATCCATCGCTCTCGTCCGGTTGACGACAGCCGCCGTCCTGGCGTAAGGAGGCAATGATACGGGCGCTGGCTGCATGACGCTGAGCGTCATTAGATTCGTCGAGCTGCAGGAGGCGCATAGCAGGGCTATGCTTAGGGCAATACAGAGGTTTTTCATACGTAAGATATTGGGATCAACCTCTTTAAAACGAAAATTCACTCAACTTAGTATCCCCTCACTCCGATCGGAGGCTCTTCATCGGATTGGCCAGCGCCGCCGTAATGGCCTGATAACCCACCGTCACGACAGCGATCAGAATTGACAATGCCGCCGCCGCCACAAAGACCCATATCCCGATCTGTATACGGTAATTGAATCCTTCCAGCCATGAATGCATGGCATACCACGCGATGGGCGTAGCGATCACCACCGCGATCAGGATCAATCGGATAAAATCCTTTGCCATCAATAACGTGACGCTGACCACCGAGGCGCCCAATACCTTCCGGATCCCGATCTCCCTCGTCCTCGACTCCGCCATATAGGACGCCAGACCAAACAGCCCCAGACAGGAAATAAATATCGTCAGACTGCTGAAGAGTAATCCGAGTATACCCTGTTGCTGCTGCGACTTGAACTTGCTGTTGTAATATTCATCCGTAAAGTAATACTCGAAAGGATAACGGGGATTCCAGCGTTTAAAGACCTCTTCCGCCTTTTTCAGATTGGCCGATACAGCGCCCGCGGGATTAAGCCGGAAATGCACCACCGGATAGGTCGTGGACAATCCCTGGATGATCATGGGCTCTACTGGATCATACGGTGACTCTATGATAAAATCTTTCAGCACTCCTACTATATGAAAGTTCACACCCTGATCGTTTCGGATCATCTTACCCACCGGGTCTTGCAGACGCATGGTCTTCACGGCCGATTCGTTCAACAGCACCGCCGTACTATCCGTAGGATAGGCTTTCAGATCGATGTCCCGTCCCTGTACCAGCTGAGTGCCCGTGGTGCGTACAAAATCGGCATCACTTTCGAATTGAGCGAAATCCGCTTTTTTATCCGTCTCTGTGCTCCCCGGCCAGGAAAATCCACCCACCGAACCCCATATACGGGTGATGGGAGAGAACAGCTTTGTCACCGAAGTGGCTGCGCCGCTGCCGATCAGCTCCCGTTTGATCTGATCGTAATGCTGCAATACATCCCCCTGCACAAACGTAAAGACCAGCTTGTCCCTGTTATAGCCCGTATCACGGTCCCGTGCATATTGTACCTGCCGGTGTACGATGATCGTGCAGATGATAAGGACGATAGAAAATGTGAACTGCAGCACCACCAGCACCTTGCGGGGCGTCAGCAGCGCATTCACTTTTTGGAAGCTGCCCTTCAACACCGTCACAGGCCGGAAGGAGGACAGGTAAAATGCCGGATAGCTGCCCGAAACAATACCCGTGAACAGTATAAAACCTATTGCAAAATACCAGAAACCGCTATCCCCATAGTTCGTATGCAGATCTGCGGCTATCAGCCGGTTGAACCCTTTCAGGGACAGCTCCACCATAACAATGGCCAGCACAAAGGACAACGCAGCCAGCACGATGCTTTCTCCAATGAATTGAACGATCAGGGAACCCCTGACCGCACCCACCACTTTGCGTATCCCCACCTCTCTCGCACGCTTTTCGCTGCGGGCCGTGCTCAGGTTCATAAAATTGATACAGGCTATCAGCAGGATAAAGACCGCTATCACAGAGAACAACCGTACCATGGATATCAGCCCGCCCGTCAGACGGCCATTCTCCACCTTGGAATAAAGATGCGCCCGGACCAGCGGCTGTGTAAATGTCTGCCGCGGATCACCCTTCACATGCTGCTGAATGATATGATCGATCTTGGAATCGAATGCAGTTTGCGATACACCGGGCTTGAGCGAAATATAGGTCTCTACATCCGTGAACTTCCAGGACCCGCCATTATTATCCCATCCCAGGCGATGAAGAAAGCTCCAGGGCAAAAGATATTGGAAAGTGAATGCTGTATTGTCCGGCAGGTCTTTTAACACCGCCGTTACTTTAAAATTGGCCGTGCTGTCGATAAGCACCGTCTGCCCGATAGGATCCGCGTCCCCAAACAAATTTCGGGCGACATGCTCCGTAAGCACGATGCCCTGATCCCCCTGCAACGCCGTCCGTGCATCCCCTTTCAGAACAGGGAAGCTGAATATATTCAGGAACGAAGGATCCGCAAAGGCGCCCTGCAGATTGAAATGCTTTTCCTCCGTATTGCTTACCAAAAAAAACACCGCCCTTATACGCGCCGCATCCTCCACCTCGCCAAAATCCTTTTTCAATTGCTCCGTCATCAACGACGACACGCGCGGCCAGGCATCGGGCTTCCCATTGTAATCCCCCCGGGTATACAGCTGGTAAATCCGGTCCGACTTCGCAAACCATCTGTCATAGCTCACCTCATGCTGCACCCATAACCCGATCAGCAAAGCAGACGCCATTCCAATGGCCAGGCCGATAATATTGATGAAAGTAAAGGATTTATTACGCCACAGATTGCGGACGGTGACAAGGAAGAAGTTCTTTAGCATATACCAATTTACAACTTATCTTTACTTATGCCAACTACCCCTCCCGCCTTTTCAGGCGCCATCCCCGAGAATTACGACCGTTACCTCGGTCCCTATATCTTCGAGCCATATGCGCGGCATCTCGTAGAATGCGCGGCTTCCAGCGCTCCCGGGGCCATCCTGGAAATAGCCTGCGGCACGGGTCGCGTCACCCGCCATTTGCAAAAGGCCTTCCCCGGCGTCCGGCTGATCGCAACCGATATCAACAAAGACATGGTCGACATCGCCCGCCGGTTGACACCCGGCGCCAACATCGAATGGCAAACAGCCGATGCCAGGGAGCTCCCCTTCGACGACCATTCATTCGACATGGTGATCTTTCAGTTCGGGCTCATGTTCGTACCGGATAAGCAAAAAGCCCTCTCCGAAGCCCAAAGAGTATTACGACCAGGCGGACGCCTGCTCTTCAGTACCTGGGACAGCCTGGAGAATAACCCTGCCTTCCATCTCGCCGACACGGTCGTAAAAAAATATTTTCCCATCGATCCGCCCAGGTTCTTTCATCTCCCATTCTCTTTACATGACGATAGCCAGCTGACAGCATGGACAAAGGCCGCCGGCTTTACCGACGTTCACGCCAGCCTGGTGAAGCTGCCCGGCTATAGCCCATCCGCTGCCGACACCGCCACCGGTATGCTGGAAGGCTCGCCCATGTATAACACGCTCAACGAACTGGCCCCCGGCCTGATCCCCGTTATAAAAGCAGACCTGACAAAGGCCCTGGCGGAAAAATTTGGCGAAGCGCCGCTGACAAGCCCAAATCAGGCGTGGATGATCGAGGCCAGGCGGCCGGCCTGATATCAATCTACCATCACCGTGGCTTTCCCGCCGGGTCCCAGCGGTATATCCACATAAGAGATGACATGCCCCCATTTATCCTTCTTTTGCCGTAGCGCCAAGGTCCTCTTATCGATCCTGACCCTGGCAAAGGCCCCCGCGAATTCCGCACGCCAGACGATCCCACGCCTGCCCGTATTGGACACCATGCTCCTCGTCACTCCCACATGCCGCACCGACAAGACAGTCCCCAGCACAGGAAGCTCTTCCAACCAGTCCTCCACTCCCCCACGCTGACGATGCAACGTCGATACGATCCTCGTCCCCGGTATCACTTCCACACCCATCAACCCCATGACCACCCCTTGCACGACGCCAAACGAAACTTCGGGATATTCACGCCGCTCGGTAGAAGGGTCGGTCAGGTACAGGATCGTACGGCTTGCCGTATCCCAATACCCTTCACGATAGAATAAATAAGGCAGATAAGAAGTATTTTCTACATTCCATGTTCGGGATGCCAGATGATCGATGGTCCGTCGGACACGCGCCGTATCCTGCAGCGCATCGAACCACAACAAAAATGTCTCGCCCTCCCCCATCCCAAAATGTCCTTCATTGCTATACCATGTCCAATACCTGTCGGCGCTGTCGCTCCACCAATCCTGCTCCAGACGGACACGATATTGCTCCGCACGTCGTGTATAGGCGTCGGCTTCCGCCCCCCGTCCCCGGTGACGCAGTATCCCGGCATAGCTCATCAGTCCACGATACAATGCCGCCACAAGATCCACTCCTACCTTGATATTCGGTATGCCTTCCGAATAGGACGGTAAGCCCCGGCACCGGTGAAACGCATCCTGTTCATTGAAAGGTATCGGAGCATTGGGATGGGCAGGACGCGTCAGCAACGAGTCCGGCTGCAATACCCAGCTTTTGATATAGGGTCCGACACTCTTTTCCTGGAAATTCCGGGAGAGCGCATCGTCATAATAGCTGCTGTCGCCCGTCCATACCCCCACTCGCCACATGGCCGACAGCACATCGAAATTGGCATTCAGGTTATACCAGAACTCCTTATCGCTGCGATAGTCCTCCGGCGCAGGGAGGCCATGCTTGTTCATCTCCCAATAGGAACACCAGTCCTTCGACATAGAAATATTTTTCGCAAACAGCCGGAGCATGTTCCTGTTCTCCGCATCGAGCCCCAGGATGGCGCCACCCACCGATTGATGCGACACATCGCGCATACAAAAAGCATCCCTGGGCGGCAGGGCGGATTCATACCAGGGTCCTACCGGGTCACCCGGTGCGCCTTTGTAACGCAAGGCCTGCGCCTTCGCCCATACAAATGCATTTGCCATCGCCGTATCCGACGACCCGAACCGCACACCCTGCCCCATGGCAGAAAAACATACCGCCACACCGGCGGCGAGAATGATCCATCTTATCATGCTTAAAATTAAGGTTTTCGGCAAACTACCCTTTCGGACCACCCCCAACTCCTGGAAATTCCCCAACTTTGACAGAAGCTTTATTACCCCGCCAACCTTGTATATGAAAAACGTCCTCCTTTATTTTATCTTCTGGCTGCCAGTTCTATCACTGCAGACAAGGGCACAGGATATCTCCTCGGCCGAAGCCCCCTTTCGCGCCCGGATCAGGGAAGCCACCCGCGCCAACAACCCCTATCTCGTGGGAAAAGCATACTATGACATGGCCCGGCTATTCGCGGAACAGAAGAACCATAACCGGGCATTCGGCGCCCTCTTTAATGCCAGACAATATTTTACGCAGGCAGGAGCCAAAAAAGAGATCGCCTATACCCTCTTCGGGCTGGGCAGGGAGCAATACTATCGGGGTAACTATAAAATAGCCGCCGAACACCTGAACTTCGCCATGCGGGAAGCCGAAACCATGAAGTTGATCGACCTGGAATCCGATGCGCTTGAATACCTGGGCATCCTCTATCACGTCATGCCCGGCGCCAACACAGAAAGCATTGCTCAGTTCAAAAAAGCCTTGGAAATAAAGGAGGAATTGAATGACAGGAAAGGCATGCTCCGCATGCAGGAGAAATTAGCCGAAGCATATTATGAACAGGAACACTATGACAGCGCGCTCACCTCCCTGGACCAGGCCATTTCGCTGGCCACATCCCTACAGCTCATCCATGACGCCGATATCTCCCGGCTGGACCGTGCCGGGACCCTGATTTACCTCCATAAATTGGATGACGCCAAAAAGGACATCGATCACATCGCGCAGCATGGGGACACATCCGACCTCAACATCGGGATCCGATATTTCACGCAGTTGGGCAACCTTATGGTCGCACAGCACGATCTTACCCGGGCGGACGGGTACTATCGACGGGCCTTGAAGGTGGCGGACAGAATAGGGGTTCCGGAGATGTACGGCCTGGTGTACAGGAATATGGCCGGTATGTACAGCTCCATAGGCATGTATAAGGAAGCCTATACATTCATACGGCAGTACAACGAACAGATGATGGGATATTATGCGGAGAATGTCAGCGCCATCAAAGACCTCGAATATATCTTCAATAATTCATTGACCCGGGACGAAGTTACCCTCCTGAGCAGCGAGAACAAGCAAAAAGGACTCTTTGCGCTCATTTTCCTGCTGCTGGCGGCCATCATATTCTATTTGTACAGACAACAAAAAAAGAAAGCCCGGCTGATCAGACGACAGGCGGATGAGCTGAAGACCCTTATGAAAGAAATTCACCACCGGGTCAAGAACAATCTGCAGATCATTTCCAGCCTGCTCGATCTCCAGTCCATGATGGTAAAGGACGACCAGGCTTCCCGGGCCATCAAAGAAGGCAGGAACAGGGTACAAAGCATGGCATTGATCCACCAGAACCTGTATGGCGACACCGACGCCATTGCCATTGCCGTGGATGAATATATCGATAGCCTGGCCCAAAACCTTTTTAGCTCCTATAACATACGACAAGACCAGATAGAGCTAAAGACCCATATTGAAAAAATGAAGCTGGATATAGACACCGTGATACCGATAGGACTGATGTTGAACGAGCTTATCAGCAATAGTCTCAAACACGCCTTTGAAAAGGGAAAATACGGCTGTATCGAGCTGACGCTAAAAAAGGAAAAGGATGTTCTGTTGATGCAGGTAAAGGACAATGGCAAAGGTTTCCCCGAACCTGTCAACCCGGACAGACCGGCCGCCTTTGGCATGCGGATGATAAAAATATTTGCACAAAAGCTAAAGGCCGATCTGAATATTTACAACGATCAGGGCGCTTGCGTAGCCATGCGAATGAGAAAATACCGGTTAATAGAAAAATAAACCTCCAAATATGGACCAGGTTCGGGTATTGATCGTGGAAGATGAACCAGTCATTGCCGAGAACATATCGTTATACCTCAGCAACAATGACTACGCTATCTCCGGCATTGCCTATGACAATGAAGAGGCGCGAAGGCAATTGACCCACAACACGCCGGATGTCGTGCTGATGGATATCAACCTCGGCAGCGATGAGGACGGCATCGACCTGGCAAAGTTCATCAACGAACATTACAATATCCCTTTGCTGTTCCTCACTTCTTATGCGGATAGAGAGACGATAAACAGGGCCAAAGAGGTCGAACCCAGCGCTTATATCTTAAAGCCATTTAGCGAAAGAGCTTTATTATCCTCCTTTGAAATAGCTATCTCCAACTTTTCCAGGCGGCATATCGGCCAGATCCCAAAACTCTCTTTTGCAAGGATCAACAAACACCTCGCGACGCCGCTCAGCGAAAGGGAGTTCGAAGTATTACAACGCATTTACGAGGGCCGGGCGAATCAACAGATCTCGGAGGAGATCTTCATCTCCGTCAACACCGTAAAAAAACACATCAACAGCGCTTATCTGAAATTGGATGTCAACACACGTACACAAGCCATTGCCCGTCTGCTGGAGCTGATGAAAAAATGATCATACCACTTTCCGGTAGTTTTATTCCCGCACATAAAAAGTACCCGAAAGGGTAATGGAAACCGCGCCTCCATGGGTGAATTTTGACCACATCGATTCACCATTTAAACTTTTATTATGAAATTCTTTTTAACCGCAATGGTTGCTGTGATCCTGTTCTCCTGTAAAAAGAATGGCAGCTCGGACAATAATGGCAACGGCAATAACACCACCCCCACCAACGCAGACAGCGTCTCCGTTCGTCTTCAATTCTTCTCTCCCACAAAGGTCCAGGGCACGGCGCCCAAAGGCCCCACGGGCAGCAGGATAAAAATATCGATCAAGGACACCCTCTTTCTCACAGACCAGATCAAATTTCCCATAAAATTCCTGAACACGGATACAACCAAAGACATAAAAGGAGCCTTTATCCAGGTGATGGGTTTGTCGGGCGGCCCCTTGTCCACCAATTATCTCGACGTTCCCGTCACACCAGAAGTAGACACGACGAGCGACTCGGTCGACATCGTTATGATAGGCATCGATCCCACGGGACTTAAGCTTCCATTCGACTTCAATATCACCATTACGCCCCACAATAGCAGCGGTCAGCCCCTCGCACAGACCATCAAACCTGTCAGGGTGCTTGAACACCATAATGACCCCAAGCCGGCCTCGGGCTCGTGCGGAATTGTCTTACCGCCCTCCAAGATCTGGCAATGGCAATGCTCTTATATAAATGCGCATACTCCTGCCATTGGCCATCCCTATGATTTTTTCGACGACCCGAACACCGTCTTTAACAGGAATGGACAAATGATACAGGGCAGCTGCTGTGCGGGCATATCCATATACCCGGACGCCTGTCCCGGTGAAAGACTGCCAAACAGGACCATGCATTTTGCCACCTATTATCAGATAACGCACGAACGCTTTATATTCGACGAGCTGGGTGGTTACCTAAGACTGACCAGCGAGGAAAAACCCGCCCCGCTTCCCGATAAAAGCGACTTCTGCGTCGGCGGGGAAGGCGTCATCGACCCTCATTTAAGTAACACTACGTATAATGGCACCTATAGTATTACACCGGCAACTATCCCCTCCGATCTGAAGATCTGGAAAGACTCGCTCCAATTGAACTTCACGCAAACCTCTTCATCCGGCGGCGCCGGCTTTGGTAATGGCGGAGGCATTATACATCAGCTCGATTGTGTACACGGGGAACTGGTCTTGATCCAGCCCGACCTGGAGGGCTTTGGCCAGCATTTATTTAGGATCTATACAGCCCAGTTTCCCGAAGACCCGGTATGGGTGGACATGTAAATGTCCATTTCCCCATAAATTTTAATCTCCAATTATTTTGAAATCCTAAGAAATATTATATATTTACGGCTATCAAAATACCTAAACCAATGAAACTCATATTAGGAAGTCTTACCCTACTAGTGTTTTTTAGTATCGTTTCCTGTACAAAAACCAATAACGTCACCACTACTATCCGGGACACCACTGTAGTTATACAAAAGGACACCGTCTACGTAAAATCCCATCTCAACCCCATCGTTGGGCTTTGGATAGGTAAATACCTGAACAGCGGAGATGTGGATTCATTTTACTATAGCTTCGACATCCAGCCCAATGGCAATTGCATCGCTACAGCTATCGGATCGACGAATAATTCCATAGCCACTTCAGGACCCTGGAATTTGAATGGCACAGGCTTCAGTGCCACGTTAACACAATTGACCCTTTCTCCAACCCCGGCAATTCAGGCTGTTACCGCAACCTATGACAGCACAGCCGGCTCGCTCACCGGGCAATGGACATATACCCAGGGTGCAGGGATCGCAGGTACATTCAAGCTCACTCGTGTACCTTGATCAGCCCTTAATGCATCTTTTTGACTGAATGGCTAAATCCGTTGTATCCAAAGGTTTTTCGGCCTGACAGGATGATTGATAAAGGGAGAAGTTCCTGCTGGAGGGTAATTGGAGGCAAAAGAAGGATTGCCGGTAACCTTTAACCTCATATAATCACTGAAGAAGATAATCTTAAAGCTGTTGTTGAACAAAAGGAAGTTATGCAAGCTATATACTTCGCTCCAAAGCAGCTTTAATTCAAGCAGGTATTCTTTGGTATACTCGAAAGGATAATATATGTCGTGAAAATGAATGATCACCCCTTTATTCAAAATAGGCAGGACCTGCGTCAACAGGAAATTCACGTCACTCCCCGGCTTTGAAACATGGCTGGAGTCAATGAATAAAATATCGTTTTCGCCCAGTATCTTAAACTCCTCAGGTGAGACTTTTTGCACCCTTTCCCTTATTAAAGTGACTCCCTTGCTCTTATAATCCTCTTTTTTCAAGACTTTGTCTAAGCAATACTGAGGCTCGGGTTCTATAAATGTAAACCTGGTCTTAAGTCCATGCAGCTCGCTGGCATCGATCATGCAACCGGAAGAAGCTCCGGAGCCGACCTCGATGATATTCTTAGGCCGGTGCTTTGCTACCATCGCATGCAATACGACCCCATCGACATACTGATAGGAAGGACTATTACCGTAATATATTTTTGAAGGCTCTTTATTCCAGGGAATACCAAAGCTTGACTCGTTGTTCAGCAGATAAGTCAAAAACTCTTTTTGGGTCTCCTCATTCAGATCGATCCCCGGCAGGCTTTTTTCTGCCCATATTTCATCTTGCCTTTCTACCAGATCGTCGACGTCAGCCACCGGACTGTAATAGTGGCCGGGCCTAAAGCTAGAGTTATGTTTATACAGGTATGCGTACCTAATATAGGGTATGCGCGTAAGAACCTTACCGATTAGCTTCTTTGTATTCATAATGCAATATCCGCAAAATATTCATTTATCCCATATCTTTGGTCCGAAGAAAGCACTAATTCACTTGGCCTTACGCATCAATCATAATAGTAAGATCCCATTACACGCACAGGTAGAAGACCTCTTGAGAGAACTGATCGCCTCTCCCAAATATCAGAACGGGAACTTTTTGCCCACCGAAGTCGAGCTGGCAAACCGTCTGGGCGTGTCTCGCAACACCGTGCGCCAGGCAACCAATAAGCTGGAATATGAAGGGCTGCTGATCCGCAAAAAAGGATTGGGCACCAAGGTCGCACCCACCCAGGTCATGTCGACCTCCCTCAGCAGCTGGCATAGCTTCACCAAAGAAATGAAAAGCAGAGGCATCGACGTGGTCAACCTGAGCATAGACCTTACCACCGTCAAGGCCAACGCCAAGCTCGCGGCATTCTTCAATATACAGCCCGGCGCCCCCCTGGTCAGACTATCCAAGGTCAAAGGGGTGGGAAAAAGCCCTATCGTATTCTTCGACAGCTACTTCCACCCCCGCATCGAGCTTACGACGGACGACGACCTGGGAAGACCGCTCTACGAGCTCCTGGAAGAAAAATACGGCATCGTGGCGGACAAGTCCAATGAGAATATCAGCTCCTGCGAGGCCGGCGACGTGGCAAAAAAGCTGGAAGTCCCCAAACAGGCCCCCATCCTCTTCCGGGAACGATTTGTCTATGACCCCGGCGGGCGACCGATAGAATACGGATTGGGCTATTACAGAAGCGACAAATTCGTCTACAGCATAGAGATCAAAAGCCGCTAAACAGCCCACCCGCACAGTTTCCTCCCCTCAAAAACACCCCCCAGCCCGGCTTTTCTAATAAAAAATTTTGATAAGCAAATAAATATTTGTACCTATGTATGAACATTAGAACAAGAAAAATTAACTGCCTGCGATATGAGAAATGTATTGTTGACTACAGTTCTTCTTACGCTGCTGCTAAGCGCCTGCACCAAAAACAACGGGTTCCTGAACCAGACAGTAACGACCGACCTGACCGAAGCCGCCGTCTTCTCCGACAGCGCCCGCTCTATGGACTTCCTGGCAGGCATCTACGCGAATATGGACTTCAGCTTCAAACCTACCCGCTTCCCCAACTCCTCCTCCCTCGGTGCGGCAGGACTCGAGGCCTGTAGCGACGAAGCCGAAGGACCGGCGTCTTCCACCGTGACCACCTACAACCAATTCGTTTTAGGCAGTGTCGGACCATACAGCATTACACCCGATGCATGGAATACCTCCTACTCCAATATCCGGGCGGTGAACCAATGGCTGAAACATCTCCCCTCCATCCCCATCAGCAATAGCTTGAAAAATCGGACCAAAGGAGAAGCGCTATTCCTCCGCGCCTGGTATTACTTTATCATGCTGAAACACTATGGCGGCGTTCCGCTCGTAGGCGACACCGTATACAGCGTCACCGACGATATCAGCAGCAAACGGAATACCTACGAGGAATGCGTCGACTACGTCACCTCCCAATGCGATGCCGCCGTACAGCTTGTTCCCATCAGCTACACAGGACTGGACTTCGGACGGATCACAAAAGGCGCCTGCCTCGCGTTGAAAGCCCGCATGCTACTGTATGCAGCCAGCCCGCTGTTCAATGGGGGAAATACCACCGCTACCGGAGCGGTACAATCCATCGTTGGCTATCCTACCTATGACGCCAATCGCTGGCAGCTGGCCGCCGACGCCGCGCAAATGGTCATCAACACCGCATTGTACAGCCTCGTCCAGGACAATACTACCAGGCCCGGCTATGGATTTTACTCTCTTTTCCAAAACCGCAAGAACAGCGAATATATTTTAGAACGTATGTACCCCAGGAACGGAGACCTCGAGAACTTATGGCGGCCTCCTTCCCGGGGCGGCAGTTCCACCGCGGGCTCCTTCCCCTATCAAAACCTTGTCGACGCCTTCGAAATGAGCAATGGAAAAGCCATCGACGACCCGACATCCGGTTATGACCCCCAGAACCCATATGCCAACAGGGACCCGCGCCTGGACTATACCGTCAGCCACAACGGCTCCATGATCTACAAAGCCTTCGAGACCATCGAACCCATGTACACCTATGATGGGGAACCCAATGGAGATGGCTTTGGCGTAGGCTCTCCCACCGGGATGTACGTCAATAAAATGTGCAATGACAACGTAGTGCCCAACTGGCTCTTCTCGGACGCCGACAGATGCTTTCCCCTCATCCGGTATGCAGACGTACTGCTGATGTTTGCGGAAGCCACCAACGAGGCCGCCGGCGCCACCGCCGATGTATACAATGCCGTGGAAGCTGTCCGTCAACGCGCAGGACTGGATCCCTATCAATTGCCGGCAGGCCTTTCCAAAGAAGATATGCGTAAAGCGATACAGCACGAAAGGCAAATAGAGTTCGCCTTCGAAGAATCCCGCTTCTGGGATGTCCGCCGCTGGATGATCGCTTCCACCACCGACAACAGGATGATGACAGGCATGCGTGTGACAAAAGATGCCGGGGGCAATTTCACCTACACCATCGCCAATGTTCGGACCCACAGCTTCCGGGATGCCCTGTACCTGTGGCCCATACCCCAGTCGGAGGCGGGCAAATCACCTGACATGCTTCAAAACCCAGGTTATTAATACTAAAAATAAACATCGCCATATGAGTCATATGAAAGGTATAGTCCCAACAATTCTTTCCATAGCGACGGCCTTTGGTCTCCTGGCTGCATCCTGCGCTACCAAAAAAGAAGTGTTTGCCGAGCCTGTAAAAGATCTCACCGGCTCCTGGCGGGTCAGCCAGGTCCTGCGAAATGCCAGCGACATCACCCAATACGTCGACTCCACAGGATTCAGACTGGTGCTACAATCGGACAAAACCTATTCCCTGGTGTCCGCCAATATCCCTTTCGTCGTCAACAGCAACGGCACCTGGGCCGCGGACGACCCACAATACCCGTATCTATTGTCCTTTCTTCCAAAAGACAGCGCCACCACCATAAAAGCCAATATCGGCACGCCCGTATCCAAAGGGGTGCGCAACCTGCAGGTGACATTCAGCCCTGGCTGTCATTCCAATTCATACATCTACATTTTTGAAAAAATCAACTGATGACCACCAACGCACAACATATCCATAAGCTCATCCGGCGAAAAGCCCGTACCCAGCGAGCTTATTTCGTCATCTTCGCCGTGCTGGCCGCCCTCATCATTGCCGCCTGCGTATCCACCATCACCAGCATCAGTCAGCCCGCCTCCGTCAACGCCGGCGAGAACGTCCATATCGAGCTGGGTATACAATGGAAGGAAAATGCAGGCCCCAATACCAACAGACAGGTCATCGGCATCTGCGTCCCCAGAAGCTGGAACGCCACCGTCAATACCACCATGCGTCTCACCAGCGGTGTGGGCAACGGCAATATGAGCGTGATACCGGATGGCGCCACCGAACCTTCGACAGGGCTCAGCTGGAAAGCCGCTTTCACGAAAAAATTCGGCATCGGCCCCAATGTCATCGACGATATGGAATGGGTGGTATTCTGGTCGGATGATAAATACACCGTACCCAACCAGACCCAAGAAGACGCCACCATCTACATCGATATCAAGGCGGGCACGGACAACCTGCAGTTCAAACCCGGCTACGCCATGTGCGAAGATGGCGATGGGATCAGTGATGCCCAGACAGGATATTATACCAAAGCATTCGGCACCTGCCTCCAGGTCCTCAACGGCGAAGGTGACATCGAAGACTTCTGTAACCCGCAGATCGGCGTCGGAGACCCCACCAACTCCACCGACAACGACCTCGTCACGATCAAGTACGACGGCAACCTGGACTCTACTTCGCTCAGCACTATGAGCAATGTCTATCTGTGCGCCAAAGCATACGTCAGCGACGGCAGCACCATCGATGTATGCGCGCAGGACGATGTTTCCAAAATGACCGCCCTCGGTTCAAAAAAATGGCGCATCGACTTCTGGCCACGGAAATACTTCAATGTGCCCGCCGGAAAAACCTTGATCAAATTAGAATATTATTTCACGGATGTCACCGGAGCTGTGAAGACGGGTTACGCAAACACGACCACTACCCCCTTTGTCTATTCATTCAAATGTAAATAATGCCCTTTGCCAAGGCTAGTAAAATATTGCTTATGAGAAATTTGTTTGCAACGATGACGTTGCTCTCCCTGAGTTTTTACCAGCTGTCCGCCCAACAGCCGGTGGATACCCCAAGGACAAAGGACACGGCCATCTATATCCAGCCCGTCAGGCATTACCTGTCTGCTCCGACCAGGGTAGATGTTCTTTACGGAACACAAAACTCCGAAAATATCCTTGGGTCGGTGTCGTCCATCTATACCAACCAGCTTACCAGCACGCCGGCTTCCTTATATGCCTATGCGCTGGCAGGACGTCTTCCGGGCCTCTATACCCAACAGACAAGGGGATGGACAAGCACCAACAACACAGCCGTCACTTATTCCGATGCCATCTTTGGACAATTCCCCACGACCAACACCATCGGATCCAAAGGCCCCACCGACAATACGGAGATCAATCTCCTGCTCAGGGGACAGGCGCCGGTGACCATCGTCGACGGCGTACAAAGGGATATCTATACCATCGACCCCGAAAATATAGAATCCGTATCCGTCCTGAAAGACGCGCTATCCTCCATCCTGCTGGGCGTACGCAGCTCCCGGGGAGTCATCCTGGTCACGACAAAAAAACCGGTCACAGGCCCCACCCGTCTCTCCTTCACCGCGCAGACAGGCGTACAAATGCCGCTCAACCTGCCACAGCCGCTCCCCGCCTATCAATACGACTATCTCTACAACGAAGCGCTTGGCAACCAGGGACTGTCTCCCGCTTATACTTACAATGACTTCGAGGCTTATCGCACCCACTCCGACCCCTACGGACATCCCGATGTCGACTGGTTCAACACCCTGCTGAAAAAAAGCTCGTTGATCAGCCGGTACAGCCTCAATATCTCCGGTGGCGGCGGTGCGGCCAGATATACCGTCGGATTGGGCTATCTGAACCAGGCCGGCCTGTTCCGCACGGACAACAGCAATTATAATACACAGGCCCAGATAAAAAGATATACGATCAATACCAACATCGATGTAGACGTAAACAAATACTTTACGACCCAATTGCAATTGTTCGCCCGCATCCAGGACGGTAACCAGCCCGGCGGCTATACGGACAATATCATCAGCGGCATGTATACTACGCCCAACAACGCCTATCCCGTATTCAACCCCGATGGCTCTCTCGGCGGCTCACAGGCATACCCCAGGAACCTATACGGAATGGTCAACCGCTCGGGCTATGTACAGGATTATACAAGGGATATCAACGCCAACCTCACCCTGAAATATCGCTTCGACCAATTCGTAAAAGGGTTATGGTTCCGGGCACAAAGTAATCTCGCCGTATATGCCTCCAATATCACGGACCGCAGCGCCACGGCGCCCTCATTCAAATACAGCCTCTCACCCGCCGGCGACACCAGCTACAGCCGTTACGGATCGACCCTCGACCAGAGCAATACTTTCTCCCTCACCAGCAGCGCCCAGTACTGGTACCTGCAGACGGCGCTGGGTTATGACAGGGAATTTGGGAAACATGCCATCGGCGGAAAAATTTTCTACGATCGGTATGAGTCCATCTTCAACTATGACCTTCCGGCCACCAATCAGAACATGGCAGCGACGGTCACTTACAGCTACGCGAAAAAATACTTTGCCGAGGCCACCGTCAACCGCAGCGGCGACGACAGATATCCCCCGGGCAAGCAATTCGGATGGTTCTATGCCGCCGGACTGGGCTGGGATATGGCAAAAGAAGATTTCATCGCCCATAATAACAGCCTTGGCTGGATCGACAAGATCAAATGGCGCGTCACATACGGCAGAACAGGCAACGACAACGTAGGTTATTTCACCTGGCGTGAATCCTATACCACCAGCGGCGTCAGCGTACCCGTCTACCAGTTCGGAACAGGCCGTAGCTCCGTAGTAGGCGCCCAGCAGAATGTCCTGGCCAATCCCAATATCAGCTGGGAAAAGGGCGACAAGCTCAATGCCGGGCTCGACCTCTCGTTGTTCAGGAACCAGCTTCAATTCACCGCGGAATATTACAACAACAAATATTTCGATCTCCTGCAGGTACGTGGAAAACAAAGCACCATCATCGGCATCAGCTATCCTCTCGAGAACATTGGTATCAATCGGTATACAGGCTTTGAGTTCACCACCACCTACCAGGGTAATTATAAAAGCCTCAACTACTTCATCACAGGCAACCTGACCCTTGAAAAAACAAAAGTGCTGTTCATGGATGAGACCCAGCGAGCCTATCCCTGGAACAAACAGACAGGTCAGCCCGTGGGAATGACCTTCGGCTACAAAGTAGATGGTTTTATCCAATCGCAGCAGGAAGCTCAGAACAGCGCGGCCATCGCAGGCTATACCCTCCAGCCGGGTGATCTCAAATACCATGATATGAACGGGGATGGCGTGATCAACGACTATGACAAAGTACCCATCGGCCAAAAAGCTCCATTATTATATTACGGTATCACAGCGGGCTTTAACATAAAAGGCTTCGACGTCAGCGCCCTCCTCCAGGGAGTAGGCAACCGATCCTATATAGTACCATTCTATGCCTTTGGCGGCAACGGCACATCCCAGGCCTACAATTACATCGTCGGAAGATGGACGCCGGAGACGGCACAGACCGCCACCTACCCCCGGCTTACTCCCGGCATCAATGCGAGTAACGACCCTTATATATTCGACAGGCTGAGCACGCAGTGGATGCAAAACGGGAACTATTTCAGGCTGAAGAACGTGGAGATAGGATATACCCTTCCCACCAGGCTGGCGGCGCAGATGAAACTATACTCCGTCCGGTTCTTCGCCAATGGAATGAACCTTTTCACCCATGCGGCATTTGGCCGGGTCGATCCGGAAGTCAATACCCAGGTTTATCCCATACAACGGGTAATAAATGTGGGCGTCAATGTTAAATTTTAAGCAGAACAACAATGTATATGAAGACATATAAAATTGTACTTTCTTTCGCGGTCATGGCGACCCTGACTGCCGCTTCCTGTAAGAAGTACTATGAAAGTGTGCCTGTGGAACAAGTGACGCCTGATTATATATGGGATACACAGGACTCCGTCGGGGGGCTGGCCAATAACTATCTTACTACTATCTATACTTATCTGCCGCTTGGTTTCAATCGTATCACGACCGACTTTTTAGACGCAGCCAGCGACGACGCCATATCATCCCAGAGCGGGAACACCGATATTACCACGATGGCGCACGGCGGCATCACGGTCTTTACCAATCCCGACAATACCTGGGCCAATGACTATGCCGGCATCCGCAAGGCTACCATCTTCCTGAACAATTTCCATCTCGTGCCCATGAAGAATATCTATGAACGCAATGCCCGGCTGGGTGAAGCAAGGGCGCTCCGGGCATTTTTTTACTGGGAGCTGGTCCGGCGCTGGGGAGGCGTACCGCTGCTAGGTGATGATGTAAAAGGGCTCACCGATAATATCGAATTGCCCAGAAGATCATTCGAAAGCTGCATCGACTACATCGTCAGCGAATGCGATAAAGCCAAAGATAGTTTGCGAACAGACCCCGTGGACGACAACAACCTGGGACGATGGACAAGAGCGGGCGCCATGGCCCTCAAGGCGCAGGTGCTGCTGTTTGCCGCAAGCCCTCTTTACAATGGAGGCAACACCGGCGACTCGCTTAACGGATATGCGAGCTACGACCCCAATAGATGGCAGCTGGCGGCGGCAGCGGCAAAAGATGTCATGAACCTGAATATCTATAAGCTCGACTCGCCCCTTAACCAGATCTTCATCGAGACGAAGAGCCCCGAGATCATCTTCATGAAAACACAGAGCACCGGGAAAACAGTGGAGCTGGCCAATGGTCCCATCAATTTCTCCGCAGGCCCCGCGGCGGGTTATACCAGCCCCACGCAGGAGCTGGTAGATGCTTTCCCCATGAGCAATGGCAAGCCCATCACGGACCCCGCATCCGGCTATGATGAGAACAACCCCTATACCAACCGCGACCCGCGTCTGACTGCTACCATATTTTGCAACGGCGCACCCTGGCTCGGCGGTGTCGTGGAAACCTTCGATGGAGGTCTCAGCCGCCCCGGTGGTTCCGTAGTACAGACACGCACCTCATACTATATGCGTAAGTTCCTCGGCCAGTACGAGACAGGCTCGTCTTTCCAGAACATCGTCCACGATTGGTCATATTACAGATACGCGGAAGTGCTGCTGAACTATGCGGAAGCCCAAAATGAATTTGCGGGTCCCGATGCCTCCGTCTACTCCGCAGTGGAATCCATTCGCCAGCGGGCAGGCCTTGACCCCTATACCCTCGACCCTGGCCTGACCGCGGATTCCATGCGCACCATTATCCGCAACGAACGAAGGATAGAGCTGGCCTTCGAAGAACATCGCTACTGGGACATCCGCCGCTGGAAAATAGCCGGCAGCGTCTATAACAAGCCCCTGCATGGAATGGAGATCATCAAGAACGCCATTGGCACCTTTACCTATGCCGTACAACCCGTGTTCACGACCTCTTTTGACAATGCAAAAATGTATTTCTATCCCATCCCCTACACCGAGATGGTAAGCAACAATAAAATGCGTCAAAATCCCGGATGGTAACAGCCGGCGAAAAAACTAACATATTATGAAGAAAAGATTCTTACTATACTGTGTCGTAACATTGGCGTGCTGGTCGACCTCCTATGCCCAGAAGCAGACCGTGACGGGGACGGTAAAAGATGCCAGCGGTCCTCTCATGTCGGCCTCCGTCATCGAAAAGGACATACCGGACAACGGCGTCGTCGCGGGAGAAAATGGCCGCTTCACGATTACCCTGCGTGGGACCAGCCGTACGCTGGAGATCCGTAGCGTCGGACACGTGCCCCAGGTGATCAAATTGAAACCCGCTCAAACCTCCATCGATGTCACCCTCCAGCTCAATGACGCGGGCATGGACCAAGTAGTCGTCGTAGGCTATGGCACCAAAAAACGTATTACCAACACCGGAGCCGTCAGCTCCATATCCGCCGACGTCGTACGGAACATCCCCACTTCCAGCGTACAGAATACGCTCCAGGGCAAGCTGCCCGGCTTCTTCTCCGTACAACGCGGCGGCCAGCCCGGTAAGGATGCCTCCGACTTCTTTATAAGAGGCGTAAGCTCCCTGAACCCCGACGGCAACAAACCGCTGATCATCGTCGATGACATCGAATATACCTATGAACAATTGTCCCAGATCAATGTCAATGAGATAGAAAGCATCTCCATCCTGAAAGACGCCTCCACTACCGCCATCTATGGTATCAAAGGCGCCAATGGCGTATTGATCGTAAAGACCCGGAGAGGCGGCAATGGAAAACCCAAGGTCAACGCACGGGTAGAAGGCGGCATGATGTCCCCCACCAAAAAACCAAAATTCCTCGATGCCTTTCAGACAGCTTCCCTGGTCAACGAAGCGCTGAACAACGATGGACTCCAGCCCCGCTTTACACAGCAGGACCTGGACCTTTATAAAAACCACCAGGACCCCTATGGACATCCCGATGTTGACTGGTATGACATCGTATTAAAAAACTATTCGCTGCAGGCAAATACGAACGTAGACATCTCCGGCGGCACCGACAACGTAAAATATTTTATCTCCGCCGGCGCCTTCACCCAGAACGGGAACCTGCATAACTTCCAGGACCCCAGGAACCAGGGCATCGACAACCAGTACTTCTACCACCGTTATAACTTCCGGAGCAACCTCGACATACAGGCTTCCAAATCCTTAAAAGTTCGCTTGGATGTCACCGGGCGCTTCGGCCAGATCAACCAGCCCATTTTCTATTCCTACTTCGAGCCCCAAAGCTCGGGCATCATGCAGGAGATCTATGATTTCCATATCATCACACCCTATGCCGCACCCGTATTGAACCCCAACGGCAGCTACGCCTATGCCTACGGTCCCAACCTTACCAACCTTCCGACGATCAACGCCCGCCTGGCTACCATGGGATATAACCGGAACAGCCGCACCGACTTCAATGTGCTGACAGGCATCACCGAAAAAATGGACTATATCACCCAGGGACTCTCTTTCGAAGCGAGGATCGCCTATGCCACCGCCTCGGATATCACACGCATCATGCAAAGAGAGGCCGATCCCCCCTCCTATCACTATAACCCCGCGGATGGCAGCTATTCGCTCGATAAGAATGGCAACTACTCCCTGAAACAGTTCGACCTGCATTCCGGGAACCAGATCTATAACAAACGGGTAAACCTCCAGGCCTTCCTCAACTACGACAGGACCTTTGGCGATCATCACTTCTATTCCATTGCCCTGTTCAGCCAGGACAGCTATACGGCGAAGGACAGCTTTTCCTATGCCCTGCAGGTCCCTGCCAAATTCCAGGGTTTCACGGCCAAAATAGGGTACGACTATAAAAAGAAATATTTACTCGATTTCAATATGGCTCGTAATGGCTCTGACAGGTTCCAGTCCGATCACCGCTTCGGATTCTTCCCGGCTGTTGGCATCGGCTGGAATATGGCAGAGGAGGATTTCTTCAAAAATTTGTTTCCCGTCTTCCAGCTCTTCAAGCTGAGAGGATCATATGGCATCGTAGGTTCCGATGCCGTCCCCGACAACCGCTATCTGTACCAGCAGTTCTATAACCGGAGCCTTTCACAATATGCTTTCGGCGAAAGCCCCAGCCCCATTACACCCATCTACGAAGGCAGCCTCGCAAACCTGGCCGTCACCTGGGAGAAAGCGCGTAAAAAAGACATCGGCCTCGATATCAACATGCTCAAGGATAGATTATCCATTACTATCGATTGGTTCAATGATTTCCGTTACGATCAGCTCTTCTATCCCGGACATATACCCACCATCATCGGCGTTGGTTTTGCCCGTGAGAACCTCGCCAGCGTACGCAACCACGGATGGGATGGACAGGTGCGCTACCAGGACCGTATCGGAAAGGTCGGCTACGATGTCACGGCCGTATTCTCCTTTGCAAAGAACAAGATCGTATACGAGGATGAAGCCACGCCTGCCTATCCCTGGCTTGCCCAAACAGGACATCCCATCGGTCAGCCATTCGGCTACACCTGTATCGGCTTCTACACCGATGCCGATGACATCGCCAAAAGCCCCAAACCACAGGTCGATCCCAGCATCATCAAACCCGGCGACCTGAAATACAAAGACCTCAATGGGGACGGCGTGATCAATGAAAAAGATATGGGCGCCATCGGCAAACCCAATCTGCCCAATACCAGCCTCGGTCTTACGCTCGGCCTTCACTACAAAGGTTTCGACCTCAGCGTCCTCTTCCAGGGAGCCTTCAACTACAGCTTTTCTATCCAGGGCATTGGCATCGAACCTTTCCAAAGCCAGATGCAGCCCATACACGAGCTCCGCTGGACACCCGACAATCTCGACGCCAAATTCCCCAGGCTGACCTCCAACGCCTCCGGTATCAGCAGCCCGACCGTTTTCCCATCGACATTCTGGCTCATCGATGCACATTACATACGGATGAAGACAGTGGAGATCGGCTACCAGTTCCCGCAAAAAGCGCTGCCGTTCCGGATCAATAATGCGCGGCTTTATTTCAGTGGATACAACCTCCTCACCTGGACGAACTACAGCCTCTACCAGCAGGACCCCGAAGTATCCACGAACTCGGCAGGCGACGCCTACCTGAACCAGCGGGTCATGAACCTGGGTTTGCAGATCGGGTTCTAAAGCTCCCGATTGACAGGAAGACGTGGTGCCAAAATGTACCATAGCCCTCCTGCCGTCAGCAGAAAAATGGAGATAATATTCGCTTGTGTAGTATTCACCCTGATCTGTCCGATCAGCAGCCGTTCCAGACCCGTGAAAATAAGATACACCGCCGCCAGCCTCCCTGCCACACGAAACTTATTACGCAGCAGCAATAAAATGCCGAACAGGATCAAACAAAGAATGGTCTCATACACAGGCGTGGGATATACGGGTGGAGAAAGATGATAACAATAGGACTCCCAGTCGCAGCCCGGTAGAGGAACCCCGCTCGAGATCACATTATGCGGATAGTCATAGGCCCACAACCAGTCTGGAAGCCAGCCAAAAGGCTTCGGATGCAAATTGATGACGCCCCAATCCCCATCCCCCGACAGCTGGCAGGCAATTCTCCCCAACGCATACCCCAGCATAAGACAGGGCGCTACCCCATCACACATATGGATCCGCTGATCCTTCCAGGCATGAAGAGAGAACCAAAGCACAAGAATGGCCGTAACTAGCCCGCCATACCAGGCAAATCCGCCTCTAAAAGAAAACGCTTCTTTCGGGTCCGCTAACAGCCCCTTCCAATCTTCGAGCGCACCAAACAATTTGGCCCCCACAATCCCGGCAATGACGGCTACGACGACATGACCCAACACCAATTGGTGCGGCCATTGTTGTATCACATGCTTCTCAGGAGCCGGCAATCTATCCCTTTCCGCCTGCCGCCAGGTATAAAATGCCCACCCGCCGCCGATGATCAAACCCGCCACCAGGCTCCCGCCAACCTTATAGCCGGCCAGCAGCCCAAGCAGGAAATGCAGCAGCAGCCGCTCGATACGGGCCGGCGCTCCAACGACGATGACGATATCCCTTGGCTTCAGCTGACCCAAAGACTCCTTGCGCCGGTACTCGCGGTACCATAACCACCCCGTCGGCAGAAAAGCCAATATCAGGATGAGCCCAAAGGTGTTTATCACCTTCAGCGCAGGCAGGTCGATGGAAAAGAGATCTTTAAAAAGATAATATAAGTTAGGATACATATATCAGAAGCTCACATCGAACTGCTTCCCCGCCGTCACACCCGGCCAGTCATCTGTCCGGAAAGGCAGCGCTGGTAACCCCGATCTATTATAAAGGTCCAGCTGACCGGGATTATCGGCCCATGCATACCGCACGGCAACAGGATGTCGCACATCCGGACTATAAACTACCACCCCGTTCCCCTTGATATAGGCCCTGGCCCAATGAAACACGCTGTCGGCCCCGGCAATGGAAAACCCGCTGACATACCCATATTTGTTGTGGGTAACAAGCTCCTCGGCTCCCCCCGAAAAAAAGACCGCGATGCTATCACCCCTGTTCTCCATATGATCGTACATCGGACTGACATGAACGCTATCTTGCCCATACGCCACCTTCATGGCCGCAATACCCAGCCGCCGGCCGACATCCATTTTATTCTTTGGATGAATATCGTTCGCATCTCCGATATCGATAGCCGTTGCCACTCCCGTGTTGGGTAGCTTCAAGGTCATTTCCTGCGCTTCCCGTAGCTCGGCCCAGGTACTTCCTCCGGGAACAGTCGCCTCCGGATAATAATTGGCCAGCTGCACAAAGAGGAATGGGAAATTCCCCTGCCCGAACTGCTTCCGCCAATCCGTGATCATGGCTGGGAACAGCTGACGATACTCCTCCGCCCTCCCGGCATTCCCCTCTCCCTGGTACCAGATCACTCCTTTGATAGCCAGCTGCGTGATAGGCGCGATACATCCATTGTACAATATCGATGGTGTACCGAACAGATAGGCATTCACCACATGCGGTTTTACAAAATGAGCCGCATCTATCTTGATACCAGGCTTGTACTGCCACTTACCACCCCATTGCGGACTCCAGAACTGGGTGTAGATCCCACCCTTTCCTCCCGCATCGAATACCCGCACCACCACCGTATTGCCCGCAGGCTTCAACAGACTGTCGGGCACAAAATAATTCCTGTAATTCTGATTGCCAAAACTCTCCCCTACTTTATGGCCGTTGACATAAGTGATGTCATAATCGTCTACCTGCCCGATCCCAACCCACATGCCTTCCTTCTTATAACCCACCGGCACGTCGAACGACCTTCTAAACCAGACAGAACCATTATAATCCGCCAGTCCCTTATCCTCCCAATAGCCCGGCAGCTCCATCGTCTTCCAGCCGGACGTATCGGTACCCGGCAGATACCACTGCTGCTCGAACCCCGGGTCATCCTTCTTATAATAATTTTTCTCCCACTCCGGCTTCATCTTTTCAAAAGCTTTCGTCATGGTAGAAAAACTTTGTCCGCCGGCAAGGTATTCGCGATAATACACTTCAAATTGAGGGAATGCGTGCAACGCCTCGGGACTCATCCATTCTTCCACCGAGGTCGCCCCCAGATTATCGCTGATCAGGCCGACAGGTACACCCGTATGCTCCTGCACATATCTTCCAAAGAACCAGGCCACGGCGGAGAACGATTGGATCGACGCCACCGACGCCACCTTCCATTGTCCCCCCGTCAGCGTATCCTGCGGCACATAATCCAACCCAAGCCCCGCGGTAAAAATACGGATCCGGGAATTGTTGTCATGCACACTGTCCGTCTCCTTATAAGCCAGCTCACTCACCCGGAACTGCATATTGCTTTGCCCGCCGCACACCCACACATCCCCGAACAATACATTGTTCAATAGCACCGTGTTCTTCCCTTTTATGGATAGCTGGTACGGTCCGCCCGCGGCATGCGCAGGCAAGATCACCTTCCACTTCCCATCATTACCCGCCACCGTGGCATAGGCAACCCCTTCGATGGTCACGCTGATCTTCTCTTTTTTATCCGCCATGCCCCATATAGCACAGGGCTTATCCCGCTGCAATACCATATCATCCCCAAAGATCTTTGGCAGCCTGACATCGGCAAACGACATCGCCGCATAACAGCTACATGCGAAAAAACACCATATTTTTTTCATAAATACTCTGTATGATTATTTTAGACGATCCTTTTCATCGTGTCCAGCTCTTTTCGATATCCTCGAGCGTACGTTGCCGTGTCTCGGGGATCTTCTTCCAGGTGAAGATCAACAGGATGATGGCATTGACCATAAAGATCAAAAAAGTCTTGGCGCCTCCAAGCTTTTCCAGCATGACGGGCGTCAGCTGCGTAATAAGCAGCACGCCCACCCACAACACCACCGTGGCAAAAGACATGGCCACCCCTCTGTTCTTGGTAGGGAAGATCTCCGATATGATGACCCAGGGCACAGGGCCTAGTGAAGAAGCAAAAGAGGCAATAAAGCCGACGATGCAGATCAACAGCCAGGGACCGTTGAAATAATGATAGTGATAACAAAGCGCCACCGCCAGCAGACAAATGATCATGCCTGCCAGCCCCCAAAGCAATAATGCCCTCCTCCCCGCCTTATCGATAAGCCAGATAGCAAGAAAAGTAAATAATGTATTGACCACGCCGATGATCACGGTTTGCATAAGGGCCGACTCCGTCCCAAACCCGGCGTTCTTGAATATCTCCGGCGCATAGTAGATAATGGCATTGATACCCGTGATCTGACAGAAAAGAGCAAGGACGATACCCACGATCATTGCCATTCGCAAGCCGGGCTTAAAAAGCTCTCCCAATGTGCCCGTCTCATGTTGCATCGCCTCCACGATCTCATGGTACACCGCCGGCGCCAGTTCCTTACCATTGACTTTTGTGAGGATCTCCAACGCTTCGTCGCGACGCCCCCTCGCCGCCAGCCACCGGGGGCTCTCCGGTACGAACAAAAGCAGCACGAGGAAAAGCACCGCAGGCAAGATTCCGGATGCCAGCATATAACGCCAGCCACGCTCGACATTCCAGGCCTCATCCCCCATGGCCGAGATCCGCAGATTGACAAAATAGATCAGGTTGATGCCAAGCACGATAGCCAGCTGGTACAGACTGACAAGCCGCCCCCTGCTCCTGGCAGGCGCGATCTCCGAGATATACAAAGGAGATAACATGGAGGCCGCCCCGATGCCGAAACCTCCGATCAGCCGGGCGAGAATGAATTGTGTCAGATCCCCCGCCAGCGCCGCGGCAATAGAAGAAATAAAGAAGAGCACAGCCGTAATGATCAGCACCTTCTTACGCCCCATCCGATCGCTTAGATACCCCGCTAACATCGCCCCTACCACACAACCCCAGATCGCGCTGCTGGCAGCCCAACCAACCATGACGGAAGATAAATGGAACTTGATCTGCAAATAACCTACGACACCGGCAATAACGGCCGTATCATAACCAAAAAGCAATCCACCGATGGCCGCGACAGTGGATACTTTCAATACGAAGGATTTATTCATGGCAAACAATATATCGCGTTATTTCATCGTACATACGCCTTGATGGTCGCGCATGGCGACCCCACGGACTCGCCATAAGGAGTAATGGTATATTCTCCTACGGCGGCAGGCACAATAAATGTCTCCGCGTAATGCACGACAAATGGACGAAAGGCGTCGGTAGGGCTTTCGACGATGACCTCCCTTCCTTCCACCAGGTTCAACACATTGACCCCTCCCTCCGTATGATGATGCGTCTTTCCGGTGAACCAGTGCCGGCGCGTCTCGATAAACTCCATTTCATTCAAACCCGTTCGCTCCTCACAAAACCCTTCGCCCCGATGCAATGTTTCCGTAAGATCCAGATTGTATTTCCTGATCCAGGACTCCGTCCTCTCCCATTGTATATTCTTCTCGCCATGCTCGATATTGATGGGACGCGGTTTCCCATCCAGGCCCAGCCGGTTCCAGTCCCATAGCTTGAAAGTAAATATATACGGAGTAGCGCTGATCTCCAATACCAGGCTATTGGCGCCGCTGCAATGCACCGTACCCGCCGGAATGGAAAAATGATCGTGCTTCTTCACCGGCCATTTGGCGACATGCTTTTCCGCATCGAACTCAGCCCCCGTCTGCTGCGCCTGCTTCAGCTCATCGATCATAGCCGAGGGCTCGACACCGTCCTTCAATCCCAGATAGACAAAAGAGCCGGGCTCCGCATCCAGGATATAATAGCTTTCATCCTGCGTATAATGCATCCCGAACTTCTCCTGTATATAGCCCGTCAGCGGATGCACCTGCAAGCTGAGATTACCGCCCTCCATGGTATCCAAAAAATCAAACCGTATCGGGAACTCGTCCCCAAATCGTGCATATACCCGCGCCCCCAATAAGGCCGCCGGCTGATAGAACACTAGGTTGATGGAAGGGATCTCCACCGTTGTCTCTCCGAATTGAAGCAGCAAACTATTCTCCTCCGGTACACAATCGAAACCCCAGGCATAATTGATCTCGCTATCGTCAAGATCGATCACCTTCTTTAGCCATTGCCCACCCCAGGGACCGGGATCAAAAAATGGGACCACCCGGAAAGGCCGGTTGACACAACCCTCCAACGCTCTCAAAATTGCCTTCCCTTCTACCAGCTTCGGCTGTAATGACACATGCGTGTCCAATACATAATCCCACCGATACATCAGCTGCTTCTTTAGCCTGTCGGCCACCCGCCAATCCACAAAGAACGCATGCTTATACTGCTCCGAAAAAGCTTCTTCTTTGTTGTTTACACCCAGGTTGTTGACCTCATTCCTCCGCATCCGTAGCTGGATCTCCCACCGCGCCAGGTCCGCATAGATCAATAACGCATCCTCGGGCGCCACACAGCTCGCCCCTACTCCAATCACCAACACAACCCCTTCTCTCACCCCCGCTATCTCCGCCTGTAAGCCCCGCAACCTCTCCCCATCCAGGTAATCTACCATATTCAGCCGGGTAAGATAACCGAACACTCTGTCATCCGTCACATCCGGCCCTACCATTTCACGGATACGATGTTCTTCCTTATAGGCCGACTGCGCATGTACGGTCAGCACAGGCGCCAACCCCTTCAGAGATGACAGCACCTCGGTTTCATTTACACCAGGGTAACATTCAACGACAACAATAGCTTTCTTTTTTCCAGCCGCCCGTTCCTTTAATGCCGCGACAATTTTTTCCCATCCGGTGATACAGGATCCATTCTCCTTTTCAACCTCGACAAAAGGGAATTTGTCGTAATTCGAAGTTCTCAATTTGTTGGTTTATTTAAATTGTGTGTGAGATATTCCATTCCCAGTAGCCCCGCATAATCCACTTGTATGGCAGCGGTCAATCGGGTTGTCCCGGGAGGTAGCCAGGCATATCGATCCACCATGCGCTGTATATAAGGTAAGATCTTTTGCTCCTGCCGCATGATCCCTCCACCGATGATGATCATCTCCGGATCATACGCATGTATCAGGTTGACCACACCCGTGCCCCATGCCCTCAGGGATTGATCCAGCAGCGAAGTAGCCAGCGCATCACCCTTCTCAGCCTCTTCAAACAAATGACTGTATTGCGGCGATGCTATTTTCGACAAGCTGCTCTCTGTCAAATGCAGATGCTTTTCTATAATGGAGGGCAGCGCCCAGGTCGAGGCTTCTCTCTCGAGGCAACCGAAAAATCCACAATTACATGGATCGCCGTTCACATTGATGGAAATATGCCCTGCCATACTGCCGGCCAGCAGATGTTTTCCCTTGAACAATTTTCCACCCACCAACACCGCACTGCCCACACCCGTACCAAGCGTCAGCAACACGATATCGTTACACCCCTTGCCGGCGCCATACTGCCACTCCCCTACCAACGCCGCCCTTGCATCGTTCTCCAATGCTAAAGGCGCGCCCCACTCGCGCTTCGCCCAATCGTTAAAATCAAAATCCAATGCACTGGTGTATTTGACATAGCGGGAAACGACCTTGTTGCTCTCCGTGTCGATGATGCTGGGAAGGGCAATGCCGACACCCGACAGACTATGAGAAGAGAAGTGCTCTTTAAAAGACAATAAGGATTGCTGGGTGATCATCTTCAGGTTGTCTTCGATGCTGCTTTCCGGCAATGCTTTGACCTGGTCGACAGCAACGATCTTCCCTCCTTCCCCGATGATGCCGAATTTCACCCTCGTTCCTCCAAAATCGATAGTTAATACCGCCATAAAATCCTGATTGTTCATTATCAACACCTTGGCACTATTTCACCGCTCCCCTCCCGAAGGCATTGTAAATCAAAGGTATAAAAAATGTTCAAACATTCCAATAAATATACTTTATTTTTACGACCACCACTATATAAATATCGATAAAAAATAATTGGCCATGCCCTTCGATCCGGGTCTCGATATACAACCTTTATTACATCCACTGGATTTTAAATACGGCGCCGACAGCTTCGGACCGTCTGTGGAACGCCGCCGATTGGACGACATTCGCGCGAGCCTCCGGGACCCTCGATGCACAGGTCCCGACATCGTATATGCCATAGCAATGGACACAGGCAAACCCCAACATAAAAAGTTATTGCAGGAAAAGATGCTGCTGTATGGCATCGTCACCTACGCAGCCGGCCGGCTGGGCCGGGAACCTGTCCGCAGCCAGGGACATATTCATAAGATCTCCACGCACAGCGGATGGTCGCCTCCGGAAGTATACGAGATCTGGGCGGGTAAAGCCATTATATACATGCAGGAGTTTGCGGAGGATGACCCCGGTCGCTGCTTTGCCATATATGCAGGGCCTGGCGACGTAGTAGTAGTTCCACCTGGTTGGGCGCATGCCACCATCAGCGCCGATCCCACTACACCCCTCACCTTCGGTGCGTGGTGCGACCGTGAATATGGTTTTCTCTACGACAAAGTGCGCGCCCATGGTGGATTGGCATGGTTCCCCCTGCTGGATCAGAAAGGCGATATCTTCTGGGAACCAAATCCAGCCTACAAACCCACGGAATTGCAGGAAAAATCTCCCGCGGATTATTCACAAACCCTTGGTATCAAAAAGAACGTCCCGATATATACGCAGTTTGAAAAAGATCCCGGCACATTTCAGTTCGTTTCCCAGCCAGGTCTAAAAAAAGAAGTATGGAAAAATTATATTCCCTGAGATTATTTTTTGCTTGTCTTGTCTGTTCTTTTCTTGCAGGCGCGTCAATTGCCCAATCTGCGCCGGATGGCCCGGCTCGCACCCAATCCCCCCTCCCTGGCCCTTACAAGAACATCCCGACGCTGGAAGAGCTTTCCGGCATCTGGCTCCGCGCCGACACGATGTCTATCGAGCCATCCGTAAGGAATTTCAGGGCACAGGCCTTGTTGGACAGGGACATGACCTCTTTGAGCTGGTTTGCATCCGCGCCATATGTAGGAGGGTATCACACCGGCGTACTACGCATCGATGGCGCCGCGCCCATGGCTTCCTTTTTCAGATGGTACCCCTACCAGGCGCTCCGTAAGACCAGCCAACGCACCTACGATCTGAAGACCACGGTCCGTATGGTACCCGACCAGGACATCATCCTGTGGCAGCTGGAGATCACCAATACCACCGGCAAGACCCAAACATACGACATCGAACAGGACCTCATCGGGTTTATCAGCAGATATGCCAACGAGAAATGGCCCTGGAAATATCCTTTCACAGGCATGAAAGGGAAACAATACAATCGAACAAAAGAAATGATCAACGTCCGGGCCAACATCGGCATTCCCCCGGACTCACCCCAAAAACATGTATCGGATGTCTCCGACTTTGAAGAGACGGACTCCACACGCTACAAATACCCGTCCGATAAAGAGATCCTGCAAAGCGCGAAATATCATATCCTCGGCAGCGACAACAATCATCTGTACATCTCCGACAACGAGACCTCCTGTGTATCGGCCTTTACCCTGGTCGATGTCCCTGCTAAGCTGACCACCTTCAACAGCGGCGGCACCGCGGGCTGGTCATTGAAGCTAAAGCCCGGAGAGACGAAAAAGATCCGCTTCCTGCTTTCGTACGCTCCCTCCCGCGAGGAAGTGACAGCCAATCTGAAACAATGCGAGAACAGCTTCGACCAGGTATTCAACCATATACCCCGGGTCTGGAAGGAAAGATGGGAAACCATCTTCCGGCCCAACAACGGCTTTATATCCGGCACATTCCCCATATTGCAAACCACCGACAAGGTCATCCGGAAAGTATATTACACCGGTCCGTTGACGATGCTTTACCTCCTCAACTTGGACCTTCCCCAACATAAGAGAGTTTACCTGACAGGCGGTCCCCGCTGGGGCGCTACCACGACTTTCTTCTGGGATATCACCGAATGGTCCACTCTTTTCGCGGTGGTAGACCCTGCCATGATGAAGGAGCAACTACGCTCCTGGGTGCACATCGACCCAGGTAAATACTTTGGAAAGGACAATTATGGCGGACAGGGAGATGGCAATGGATATGTGGCCAATTACTGGGCGCTCTTCCAATTGATGCGATCCTATATCACCGTCACGCATGATTACGACTTTCTCAACGAGGTCATCGATGGGAAAAAACTGATCGACCACCTGGAAGGATATGCCTACAACTGGAAAAGGGTATCGATCTATGGGCAGCCGGGTTGCACCGACGATATCTATAAGCTGGCTGATTTCGGCTCCGACCCATGGAACCTGCTGGAATGTGTTCCCACCTATATCCATATCGTCCCGTCCTTCAATGCGGGATATGTCTGGATGATGCGCGAGACGGCCAGGCTCCGGCGACACCTGGGCGATAACACCCGGGCGCAGCAATTGGATAACGACGCCGCCGGCATGGCGCAACGGGTGCTGAAACTATATGCAGGCAATGGCGTCTGGAATAGCTGGTACCCCGATAATAAAAAGGTCGAGGTCCGTCATGTCATGGACTTCATGTTCCTTGGCAAATATATGGCGGGCGACATGCCAGACACGATGAAAAGGGACATGATCCGGTTTGTCAACGAAGAGCTGCTCACCGACACATGGATGCGCGCACAATCCCTGAAGGACGTTGCCGCCAAATCATCCGATCGTCCGGATCACGGTCCCCTGGGGGCCTATGACGGCTGGCCTGCCGGCACCATCGACGCCATGTCCCAAATGGGTCATACAAAAGAAGCGTTGGCGTTCTACCGCCGCCTCGAGCCCGTCACCTACGAAGGATGCTGGGCGCAGGCCCATGAGCTCTGGGGTGATAATAAGCTGAACCACCACGCAAGGGTACGTATCCCCGAAAGGGGCTGGACCTGCAGGGACGCCTCCGCAGGCATAGACATGTCGCAGAATGTGCTCAAGGATTTCTTTGGATTTTACCCCTCCGTCGATGGAGAGGCCCTGCACAGTACGACCAATGCGTTGAACTTCACCGGCACGCTTTACAATGTGCTGTACGGCGGGAAATACTATACGCTGTCTTGCCGGAATGGAAAGACCACCATGACGCCTGCATCGGTCAAGGCCCCCCAATCGTCCACCGACCTCTCCCCATCTTCACAGGCTGCCCGCAAAGCCCCCATCGTCACCAACTTCTTCCGCCGCACCACGGGCTGGATCTCCAGCGACGGCGGCTACACGATCCCCTTATCCAATGGCAGCTCCCTATGGCTCATGGGCGACAGCCACATCGATGACTACGACACACCCACCGCCACTGTCAACTGTCTCTTCCAGGTTCGCAACGCGGCTCTTTTACAGCCTGCCGGTGATTGGGACTGGCGCCATACCCGGACCCTGACAGGCAATGGCCCCGGCATAAAGAGCTACCTGAAAAATAACCCCGACGACCATTTCTTCACCTGGCCATCCGGAGGCATCCAGCTAAAGGACACCGTCTATATATTTTGCAACAGCATGAAAAATGCCAACACAGGCATGGAAGGTTTTGGCTTTGCACACACAGGCATCGACTTTATGGCCAGGGTCAGGTTCCCCGACATGAAGGTCATGGGCTATACCTCCCTCCAGGATTTCGACGACATCGGCTTTGGCATTGGCTTTATAAAAGAAGGACATTGGGTATACACCTATGGTCAGAAGATGACGGGAGCGCGCAACGATCTTTTTGTCGCAAGATTTCCGGAAACAGCTCCCTGCGGGCCCTGGCAATTCTGGGATGGCGGTAAATGGACCGGCAACATAAAGGAAATAAGATCCATCGCCGACCAGAGCGGCATAGATGGGACGTTTCAGGTATGTAAGGTGAAGGACAGCATCCTGCTGGTAAGCTCCGAGCTGAGCGTGGCCTGCGATCAGGGGAAAGATATCTATACTTCCCTGAGCAGCAAGATCACGGGGCCTTTTTCCACACGGCAGCGACTATATACCATCGACGACACCTTACAAGGACATTACCCCTTTTTCTACCTGGCGGCGGCGCACCCGGAATACATCGATGAAAAGAAAGAGCTGCTGTTCACGTATTCCATCAATGGATATGGCACATGCGTGCCCACCTGTGTCAATGGTCGTATGAACCCCGATTACTACCGGCTAAAAGCATTCCGTGTTCCCTTGAAAGCGATAGGTATCTTCTAGTTTATTGCTTATCCACGACAGCCTGCATATGAAACGTTTTGCCCTTATCCTGGCGAATGAACGCTTCGTCCCCTCAATTCCCCACAACCCCGCCAATCGCCTGAATGGCTGCCGGCACGCCTTTTATACCACTCCAGTTATAGATATTCATAAACCTCGCATGATGATCCGCAAGCGTATGCCGGATCGCAGCCTCCCACTCCTGTGCCGGTCTCTCTCCCTGAAGCAGCCATTCTACCGCAGCCCAATAAGGCGCATCGCTTTTGGCAAGCGCATGCATGGCAGTAGTATCCTGAGCGGGGTCCGATGCATACTGATAAAAGCTCCAGCCCGGGCACGAATACTTGTTGACGGCCGCGGAGTAAAGCGACTCCCCGGCGCTCCACCCCCCGCAATGCGTAAAGATCCGCTCACGGGGAATTCCTCCGTCCACAAGGCGTTTGCTCAGATCTTCGAGATGACGACGTACGACCTCCGTTAGATAAGCCTCTTTCAATGCACCGGAGTCTGCCAGACCGAGTGTTTTAGTGGCGGCATATCCAATAGCTTCGACACCCCTGTCCGGTAAAAGCCCGGGCTTGAGACCATATTGAGGGTCGCCCGACTCCGGCTGGTTCAACAACGCATTCCCATTTGGATAGTACCAGTTATTCACGCCGATGGCGCTCTCCCACCCTACTTTTACAGCCGCCAGCAGATCTTTTTTACCTTCCGGCAGCGCCGTCCACCAGCTCGCAATGATAGGTACAAGACGATCCATCTCCTTGTGACAGGCATCCCTATAAACAGGGCTCATAAGGTTGGGCATCGGCAATACCCGTATCTGCCGGCCCCAGTTCCTCCACCCGATCTTCACAGCTGAATCAGGGACCCACCCCGTCCATTCGACATTCTTGCGGTTTTCCTGGTTATAGCCGGGCATATTGGGATCCCACCAGTTCCACAGGTCCGGGCGCGCTTCCCACCACTGTTCTCCATCCAGCTGAATGACGATAGGCACATCGTACTGCACCGACAGCGAAAGAAATGTCTTTAGCCGGTCAGCAGCCGCATCCGGGGTCATGTTCAGATAGGATATGATAAAACCCGCCCCTATCTTGATCGTCCGATGGTCGCTATTGGCCCCGAACGCTCCCACGATCTCTTCAAACGCCTGCGGGGTGGGCTCTATACCATTCACGATGATGTATTGAACAGGATGGTCCTTCGCCCCCTGATCCCCCCCCGGAACGACCGTTTTCCTGGAGCAGAACGAACATAGCAGCAGACATACGATAAATATATTCTTCATGTTTCTTTAATTAGTTGTAAGTACAAATCTTCGGAAGCTGCCACCGCCTACCTTGCCCCAGACCCCGGCATATCCCCCCGACGCCATCAAACTATTGGTAAATGTTCGCGTATAGGCAAGCTTTTGCTTCACGCTCACGTCCGTGTTCATGCTGATATCGCCCGTTGTCTTCAATTCATACACATTCAATGTAAACTGATCGGGATTATCCGTCGTCGTAACGATCTCGCACCGGAGATAGGCATCCCTGCTTGCGCTGAGCGCGATCCCTGGATCCATCGCCATGGGAGAGCCGCCCCCGTTATAGATCCTATCGACTATTACAAAAAGACTGGTAGGGTTGATATTCAATCCTATATAAAAGAAATTCTGATCATCGGTGGCATGAAATACGACTCCTGACCAGGCATTGTCGTTTTTTACATCTACGGAAAGCCGGAATTTATGGCTGGAGGAACGTACCGTCTCCGCATCCGGACTCGTAAAGGCCATGACGCTTTGCACATCCCCCGGAGAATTCGTCATCAGCGCATTGTCGGAGATCTTCCAGTCGCCATTGGTCTTTAACACCTTCCAGTCATCGGACAAGCTGCTTCTAAACATATTCACGAATATATTTTGCATTCCGGCTCCTCCTTGTATAGCCCTCAATGCGGATTGCGCCTCACTTTGGCCCGTCACCGTAGAGACGGAAAGATAAGATTCACGCACATCTTCGTCGGTATTTGCCGCCGCCGTCACGGTCACCGCCTTGTCGCCATAGGTGCCCGACAACCAGGAAGCCAAGGGATTAAATGCGAACTTCTCCGCGTTGGAAGAAATTCCTATGGGGATGCTGCCCCCGGTCCCCGGTATCATGGCTACATTGGAGCTTAGCTTGAGCACCGGCAGAGGCTTGTTATTGCCTATCGGGTCATAGTTATCCTTCTTACAGGAAAGAAAGGCGGCCATGAACACAACCATGGCATATCTGAAAATGGGATATCTTTTCATGAATGATTTTTTTAGTTAGGACGTATTAAGGAACGACAATTTTCTGGACGCTGGAGAAATTGTATTTCCCAAGCGTATTGCTTGACAGCACAGCCACTCTCGCATAGTAAGTCACTCCTCTTTGAAGAGCGGCCTGGTCCGTATAATCCGTCTGCGTGATCGTGGCATCCGGGATGGCCGAGAGATCTCTGGCAATGCTCATATCGCTGTAATTCATGCCCACATTCGGGTTCCACTTGTTCACCAGCAGCCGGGCATTCTGTATCTTCCCCGCACCGGACGCCTGTGCGACCCGGTAGGTCGCCTTCAACGTAGTGTCATCCAGGGTAAATGTGGCATCGACAGTCAGGAAAGGAGTGATCAGAAAATTGATGGTAGTAACGCCGCTGATCTCATGGACCACCGTGTCCACCGGGAAAAAAGCGCCATCCGAAGGGACAATTTTATAAACTGATTTGAATATCTTGGTATTGTTGAACTTTCCATCCGCCATTCCCCAGAACTCCCTGGGAGTAACAGCCCCCTGCTCGATCAGCCGTATCTTGAAACCATTCGGCTCCTCCGATATATAGGGATTCCCATTCTTATCCTGGAGCACCCCATTCAGCGTCTCATGTGGTTCCACATATGTATCCGTTTTGGTGCAGGAGGCGGCTAAAAAGCCCGCAATGACAAGAAAATAAATTATGCGTCTCATTATCATTTTTTTTGGATTAATACCCCGGGTTATTGGGTAAAAGATTAGGGTTCCTGTTGATAGCATCCGCAGGCAGCGACGCGTAATAGCTCCTTGCATTCCAGCGGTAGCGTTGTTCTGCTCTTTCGTGCTTGAGAAAAATATACTTCCCCTCGTCCGCCACATAATAAGGGTAAAGAGAGCTGAATGTTTTGTTCTGGACCGTCGACTCCAGCAACCTCCAGCGCTTCATATCCCACATGATAAGATTCTCGAAGGCAAGCTCACACCGGGTCTCCTGGATGACCTTCGCCTCGTCGATGCTGGCCAAAGCGGTCGTACCCGCCCTGGACCTCAGATCATTGACAGGCTCCAGGACATCGTTGATCGAAATGGTATGTCCATCCACCGTCTCGCCGATAAGATTTACCGCGGCCTCGGCTTTATTCAGCAATACCTCCCCATAACGCATGATGATCCAGTCCTGGTAGCTGCTCCAATAGGCGCCCGTCGCATTGGGGTCCTGGTATTTCCACACGATAAAGCCATTGTCCGTGGTCAGCGGGGAGCCTATCCCGCATTTCCCTGCGATGGTCATGCCATTCCATTTGTCCGTATTGTTGGTAGCGGTATGCACAGGCCCGTTGGGGAAAGATTCATAGATCCCTTTTCTGATCTCATACAGGTCCAAAGGATTGCTGCTGCCGGGGAACTGGACGCCGGGCAATAAGACAGAGGCGCGCAGACGGGGCTGACACTTTGTAAACAGATCTGCCGTATTGCTGTACCGCAACGGATTGGAGGGATCTCCGATATTCAATGTGCCCGGATTGCCATCGACATCATCGAACATCTCCACCTCTTCCATGGTGGCGGACAGCTCGCCGGAAGCATCGTTGGTCACAGTGTACCCTTTGGGCCGCTGATCCTCATCCCAGCAATGAGCATTGTTCACGGACGGATCGAAGCGCAGCACGAACATACGTTCCGTATTGTCCGCCGACTCATCCAGGAACAGCTGCTGGAAGTTCTTGACCTTACCCATATAGGACCCGTCGTCATATTTCCTGTAGAGCTTGTATTTTCCGCCATCGACCACGAACTGCGCCGCGGCATACGCCTTTTTATAATAATCTTTTGCGCTGGCGGCAGGGATGCCTACGACGCCGTTCAGCTGCAGCTGCCCATTCTTTGCTTCGCATGCCGCAAAGAGCATTACCCTTGCCTTGAGATTGGCCGCCACATACTTGTTCGCCCGTCCCGACTGCAGCTCATCCGGTCCCATCAAAGCCATCGCGGAATCGAGATCTGCCCCTATAAAGTCGACTACTTCCTGCTCCTTGTTCCTGGGGATCTTCAATTCCGCATCGGTCTTGCCGATATATGACTCCGGCGTTTTGACGATCGGCACGCCTCCAAATGACTTGACCATGGTATAATACATGAAGGCGCGGCAAAAATATGCCTCTCCCAGCCAGTGGTTATATTTATCCATTTGGGATGCGAACTGGCTTTTATTCTCCTGTAAACCTTGAATGGCAAGATTGCAATACCGGATGGCCGTATAATTCCACCAGGAATAATACCCGCCCTGCAATTCCACCTGGTTGTTCCCACGCAAAGGCACAAGCTGGCACTCGCCGATGAAAGTGGCGCTCATCTCGAAATTCAGATGGTAATAGGAGGGATTCCCCGTCGGGTTCGTATAGGAAGCTTGAAAATGCTCTATCGGTAACTGCATGTACAGTGACTGGATGGCCGCTGTTACGCCTTTTTCATTGGAAAACACCTGGTCCCCGGTGAGCACATTCACCGGCTGTATATCCAGCTTATTGCACGCACTTATAAAAACGATCGATATATAGGCTATCGACAATCGTAATACGATGTATCTCATAAATATTTTTTTAAAAATTGATGGTCCCCCCTACATTGATCGTCCTTGTCAGGGGATAATCGAACCCATTATTGGCAGAAGGATGTTCCGGGTCCAGATATTTAAGTCCGGTGATGGTGAGTATATTATAAGCAGTTCCAAAAAATCGCAGGTTCTTTATGCCCACTTTGTTCAATATGTTCCTTGGTACGGTATACCCCAGCTCGAGGGACTTGCACCGCAGATAGTCGGCGCGGTGGATAGTGGCCGTCGAATTGGTACCGTAATTAAGACCCATTGCCGCGCTGGATTGACTGGTGGTGGGATAGGTCCCGGGGATCCATACGGTACGCGGATCCTTGGGGTCGGCGGTTGGATCCTGCATATGCCAACGATCATAATAAAAATCGGGGCCATTTCCATCATAGGAAAATGCATAGGCCAGGACACCGTCATACTTCACCGTTGACAAAGCGCCGCCCTGGAACACGCCCGTCAGGTCGAACCCCTTGAACTTTACATCGAGGGTAACCCCAAAATAGACCATGGGGGTGTTCTGGCTGTTGGCGCCGGTGGCGATAGGATGCTGATCCCAGGCATCGATGACCCCATCTCCATTCCAGTCCTGATAGCTGTAATCGCCGGGCTTCAGCTGTGAATTGCCCTGACCATCGAGTATCGGACCGGAGAATATGGCATCATAATTTTGGAACTGGCCGTTGGAATTCACACCCCACCAAATGTCATTCCATCGATTGTTCGGATTGTTACGCCAGTTGTCATACTGATCGACAGGAGGCAGACGCTCTATATACACTGTCTTGGTCCGCGTGACGCTGACATTGGCCGCAATACCATACTCCAGCTTTCCAATGGAAGTATTGATGGTATTCCTGTGCCTTAAAGTAAGATCAAAGCCGATGGTGGCATCCCTGTTCAGATTTTCCTGGGCAAGACTTTGCCCCAGCCAGTCGGGAATGGTGCTCACCCTGGTGCCCACAAGCCCGCTGCGGTTACGCCGGAATGCATCGAACTCGAAACCGAACCTGCCGTTCCAAAGGTCCCCATCGACACCGATATCATAGACCTTGGCCGTCATCCAGGTGAGATTGGGATTGGGAGTTGCCTTTAACGCTATGCCCGCTGCCATGGCATCGCCGAACATACGCACAGGCCATGTAAAGGCGGAGATCGGATAGGTATACCCCGGCACATATTGAAAGGTGGCGGTCCTGTCATCCCCGGATACGCCAAAAGACCCCCTCAGCTTAAGGTTGTTGATAAAGCGAAGAGAGGAATTGTCCCTGAAGAAGGACTCCTGCGATATCCTCCAGCCACCCGAGACGGAAGGGAAAAGACCCCACTGATGACCCTTGGCAAATTTAGAAGAGCCGTCATATCGGAACGAAAAGTCGACAAAGTATTTGGAATCGAGATCGTAGCTGACACGTCCTACCAGGGCCTTATTGGCTATCTGCCACAGCCCGCTTTGATCGGTGGGATTTAGACTGGAATTGAAACCCGACCCATCCATGCCACCCTGCTGATCCAGGGTGATGCCCCCAAGCAGCTCTTCGATGGAAGTCATCTCGATATAACGGCTTGCATAAAAATTGTCCATATTAGTAGTGCCTTCCTCATAAAGCAGCAATGCGCCTACATGATGCCGCGAGCCGAAAGTATTGTTGTAATTCAGGGATGCCTGCAGCAGCGTGTTCTGGCTGAACCGGTTGCTCCTCGTCAAAGAAGAGGTGCCGGGTAACACCGTATTGCCATGCTCAGCGGGAATATAAGTGTCGCTGGACAGGTCGTATTGATACAACGTATACGGCTTTTGAAGCGCCTTGCTATCCCAAAAGCTATAGTCATATGAATAGGACGCTTTTGCCTGTAACCCCTTCACATAAGGAATATCCCAGGTAAGATTACCCGTGGATTGGAAAATTTTCTCATTGTCGCGCTGATAGCCGATAATATCCGAATTGGTCATCACCAGCGGATTATACCCCTGCAGAACTTCCTGTGGATAATCCCGGTTGTAGTTGGCATAGGCCGGAAGCGTCGGTTGCAGCACCCACACCGTACGGAAATATTGCTGCCTGTTGTCGGACCCATAAGGGGAATTCTTGGTGCCCGTCATTCCATTGATCAGGAGCTCCGCTTTAAGATTGTTGGTTATCTTTCCCGATATATTGCTTCGAATGCTGTACCGCTTGTAATTGAGGTCCCCCGTGGAATAGATCCCTTCTTGTTTCAGATTGCCGAAACCTATAAAATAGTTGATATCCTTCGACCCTCCTGTAACAGCGATATTGTTCTGATATTGAGGTGCATAATAGTCGGAGTTGATCCGTGACCAATCCGTGCCCTGCTTCTTGCCCGTCCTGTAATCATCGATCTCCTGCTGACTGTAAAGCAACGTACCCGCGGGAACGGAACCCCGCATGATATTGTTCTCGTTCACGATCTCCATATATTTATCCGTACTTAACCCCTTGGGCTGTCGGATGGGCGTCTGCACGCCGTAAAAGCCCGAATATTGGATATCCGTCTTTGCCTGCGCCCCCTTCTTTGTCGTCACCAGGATGACCCCGTTGGCCGCACGTACTCCATAGATGGAAGCAGACGCATCCTTCAGCACAGAGATGCTTTCAATGGTACTCGGGTCCAGCTGCGCCAGATTATCACGAGGCACGCCGTCTATGATCACCAGCGGCGTGCCAAACCCGCGGATCTGTATCGTGGACGCATAATCCCCGGGCTCTCCCGTGCTTTGGACGACTCGCACGCCGGATAATTTGCCGGCAAGCATATTTACTACATTCTCGTTCTTTGTTACCGTTAGCTCGGCGCTCTTGATAGAGCTCACCGCCCCCGTGAGACTTACCTTCTTTTGAGTGCCATACCCTACCACCACCACATCCCCCAGCGACGATGCGCTGTCCTGCATGGTAATGATCAGCGAGGTCCGGTTGCCTACCGCTACTTCCTGGCTCGCATAGCCTACAAAAGAAAGGGAAAGCGTGCTGTTCAGCGGCACATCCACGAACAGGAACTCACCTTTGCCGTTGGTGGTAGTCCCTACCACCCTTCCCTTGACAACAACGGAGACGCCCTCGATAGGCTTACCATCCTTATCGACGACAGTCCCTTTTATGATGCTGTCTTGCTTTTGTTCATGAAGGGCGGCTTCGGCCCCCCCTCTGCTGACAGGATCGTTGGCATCGAGCGCCGTTATTACGATCAATTTCTCCCCTACCAGGTGGAACCCCAGCCCCTGCTGCTTCAATACCCGCTGCAACAGCTGAAAAAGAGGCTCCTTCCGGGCTTGCACCGTGAGCATCTTGTCCACCGGCGTCCTCTCCAGGCTGTAGGTAAACCGATAATGGGTCTTCTCTTCCAGAACCTTAAAGAACTTGTCGAGACGGATCTGGCTCTCGTTCATGGTAACCTTTTGTTCCTGAGC
>DASZXP010000250.1:0-22114 GCA_035545935.1 Puia sp. | reverse complement strand
CTCAATCCCCCGCACTCAATCCCCCGCACTCGCCACCCGCTCATACACCTCGCTATGCCCCGCATCATAGGCATAACAGCCTGAATAAAAGGTCAGCTTGTCCCCCTCCACCTGGTAAAATATTTTATTCGCGGAATAACTGGTATCGTAAACTATACGGTTGACATACTCCCCTTTAGGAAAGACCAGGCAAACGCTTTCCTGTACCGTATGGTCCTGGAGCACCGTAAATTGCCCGCTTTTTATCACCTGCCCATCTTTATGGATCTTATAATTGTTACCCGTGAACTCCAGGATATTCCCATTGCCTGGCCCATACTGCCCCAGTGAGGGATTCATAGCCGCCGAGGTTTGACGCAATTCCCACGAGCCCGCTATCAGGCTGGAGCTCCGGCCGGTATTCTTCTTACACCCCCAATGCAACAGCGGCAGCATAAAAATCAGGAGTGAACAACGGATAAAGTATCGCATAACTGACTTTTCCTATCCTGACAGTGGCGGCGGAAAACCCGTTGCACCCTGCTTTTAAAACCACGAATAAACAATAAACCTTATCTTCGTAGACACCCGGAACAACCGCTTATACGCCGTGTCGGCTGAACTTTCACATATCGCAACCCGGGCCGGCCAGCCCGGCCCCACCTCGAGAGCAAAGATCCGCCCCCTCTTCCGCTATACAGCCGCCATCACCCTCATCCTGCTGGCAGCCGCCGCCTATATAGGACGACAATATACCCTGGCCGCAAAAAAACAGGTCGCCGCCTCCCCAACAACCGCCGCCCCAACAAAGAACGATGCCCTCCCCGGTCACAACGGCGCCATCCTCACCCTCGCCGACGAACGCCAGATCGTCCTTGACAGCCTCCACGAAGGCATGGTCACCACACAAGGACAGACCATCGTATTGATAAAGAACGGACAGCTTGCCTATGCCGCCAGAGAGATCAGGGGTATCTGCGGCGCAGAGTTTGGACCGCTCCACAACACCCTGTCCACACCCAAAGGAAGACAATACCGCTTCACCCTGCCGGACGGCACGCAAGTCTGGCTCAATGCGGCGTCATCCATCACCTACCCCACGGAGTTTTGCGGAAAGGATAGAACGGTCTCCCTCAGGGGAGAAGCCTATTTCGAGGTAACAAAAGACTCCACACGCCCCTTTCGCATCAACACCAACAATACGGAAGTGGAAGCGCTCGACACGAATGTCGACATCGATGTCTATTCCGACAAAGACGTCCTTCAAACCACCCTCCTCAAGGGCAATGTAAAAGTAAAGAACACCACCTCCGCCGTACTGCTCAGGCCCGGCCAGCAGGCTTCCCTCGACCCATCCTCCGGCACAGCACAGCTAAGGCTGCAGGAACACGTCAACCTCGACGAGATCACGGCATGGAAGAAGGAGACAAACTGATCGTAATGCCGGCCCACCTTGGTAAGGTCCCAAAATAATGTAACTTTAAAATATGGGCGCTCCCTCCGATCATCCATACGACGCCATTGTCATCGGCTCCGGCATCAGCGGCGGCTGGGCGGCAAAAGAACTTTGCGAAGCCGGGCTCAAAACCCTGGTGCTGGAAAGAGGACGCATGGTCCAACACCTTAAGGACTATCCCACCGCCACCACCACACCCTGGCAGCTACCCCACCGCAATGCGCTGCCCCACGCGCTCAAAACAGCAAACCCCATAGTCAGCCGGTGTTATGCATTTCACGAAGCCACACAGCACTTTTTCGTCAGGGACACCGAACATCCTTATATCCAGGAAAAACCATTCGACTGGATCAGAGGCTACCAGGTTGGAGGCAAATCATTGCTTTGGGCCCGCCAGACACAACGATGGAGCGACTATGAATTCAATGGTCCCGCACGCGATGGCTTTGCCGTAGACTGGCCCATACGGTACAAGGACCTGGCGCCCTGGTATGACTACGTCGAAAGGTTTGCAGGCATCAGCGGAAATAAAGACGGCATCCCCCAGCTCCCCGACGGCGAATTCCTCCCCCCTTTCGAGCTCAATGCAGTGGAAAAACACATCCAGGCCTCCGTCCATCGCCATTACAACGACAGACAGGTCATCATCGGACGCTGCGCGCACCTCACCTCTCCCCAAAAGATCCACCTGGACCAGGGACGCGGCCAATGCCAGGCCAGAAGCATGTGCGATCGCGGCTGCCCGTTCGGCGGCTATTTCAGCTCCAACTCCTCCACGCTCCCCTGGGCAGACCGGACAGGTCATCTCACCATCCGGCCCCACTCCGTGGTCCATTCCATCATCTACGATGAAAGGACAGGCAAAGCCAGTGGCGTAAGAGTGATCGATGCGCAAACAAAAGAGTCCCACACCTTCCGGGCACGCATCATCTTTGTAAATGCCGCCTGTCTGAATACGAACCTGCTCCTGCTCAACTCCACCTCAACCCGGTTCCCCCACGGCCTCGGCAACGACAATGGCCTCCTGGGAAGATATATCGCATTTCATCTCTACAGAGCCAGAGGCAGCGCTGTTTTCAATGGCTACGACGATAGCTATTATTTTGGACGCAGGCCGACAGCAGCATTCATCCCCGCCTTCCGGAATATACAGAAACACGAGATGGACTTCCGCAGGGGATACATGCTCTACTTCGAAGCGGCAAGGGCCGGCTGGTACAAGGGATACGGCGAAGAAGGCATTGGCGCCGCCTACAAAGACAACCTCTCGGAACCCGGCCAATGGCAGATAAGCATCGGCATGCAAGGTGAGACAATACCAAAATACGAGAACCATGTCCGCCTCGACACCGGCAAAAAAGATGAATGGGGTATGCCCCAACTCGTAATCTCCGTTGACTATGACGACAATGACGACAGGATGGCAAAAGACGCGATGACGCAACAGGCGGAGATCCTGGAAAAGGCCGGATGCAGCAACATCACCACCGGCGACAACCACCAGGCGCCGGGTCTCGACATCCACGAGATGGGTGGCGCACGAATGGGTAAAGACCCGAAAACATCCCTGCTCAACGAATGGAACCAGCTGCATCATTGCAAAAATGTATTCGTCACCGATGGCGCCTGCATGACCTCCACCGGCAATCAAAACCCTTCGCTCACCTTCATGGCGCTCACCGCACGCGCCGCCCACCACGCCATACAGGAACTGAACAAAAGGAACATATGAATTCTATACGTTTCTGAACGAGAACCTTCGGATAAGCCCGATATTCTTTCTGAACCTATGCATCTTCATTTCGGCTGCTTTTTGTAAGGTCGTATCCGAATGTACCAGACCTGACATCTGCTGCAAGGCCGGGATATTTCACTCCCATCCCCTCGGCCGGTAAGACATCCTCCGTCCAATTCACCCCGTTACAAAGTCTAATTCACACCCCGCAAAAGAGCTGCCCCCTCACTAGCTTTAATGCTGGAAACAAAATAGAAAAATATGAAAGAGAAAGATTTTTCCACCACCTTCCTGGTGGATCAGACACCCCGGGAAGTTTTCACCGCCATCAACAACCCCCGCGCATGGTGGTCAGAGAACATAGAAGGCGGCACCGATCAGCTGAACGGCATCTTCAACTATCATTACAAAGACGTCCACCTATGCCGCATCCGGGTCACCGAGCTTATCCCCGAACAAAAAGTGGTCTGGCATGTTCTCGATAACTATTTCAATTTTACAAAAGACAAGAGTGAATGGAAGGACACGAAGATCATCTTTGAGATCACCAAAAAAGGAAAGAAGACGGAAGTTCATTTCACCCACCAGGGCCTCGTCCCCCATTATGAATGCTTCGAAGTGTGCAACGAAGCATGGACGCATTTTATAAAAGACAGCCTGCGTGGCCTCATCGCCTCGGGCCAGGGCCAGCCTACCCCCTACGAAAAGATCGACAGCTTCAACGAAGGGGTGCTGCAAAAACACCTCCCCTGAATGGACGGCGCCCCTTTGGGCAGCCCTTGCACCGGCCCCTACTCCACCGCCTCCTTATTATACTTATTCCTATACTCCAGCGGCGACATCCCCGTGATCTTCCGGAACACCTCCCGGAACGCCTTTACATCCGAATACCCCACCTCATACATCACCTCATTGATCGTTTTACGAGTCGTCTCGAAGGTCCGCTTGGCGCTCTCGATCTTCACCCGCTGCAAATACTCCAACGGCGTATTGCCCGTCGCCTTGATAAATCGCCTGTCGAAATTCCGCCTGCCGATGGCAAACTTCGACGACAAATGCTCCACCGAGATCTTCTCATGCAGCATGCTCTCGATATAAGACTGCGCCTCCATCACCATCTCATCCCCATGCTGCTTCTGTCCCTTGAATATAATGAACTCCGACTGGCTTTGCCTGTCCATCTCTATCTGAAAGACCTTCGAACAATAAATAGCCGTCTGCCGGTCGTATTTCTTTTCGATAAGATAGATCAGCAGGTTCAGAAAGGAATACGCGCCCCCATTCGTATAGATCCCATTCTCATCCGTGATCAGCTTGTCCGTCTGCAAATTCACCTTAGGGAACATGACCCTGAAATTCTCTGCCACGCTCCAGTGGGTCGAACAGCTCTTCCCATCCAGCAGCCCCGCCGATGCCAGCAGGAACGCCCCCGTACAGACACTGGCGATCTCCGCCCCGTTCTTATACTGCCACGCGATCCAATCCGCCAGCTCCGTATTCCCCTTCATCGCTTTTTGATAATTATGGTTCAGCGAAGGGATGATGACGAGATCCGTCTTCTTTATCTCCGACACACGCAGATGCGGCCGCACGCTGAACAGCCCATCCTCGAACTCATTGGTCGTCGAGACCCCGGCCACCTCGATCTTGTACAAAGGCATCCTTCCGCCCGCCTTCCAGAAATCATTGGCCCTCGTCAATATCTCGAAAGAGCCCGTGATGCTGCTGATATTGTTCGGCCCGTCCGGCACGACGATCGTGAGATGCTTCATAAAAAATATTTGATCAAATATACAAAATTCACCTGTCCAAATCCACCCGCTATAAAGTCTATTTTACACCCTTTCGGTTACAATTATGGACACTAGCTTTACAACATAAAATCAAAGACATGAATATCACCGACAAGACAATCCTTATTACAGGCGCCGGGCGCGGCATAGGCCGCGCCCTGGTGGACGAAGCCCTCGAACGGGGCGCCCGTCAGGTATACGCAGGCGTACGCCGGACATTCACACACCCCGACCCGCGTGTCATACCGGTCATGCTGGACGTCACCGATCCCGAACAGATCCAACAGGCCGCCGCCGCGGTCACCACCCTCGACATCCTTATCAACAATGCCGGCGTGGCCTGGTACGATGACCTCAGCGATCGCGCCATGATCGACAGACATCTTGCCGTCAACCTGTTTGGCACCTACGCCCTCAGCCGGGCCTTCCTCCCCGCGCTGATCCGCTCACAAGGAGCCATCGTCAACAACCTTTCCATGACAGCCCTTGCTTCCCTGCCTCCCATCGCATCCTATTCCATTTCCAAGGCAGCCGCATTCTCCCTGACACAGTCGCTCCGCGCCTTCCTGGCCGGACAGGGCGTACGGGTCCATGCCGTCCTCACAGGACCTACCGACACCGATATGACCAAAGGATTCGACATACCGAAATCAACCCCTCAGCTCATCGCACAGGGCATCTTTGACGGAGTGGAGAAAGGAGTGGAAGATATTTTTCCCGATCCCATGTCGGGTTCCGTGGAAGAAAGCTGGCGCAACAGCGCTATGAAACAGATGGAGCAGCAGAATGCATCGTTTGTAGCTTAGTTCACCCACCCATGCAGTTGCATCCAATGCCTGCACCGGTCCATCCATTGTTCATCAGAACGAGCCGGAGACTCGTTGTCCGAAGGACCGACATTAGACTTTTCCGGAAAACGGACTATATTTCCCCGGGAGGCCGTTTTCCGGACATTCCCCGCGGGAAGATGCAGCCCAAAACCATGACCGCCTTTTTCGTAGAGATGCAGCTCCGCAGACACATGATGGGCCGTTAACGCCTTATAAAAAACAATGCTGTTCTCCGGTGATACGCCGTCATCATCCTGCGCATGCACGAGGAAGGCCGGTGGCGTGCTGTCCGTGACCCGGGTCTCGTTGGAAAAATATCGTACCAGACTGTCCGAAGCATTCCTGCCCAGCAGCTTTTCAAAAGAGCCGCTGTGTGATAACACGCCGCTGATAACAGGATAGCCCAGGATCATCCAGTCCGGTCGTACACTGATGCCATCCGGGTCCGGTACCAGCACCCTGTCGAAATGCGTACCCGCCGTCGATGCCAGATGACCACCCGCCGAAAAACCCATGATACCCACCCGGTACGGATCGATATGCCATTCGGCCGCATGACGCCGCACCTGCAACAAAGCCTGCTGCGCATCCTGCAAAGGCGCAATTTCAGGATGTATACAATACGCGCTGTCCGGTATGCGATAGGTGAGCACAAAGGCGGCCACACCCCAACTGTTCAGCACCCTTGCCTCATCATACCCTTCTATGTTCACCGCATTGACCCAGTATCCGCCGCCGGGACAGATCACCACCGCGGGCATATTTCCCCGTACCTCCTTAGGAAGAAAAAGCGTCAACGTGGGACGTGATATCTTGCTCACCAGCTCCACCCCCTTCTCGTTCGTCGTTCGCTCTTCTTCATTGGCATGCGGAATGGAATTGGGAATGCTATCAGGATAATACAAAGGGATCACCCGCCGCGCCACCTGTTCGTCCGTCTCGATCGTCCCTGCCGCACCCGTCTTTCCCAGCTCGTCTGTCCTCATCGCCCCAGTCCCCTGTCCATCCTTCTTCAACAGCCTGCACCCGAACAATCCCCCCGCCGTCTTCCCCGGCAACGCCTGAAACTTCACTGTTACGGAATGTTTCCCCCGCAACAATTCCTCCGGCGCCGCATAGTCGATAGCATACGTCCCCATGACGGCCCGCGCCTTCAATTTCTCCGTCGCGATCTTTTGCCCGTCTATCAATATGTCGAACTCCCTCCCATCCCCATCACCACCCCAATACGTACACTGCAACACCGCGTCAACAGCATCTTTCGTATCCAGCGTAAACGAGAACCATCCCCCATTCACCGCATCCCGCCAGCGCACCCCATCCACTTCACCCGTATTCGTCCGTTCACCCTGGAAATGATGATCACGTTCAGGCTGCATCTCGCCGATACGCATAATATCCAGCGTCCGCCTCTCCAGCTCCTCTTCCGCCCGGCGCTCCGCCTCGAACTTTTCCTTTTCCGCCTTCCACGCTTCGGCCGTGAAGAAATTCCAATAAACAGCATACCGCTCTTTATAGATCTTATACAACGGCGACAGCACGATATTCCTGCCATCCGCCGACGCTACAAAATCATTCACCGTCCCCGGCTGCGGTTTTATCCAGTCCTTCATGACAGCCGGCGTGGCCACGAAGACAGGGATATCCCGTTTGCGCACCGGCTCCTGCCCAAGCCTTCCCGCCAATACCAACGGCCCATACAACAATGCCCGCATGTTCGGATCATCCGGCATGGACTCCGTATACAACGACATGGGAAGCTCCAGCCGCAGCTCATCTCCCTTCTTCCACACCCGGCTCACCCGGATATATTCTCCCGCACCCGCATCCACCACCACCGGCTTCCCATTCACGCTCACCCGTACGCCGGATCGCGCCCACCAGGGCCGCCGGATATAGAGAGGCCACGCACCGCCTCCCGCCCCGATATCCACCACACGAAGACTCACCGCCGGGCCCTCCGGATAGGCCGTCTTCATCTCCAGCCGCCCCCCCTTCTCCTTCCATTGTAAGGAGGAAGGAACAAAAAGATTCACATACAGACCTCCATCCATCGACTTATAATAAATATCCTTCCCGTATTTCGCATGGTTCTCCATACCCGTACCCGTACAGCACCAAAAATCCCCATCCGCCGACCCAAATTTTTTCTCCGCGCCTGATGCCAACGGCAGATAATACAAGACCCTTCCATCCTCCGGGTCCTGTGAGGCCAGGATATGGTTGTACAACGTACGCTCATAAAAATCCATATATCCCGCCTGGGGGTCCAGCTCGAAAAGATGCCCCGTCAGCTTCAGCATATTGTAGCTGTTACAGGTCTCCGTAGTGGTGGCGCTCAGAAACTGGGAAAGCTTGCCCGCCACAGGTGCAAATCGTTCGTGATCGCTGTTGCCGCCAACGACATAGCTGTAATGATGCGCCACCAGGTCCCAGAAATAACTTGCAATGGCGCGATCATGCTCGTCACCTGTCAGCTCATACCGCCGGGCGCAGCCGATGATCTTTGGTATCTGTGTATTGGCATGCACGCCATGGATCACATCCTGTTCAAGGGCCAGCGGGTCCAGTATCTTTTTATGATGGAACTTCCGGGACAACGCAAGATAGCGGGCGTCACCCGTTATCGCATACATATTGGCCAGCGCTTCGTTCATCCCGCCATGCTCCGCATTCAGCATCACCTGCCACTGCGCATCCGTCAAATCCTTGAACTTGACATCGATCCAGTTGCACAGTCGTATAGCAACATCCTTTGCCTCCCCATTACCTGTATATGTATATGCATCGATCAGCCCCGCCAGCACCTTGTGCACGGTATACCAGGGCACCCACGCGCCATTGAGATTTCCATCTTCCGTATGGATCTTGCCTGCCGCCACTTCATTCCAGATCCTGTCCTCATCCGGAATGGCCCCCACATAACCCGTTCCCCGGACAGCCTGGCACTCCGCCAGCTCTTTGACGATATAGTCTACTTTGGCTTTCAGCCGTCCGTCACCCGTAGCCGCATATAGTTGCGAGCAGGCAGATAGATAATGTCCAAGGGAATGACCGGACACCCCCGCGGCTTCCCAGCCCCCATAGGCTTCTCCTTTCGGTTGTAGCCCAGCGTTAGTCCTGAATCGATGCAGGAACCTGTCCGGCTCCAGTCTCAGCAGCCAGGCCTCGTCCTCATCCATGGCATGTTTCAATACGCCTCCCGTCACCCGCACATCGCTCAGCAAAAAAGGCATCGCTTTTTTCGTCACCTTATCACTCACCACATACCCGGTCTGGGACATTGCCCCCCTCGCCAAAAGGATCAATACAATAATTAATCTTACCCTCATAATAGCTTGAATTAAAATAGCAACGCCGCCGCACCCAGGAACCCGGCATTATTCCCCAGCCGCGCCGCCTCGATCACCGTATATTCGGAAGTCTCCTTCATGGCCAGCTTCAGCGCACGCTCCCGCACCTCCGCGATATAAAAATCACCCGACTCGGAGATGCCGCCCCCGATGATCAGCTTTTGCGGGGCAAAAACATTGATCAGACTCGCCACACCCGAAGCCAGGTAATCGAAATGAAGCTGCATCGCCCGGACAGCCGCCGGCTCTCCCGCTAAATATCTTCCCACGATCTCCTTCCCATTTATGAGAATGTCTTCTCTCGAAATTTCTTTATAATCTTCTACCAACGCCGTCACCGACGCCTGCGCCTCCAGACAACCCCTCGCACCGCAGGTACAAGGCCGTTCCCCCGATGCCACATGTATATGCCCCAGCTCCGTTCCCCTGTTCCGATACCCTCCATACAATCTTCCATCCAGGATCAGCGCTCCCCCAACTCCCGTCCCGATCGTCAAAAACACCACATCCCCCACCGCCTGCGCCGTCCCCCACTTCGCCTCCGCCAATCCCATACAGTTCGCATCGTTGTTCACTACCACCCGCAGGCCAAACTTCCCGGCAATGGCCGGCCCCAACGCCACCCCTTCCATCTCCGGCAGATTACCTTCGCAGCCGATAACAAGATCCCCATCGATGATCCCCGGGGCGCCGACACCGATCCCCTCCACCGCACACCCTCTCGCACGCGCCACATCCAGCATCTCCGCCACCGCCGTCCCCAAATTCTCCATCACCCGCGAAGGCTGCCCATCCCGCTGGGAGCCCGTAGCACACATCGACGACACGACGATGCCGCCCCTGTCATCGACAAGACCATATTTGATCTGGGTGCCTCCCAGGTCTATCCCAATTGCATACGACATGTCATTATTTTTGTCTTCAGGCAGATCCCAGGCTTCACTTCTTCAATTCCCCCCGGCACATCCATAACATCCTGGCAGGTCCGTCCCTGGCTTCACCTCTTCAACTTCTCCCCCGCCGCCTCATCCACCCAAACCTCCAACCCCGGATGATCCCGCAACAGGCTGGCCGGTACATCCGCACTCACAGGCCCCTCCAACGCCCGCTGCAGGATGGAAGCCTTGTGCGCCCCCGTAGCCAGCAGAAAAATATGCCGCGCCTCCCATATCGTACCCAACCCCAGCGTAATCCCTTTCTCCAACACGGTCTGCTGGGTAAAATATTTTTGCCCCACCGATGCCGTCGTCGGATGCAGCTCGACCACCCGCGACCTCGCCCTCACATCCACGCCCGGCTCATTCATGGCGATATGCCCATTCGTCCCGATCCCCAGGATCACTACATCTATCCTTCCCCTATCCGCAATAAAGCGCTCCGTAGCCACACATTCCCCCGCCAGATCGACAGCCCTCCCATCAAAGAAACAAATACGATCCCTCCCGATACCCAATGGCCCAAAAAGATCTTTATCCAGCCACCACCGGCACGATCCTTCATCACTTCCATTCATCCCCACCCACTCATCCAGCCCCACAAACCACCAGCCGCCAGGATCAAGCAATCCCGACGCATGACGCCGCGCCAGCTCATGATACAACGGGGCCGGCGTAGACCCCGAGGCCGGACATACCAACGGCGCCTTCACACCCAGTAAACACTGCTCCAGCCTGTCCGCCACCTGTACCGCCATTGCTTCCGGCGTGCCGCCAATAGACAGCTTGAATGAGCTCATATCAGAAAATTTATTGGTAAGGACCGACCCTCCCTGGTCAGGTCAATGCTTTGTCGCCTCCATCAACAGCTTTATCTCCTCCGGATCATACGGCGTAAAGTCCCCCTTGAATATATCATGCTGCCACAACGCCGACACAGGATCACCCGGTCGATGCCCCCACGGCAGATTCGTCTGCGTCTTCCCATTCACCAGCCCCCAGAACATACAACCCACATGTCTTTCCTTCATCAGGACCAGATTCGTCTGGATCCGCGACCCGGTATATCGGTTCAACCATTCCGTACAGAACACCGGCCGGTGCAAGGTCGACAACGAATCCACTGCCGCCGTCAACGACGCCCGATTCCCATAATTATGAAAAGTTACGACATCGCAAAAAGACAGGACGATCTTATTTAGCTCGGCGTTCCCATTCCAGATATCCATGGACAGCGGCTGCGAAGGATTCACCTCCCTTGCCCACCGGATCACGCTCCTCACCAACGGCAGCGACGCCGTACCCATCCCCCCATTCGTCGGCTCGTTATACAGGTCCCAAAACAGGATCCTGTCGTCGTCCTTGAAACGGGTCATCACATCCTTCACATACTTCTCTAACAGATAGTGCCGTGAAGCATCGATTACCAGCGTATGACCCGGACTGGGCGACCACGCCCAGGCATACCACCCCGGCAAAGGCTCCGGCTGCCGCCCCACCTTCGGATCATGCTCCAACCCAAATACACAATCGTCAAAGAAGATGGGAACCACCTTGATCGTATGCTTCGCGCAGATCCCCAAAAAAGTATCGAAGGTCTTGATAAAATAGACAGGATCATCCCCGTACACAGCATACTGCAGCACACACCGCAATACGTTCAACCCCGTCTTTTCCGCCAATGCCAGCTCCTTGTCGATGGCTGTCGGATCGAAGCTCGTCTTGTCCCACATGGCCGTATAGTTGATGGCATAGGCCGGTATATAATTGAAGCCGCAATACCAGGGTTGACTGTCATACCATTTCGCGGCCCTGTCGACACTCCATCGTTCAGCCGGCGTTTGGGAATAGACATGGAGAATAGATAACAGAAGGACAATGGCAAGACAACAAAAATGACGACGCATACGAATAGATTGTCGCATAAAAATAGCCACATACCGCTACAGCCGATTGGAGGAAGATAGCTAAAATAGGGACTATCTTACCCCGCGCCTGACAACAGTCGACAGCGCACCACCAGGCCGGTCCCGGCAGTCTTCATTTGCCCTTGTGAGGCATCACGCCGGTCGCCAATTGAATATTAGTGCCTCCCTCCGGTCGCCTCGCCGAATTCACGGAAAGTATCCGCCCTTTACCAGGAGCCTGGTATAAAGCCCCCCACAGCATTTGCTGCCATGGGCTGCTCTCCGTCCTCCAGGTCTTCCCAAGATCATCGCTGATGGAAAAATGATTGCTGTTGGACGTCACCACCAGCCTCCCATCCGTCAGCCCCAGCACAAAAGGCCCGCCCAGTTCATCCGGGATAGGGGTCCCCAACCCTACCGGCCATTCCGCCCCATCAGGGCTCGTCTTATAATATACATGACACTTCTCCGGCCCGCAGATCTCATACACCGTGATATAAAGACCGTTCTTCATCCTCGTCCAGACAGGCATCCCCGGCCGCGAAGCAGGATGCCCCGGCTCATAAGCCACCCATATCTCAGGACCCCATGTATGCCCCTGGTCCGGCGATATTTTTTCTGAAATGATTTGCGAATAGGAAGGATTTTCCACCACATGCTTTTCGTTGGCATACTGCACCGCCAGCCTGCCGTCCGCGAGATAATAAAAATGAGGCTCGTAGATGCCTTTGTCCGGATGCCCCAAAGCCCCCGGCGCGCCCGCCGTACTGTCGATAACGCTCCATTTTTCCCATCGCCGCCCCTTGTCCCGGCTGATATATACCCGGAGTATATAGGATTCCTGCCAGCGCACGCTGCGGCAGGACAGTAGAATGGACCCATCCCTGGCTTCTATCAGCTGCGCGTTGTCCAGGTCGCGGCCCGGGTCCGTTATGGTAGAAAGAACACTCCATGTCCTGCCCTTGTCGGTGCTCATCGAGATCTCCAGTTCCAATCCACCCGTCGATGCGGGTCCATAAGGCTGGTCCTTGTCGTATCTTTTGCCGCTGGAGATCGTATACCCCATCAGCCAGCTTCCATTTTTCAGTGGGAGCATGCGTGCATACTGCGAACCATACCTGCCGCTGCTGTCCAGGGCGACATTGCGCACCAACGTCTTCGCGCCCCATTGTATGCTATCGGGAGTTTGTGCGTGGACAGTAAAAGATAAAAGCAGAGTAGCCCAAAGACAGGAGATCAATAGTTTCATGCCGAAAAGATAGCCTTTTTCAACGGCACGGCCACACGCCATCGGCCTGGCCACATCATTTCCCTCCCCCGCTGATCCTATACGCCTCCATGGGCCCGTCATTCACCGCCACCATCAAGACCCGGCCGGCCGGCGAATGCACCACTTTCAGGTCCTTGACATCTCCGTCGAACATCAATCCGCTCTCGCCCGGACCCATAGCCCTGAACCCTCCATGACCATCTCCCTTCAACAAAACTCCATACGAAGCGTCATACCGGCCCGTCGTCACCGCCGCCTGGTATTCATTCCCACCCAGTATGATATCCATATTCCCATCCCCATCGACATCCGTACAGACAATGGCATTCACCGGCGCTATCTGCGCCAGCGACGGGAAGGGATGAAAGCTAAATCTTCCCTTGTGATCGTTCTCGAACCAGCCGCTGCGCACCTCCCGGCAATCCAGGATCGTAGCGCCCTCCATCATTCCCTTGGTAAAAACATCATCCATCTTCGCCTTCGCATACAGCTCGTTCCTGTCATAAACTTTTTTGATGGATGGCATCTGCGTAGCCCAGAGATCACGCGATATACCGGGCAACAATTGATACCCGCTCTCCTCATCCTTTATATAGTAGCAAAAAAGAGGCTCGACGATCCCATTCCCGTCGAAATCCTTGGCCACCAGCTCCGCCGGTCGCTCGGTGCTGATATGAAAAGGATTGTTCGAACCAAGATTCCCCGCGACGATATCTACAAATCCGTCGTGATTGACATCCGCCAACGCGATGCTTCTCCAAAAACCCGGCAGGTTCTTCAGACCATACGGCGCCGTGACCTCCGTCATCGTCGATCCGTTGTTATGGAACACCCGGATAGGCATCCAGTCCCCCGCCAGTATCAGGTCGGGACGTTTGTCGCCATCCACATCCGCAAAGAACGCCGCATTGATAAGCCCCGGGTTCTTCAACGCAGGACATACCGCATCCGTCACATCCTGGAACTTGCCATGTTCATTGCGTAATAAAAAGCTCCGTGGCGGCTCCGGAAAAACACCCAGCGAGACCCTTCCGCCTACAAAAACATCCATATCCCCGTCCCCATCCAGATCCGCCACCGCCACCGCCTTGCCCGGTGTGATCACCTGGGAGGGGAATGCCGTACTATCCATCTTGAAATTTCCTTTCCCATCATTCAAATACAAACGGGGACGGCAAAACCATGAATTGCTCTCGAACTCCGTGCTTCCTCCCGCGATCAGCAGGTCCGGGTCCCCGTCTCCATCCGCATCAAAAAATAAATTCCCCAGGTCCTCTTCATTCTTACTCCCCACGGTCAGATCAGTCCCACGAAAAGTACCGTCACCCTCCTGCAAAAAAAGCTTACCCGACTGCCGGAAGGCCCCGCCGATAAAAACATCTTCGCGACCATCCCCATTGACATCCCCCACGCTTATAAAAGGCCCTTCCTGGGAATACTTCTGCTGTATCAAAGGCTGGAACGCGTAGTCGTAAAAGAAGGTCTCCCGATGCAGGAACACCGTATTCAACGCCGCCGCCGCCTCGACAAAATAAGGCTGCCCGGGCGCGTCCGCGCCCGCCTGGTTGCTGAATGGCATCACCCCGCTCCCCATAGCATCAGCATATCTTAATTCCAAAACTTTATTCACCCCCGGCCCCACCACCACCTGCCGCTTCCCATCCGGCCACACCACCTTCACCGAGTCCGGCACAGCAGCCCCCAATCCCACATGCAGCCGGCTGTCCACCGACGACAAATATCCCCTGACAGGATACTCCTCCACCACCTGCGACATACCCCGGCTATACGTATATACCCTCGCACCGATCCCCTCCGGGTTCAACGTATCTCCCCGCAATCGCACCGTCAAAAAATTAGCCGTGTCCGTGGCAGGACCACCAGCAGCTTCCCCCCGCAGATCATTTCTCAAAACACTCGCCACCCCATTCACATTATTCGTCACAAGGTCCAGATCACCGTCATTGTCCAGGTCCGCATAGGCCGCCCCGTTGGATAACGTAGGCTCCGTAATACCCGCATCCAGCGACACATCCTCCCACCGCAGCTCCCCTCTGTTCCGAAAAATATAATTACGCAGCTTCACCGGCCCCATCTCCGACAATCGTTCCATAAAGGCCCTCCGTTGCCCCTGATCACTGTCCGGAATATTCGTCTGGACCACCCGCTCATGCCGGTATTCCAAAAAATCGATATTGGTAGGATCACGTCCAAGCCCATTCGTAATATGCACATCCTTCCACCCGTCGTTATCCAGGTCCGCGACCAGCACGCTCCAGCTCCAGTCCGTCTCCGCCATCCCCGCCATATTGCCTATCTCGCTAAAGAAAGGCGTCCTCCGCCCTTCGATCATCCGGTTCCCATTGTTCAGCTGCAGCATATTGTGAATATACTCCGGCTCATACCCCTTGGCCACCTCCAGCCTCCTCCGCTCCTCTCCCAGAAAGGAATACATCATCTTCTTCCGCTGGTTCGTTTCCGGCTGCATATCCAGCGTCATGATGTCCGGCAGCCCGTCATTGTTCAGGTCCGCCGCATCCGCACCCATGCTCGAATAGCTTTGATGACGCAAAGAGGACGCAATAGTATTGGAAAAGGTCCCGTCGCCATTATTCAACCACAACAGATCATTCCGTATATAATCGTTGGCCACATATATATCCGCATATCCATCTCCGTTCACGTCGCTCACCACCACCCCCAGCCCATTCCCGTCCTCGACAATACCCGCCTTCCGCGACACATCCTGGAAAAAGGGATGATCCATACCCGCCGTCACTCCGTCATTATGGAAAAGCTTGTCCCTTGCAACGGCATTGCTGTCCACCTTCCTGTCCTTGATATCGTTAGGATGATAGTCGTCTAAGGTATGGTTCAACAGGTACATGTCCAGCCGCCCATCCCTGTCATAATCGAAGAAAACAGCCTGCGTGGAATAGGACGTGTCCGCCAGCCCATATGCCTCCGCCTGCTCGCGGAAGGTCAGGTCATGCTGATTGATGAACAGAAGGTTCTTCCGCTTCGCTCCCGCCACCCTTCCCGAGACACAGACATAAATATCCGGCCAGCCGTCGTTATTGATATCCACCACGCTCACACCCGTACACCAGCTGGAAGTGGTCAACCCCGCCTTGGCGGTCACATCCTCGAAATGCATCCCTCCCTTGTTGAGATACAGCTTGCTGCTCACCTGGTTGCCCGCCAGGAATATATCCGGCAGACCATCCCGGTTGAAGTCGCCGATACCCACGCCGCCACCCATATAGGTATATTCGTTGACGAACATATTGAGCGAATCGCTCTCCGTGATCATATTCGAAAAATATACCCCCGTGGTCGACGGCTCCAAAGAAGTGAAATGCAATCCGTCCTTCCGACGCCGCTCTCCACAAGACGACAGCACCAGCGACAGGCCCACCCCAAAAATGAGGGCACGGGCAGCGGGCATCAGGACTATCTTTACAACCATGTATGCTTTTTATTTCTTTTCGGCCACCAGGTATATCACGCTATACGGTGGCGCCCACACCTTGATCGAACCCTTCAATGGCATACCATACGCCTTCAACGTGGCATAGTTCAACGGCCCTCCCGTCGCAGTGGCCGGCCCCGATCCATTCACCAGTACCTGTCCCGAAAAAGGCGGATTATCCGTACCGCCCGTCAGCGTATAATAGTAATATTTGCTACCCGCGGGGAAGTGTTGGAAGTCCACCGCCACTACGTGGTTCAACGGACCGTTATTGACGATCACCGACCCCGCCTGCCCTGAGCTGAAGGTGGATGAATAAGTGTATATATCCGTATTGAGCAACGCCCTCCGCAGCGTATCATACACCATCCTGTCCCCAAACATTCGTTGGAAATAATACATATAGAAGAAGGCGGGACGAGGGTTCCATTGAGGCGCCCCTGGCTCATCCCCGACATTGAACATCCCCTGGTCATCCCCCGAGGAATACCCATTCCCAAGGTCCCAGCGGCTTGCCTCGCCATACTGGCTCTTGATCAGATTCCCCAGCGTCAGGGTCGCCTGCATGCCCGAGATAAAGGAAACATTTTGCTTGGAGCCCGTAGCCTGGATATTCCATTCCGTCAGCGCTATCGGTTTTTGGCTCAGCCCCGCCGCCGCCACCTGCTGCTTCACATAGGACATCATCGCCCCCGGCACCGCCAGCCCGCTGGACAGGATATCCGCCACGCCTGAATTGGTATTGTAAGCCGTAAAATAATTGTGTACGATGAAATAATCCGCTGCGCTCCCCGCATTGGCCAGCACCCCATTGTTCCAGGTCTGCAACGTGGCATCATCCCCCGCGGCCGGAGCCTGTTGATACAACGTGGCCCCAATATAGATCGTGGCGCCCACTTCCCGCGCTGCCGCCCGCATCGAGTCCGCGAATATTTTTACATGCGATCCATAAAGAGCGCCCGTCACCTTATAGGGCTGATGATCCTGGTTCCTGGTCGTGTCGATAAAATAACCCGCCTCCCAGCTGCCATAAGTTTCGTTGCCTATCTCCCAGAACTTCGTCCGCCCGTTGTCATACCGTACCCAGTTCGCCGCCAGATGCGCCGCTGCCGCCACCGGGTTCGCGCTCGTGCCATACCGTGCATAGCCATAGTTCACCGTGATGATACCCGTGCTGTTCGTCTGCGACAGCAACGTATAATAATTGTCCAGCGCAAAGGTCCAGCTACCCCAGTTGCCGCCATACCAGTCCCCGATATATACAGGCATGCCGCTGGCATCCAGCACGCTGTCCGGTGCATCCCACGGCCGGTGGGCCGTATCCACCCCATTCCAGAAATAGGTATCGCTGACGCTCCCCGCCGGGGCGCGGATGATCCTGGGCGCAAGGTCCTTGATATACTGCATCAGGCTGGACTGCGTGACGATCTGTCCCATCCAGAGATTGGAATTATTGCCATACAGATACGGCGAGACCTTTGCCACCACCTGGTTGACATTGATCGTCAGCGAATCCGTGGCGTCATAGGGAGGGATAGATCCTATCACCGTGTCCGGCGCCGCAAATACCTTCGATTGCCACCCATCCAAAAAAAACCCTACCGTCGGCGGTACGGCTGGATCAGCCGGCTGATAAGAAGAATCGGTCACCTCCGGATAAGGTTTTCCGGGGTTCACGGGAGAAGAATGCTTCGAGCAGGCCGCCAGGACCAATAAGGCCGATAAGGTCAGCGCTGCAGGTTTTATATGGAATGTTGTTATACGCATAATAAGGAGTTGGGTTATTTTATTTTCCTTGTACGATACGGACATTGTCTACGGCTATATTGATACTGTTCGCAGGCACCGCACTTCCCTGGTCGTTCATGACCATAAAGCACACGCCCGTCGTAGGATAATCATTAAAGGTTTTTGCCGGCGCCCCATTCGGGTTCCACGCCGTCTGGTAGAACTGATTGCCCTGGATCATCTGCGTCAGCGGTATCGTCACCGTCACCCATCCACTGGGCTTGTACTTGCCATTCGGCGCCGTTTCCCACGGCGCAAATCGTGCCGTATAGGAACTCCACGTATACCAATCTCCCACCGCTATCCAGATCTCGCCCGCGCTCCAGGTAGAAGCTACATATACTTCGAACTTTAAGGAATAGTTGTTGACAGATTGGGATTTATCCCCTACCCAGGGAACATCGTTCAACTGCAGGAACCCTCCGTTGCCCTGAGAACCCGCCGCGCTGTTCGCCGGCATCGGGCTCGCCTGGACGATCACACCCGCTGCGCCCGTTCCACCCGGATAGTTAGCCGTAGTGGTCGGCCCGTCCGCATAGCCACCCGTCCAACCAAGAAAAGAAGTGTTGTCACCCGCCCATTGCTGTTCGAAAGTGGAGAGATACCCCGGCGAAGTAAATGTCAGATAAGTATCGAAAGGCTGCGGCGCCGTTGCCGTCCCCAACTGTCCGGATATGCTTACAGAACCCGGTGCCGTGATGCCCGGAGGGACCTCCACCGACAGCTGGTTGACGCTGTTCGTCTTCAGGTTGACGCCTTGCAGGCCACCCGGGAAGAGGACCTCGCTGACCCCGATAAAATTCACCCCGTTGATCAGCAATGTAGTGCCCGCCGCTGCATTCTCGTTCGACAGACTGCCGATGATCATAGGAGGAGGATAAGTGTAGGAGGCCGTACCAAAAAGACACTGTACCCGCAACGAATCGGGGAAAGCATTCCCCGGCGGTATCTTCGCAATCACCTGTGTAAACTCCTTGTTCACCGTATAGGACAAGGCCGTATCATTGCCAGGTACCGGAAAAGTTATCTTTTTTATCCCCGCCAGATTCGTTCCATTGATCTCGATCACCGTACCCGTACTGTCCAGCGAGATCCCCGAAATGGTAGGTGGAGGCAGGATCAGCTGGAACGTGTAGTTCGTCGACCCATGATCCGTTACCAATCGTATCGAATTGGACACTGATGGAAGAGTCGCCGCCGTCTGCGCCGTACTCGGTATCACCACGATGAGGTTCGTGCTCGTATTATATACAGGGTTGAAATACGCCAGCGTGTCGTTGAAATAGATCTCGCGCGCACCTTGCAGGTTCTGTCCCTGCAGCACGATCTCCGAACCCGGAGAAGCCCCAACCACCTTCAGATCACGCTTCGTGGTATCCAGCACCCTGACATTCGTGATCAGAGGCGGACCACTGCTCCCATTCTTGTTACAGCCCAACTCGATCAGGGCTATATAACACACCAGGAGAAGAAATAAAAACTTTTTCATACGAAAATTCATTTTTGGTGTCTCAATATTTTACTTTACTAAAGTCAAAAGCCACAGGAGGCAGCCCCAGGTTCGGCGCTACCAGCACCTCCGAGGATGGATAAGGCAGATCCGCCTTGTCCGCCGTCATAAGGAACTTGCGCGGTCCCAGGGTCGCCGGCGACGTCGCATCGTTGAACCACGTCACGAAAGAATTCCCCCCATTATAGGTGATATTGTAGATCCCCCGGTTCTGATTGCTGAAATAATTCAACGCCGCATTGGGGTCGAAATAGAACCATTGCTTCCAGTCATACCAGGCATGCCCTTCAAAGGCGAACTCGATCTTCTTCTCCAAAAAAATATCCGCATACGTGATGGACGTCTTTGGCGTGGCGCCAGCCCTCGACCGCACATTGTTGAAGAACTTCAACGCCTCCGCATCCGTGGTGGAAGCATTATTCCCCAGTATCGCATCCGCATAGGTCAGATACACATCCGCCAGCCGGAAGATATAAGTGCCGATATTCTCGTTCTGCTGTCCCCCCAATCCACCATTATCCGCCGGGCTGCCGATGACATATTTCTTCACGTACGCACGATCCCCATTCAACCAATACTTGCCGCTGTCGATAGGCTGCGTGATCTTCGCATTGTCCCCGTCCCTCGTTGCATTATTGAATAAGGTCGTATCCACATGCCATCCTCCATTGGACTTGTTGATATCCGGATAGTTCGTATTCGGCAGGAATATGGTAGCCTTCCGGCGTATCGAATCCCCCGCATTGGCCGGGTCCATATAATAGGCCAGCAGACTGGGCGAAGCCCCAAAAGCGCCACCCCATCCATCACCCGTCTGCGTGATCTTGGAGTCGTACGCCAGATTCGCCTGCATATGGTTTTGAACGAACCACTGCCCCGTCGGCACCCAATACAATCCTAAAAGACATTCCGATGGGACCTTATTGCCGCTGAAGACCGCACTGGTAAAAAGATCATAATAGCTGGGATAAAGGCTCATGCCGCTGTTGTTGCACACATCGCTCGCCCAGTACTTCGCACTGTCCAGATCCGCCTGGTTACGCTGACCACCCGACTGCCCAAGACCCGCGCGCACCAGGTAAGCCCTCGCCAGCATGCCCTCCGCCGTCCATTTGGTCACACGACCCGGTTGCTGCGGCGTCGTACCCAGATGCTGGGCCGACCAGCTCAGGTCCGAGATGATGAACTTCCACACATCCGCCAGATTGTTCCGGCGGATAGAGCTATCCCCTATCTGCACGCTGTTGTCATAGATGATAGGAGCCGCACCCCAGTCCAGCGCAATAAAATAATACGCCGCCGCCCGCATGACATAACACTCCGCCAGACCGGAGCTCCTCGCCGCATCGCTCGCACCCGGACCCGCGTCACGAATATTGTGCGCCACGATATTCGCATTGGCGATCACAGACCACAACGCCTGATAAGCGCTCTGCAAGGCGCCGCTCGGGTCCTGCGCCGTCACCGTAAAATTCAGATAAGAGCCCCGTCCATTATAGTTGTCCGTAAGGCTGTTACCCCCCATGATATCCCCGATATATTGCAGGGAGGTGCCGTTGTACCCGCCCCAGCTGCCATTGTACAGGGGGCCCGTACCATTCAATATATCCACATCCGACTTATAATAGGTCGCTGCCGTCGGAGAAGCTATCGGCGGACGATCCAGAAAACTCTTTTTACAGGCCGTCATGGATAAGGCCCCTGCTATAATGATGACAATGATATTTTGTCGCATTGTTATAGTTTTATTCATGATGTCAAGCCGCCCTTGGCGGCTCTTATTGGTTATCAAAAATCAAGGGACAGACTAAAAGTGTATGATCTCGTCGAAGGATACCTTCCCTCATCCACACCCACGAGATTGACCCCTCCGTAGTTGTAAATGCCTACTTCCGGATCGTACCCCGTATAATGTGTGATGGTAAACACATTCTGTACCTGGAAGGTGGCCAGCGCACCCCGCAGGATATGCGTCTGCGATAGATATTTATTCGGCACCCGGTAGCTGAGACGCGCATTCCTCAGCTTGAGATAAGAGCCATCCTCCACATTCCAGGTCGATATGCGGTTGTTGCCATTGGCGTCC
>DASZXP010000249.1:0-5855 GCA_035545935.1 Puia sp. | reverse complement strand
CCATAGATCCGGATCTGGGGTGTATGAAAATGCATTGTCGCAAATGGTTTAAAAATTATCGAATTTTAATACTTCAAGTATAGAAAATAGAGGAAAAATAAACCAATTTCCAGCCTTCCATTAGCAGGTATACCCGCAACTGCTTTATAGCACTTCTTCCATCTTTGTGCTTCTCGAGCCTTTGATCAGGATATAGGCGTGGCGGATGCCGGCCTGGCGGAACCATTCCGCTGCCTGTTTGCTGTTGTCGAAGCGTTTGTAAGGGTGTTGCAGCTTTTGAAAATCCCCTCCTACCAGCACTACTTCTTTCCATGGATATTGTCCGATGAGGTCTATGATGCCATGGTGTTCGGCGAGGCTGTCCGTACCCAGTTCGGCCATGGCGCCGAGGATGAGGATCTTGTCGTTGGTGGGTTCCGGGCTGGCGGATGTGCCGGTAGGGACGAGGCGTGCGAAGTTCTCGATGGCGGCCCGCATGCTGGAGGGGTTGGCGTTGTAGGCGTCGAGGATGATATGGTTGCTGTCGCGCTGGATGAGCTGGCTGCGGCTGTTGCTGGGGGTGTAGGCTTCGATGGCCGCCCGGATCGTTTTGTCGGGGATCTTGAAATGACGTCCTACCGTGACGGCCACGAGTACGTTGGGGAGGTTGTAGTCGCCGACGAGCTGGGTGTGGATGGCGGTATTGCCGGACATATTTACAGTGAGGAAGGAGCCGGCGCCTGATGACACTGCGACGCCTATGACGTCGGCATCATGGGTACCATACCTGATGATATGGGGAATGCCCTGGCTCATGGTGCGGAGATAGTCGTAATCCCACATGACGAAGGCGGTGCCGTTGGATGCGCGGAGGAAGTCGTATAATTCTCCTTTGCCTTTTTTTACTCCTTCCGGTCCGCCGAAGCCTTCGAGGTGGGCCTTGCCGGCGTTGGTGATGATGCCGTGTGTGGGGAGGGTGTATTTACAATATCCTTCTATTTCCTTTTGATGGTTGGCTCCCATTTCGATGACGGCGAATTGCGCATCCTTTTTTACGGAGAGGATGGTGAGGGGGACGCCGATGTGATTATTCAGATTGCCCTGGGTGGTATAGGTGATATAGGTGGAGGCGAGGACGGCATGTATCAGCTCCTTGGTGGTGGTCTTGCCATTGCTGCCGGTGATGGCGATAAAGGGGATGTCGAACTGACGGCGGTGGTGGAGGGCCAGCTGCTGGAGGGTGGTAAGCGCATCTTCCACGAGGATGAGCCTGTCGGAATGATAGGGCGGGGGCAGGTTGTCGTCGGTGGGCGCTTCATCGATGACGGCATAGGCGGCGCCTTGTTCCAGGGCCTGTGTGGCGAAGGCATTGCCGTTGAAATTGGGTCCTTTCAAGGCGAAGAAAAGATCATTTTGTCGCAGCTTGCGGGTATCTGTCTGCACGGATGGGTGGCGGAGGAAGATCTGGTAGAGCTGGTCGATAGTCATGGGCAAATTTAGCCTTAAATATCGAATAGCCGCGCGGTATGGGGTTTCAAAACAGGCAGTCGGAAAGATCGGGAGGGGCGTTAATTTGGCCGAACCAGGATGTTGTCAGGTAGTTAAATCCCTCCCACTGGCAGTCGCCATCCGTTGCTTCGAAGGCGGCATAATTGCTTCGGACGATGTAGTGCTGGGTGGTGGTGCAGAAAATCCAGGGGTTGGGCTCTTTTATTTCCAGCAGATATTTTTCAAATTTGGTGAATTTCTTTAGGTCCGCGGCGTCCAGGGTTGTTGATTGCAGGAACCAATAGCCGTCATCGAACATATAATAGAAGTGACCTCCGTTGAGCATACCTTTCTGGGAGGCATAGATGTTTGTTTCCCAGTGCCCGCCTGTGCGGGTGATGGTCAGTTTATAGCCGTAATAATGAAAGCATCCGCTGGAGGTAAATTCAATGGTAAGCTGTTCTCCATCCTGCAGCTGCTGGAGCATGCCGGCAGATGAGGGGTGATGGGCCCGGGTCTTTGTCTGGGAGAAGGAAGACAGGCTGAGTAAAAGGAACAGGATGGTTTGGCGCATACGGGAGGTTTTATCCAGGATGCGGGCAAGGCGGAAATTACATAAATGATCCGTCCTTCGGACCGGGGCGCTCAATAGCTGACCAGCCCGACCCGGCCGGTGCGGGCCGGCGGGGAACGCCCAAAGAAAAAGCCCCGCAATTTGCAGGGCTTTTCTATCGAGAGATATCTTACAATTACTGCTTGCGCGTATTTTGTCTGCGTGTCTTGTAGTTGATACCCGTCTGGCGACCATTGCCGGCGGGGCTGCCTACGCGGTCCATGGCGCAACGGAATCCGATGGTGCTGTTGGCCTGGTCTTCTTCCAGGAAGCGGCGGGCGCCGGGGCTGAGCCAGTAAGCGCGGTCATTCCAGCTGCCACCTTTTACCACACGGGATTTGTTGCTGATGAGGGTAGTCTTGCCATAACCGTAGGCGATGCCTGCGATAGTGGAGTCACCGTCAAGGAAGTTGATCACGTCGCCCTTCTGGTAGTTACGGCGTGCCTTGCTCTCGGAGTCGGAGACGTTACGCATCTTGATGCGACCAAGCGAGTCTCTTTCGCCTTTGCCTTCCTTACCCAGATCGACGGTCTCGAACTTATTACCACGATAGGGGGCTACGTCATCCACGTCCTCCGTCGAAAGGGGACGATAAACGTCGGCTACCCACTCACTAACGTTGCCGGACATATTATATAAGCCGAAGCCGTTGGGGAAGAAAGAGGTAACGGGGGCGGTGTATACGGCGTTGTCATTCAGACCACCGGCCACACCCATGTTATCACCGGAACCACGTTTGAAGTTGGCCATGAAAGTACCCTGCCAGCTGCCATGACGTGTGTCGCGGAGACCGTTGACGTTATTGCTCCAGGAGTAAACCTGTTTATTGGCGATGAGCTCTTCCCCACGCTTCTTATCGTTCTTGCCGGGGAGAGGGTTCTGGTTGATATATCCCAGTGCGGCATATTCCCACTCGGCTTCCGTCGGGAGACGATAGTTGGGGAGAAGGATACCGTCCTCGAACGTTACCGTTGTACGGGGAGTACCATTGGGATTCTTCAGCGCATTCTTCTTCGACTTGGCATTCTTGCCGGGAGTGGGTTGGAACTCACCCATCAGATAAGCTTTCGTGTTGAAGTTCTCCTGGCCCAGACCCTGCAGGTTCTTTACGGAGTTGGGGTTGATAAAACCTCTGTCCAGCAACGCTTTTTCGTTGACCCTATCGGAACGCCACATACAGAAGTCGTGTGCCTGTCTCCAGGTGACGCCTACGACGGGATAGAAGTTATAAGAAGGATGGCGGAAGTAGTATTCAACCATGGGTTCGTTGTAAGCCAGCTCGCTTCTCCAGCACAGGGTGTCGGGGAGAGCGCCGTCGCGGACAGCCTTGTACTCGTCCGCGTCAAATACGACGTTGAGCCAGTACAGGTATTCGCGGTAGTGGATGTTGGCCACTTCCGTCTGGTCGATGTAGAAAGAGTTGACGGTTACGCGTCTGGGTACGTTGTTCCAGTCCCTCATAACGTCCTCTTGGGTAGCGCCCATCGTGAAGGTACCACCTTGCACAAACACCAACCCGGGACCGGTACGTTGCTCTTTCTCTTTGGAAACCTGGAAGCCGCCCATCTTTGAATCATTGTAGTTCCATCCCGTAACGCTGGATTGCTCCGGCTTGTGCTTACAGGAGGCTACCAGGGTCAGGCCTGATGCCAGGATCAATAGGTTTTTCAAGTTCATAAGTTGACGCTTTTAGCCGTAATTTGTAAGTCATCCATAGATAATTCTATGGACTGTCGTAAACGTATTAAACGCTGTAGACAATCAAATATTGTACTAAAATACGGGGGTTAATTATCCACAGTTGCCCCGTTGGTAAAATTAGGTAAAACCCCCAAGTAACTGATTGTATGAGAAGGAGTTGGCTAATTCTGGCCCTTTGGTGTCTTTTACAGCCCCGGGGGGTGGCCCAAAGGACTTATAAACAGGTCAGTTCGCTGGCTTCGGGCAGCTGGTATAAGGTCGCCGTTTCGGCCCCGGGCATCTACAAAGTGGACCTGGCTCTTCTCCGCAGTCTGGGGGTGGGCGCCCAGGGTCTTTCCTCTTCTTCCATCCGACTGTTCGGCAATGGAGGCGCTGTCCTGCCGGAGTCCTGTAACGGCATACGTACGGACGACCTGATCGAGGATGCCATCGAAATGGTGGATGGCGGGGACGGAAACTTCGGGGAGGGCGATTATTTCCTTTTTTATGCACCGGGACCGCATCATTGGGCAAAAGACTCAGTCAATCGTGGGTTTACACATAGTACGAATATATATACCGAATTCGCTTACTATTTCATCAACATCGGCGGCGGGGCGGGTAAAAGGGTCGTTTCACAAGTTGGCCAGCCTGCTGCCAATACTTCCATTTCAACCTATAGCTGGCGGGCTTTTCATGAGCTGGATACGGTTAATATCCTTTCCAGCGGGAAGGATTGGTATGGCGAAGAGTTCTCCAACAATCCGGGCGGGGTTGCCACCCGAAGCTTTAGCATCACTCCTGCGGGATGGGACAGGAGCGCTCCCGTGACCTTGTCCACTACCTGCATGGCCCGTAGCATCGGTGCGTCGAGCCATTTTGCGCTGGCGTTGGGTGGTGTGCCGGCGGGCGGTCTGGACATCGGCGCGGTGACGGATGGGAGCTATGATGTGTTCGGGAGGACGGCGACTGTTCGAAACACGGTGGCGGTGCAGGGTCAGGGGCCATTGACATTGTCTTATCAATTCACGCCGGGCGGATACAATGCGCAGGGCTGGCTGGATGGGTGGGAGCTGTCGGGCCGAGGCGCGCTCTCGCTGGCGGGGCTGGCTCAATTGCAGTTCAGGGATTGGAATAGTGTGGGCAATGGCGCTATCGGGACATTCTCTCTACAGGGTGCGGATGTGCAGACCCGGGTGTGGGATGTGACGGACCCGACGAATCCTGTGAACATGGGGGGAAACCTTTCGGGTGGGGTGTTCAGCTTCACGGCGAGCTGCAGCAGCCTTCATGAATATGTCGCGTTCGCATCCGGTGCGAAGGCGTTGCCGGTGACGGCGGGCTCGGGCAGAGGGGAGGGCGCTGCAGGGTACCCATATGGCGGGGCCAATGGAGATCCGAATGGGGCCGATCTGGGCGCTTCCGGGCTTTTTACCCCCCTGGTTATCGGGAAGGTGGATAATCAAAATCTCCATCAGCCTGCGATGGCGGATATGCTCATCATTGCGGACCCTGCCTTGCTGGGACAGGCGCAACGGCTGGCGCTATTCCATACGCAGCACGATCGTCTCCGGACGCTGGTGACGGCCTCGACACAGGTGTACAACGAATTTGCCGGGGGCAGTCCCGATCCGACGGCGCTGAGGGATTTTGTAAAGATGTTCTATGACCGGAGCGGTGGAGATTCGATTAAGCGGCCCCGTTATCTTCTTCTTTTTGGGGCCGGGTCCTTCGATTATAAGGATCGTCTCCTGGGCAATATCAATGGCGTACCTGTATATGAGAGCGGGGTGTCCATCGATCCGCTGAATACGTATACTTCGGACGATTTCTTTGGAATGCTGAAGGACGGGTCCGACGTGAATGTGCTGGATGGAAGGAGTCTGCTGGACATCGGGGTGGGGCGTATCCCTGCCCGGACTGCCGCGGAGGCTTCAGCGGTGGTGGATAAGATCATCCACTATGCGGATATAAAAACGCAGGGCCCCTGGCGGAATGAGCTGACGCTGGTGGCGGATGACGGGGATCAGAACCTGCATCTGGAGGATGCGGAGGCTTTTGCCGGCACCATCGCGACGGGCGCTCCCGTCTGTG
>DASZXP010000248.1:0-46286 GCA_035545935.1 Puia sp. | reverse complement strand
GCGTGTCCATTCGAAGCGGTGATCGCTGTGACGCATTTTGCCTTCTTCGTGGTCTTCGAATAGTTGGTTGTATTCGGCGTTGGGTGTGGTGATGATGACCGTGCCGGGGTGGGCGTATTGAAAGACTGTCTTTTCCAGGGCGGCCAGGCGGGGTTCATCGAGGTGTTCGATGACTTCCACGAGGGCGGCGGCTTCGAATCCTTCTATGCGTCGATCGCGATAGGTCAGGGAGCCCTGGATGAGCTGGAGCCTTTTTTGCTGGTGCGGGGACAGGCGGTCCGGCTTCAGCCTGTCCTTTGCTATTTCGAGGCTATGGAAGCTGACGTCCATGCCGAGGACTTTTTCGAATTGCTTTTCGGCTAATAATAGCTTTATGAGCTTGCCTTCGCCACAGCCCAGGTCGACGACGGTGTGCGCGCCTGTTCTTACTAATTCATCACGCACGGTGAGGAGACGGAGGTCGTGGGCACGTAATTTTTTTTCGTCGGCGGGGTCAACGGCGGGCTGGCCGGCGTCGGGAGAGGATGCGTCCTCATCCTTTAATAATGTTTCCAGCGCCTGGCTGGCCAGGCTTTTCTGGTGTTTGAGATAGCGCAGGGTGATGAGCTCCCGGGCGGGGTGCGTGGAAAGCCAGTCCTTGCCTTTTTCCAATAGTTTGCTTATTTCCTGCTCACCGACCCAATAGTGTTTGTCGTTGTCACAGACGGGGATGAGGATATACAAGTGCGAAAGCAGCTGTTGTACCGTGATGGTGTTGTGGAGACGGACCGTAAAATACCGGCTGTCGCCCCATTCGGGGAATGCGGGGTCGATGGGATGCCGTCTGGCATCGATGGTATAGCCCAGGGGTTCGAAGAGTGTCTGTAAGAGCTCCTCTCCGCCGCGTACGGGCAGGACGGCGATCTCCACTTCGAGGGGCATGGGTTCGTCCACCAGTTCGGCTTTGTCCTTGCAGCGTCCGTTCATGGCGGTGGAGAATGCTTTTATCAACGCCGCGCTCATAAAGGAGCTGGCTACATAGGGTCTGTCGTTGACGTATTGTTCGAGGGCGAATTCATTCCCGGCGGGTCCGCTGCGTCTGACCAGCCCCACAGGGTCGATGTCCAGCAACAGGCTGATCGTACATTTTTCTTCTGAGACTTCGGGATAAAAAATATGCGCAATGCCTGCCGAGATCTCCACTTGTTGAACCTTATCGGGATGTTTGTGCAAGATATAGCTCAGGTCGGATGCGGGACGGCGGGTCGTCGTAATTGAGAGTAACATAACGCCGCGAAAATACGGATTATTTGAAATAGGCGGTGGTGGCGGCGGTCAATAAGCTCTTTGCGTTGGCCATGGCTTCTTCTAATAACATACCCCTGGGAGTGATCGTGCGGATAGCGGCCAGATGGAGCGGGCCAGGGTCGGTGACTTCGCTGACGCCGCAAAAGGCGATGGCAGGGATCTGGTGTTGCGCGGCCATGCCGGCTATTTCGCTGACGACCTTGCCGTATTCTGTCTGCCGGTCGATCTTTCCTTCGCCCGTGATGACGAGGTCGGCGTGCGACAGTTTGTCTTTTATGTCTGAGCTGTCTATGACCAGCTCGACGCCTTTGGCGAGGCGAACGTCGAAGAAGCCCATGAGTCCTGTCGCTATGCCGCCGGCAGCGCCGGCGCCGGGGATGCCCGCTACGTCTTTTTTCAGCAGACCGGCGAAATGCCGTAAGCCTTTGTCCAGCTGAATGACGGCTTCGGGTGTGGCGCCTTTTTGCGGCGCATAGATATACGCGGCGCCCTGCTCGCCGTATAGAACATTTTGCACGTCACAGGCAATGGTGAATTTTATATCGGGAAGCGTGGCCGGGGGAATGATGTGGTGGATCTGGATAAGATTGCCGCCGATGGGTTGTATGGGGTGGTCTGCCTGGTCAATGAATTGAAAGCCCAATGCCGCCAGGATACCGATACCCGCGTCGTTGGTAGCGCTGCCGCCGAGTCCGAGGATGATCTTTTTGGCGCCGGCGTCGATGGCGGCCCGGATCATGCGGCCTGTGCCGTAGGTGGATGTTTGCAGAGGGTCCCTTTGTTTTTCCTGTAGCAAGACCAGTCCGCTGGCAGAAGCCATTTCTATGATAGCGGTGTCGTCTTTTAGTTCGAAGGTGGTGGCGAGGGGCCGGCCGAGAGGGTCTTCGGTGGGACAGGTGATCGTTTTGGTGTGCCGGTAGTGTTTCATCACGGCGGCAAATCCATCTCCCCCATCGGCCATGGGGAATTCGAAAATTTCGGCGGCAGGGTCGATGGCTCTTACACCGGTGGCGATAGCGTTGCAGGCTTCGAAACTGGTGAGACTTCCTTTAAACTTATCCGGCGCGATGAGGACCTTCATAAGGGGGAATGTACTAACTTTAAAATAAAAAATGAGCAACCGGGGGCTGCTTTTTATTCCCGATATAAGCGGGTTTACCAGGTTTGTCCACCAGACGGATATCGAACATAGCCGGCTGATCATCCAGGAGCTGCTGGAGACGTTGATCAATACGAATCAAATCGGGCTGGAGATCTCGGAGATCGAAGGGGATGCGATCCTGTTCTATAAGTTCGGGGACGTGCCGGACCTGGCGCTTTTGTACAAGCAGGTGGAGCGTATGTTCTGCGAGTTCCACAAACAGCTGATCGCATATGCCCATACCCGTTTTTGTCAATGCAAGGCCTGCGTATCGTCGATAGACCTGACCTTGAAGGTGATCACGCATTATGGGGAGTTCACGGGGTACAATGTCAAGAATTTTTCCAAACTCATCGGAAAGGATATTATCGTCGCTCATCAATTGCTTAAAAACGACATCATGCTGCACGAGTACTGGCTGGTTACAAAAAGTCTGACAAAGGATCAGCCGCCGGCGGATCTGACCCAATGGATGAAATGGAATAGCAGCAGCAAGCAAACGGAGACGGGCGAGATCCCCTTCCACTATACCCAGCTCAGCGAGCTAAAGAACGGGGTAAAGCTCGATCCCTCTCCCCAGCTGGAATTATCCAATAAAGCAAAAGTGCTTTCCTTTACGAGAGAGTATGGCACGGATATGATCACGTTGTTCCATGCCGTGGGGGATCATAGTTTTCGGCCCCGCTGGCAGGAGGGTGTGCGTTCCGTGGATGAAGTGCATCATTTCCTGCCCCGGGTAGGGACCCGGAGCCGGGTGGTGTTGGAGGATGGCCAGGAAATGTTGTATACCAGCAGCTATTCCTATGGCGAGGATTGGCTGGAGTTTAGCGAAACGGATGAAAATAAACAAAATGCCACTTATTTTACGTTGGTGAAGACCGGTCCTGAACGGACCAGGTTGACTATCGACATATACATAAAAAAGACCATTTTTGGGCCGCTGCTGTTCAGACTGACCAAAAAAGGGGAGATAACAGCTGCTTATCAGCGGTCTATGGAGCGTCTGGAGCAACTGATCCGGGAAATACCGAGCTTTGCCTATGATCCGGGCGAGAATTAACCTCCTTTTACACACTAGACAAGGGGTCAAAACGTTATGATAACGAGGTGAATATTCTATGAAATACAGAAAGATACTTCTCCGATTTGTACTTATTCCCATTCTCCTGTTTGTCGTGCTGATCGTGGCAGCCGTTGCCATCCTTTATAATCAGCAGCAACGGCTCGTGACCATGGCCGTGGGTGAGCTGAACAAGCAGCTGCCGGGCAAACTGGTTATTGGAGGAAGCGAGATCTCCGCCTTTCAGAATTTCCCTTATATCTCCATCGGACTAAAAAATGTCCAGTTCTATCGCAGCAAGGCGGCATCGGATAAACCCATCTATGAGGCCGAACGGATGTACACCGGCTTTAGCCTGTCGGATATCCTGAAGCAGCAATATCATGTAAAAGTGATAGCGTTGAAGAACGGTCATTTAGACCTGGTACAGGACAGCACAGGCGTACTAAACATCGTCGAAGCCAGCAAGATGGCGCCGGATACCGCTCACGCGACGGCTTCCAATTCCTCCCCGCTGGACCTGGCCATCAAGAAGATCGTTTTGAAGAATATGACCATCTCCTACCTGGATAATAAAAGCGGACAGCATATCGTCAGCCATATCGACAAGATCCGTTCGTCCCTGGAAAATGACAGCGCCCATGTGGTCGCTGATCTGCAAGGCGCGATGGTGGTCGACTATACCCATCCGGGCGACTCTACCCTGCTACGGAACAAACATCTTGAAACAGATATAAAGCTAACCTATGAAAAACCTTCCCAGATGCTGACGCTCTCGGAAGGCAAGCTAAAGCTCGAAGACGCCGTTTTCAATGTCACCGGTACGGCGGACCTTTTACATGACATGGCAGTAGACATCCATGTCACGGGGGATAAGCCGGATTTTGCACAGCTGTTCTCGTTTGCGCCGCCGGAGGTTGCCAAAGAATTAAAACATTTTAAATACGACGGTCACCTTGCTTTTGATGGCAAGATAAAAGGCAAATTAAAAGGCGGCGGGCAACCTCTTATCGAGGTGAATTTCTCCTGTACCAATGCCTGGCTGCATAATACAGATGCCAATAAGAAGCTGGATTCGCTGGCTTTTAAGGGGTATTATACGAATGGGGCTGGTCGCAGCCTGAAGACTTCAGAGTTGCGGATGTTAAATATGAGCGCCCGACCGGGAGAAGGACTTTTCAAGGGAAACTTTATCCTACGGGATTTTACTGATCCTAAGATATCGATGCGGGTGAACTCGGAGCTGGAGCTGTCTTTTATCGGGGATTTTCTTGGGATCAAGGACCTGCAACGGATCACGGGGCATATCAGCTTGAAGATGGATTTCAAGGAACTCGTGGATCTCAGCCTGCCGGAACAGAATATGGATAAGCTGACGCAGGGTATACAGAGTGAATTGACGGTGAAGAACCTTGCGTTCCGGATACCGAACTATCCTTATAATGTAGAGAGCCTGGACCTGCATGCCGCCATGAAGAACGGTTTTGTAAAAATGGATTCGCTGACCTTCAAGGTAGGCAGCTCGGATTTCCATATGGATGCATCGATCAGCGATCTTCCGGCTTTGTTCCATCACCAGGAGAAGCCCGTGCAGGTGTCGTTCAATGCCCATAGCAATAAGATCGTCCTACGCGAATTGCTGAATGCGGATACGCTGACCAACAAGAAGGCAAGGGAGGAGATCTATGGTTTCAATGTCGGATTGCTGCTGGAAACTTCCGTCAACGAACTCCTGCATCCCAAGCCCCTGCCAAAGGGGAAGTTTACCATACAGAATTTGTATGCCTCGTTCAAGCGTTATCCCCACGCCTTCCATGACTTTGGCGCGGAGGTGTCCATCGAGGATACAACCCTCCGGCTAAAGAATTTTGCGGGGAGGATCGACAGCAGCGATATCCGTTTTAGCGGCCGGGTGAACAATTACGCCCTGTGGTTCAACAAGGTGATGCGGGGACGGACACAGATCGCCTTCGATCTGAAGTCACATCGGCTGGCTATGCGTGATCTGTTGGGGCGGAAGAGCCGGCAATATGTTCCCAAGGATTACCAGGAAGAGGTTGGTTCGAATATATGGCTGCGTTCGAAGATCGATCTGAAGTACGACTCCATCTTCAAATTCGCCAATGTGAAGATCGCCAATGTCTCGGGCGAGCTGAAGAAGCATGCTTTTAAATTGGATAGCGTCAGTGGCAATGTGAAGCTGGGTATCGACAATTTTGTCAAGCTGGATACATTGCGGGGAAAGATCGGGAACAGTGATTTCAATATCAGCATGCGGCTGTATACGGGGAAGGATACGAACCGGATGAAGAGGGATAATTACTTACAGTTCAGTTCCCGGATGCTGGATGTGGATCAGCTGACGAGCTATCGGCTGACCCAAGAAGAGCCCGTGCCCGATATGTCGGAGATCCCGACCAATGTCACGGTGGCCAGGGCATCCGCGCATGACAGCTCTTTCAATATTTTCCAGATACCTTTTATCAATTTCAACGCTTCGGTGAATATCGATAAGGTCAAATACAAGCGGCTTTGGATAAAGAATTTTGCTACGACGATGCGGATGCAGACCAATCAGCAGCTGTATCTCGACACGCTGGCCATGGAGATCGCCGAGGGAAAGGTGGCGGCGCATGCGCATTTCAATGGCAGCAATCCGGACAGGATCTATATGCGGAGCCGGATCCATGTGCAGGATGTGAATATCGAGAAGATGATGTTGAAGCTGGATTATCTGGGGCAGGATTATGTCATCAACAAGAATATAAAGGGCCGTCTCAGCGGAGATATCAAGAGCTATATACAGGTGCATCCCGATCTGACGCCGCTGATGGATCATTGCCAGGCCGAGATGGATATCGCCATCATCAATGGCGAGCTGGTGAATTTTACGCCTATCAAGGCCATGTCCAATTACTTCAAGGATAAGAACCTGGCCATGGTGCGTTTCGATACGTTGCGGGACAAGCTGAGCTTTAAGGATGGCGCGTTGAGCATTCCTGCGATGAATATCAATTCCTCCCTCGGATTTATGGAGATATCCGGCACCCAGTCGCTCGACACCCATATGGAGTATTATGTACGGATCCCCCTGAAGCTGGTGACGCAGATTGGTTTCCGGATGCTGTTCGGCAAGAAACAGGAAGAGGTGGATCCCGACCAGGTGGACGCTATCGAATACCGCGATATGAACAAACGGGTACGTTTTATGAACCTCAAGATCTCGGGCACGCCGGACGATTACAAAGTTGGTCTCGGCAAGGCGAAGAAGGCCTGATCGGCCGTCAGCCAGGTCCGGGGCGATGCGTCTTACTCGCCCCTTCTCTCCCCTATCTGCTGGCGCCACATGGCGTAGTAAAGCCCTTTCCCTTCCAATAGTTGTTGGTGTGTGCCGGATTCCGCTATCTTTCCTTTTTCCAGTACATAAATGACGTCTGCATGCAGGATGGTGGACAGCCGGTGGGCAATGAGTATCGTCATTTGTTGCCTGCCGGAGGAGATCTGGCGGATGGTGCGGGTAATATCCTGTTCCGTCAGGGAATCCAACGCCGAAGTGGCTTCATCGAAGATAAGGAGCCGGGGCTGGCGAAGCAGGGCCCTGGCAATGGACAGCCGTTGTTTTTCACCTCCCGACAGTTTCATACCATTCTCTCCCAGCACCGTCTCGATGCCATGTGACGCTTTTTGGATCAGGGCGGTGGCGGATGCTTTGCGGAGCGCCTCCTGTATTTCTTCATCCGTTGCGGAAGGCTTTACAAAAAGCAGGTTGTCGCGGATGGTGCCCGCATAAAGCTGGGTATCCTGTGTGACAAAGCCGATCTGCCGCCGGAGAGGATTATACCGGATGCTGGAGGAAGGGACATCGTTGAAATAGATGCTGCCGGCGACGGGGGTATAGAGTCCTACCAATAGTTTCACCAGCGTGGATTTCCCCGAGCCGGAAGGTCCGACGAAGGCAATGGTCTGGCCGGTGCGGATGCTGAAGGAGATGCCATCGATGGCATTGTAATGGGCCGTCTTGTGCCGGAAGATCACGTTTTCGAAGCGCAGGTTCCCGAGGTTGCCGATCTCGATGGGGTTATCGGGACGTCTTTCCACCGGCCTTGCCATCAACCTGTCAAACGCCTTGAGGGAGGCTTCCGCCTCGCGGTATAGCAAGATCGTATTGCCCAGGTCTTGTAAGGGGAGAAAGATGGCGGTGGACATGAATTGCATGGCGATGAGCTCGCCCGTGCTGAGCACCTTGCGGAAGATGAGCCAGAGAAGGATAAAGAGGATGGACTGTTTCAGCAGGTTGAGCGTATTGGCCTGGAGGAAAGAGAGGAAGGTGACTTTTCTCGCCTTGAACATTTCCAGGTCCATGATGGAGAGGGTCTGCGCATGGAGGCGTCTGATCTCCGAAAAAGTGAGCCCCAGGCTTTTTACCAGCTCGATATTACGCAGGCTTTCGGTGATGACACCTGCCTGTACGTCTGTTTGTCGATTGATAGAGCGTTGTACCGTTTTTATTTTTCGGGACAGGAGGCCTGTCAGGGAGCCAAGCACTACTACGCCTACCAGGAACACCGGTATGAGCATCCAGTTGCGGCTGATGCTGTACCAGAGGAGGAATCCGGCGCCGATGGCCGAAGAGAACAGGACATTGATAAAGGAGTTGATGAATTTTTCCGCGTCCGCCTTGACTTTTTGCAGTACGGAGAGCGTGGTGCCGCTGCGACTTTCCTCGTACTCCTGAAAGGACAGCCGCAGTGTCTGTCTTAGTCCGTCGTTGAAGATCTGCATTCCCAGGCGGGCAATGGTCTTGCGGGTAGTGAATTCCTGGAGCGCCTTACAAAGCCGGGCCAGCAGGGCCACCCCCAGTGCGATCCCCAGCCAGGTGAGCACGCCGCGGATCAGGAGACGATCGCTCAGGTGATCCTTATTGCCCGCAAAACGATCGATGATCCTGCCGAAGATGACAGGGTCGACCAGGCTAAACAATTGCGCAAGCCCCGCGAGCAGGAGCGAGAGGATAATGAGACGCCGGTGCGGCTGCAGGTATTTCCAGAGTAGTTTCATTGCATGTGGGCACACCAATTGCATGCCTAACTATACTTATTTACTAAAACATTATGTTATGCCAGACAAAGCAACCATTCAACGCGCCAGGCGCGATAAGCAACAAGGAAAATCGGGCAGCACACAGGCAGGCGAGTTCGTTCGTCAGGAGATAGACAATATACGTAAGGGCAAGCATGGAGCCCGTAATACCAAACAAGCCATTGCCATCGGGCTGTCCGAAGCGAGGCGGGCGGGCGTAGATGTGCCGCAGCCTAAGAAGGGCAGCGTTTCTGAAAAGACAAGGGAAAATGCGCGTCGGGAGTCTGAAAAGGGCCGGCGGCATGAGCCTGTCAGCAAGACCCGCAGCCAGGCAAGGGAAAAAGCGCTGAAGAAAGAGAGTACCGAGGCTGCCAGTCCCCGGGCGCTTTCCAAGCAGGCTACGTCCGCTGCTGCTAAACGCAGCCCTTCTGATAGAAGCAGGGCCGCCAAGCAGGCTTCCGCTACGAAGGGTCCACGGGAGCGTTCCGCAGCCGCCAGAAAAGGGGCTCGTACGAGGGCCAGCCATCGATAAGACCAGTCGATAAGACAGATCATATAGACGGCGGAATGTTAAAATTTCTATAAGGCCATAGACCGGCTGCCGCATTTTTTTATTATATGGGTAAATTTGCTGCTGCAAATATTATCCAATGGTGAAAAACTTGTCGCGCAGGATCGTGAGGTTGTCGGGTATGCTTGGCCTGTCTATGGCCGCCGTCTTTTCCCTTGGTTTTTTACCACTTTCCCATTCCTTCTCTCCTACTATCCCTGTTGCAGCTGTTCCTACCGCCAGGGTCGATCATGCAGGATTCTCCTATGCGGATTCATCGCGGCTGAACCTTTTTTATGACAATCTCCGGCTGGACAGTCTCGGGTTGAGCCAGGAAGCATATCATAAGGCGATTGCGGGTTTTCTCAACCTGGTGATCTCGGGCGCCGTCCAGAATACGGAGGTGTTGTCGATCATCGACTTTTCGAAGCCTTCGAATGAGAAAAGGCTTTTTGTGCTGGATATGTCTTCCGGCGCCCTCCTTTTCAATACCCTGGTGGCGCATGGACGGAATTCCGGAAAATTACTGGCTACCCGTTTTTCCAACCGCATGAATAGTTTTATGAGCAGTCTTGGATTCTATGTGACGGGTGATCCTTTTATGGGACAACATGGATATTCTCTCCGGCTGGAAGGGATAGAGCGCGGATGGAACGACAATGCTTTTCACCGCAGCATCATCATGCATCCCGCGGGTTATGTCAGCGAAGAGCATATAAGGCAGTGGGGGTATCTGGGGCGGAGCGAAGGTTGTCCTGCTATTCCTGAAGAGCTGGACCGGCCTATTATCGATAGTATACGCGGGGGAAGCTGTCTATTCATCTATAGTCCTAATAATAGCTATTTGCATCGATCCAGGCTGGCGTCATGACGGAGCGAACAGCTATAGTGTCGTTCTTTGTCCTGATGCTGGCGGGCTGTACGTCGGCTTCTCATCCCGGGCCGTCGATGAAGAAAAAGGGCATCGTCATCCAGCCTATCTCCTTCGACGACACGTCGAGGGTCCATTTTGTACAGCAGGCGGTGAGCGAGTTCTATCATTGTCCCGTCTATATCCTTCCACCCAGGCAGATGCCTATCACGTTTGTCAATCGTACCAAGGGCGAGCGGTATTCTGCCGACAGCATCCTTCGCTGGCTGTCCCATCAAAAGGACGATTCCATATCCATTGTATCATGAATGACGCCAATGAGCGTATTTCCACCGTCGACCGTGAAGCTGATCTTTGCGACTCCTGTAAGAGTAAGCTCGCACTGCTGATAAAATGACCCCTTCGAGGTATAAGAATTGCTGCCTTATTTCCTAAAACCTCAAGTCATGAAAGCCATACAAATTCACTCCTATGGCGGCCCCGAAGTGTTACAGGTAGAGGAGGTGGCGCGTCCACGGGTCAATTCCCATGATGTATTGATAAAGGTATACGCCAGCGGTGTCAATCCCATCGATTGGAAAGCAAGGGAAGGTCTTACGAGGCATAGTTTGCCTTTTATACCGGGATGGGATGTATCGGGTGTCGTCGAAGAGACGGGTGCTGCTGTTAAAAATTTCAAAAAAGGCGATGCCGTATATTCCAGGCCCGATACGAGCGGCAATGGCTCGTATGCAGAATATGTCGTTGCCAAGGATGACGAGCTGGGGCATAAGCCTGCTACCATAGATCATATCGCTGCCGCCGCGATACCGCTGGCAGGACTCACCGCCTGGCAGGGTCTTTTTACGCATGGGAAGCTGCGACAGGGTCAACGGGTGCTGATCCTTGGCGCGTCGGGCGGCGTTGGGTCTTTTGCCGTACAGTTCGCGAAATGGAAGGGGGCGTATGTCATCGCTACTACATCCGAGGCCAACCTTTCCTTTGTCCGGGAGTTGGGCGCGGATGAGGCCATCGATTATCGCAAGCGGGGGTATGAGAACCTGATCATGCATGTGGACCTTGTCTTCGATACCATCGGCGGGGATGCGCAGCGCAATACGCTCCGGCTGCTGCCGCCGGGTGGGATACTGGTCACTACCTTGAAGATAGAGGATTCGGCCGCCTTTCAAAGAAAAGGAGTGCGTATCACCAGCATGATGGCGCAATCCAATCCCGAAGACCTGGATGCTATTGCCAGGATAGTGGATGAAGGAAAGGTGCAGCCTGCCATTCAAAAGGTGTTCCCGCTGGAAAAAGCGGAAGAGGCCAGCCGAATGAGCCAGGAAGGGCATGTGCGGGGGAAGATCGTGCTGCGGGTGCGGGAGGATGCGGAATGAGCCATAAAACACGCCGGGAGGTTCCTGAACAACCGCCTGGCCAGGGTACGGGTTTTGCATATCGCACTCCATGACAAATAGGCTTCCGGTAAAGATCGCGTATACCAACCTGGCTATTGTCTTGACAACCACTATTCTGTACTTTGGCAAACCCGTCTTTATGCCGCTGGCCATCGCCGGAGTACTGGCATTGGTCTTTATGCCCTTCTGCCGATGGATGGAAAAAAAGGGGGTGACTCCAGTGCTGGCCGCCATTGTTTGCGGCGTCATCTTCTCGCTACTCATCACCGCCGTGATCCTTTTTACCGTGTATTATTTCCGGCAGATGTCGACCGACCTGTCAAACCTCATGCAAACCATTCACGATTATAATCACATCGTGCGGCAGTACCTGCATGACAAGATAGGCGTGAAAGGGCTGGAAAAGGAAAGCGCGCTTCCTATTCCGCTGCCGCCGGATGCGGGCGGGTTTAGCAAGATCGCCACGTCGGTGATGGGTACGGCCTTGTCGGTGGTGATCAACCTGGTGCTGATCCTGATCTATATGATCATGCTGCTGTGCATCCGGGGTCAGATAAAAATATTTATCCTGAAGCTGGTGGCGCCGGAGTACAGGGGCGAGACCAGGGATGTCATTTCACGCAGCGCGAAGGTGGTGCAGCGTTATCTGTGGGGGCTATTCTTTGTCATTGCCTGTCTATGGGTGATGTATATGATAGGGTTCTCGCTGGTGGGCGTTCACAACGCGCTGTTCTTTGCCATCCTCTGCGGACTCCTGGAAGTAGTGCCGTTTGTGGGCAATATCACCGGCAGCACACTGACCAGCATCATGGCCCTTTCCCAAGGGGGCGGTATGCCTATGGTCCTGGGAGTCCTGGGAACCTATGCCCTGATCCAGTTTATCCAGTTCTATATCATCACGCCGCTGGTCATGCGCGAACAGGTGAGCATCCACCCGCTGTTCACCATCGTGATCCTGATCGCGGGCGAGCTGGTATGGGGCATCCCGGGGATGATCCTGGCCATACCGGCGCTAGGGATCTTCAAGATCGTCTGCGATCATGTCGAAACGCTTTATCCTTTTGGTTATCTTATTGGACACCATCGGAAGAGGAAACACCGGGGCTGGCGGGCCAGGACTTCGACGCATATCGACTAAGCCAGGTAGCGGGACATCGAGCTTTTCAGGATCTCCCTTACATCCTTTGTAATGGTCAGGTGTTTGTAAAAGCTGTACAGCGTATCGAAGGGTATCTTCTCCAGGCGGGCGCTGATACGCTCCACTTCTTTGCGCGGTAGCGGCATCCGGTTAGGATAGCTGTATTGGATGGCGATGTGCTGCTTGCTGGGTGATATGACCATGGTGTCGCCGCAGAAGACCGTACCCTCCGGTGAGAGCGCAGGGACGTGCAGGATGCTGCTGCCGGGGAAATGTCCGCCGAGGTTGATCAGCCGCATGTCGTCCCAGAGTTTCCGCTCCTCCCCTTCCCACAGTTCGATATGCGGGCCTTTGTCGAAGATCCACTGTTCGTCGCTGTGATGGATGTATACGGGGCAGTCGAATGTTTTCGCCCATTCGTTCATGTTGCTGTAATAATGCGGGTGTGAGAAGGCAATGGCGCGCAGGCCGCCGTGGGCACGGATAAATGCTTTGATGGGGTCGTCCAGGAGCGGGATACAGTCCCAGAGGATGTTGCCCTGGGGAGATAAGATGAAGAATGCTCTTTGTCCGATGGCAAAAGAAGGGGCGATCTCCAGCTCATAGATATAAGGGTGCAGCTCGTGCGCTTTGACACTGTGGGTGGCTGCCAGCTTTTCCGGGGTGGTCCAGATCTGTCCGCCTTCGGGAAGGTATTGTCTGTCATCCGCGCAAATGGGGCATATATCGTAGGAGGTCTGTGGAGGATAGTGCGTTCCGCAGGTGGCGCAAACTTTTATAGAGGACATGTGTGATGATTTTATTTTTGATCAATCTTTTTCGGCTACCATGTGCATGGAGATAGCGATCCTGTTCCAGCTGTTGACGACGGCCACGGTAAAGATCAGCTGGGCGACGCCTGTTTCGCCAAAATGGTGCAATGCCTTTTGGTACGTGTCTTCGGACAGACCCGCCTTGCCGATCTGTGTGATCTCTTCCGCCAATTTTAGGGCGGCCTGTTCCGCCTCCGTAAAAAAGGGGGTTTCCCACCAGGCGCTGACGGCAAATACCCGTTGTTCGGATTCTCCCGCCTTGCGGGCATCTTTGGAGTGATAGTTGACGCAATAACCACAGCCGTTCAGCTGCGAGGCGCGCAGCCTTACCAGCTCGACCAGTCCTCGGTCCAGCTCGAATGCGGCTACCTGTCTGTCGGCGACATCCATGGTCTTGTAGATCCGGGGCTCTGCCTTGTCGATGTTCATTCTTTGTTCCATATGCTGAATTTTTAATAAAATTAGTACCTTTCTGGATTAGCTATCTAATCCAGAATCAATAAATCTACTAATCCAGATATGCAATTGCTGTCAGCGCTTATACACATCGATGAGAAGGCAGACACGCCTATCTATCTGCAGATCACCAACGCCTTTATACACCACATACGTTCGGGCAGGCTCCGGAAGGGGTTGAAGCTGCCCGGGTCGCGGGAAGTGGCGGCGTCGTTAGGCATCAACCGGATGACGATGGTGGCGGCCTATGACGAGCTGCAGGCACAGGGTTGGATCGAGATGCTGCCCCGGAAAGGAACTTTTGTAAAGAAGGACCTGCCTATTTTGTCGCCCAGGAAGATCGATGCGGCGCCGCAGCCTTTTACGATGCCGGGGAAGCCGTTGTTCTCTTTCGACGAGCGTAAGATCGTGCCCGTGAGCGCGTCGGAATTCCCGGAGTCAGGGAAGCTGATCTTTAACGACGGATTCCCCGATAGCAGGCTGGCGCCGGTGGAAGAGCTGATCCGGAGCATGCGGAGCTTTGCGAAAATGTCTATCCATAAAAAATACCTGATGTATGGCGGTGCGCAGGGTACAGGGCTTTTGCGGGAAACATTGGCGGAATTCCTGAGCGATACGCGGGGGCTGCCGATCACGCCCCGTAATATCCTGATCACACGGGGAGCGCAGATGGGTATCTATATCGCGGCCAGTATCGTGCTGGATGCGGGGGACCCGATCATCGTGGGAGAGCCGGGTTATTCGGGGGCCAATCTTACATTTCAGCAGCTGGGCGCGAAGATCTATCACGTGCCGGTGGATGGGGATGGGATCGATATCGATGCGGTGGAGAAACTTTGCCGGACCAAAAAGATCCGGCTGGTATATGTGATCCCCCATCATCATAATCCTACGACCGTAACATTGACACCGGAGCGAAGGATCCGGCTGCTGGAACTATCGGTGAAGTATAAGTTCGCCATTATCGAGGATGACTATGACTACGACTTCCACTATGCGAGCAAGCCGATGATGCCGATGGCGAGTCTTGACAGACATGGGACGGTGGTTTATATCGGTACGTTGACAAAGACCTTGGCCCCTGCCATTCGTATCGGGTTTATGGTGGCGCCGGAGAGCTTTATACGGCATGCGACCTCGCTGCGCAAGGCGTTGGATACGCAGGGGGACAGTCTGATCGAGAATGCCATCGCGGGGTTGTACAAGGATGGGACGATGACGAGCCATATCAAGAAATCCGTGAAGCTGTATAAGGAGAGAAGAGATCATTTGTGTCGACTGTTGCGGGAGGAGCTGAGGGATCATGTATCGTTCAAAATACCGGAGGGGGGTATGTCTGTCTGGACACAATTTCCGCGTACGGATATGGTGCGGCTGTCGCGGGCGGCTTATGACAAGGGGCTGATCATCAAAGATGGGACGGAGTATGATACCCCTGGCCGAAAGTATGGAGCGGTGCGGTTGGGTTTCGCGGGGTTGAATACGGGGGAGCTGGACAGGGCTGTGGGGATACTGAGGAGGTTGATATAATAATGCTTACATTGTGGATATTATTAAAACAAAAGCAATGGCAGTAAGTTCAGCATCCCCCAAGGTGACGGCACTGTTCCTGGATGTAGGCGGCGTGATGCTCACCAATGGCTGGGACAGGAAGTCGAGAGAGGCAGCAGCAAAAAAATTCAATCTGGACCTGGACGATCTGAACGACAGGCATCGCATGACATTCGACACGTATGAGACGGGGAAATTGTCTTTGGACGAGTATCTGAAGAGCTTGGTCTTTTACAAGGAGCGTTCTTTTACACTGGATGAGTTCCGCAATTTTATGTTCGACCAGTCGGTGGCGTACCAGGAAATGATCGATCTGATCCGGGGGCTGAAGGCCAGGTACCGGCTTCGTATAGCCGTCGTGAATAACGAGGGCCGCGAGCTGAACGAGCACCGGATCCGAACATTCCGTTTGAACGAGTTCGTGGATTTCTTTATCTCCTCCTGTTTTGTGCATTTTCGCAAGCCGGATGCGGATATCTGGAAGGTCGCCTTGGACATCGCGCAGGTGCCCCGGGAAGAGGTGGTGTATATCGACGACCGGCCGATGTTCGTACAGGTGGCGCAGCGGTTGGGGTTGCGCGGCATCGCACACGATCATAAGAATGTCGGGAGGACAAAGGATGCCCTGGCGGGGATGGGGCTGGTGTTGGATTAATGCGCCGGGGGAACATAAAGAAGCTATACGCCGAAGGGATATGTCTCGGGTTCGTGCTCGCCGGCCTGTATATGCAAGGGATACAGGGCCAGGGCCGGGTGATGCGGACGGGGGCACCAGGGGTATCTACTCCGTTCGCAGACTTTTCACGGGGGTGGTCATTGCGGCCTTGATGGACTGGAAGCTGATGGTCAGCAGGGCGATGAAGATCGCGAGCAATCCGGCGCCAAGAAATACCCACGGACTCAGGGAGATGCGGTAGGCGAAGTTGTCGAGCCATCGGTGCATGATGAACCATGCCACGGGGCCGGCGATCAAAAACGCCACGGCGATGAGCAGGATAAAGTCGCGGGACAGCAGCACGACGATATTGGTCACGGAGGCGCCCAATACTTTGCGGATACCTATTTCCTTTATACGCTGGGCCGTGCCAAAGGCGGAGAGTCCTAATAGTCCCAGACAGGCGATAAAGATGGCCAGACCGGCAAATAATGTAAACGCTTTGCCAAAGAGCTGGTCGTTCTTGTATTGCGCATTGAAGCGTTCATCCAGGAAAAAATAATCGAAGGGGTTGCCGGGGAAGAATGCGTTGTATTTATTCCTTACGGCAGCCATGGTAGTGGCGACATTATTGGTGTTTACCTTGACGGAGATCCAGTTGTTGGTGCCATACAGAGGCATCAGCAGGGTGGGTTCGAGCGCGTATCTGAGGGATTTTTGATGAAAGTCTTTAAATACGCCCACGATGTCCCATTTACTGCGTTCAGCCATCATCGTTATCTGTTTGCCGACGGCCTGTTCGGGTGACGTAAAGCCCATCAGCCGGATGGCCTGTTCGCTCAAGAGGATATTATGGATCTTGCTCGCGTCTGGGTTGTGGTCGGCGGCGTCGAAGTCCCTGCCCGCGATGATCCTTATATTGTAGAGTCCTGTATAGTCGTGATCCACGCCCATCCAGCGCATGGTGTATTTGGCATGATGGGGATCGTCCAGTCTTCGCACGTTGAACACCCGCGACATTTCATTACCCGGCAGACGGGCGGCCGTGGCGGTACCCGTGACACCGGGGATCTGTTTCAATTCATTTTTAAAGTCGTTCTCCTTCCCGATGAAGGTGGAATCCCATCCCGTGAGGACGGGTGGTTTTACGATCAGCATGTGGTCGATGTTCATGCCCAGCTCCTGGCTGCTCATGTAGGTGATCTGTTTGTAGACTATTACTGAACCGGATATTAATAAGATAGTGATAGCGAACTGACCGATGACAAGACCTTTACGGAGGACGATGCCATTTTTGGAGGCGCGGAACTTGCCTTTCAGGACGGCGATGGGTTGGAAGGAGGATAGTACGAAGGCCGGGTAAAAGGCGGAGACAAAGATGCCAAGCAGCAGGAGTATGCCCAGCCCGATGGTGATGGAATAGCCGTGCAGTCCTTGCTGAAAGAGGTTGGAAAAGGAAAGCTCTGTCTGGATCAGTCTGTTAAAGGCATGTTGTGCGAGGAACATGAGTCCGATGGCCAGGCCAAAGGCGATCAGGTTGACCAGGAGCGATTCCACGAGGAACTGACGGATCAGTCCGCCGCGTGTGGCGCCCGTGACCTTTCTGACGCCTACCTCTTTTGCTCTTTCCACCGAGCGGGCCGTGGAGAGGTTTATATAATTGACCCAGGCGATGGCAATGATAAAGACGGCAATGATGAAGAGACCCCAGACCACGGTGGCGCTACCCGTCTTGCCGATCTCGTATTCGTAGTCCGAATAAAGATGGGCTTTTGCCAGGGGCTGCAGGTGGAATTTCTCCACCGTGCCCGAGACCTTTGTGCCATGGAAATGCCGTTCGCTAAAAGCGTCCAGCTTTGCTTCCAGCGCGTGGACATCGGCGCCAGGCCGCAGCTGTATATAATGCCAGAAATCGCTGTCCGTAAAATCATAGTCCGCCTCTTTATAGGCGTCCTTACCCGAGAGGAGGGTGCTGTAGGAGATCAGCAGATCGAACTGCAGATGGGAGTTCTCCGGCATGTCCGGCATTACGCCCGAGACCTTATAGGGTGTGGAGTCCCTGTCCAGGATGAATTGTTTGCCGATGAGGCGGGTATAATCTCCTTTTACATCCCCAAAAACGCTGAGGGCGGAGCTTTGGGATATGACCACCGAGCGGGGCTCTTTTAACGCCGTAGCCGGATCGCCCGCCAACAGCGGATAGGAGAACATGGAAAAGAAATGGTCGTCGATAGCCATGCCGCGCCGCTCCCCTACTCTTTTGTCCTGGTAGCTGATGATCATCCTGCCCTCATTGACCACCCGGATGTGATCGAGGACCTCGGGGTAGTCGTCCTGTAACGCCTTGCCTATGCCGGAGTAGGTGATGGTGCCGTGTTGGATCAGCTTCCCGTTCTGGTATCTGTCGTTGGCCACCCGATAGATCTCTCCTATATTCTTATTGAACTGGTCGAAGCCCAGCTCGAAGTTTACGTATTGGAGGATGAGGAGGCATACGGCCATTCCGATGGCCAGCCCGAAGATATTTATAAAGGAAAAGCCCTTGTTCTTATTCAAGGCTCTCCAGGCGGTGAGCAGGTAGTTGCGGAGCATAGAGGATGGTTTCCTCTAAAGATACGTTATAAATAGCTCAACCACCAGTGCTGCCGGAGATGCGCCCTTTTGTAGCTGTCGTAGCGTTTGCATAAGGGGTATAAAGCCACCACCACTCCTATCCAGACGAGGTAAACCGTGCCGAGGCCAAAGCCATAGCCTTTCAGGTCAGGCGTTTGATTCACCCGGCTGGGGAGGATCATAGCCGACGCATTGTGTCCCTGCAGCATGACGCCAGCAACCGCCAGGCCATGGATGAGGTAGATATGCGCCAGGTAGTAGAACATGGGCACTCTGCCAAAGACGGCGACTATCTCGCGCAGGGGTTTTAGCGGCTTGAAGGGAATAGGATAAGGGATGAAGGATTGCCATCTTTCCGCGAATACGAGAAAGACCATGGCAGGGCCCAGCGTCATCAATATATATAAAAAGGATGGCGGATACTTGGTGACATTGAGGAAGGAGCAAAAGGTGAGGAGGGCATTGCGTTGGACGCTCCAATGGGAAGGGTCGCCGTATACGTCGATGGCGCGCAGGACGAGGAATAGGCTGATGGCGCCAAATCCCAGCGAGAGCAGCGTGACCTTTCTCATTTCGTCGTCGTATGCGGGGCTGTAGAGCGCGCCAAGGTAATAGCCGATGGTCATCACGCCTATCCAGGGCAGCACGGGGTAGCGCAGCAGGTACAGGGCGTTGCCGAACCGATAGCTTCCCGGCTCGTGGAGGAAGGACCAAAGGAATGAAAGGGGTCCGTGGCCGGAGACGTGGATATTGTCCAGCAGGTTGTGCCCCGCCACCAGGATCAGTCCTGTGAGCAGGATGAGGCGTCTATCCATATGGATGATGCCGGCCAGGGCGACCATGCTGATGCCGATGGCCCAGATGACCTGTAAGCTGTGGATGGGATAAGTGAGGTTGAAGGTCCAGCCCAGGGTGACGACAAACATCTCCAGCAGGATGAGCCATACGCCTCTTGTCAGCAGGAAAAAGGAGAGCTCTTTTTTGCTGGTCCTGTTCCCGTACAGACAGGCGGCGATGCCGGAAAGGAATACGAAGATGGGGGCGCAGAAGTGTGTGATCCACCGGGTGAAGAAGAGGATGCCGTTGGTCTTTGTGAGGTCGGTAGGATCGAACCGGAATGCGTCGCGGCTAAAATAATCCCGTACATGATCCAGCGCCATGATGATCATTACGACACCCCGCAATAGATCGATGGGTTCGATGCGTTTTCTACCACTTGCCATAACTGACTAAAATAAATAGACCCGGACAATGAATTGCCGGGTCTTTTTTGTTTCAAACCATGTTGACCCTTGCTATGAACTATTCAACTGGCACAAATCTATAACACATTTCAACAAGCAAGGGTGAAAAACATCTAAGGGACACCGTGGTATGCTCTTCGGCATGAATGATCTACCAAACGGCGTACGATCAATATTTGAAGGATTCTTTTACCTTCATCAGGAACTGTTCTTTCTTCCTGCGGCTGACCTCTATCTCCGCGCCGTTGCTCATGACGATGACGCCGCCTTCTCCCCGCACGTATTCCTTTACGTGCAGCATGTTGATGAGAAAAGATTTGTGCACGCGAAGGAAGATGTTGCTCAGCAGCCTGTCGTAGTCGAACAGCGGCTTGGATATGAGAAGCGATTTGTTGTTCGTGAAATGAAAGACCGTGTAGCTTCTTTTCGCTTCACAATACATCACCTCCTCGAGTTTCACGATGGTGAAACCTCTTTGCGTAGGCAGACATAGTCTCATCTCCAGGGGTTTATTGAATTTATGAATATTGTGTATCAGCGCCTCCGTCTGTTCAGGGTTCTTCTCCTGTTTCAGTCTTTTCGAGACGCGATCCACCGCTTCCACCAGCCTGTCCTCATCGACGGGCTTCATCAGATAATCGACGGCGCTGAACTGCAATGCCTGCAGCATATATTCATTATGCGCCGTCACGAAGATGACCTCAAAATTTCTTTCGGGTAGTTCGGTCAACATCTCCAGCCCATTCTTCCCTGGCATCCGGATATCCATAAAGACCACGTCCGGGGAGAGATCTGCCAGCTTTTCCCGACCGGTGTCGACGTCCATGCAGGTAGCAGCTATGTCTACCTCGGGACAGTTCCACTCGAGCATCCTCTTGAGAGTGCGTATGCCATCGGGTTCATCATCGATCAAAATTGCCTTCATACACATGGTTTGTTGGTTAGTAAATTAAATCGTAGGACAACACTTGTGCCCGTACCGTTGCCTGGGACGCGACTTAAATCTGAAATTTCCAGACTACAGCCTGCGTCGTACTTCTCGTTCATGATCTTTATGCGGTGGCGCAGGTTACTGAGCCCCACAGATTGATGCGTCGGCTTATGGATCTTCTTCAGCTGTTGGGACTGATCGATCCCTATGCCGTTGTCCAGGATGGTGCAGGAGATGGTTTCTCCCTCCAGCGCGAAATGTATCGACAGCTTCATGTCGCCCTTTTTGTGCATCAATCCATGCCAGATAGCATTTTCGGCCAGAGGTTGTATCATCATGGTGGGTATGAGAGCGTCCTCCTTATCTATCTGCTCGTCCACCGTTATATGAAAGGTGAAAGAGTCGTCGAATCGGAGCTTCTCCATCATCAGGTAGCTTTCCAGATATTCCAGGTTCTCGTATAAGGTGGTGAATATCTCTTTCGATTGACTAAGGGTTATACGGATCATCTGTGCGAATTTGCTGAGGTAACGGGACGCCTTCTTCTGCTCATTGTCCAATATCATTCCTTTGATACTGTTCAGCGAATTAAAGATGAAATGAGGGTTCATCTGGGTCTGCAGAGCCGATAGCTGTGCTTCCGCCAGCTGCTGGTTGATGGAGGCCAGCTCCCTTTGCTTTATCTCAAGTGACTGTTCTGATGCGATCTGTGCGATCTTGTTGCCAATCAGCGTGGCGATGGTGGTCAGGATCTTGATATCCCTGTCTTTATAGTAGTCCTTTTCGGGGTGTTCAGAGTCTATAACACCTATCAGTTCGTTGTTGTGGATGATGGGTACGCATATCTCGCTCAACCGTTGTATGTCGTCCACCCTGTACCGTTGGTCCCTGCTGGTATTTCCGATCAGCAAGGGTTCGCGGGTCTGCATCACGTATCCAACCACCCCCTGTCCCGGCAACACATCGAATGGTTTGTCGAGGATCGCACCAGGCGAGCCCTTGGGGCCGAAAGAGGCTTTTTGAACAAGCCTGGTTTTTTCTTCGTTCCACAGGTAGATCATACAGTCCACGAATCCCATGTGTCCGATGAGATTTTTTGCTACGTCCCATAACACTTCATCCACACTTTTCTTATTGGCCAGGGACGAGGAAAAATAGTGACTTATCTGCTCCAGCTCGAACTGACTCTTGTACTCCTCGGCTTTTAGTTTTTCTATATGTGTCTTTGCCTGCTCTTTTTTGCGGGTAAGCCCGATCCTCCATCGAAACCAGCCATAGACGCCCACTAAGATCAACAGCACCCATCCTATCGTAAACCATGTCTGTTTCCAAAAAGGCGGCAGAATGGTGATGTCTATATCCCTGATCTGTTCGGGCCATCTGTTGTGCGAGGAGGATAATTTTACCTGCACGTGATGGGTCCCGGGGGGTAAACTGGAAATACTAAACGTATTCTCACCCCCCAGGGGTTGCCAGCAGTCGCTATCATTTTTTAAAATGCGGTATGCATAGCGTTGCGTATTGCTGCTGGAGAAGTTGATGCTGCCGATGGTGACGCGTATGTCATTGTTGTTCCAGTTGGCCGTTACGCCTTCTGTGGGATAAATGTATTCCCTTACATTCCCCGTTCGCAAACTCTCTACAAAAAAGCCAGGCTGTTGGCTTTTCTGGAAAACGATGTCGGGGTTGAATCGCACGAGGGTCGTGGTAAAGCCGATGTAGAGCATGTTCTGCGTCACGTCGTAAAAGAATTTGGAGCCGAGATTGATCGGCTGATCGGGGAAGCCGTCCTCTTTGCCGAAGCTGACGATGCGGGATGTCGGTATATCCAGGCAGGCGATGCCCGAGTAGGTGGCCAGCCAGAGCTTGTCTCCTAAAATGATCATGGCCGAAATATTATTATCGGGCAGTCCGTTGTCCCTTGTAAAGTGTTTTATGAAGCCTTTGTCGAAGTCGTAGCAGGCGAGGCCATTATTATAGGAGTTGATCCAAAGATGGTTCAGCCTGTCCGAGACCACGGAGTTGATCCTCCTGTCGGGCATGCTGATGGAAGGAAAGGTGTCCACCACGCGATCGAATGTTTTCAGGATGGAGTTGTAGCGGGTGAGTCCGTGTCCCGCGATCCAGATGTTGCCGGGGTGGTCTTCCATGACGATGTTGGCCTCTTCTATCCGGGAGAAGGGCTGGCCATTGACGGACATGATGTCGAATTTCTTTGTAGCGGCGTCATAGCGATAGATGTTGCCGGAAGCCACCCATATATTGTTGTGTCTGTCCTTATATATGTCTGCGATCCAGTCGTGGATGGTGTCCCATTTTGCCAGCGGTACGGGGGTTTCTTTACCCGTGACAATATTCAATCGTACCAGGGGGCCGTTGAGTCCCGCCAGCAGGGTCGTGTCGTTGAGGGCCGTGAGACAATAGATGCCGCCTGCATTTCGCCGGGCGTTGTATCTCTCCAGGCCGATGCGCTTTACGAACTGCATGCTTTCCTTATCGAATACCATCAGTCCTCCGTTGCCTTTTGTAGCGACGTAGACGTTCCTGCCCATGGCATAGACGTCGTCCATCATGATGTTGGGATAAAGGGATTGTATGGAGCCGGGGATGGGCGTTTGTTCGACGAAGCGGCGGCCTTTGTCCTGGCGAAAGAGCCCGCGGTTGGTGGCGACCCAAAGGTTTTTGTCGCGATCTAAAAAGAGATTGCGGCAGGAGTAGAGCGAAAAATATTTATCGGAGCTGAAGTCGACCTCTCCTGTGCGCGGGTCGAGCGTGATCTTATAAAAGCCGGAAGTATGGCCTGTGATATAAAACACCGTGTCGTTGACGGGCATGAGGGTGGAGCGCCAGCCGAATTCGTATTTCGCCACATGACAGGACAGTTCCGTGACGGTGCGAAGGTTTTTTGCCAGGTCGATATAGATCAGGCTATCCCCTTCTCCATTGATCAATATAAAGCGACCCGGCTTTGGCTGGAAGAAGAAGGAAGCGGGGTCCGGCATGCCCGCCGGTCCGGTGAGGAGCGGAGCATCCGATGGGCGCAGGTGTCTGAATTCTTTTTTATCTATGTCGTAATGATACAGTCCGTCGATGGCCGAGATGAGGAGGCGGCGGGCATCCAGCCAGAAGATGTTCTTTCCAAAGGCAAAGTTCGTTCCGGATGGCGGTTCATTGACATAATGATCATGCCGGAAGACCAGCCGCTGTGTCTTATCGAAGTGATAGAACCCGGAGTAGGTGAGGATAAAGAGGTCTTCGGCGGCGTCCGTCTGTACGGAGCGTATGCCGTTGTATTTGTATTGGTATTTCCGATCGCTGCAAGGGATGTAAAGACTTTGGATCTGTCCCGTGTAGGTGTCGAAGATGTGGAGGCCGTCGCTGTATACGGCGAGGCGGCGTCTGTCGAGCCAGATCATTCCCCGCAGGTAGTCGGGTTGCATGCTGGCGCTGTCGCCCGTGTTGTTGATCTGTACGAAGTGGCTGCCGTCAAAGCGGTTGACGCCAAAGAAGGTGGACATCCATATATAGCCTGTGGAGTCCTGCGTGACGCTGGTGATCACGTCATGTGAAAGTCCATCCTGCTGTGTATAGCGGATGAAGTTACGTTCGTCGATGTCTTGAGCTATCAGCAGTCCTTTCACACCCAGGAGGCACAACAGCAGCATCGGTAGACGGCGCGACAGTTGATGACGGAACATTATGTCGGTTACTGGTTTTTAGCACCCGAAATTACTCATTTAAAAATAGATTTTGTAATTCTTACACATTACACACCAAGCTAATGTACCGTTGGGAGCTACAAAGCCGCCGTTCGTACAATCTACCATACCAGTAGGCTGTGTAATACCGCTTATCATATTCCCGGAAGCCCTTCGGAACGCGGTCCGATGGGGAAAAAGCAGGCTCCGCCGGGAAAAGATGGTCCATGAAGATAATTTCCCATTATAGTTTCGCATAGATCCTTATTTACCCGCATCGTTCTCGATATCAGCCGGCTTGAAAGGAGGTCAGCCGTGCCCAGGTAAAGAGGCGATCGGGTATTTGTCGATCGGGTCAGGAAGCAGGCCGGTGGAAAGGAGGTCCATCGGCTTTCCTGTTTTTAGCCGTGGCGTGCGGCAGCAGGAAAATCAATGGAAGCCTCCCGACCGGATGACGATGTGTGTGAGAAAACCAAGAAAGATGATATAGTATATGCCGATGGCGCCGGCACAATACACGAATTTTTTGTTGTCCAGGAGGGAGATCTTACCCTCCATTTCTTTGATCGTTTGTTCCAGGTTCATGATAACAGTGTTTGGGGTCCATTCCAATTCCGGATAATGGTAACCACGGAGGACATATATGTAACCGGGGATAACGGGAAATTTTTTAATACACTGATTATCAATTAGTTAATATATTTTTTGCCCATCGGTTACAGTTTGGCTCCCAGGATGTACTATTATGGATAGCTTTTTGCAAATACCTTGGAAAATTAGTATTTTGCTAAGCGTTAACACTTAATTGAATCCAAACCGATGCAAAAGTTCAAACCTCCCTATCTATGGGCAGTGGTATTGCTGCTAACATCCGCATCCTGTCAAAAGGTAATGACGACGAAAAATTCGCCGTCACAGGACTCTACCGGAGGTCCTTCCACGCGTCCCAGTCCGGGGAAGCTCGATTCAATATCGCATCCTCCATCCGATACTGGTAATACGATATTGCCACCGCTGCCGGTGAGCACGCCGCTGGGTGGGTGTAGTGTCGATCCTATATATGGAGATACTATCATATTTCCCCAACCGACGGCAAACGGGCAGGATTATATTGTCTATCCTGTGAACAGTCCGGGTACGGGTAAATATTTTGCATGGCCTCAGGGTATGGTCATCGACCCGAATACGGGCGCGATCAATCTGACAAAGAGTGAGACGGGTATGTTGTATGCCATCGGATTTGTAAAGGATGGTACGACGGACACCTGTCTGCAACGATTGGTCGTCGGCGGAGCCGCCTATATGGATAGCGTGTATGTGCTGGCGAGCGGAGCGGATGCGGCGGCGCCTTATTTCGAGGCCAATCCGTATCTGCCGTCCATCTGTCAGGGGAATGGCTGTACGTTCGACGTCACCGGTTCGGCCGCCCAAAAGAAGGTGATCGTGGATCAAACCACGGGTATCATCGATCTGAAGAAGACATTGAACGGTACCGGTCTGCTGGGTGGCGCGTTTGGTTTGCTGCCTATAAGCGGTTCGTCCGTCACCGCGGATATCTATTATAAGCTGAATGACCCCAGTAATCAGGCCCTGCAGCATATAGCCGTACAGATCGAGTATTATGACAGCAAGGCGCTGATCAGCGGCGGTCTGCTGGGTGCTATCCTGAACAAGGTGAATAACCTGACGAGCGGAAACCTGATCAGCAATTATGCCAATCCCCGGCCTCCTTTGATCATCATTGTGCGGAGATAGTCATACCGGCACGAAACATATTTGTCAATTTTTCATTAGGTTTGGATATATTATTCAAACCTAATGCGATTTTTAGGCTGGATCTGTTCGTTGTTCTTATCTACCCTTGTTCTGGGCGCGCCGGGCGGGCCTCCCGGCAGCATCCTCGCCCTCTATCATCGCAGCGATGTATTGTTCCATCTTTCCAATGCCACTGCATCCAGTGACAGCACGGCCCTTGCCGGCTTCGAGGAAGTGATCCGACAGGTGGAGAAGGCAGGGGATTTCCCGGGCAGGGATACGTTGCTGTTCCAATCCTGGCTCAAGAAGGGGATATTACTGGATTCCAAGTTCAATTATGCGGGGGCCAAGGAGGCGTATTGCCGGGGGCTTGGTTTTCATCCCCCCACGGACAGCCTGCTGTTCGTCATCTACGTGTATGCGGGAACCAGCTATTATAATCTCAATCATTTCGATAGCGCGAATTATTTCCTGTTGAAGGCCGAGTCCATGGCGGAGCGGGTGCGCGGGCAGGACGACGAGGTGCGGCTGTACAATACCCTGGGGGTGTTGTATTATGACAATGGGAATTATCTGCAGGGGAAGAATTATTTCAACCGAGCGTTGGGGATCGTGGAGAGCCGGAAGCCGTTCGATACCGCCTTTGCCGCGGGGCTGCAGACCAATATCGCCACCTGCTATTATCATTTAGAGCAGTACGACGAGGCGCTGGCCATTTACAAGAAGCTGTTGTCCTATCATCTCTACAGCAGCTATATCTATATCAATACGGGGAATGCGTACCTGGGGCTGAACAAATATGCCGAGGCGCTGGCCGCGTTCCGGAAGGTGGATCCCGCGAAGATCCCGGCCGTCCTGAATGAAATGGGGTATGTGGAGATGAAGCTGCAAAAGCCCGACAGCGCCGTGTGGTTCCTGGATCAGCTGAAGGCGAGATTGACGAATAAGAGCAGCAGCGTCGGTGAGCTGGATCTGGGGATCAATGCACGGTATAGAGCGGAATTGCAGGCGGGCGAGCATGATTATATGAATGCGCTGGCAAGTCTTCAAAAGGCCATTATCACGTTTGCGCGGGGGTTTACGGATACGGATATACGGAAGAACCCTTCGAATTTTACGGCGACGTTTGCGTACTACCGGCTGTATGACGCGCTGGTGAAGAAGGCGGAGGTCTTCTGGGAGCTGTACAGGGCTCGACCCGACAATGCCTGGCTGGAGGCCTCGTTCGAGGCGTATCAGACCGCGCTGTCCTTGTTACGTTATATCGAAAAGAGCTATGACACGGATGACGCCAAGATCTTTTTGAAGCGAAAGAGCGGGCAGGCGTATGAGGGGGCTTTGTCCGTCGCGCTGGAGCTGCATCGATTACGTCCCGGGGGACATTATCTGGAGCAGGCGTTTGCCATCAGCGAAAAAAGTAAAGCTTCCATTATAACGGCCAACCTGGAGGAAAACACGTTTGCGCATGCGCCCGGCGTGGATGCGGGGTTATTGCAGCAGGAGCGGAATATCAAGTACAATATCGCCCGGCTGAATGTAAAGAGCGAGGAGGTGACGGATAAAAAAGAGGCCGAGGCGCTGGCGCGGGAGAAGGCCGGGTATGAGATCCAGCTTTCGCAGCTGCAGAAGCAGCTGGAAAGGAATGGCGCCTATTATCGATTGAAGTACCAGGATAAGGATCCCAGTCCCGGGCAGCTGCAAAAGCAATTGAACGGGAGTCAGGCGTTGATCAGCTTTTATGCGGCGGCGGGCGTGCTGCATGCCTTTGTCCTTAGCTCCTCCGCCTTTATGTATGTGCGGATCGACTCGTTGTCGCGGCTGCAGGAGGATGCGGGGCGTTGGGTGGATGCGTTGAAGACGACGGAGAACGGGCGGCGGTGGCGGCCCGGGGCGCTGGGCGACAGACTTTATACGACCTTGATAAAACCCATTCAGCAGGCTGTTCTGGGGAAGGACGAGTGGATCATCATCCCCGATGGGTTCCTTTATTTTCTTCCCTTCGAGAGCTTACCCTCGGGCGAGAGGGATAAGACGTTGCTGGAGACCACTACGATCAGCTACCGGTTTTCCAGCCAGCTGCTGAGCTCTCCTACGCTGGAGGCGTCATCATCGGCTATTTTGTCGTTTGCGCCTTTTGCGGGTGCGGGTTCGGAGGGGCCTGTGTCTTTTGCGCGACTGCCTGCCAGCGGTGAGGAGATCGAGGGTTTGAAGGGGGCGCATTATATCGACGGCGCGGCCACGAAGAGCCAGTTCCTGCAAGCGATCAATAAATATTCCATCGTGCATCTGGCCACCCATGCGGTGTCTTCGTTGAACAGTGCGGCCAATTCCTTTATCGCCTTCTATCCCGTCAAGCATTCCCCTATCGAGGATTGTCTGTTCCTGGAGGAGCTGTATGGGCTGAACCTGAATGCCACGAAGCTGGTGATCATCAGCGCGTGCGAGACCGGGCAGGGGGAGCTGGTGGCCAAGGAGGGGGTGATCAGTCTGTCCCGCGCCTTTGCTTATGCGGGTTGCGGGAGCACGATCAACAGTCTCTGGAAAGCGGATGACAAGGCTACTTCTTTTATCCTGCAACGTTTTTATGTGTATCTGCAAAAGGGGGAAAACAAGGCGAAGGCGTTACAAAAGGCGAAGTTGGATTATCTGGCGAGCGATGCGATCAATAAGAGTCCGGCATTCTGGGCGCATCTGGTGTTGATGGGTGATACCAGTCCTGTGTATACGAAGAAGATGGGATGGTGGTGGGCGTTGTTGTTGTCTCCGGTGGGGATCTTGTGTTGGTGGGTGATAAGAAGCGTCAAAGGGAAAAAGAAAAAGTCGACGTTTCTCAAGGACGGTGGAATGTAAATGGACGTTTTGCAAATTTCTTTTTTCAGGGCACTGCCTAACGTCGACTTTTTTCTAGAGTTTCGGATCTTAGAACATTTGGTTTTTCGGATCTGGAGGTTTTTCACGGGCTTGGATTGGTTCTCGGTGGACTTGGATTGGTTCTCTGCGGATTTGGATTGGTTTTACGAGGATGGATCAGTTTCTCAGGATTGGATGTGGTTCTTTGTGGGATTGGATCTCGGATTAGGATGTTGGTCTAAAGACGGGTGGTTTTTCTGGTATTGGATGTAGGGTTTTAGGATTTGGATGTTCTGGATCAGGTCGGGTTTTTCTGGGATATGGTTTAACGGTTTCAATGGTATTGGACTTGCGAGGTATTAGAGGTTACGATCATTTTTCATTGGGTACGGATCTTATTTAATTACCTGCTTACATATAATAGTCAACGCTGGGGGTTCTGATGTAACCAAGGGAACCCATATTTTTTTGAAAAAAGATCGTAACCTTATATTACTGATTAATAGCTACTTAGACTCCTTGTACTGGACCAGGCGGAGGTCCAAAAAGGACATTTTTTCCACTTTGTCGTGATAGAGATGGTTCTTATCGGCCCTGATCTTTTCCAGGATGGGCAAGGCTTCGTTTACCTTGTCCTTTGCCAGCCAGCTGATAGCCAGGTAGTATTGGGCTTCGTCCTGGAAATAGTCCGTGTTTGCCTGCGCATTGGCCGCCATGATCTGTTCGAAGTGTTCGATGGCGTCGTCGTATTTTTTCAGTTCGAGGTCGGCCATGCCGGCGAGAAAATCGGATTTGTTGGTCCTTTTGGCCGGGCTGAAGGCGGCGATGACCGCGTTCCAGTCTTTGGCCTGGTAGGCCTTGTCCATGGCGTCTTCGCCCGAGGCGCCACGGCTTGTATTGAGTGAATAGGAAGTGTAATATTTGTCATAGAGGCTGCCGGAGCTGATCGTGGCGTATTTGAAGAAGGCCGCGCCACCGCCCACCAGGACGAGTATGGCAGCGATCTTCGCCATGTTGCGGCTGAGGGTACGGACGATGCCACCCGTGGGCCTGATGACAGCTGTCTGTTGTACCTGCTGGATCTTCCACTGTTCTTTCACCGTGGCGACCTCTTCATACAGACCTGCATCCTGTACGGCGTCAACGGCCAGCCGGAGAAATTGCCATTCCCTGTTCAGTTCGGGGTCGCTATCGATCATCTGCTGCGTCTCCGCAGAGGCTCCTCCCCGGAGGGTGTTGTCAAGGTGATCGATCAAAGCGTGCTGTTGTTCCATAGGTTAACTTTTAACTATTTCACTGATCTGTTGGGCGATGGCGGGGTTGTTTTTTATGACCCCAGTGAGCGCCTGCAGACATTTGTATTTCTTGTTCCTTACCACCTGTTCATTCTCGTAGGGCAGGTGCTCTACGATCTCCTTCATGGACAGGTTCTCATAATAGAACAGCATCAATATTTTCTTACAGGGCTCGCCTAAATTGTTGACCAGATCACGTAGCTGGCGTTTCTTTTCGAGATCGCCTATCTGGTGGCTGATATCCTGTTCCTTCTGATCGCGGCCATATTCGAAGATCTTTTCGCGATGGCCGGACCGTTCCCGTTTCTTCAGCTCGTTGAACCAGATGTTCTTGGCGACGGACACCAGGAAAGTTTTTATGCTGGCTTCCATCCGGTATTTATCCTTTTTTACCACGTCGATGAAAGACACCACCGTCTCCTGGAATACGTCGTCGGCATCCTGTTCGCTGCCCCCGTAATGAATAATAAAAGAGCTGGTAGACGCGGCATACTGCTGGTAGATGAAGAGGATGGCCTCGTTCAGGGTTCTTTCGTCCTTGACGGCTGCTATCAGCTCTGCATCCGTGTATTTTACCGCGACTCTCATAGATTGGTCAATTCAGAAGGATGAAATGTAACCTCCGTCAAAAAAATAAATGGGGTTTGTTAAAGGTTTTCTTGTATCACTTAAAACGACAGGATCGCCATTCAATTGTATATTAGGGAGTTATATAAGTCAACGCACGTAATCCACTGATAGATAGCAAATTAGGTTCCAAAATTTAGGAGGGCGTGTTAAATTTTAATTTCCGGGCTGTCGCGCCATCTCATCGAATACGGCCCGGAAGCAGTTCCAGGGGGTGTGATTGGGGTTGTTGGGGCGTCCGTTGGGGCGGGTGGCCGGTGGTTTTTCGAGACCATAGTAACCTCTTAGGAACCGGTCGGTCGGGCTCCAGGTCGTCTCCACGATACCCAGAAACCTGTCTTTCATCTCGGGGGTGGATCCGTTGCGGAAGGCGACCATGTCTTTTACCTGGGTGACGCCGATGGCCGGGTCGCGCCAGGGGCAGGTGACGACGCGGAAGCCTTTCATGGCAAAGAGCACTGCCGTCTTGTCCGCCCGTTCGTAATGCCAGTCGGCTATGACCACGTCTTTGGGGATCATGTCGATGGCGCGGTAGGTATTGTTATAGCTGGCTTCCCATTCGCCGAGTCCGGTAGTCTTTCCGTCGAGGAGCCTGTCGCCCCAGATCCACATCTCCCTACCCTTTTGGGCCAGGTGGTCGTGGAGTGTCCGGACCTCGCCGGCGAAGAGTTCCGCTTTGTCGCGGCCGCCGCAGCGGGGGCACTGGTCTTCGCCGAGATAAAATACTTCGTCCATGCCTGCATGAAAGGCGTCTGTTTCGAAGGCGTCGCAGAGTTCGTCTATAACGGCAAAGAGCACCTCATGAAGACCGGGCGCAAGGGGGCAATAGGATTTGCAATAGAGTTTATCCGCGTTGGGCCATTCGTAATGTTCGGGGAATTTGACCCAGGGTGTTTCGTCGAACTGGGGGTAGGCTTTCATGAGCTTGTTGGGGGTGCTGGCCCAGGACTGGTGGCCCAGGAGGTTGATCTGGGGGATGATGCGGATCTTATATTTTTTGCAGACGTCGACGATGCGTTTGACATCCGCGCGGGAGAGGGCCTCCGTGTCGGCGAGCTCGGGATGGCTGGTGAATTGGTAGCGGTAGTCGATGAGGAGGAAGAGGGTATTTACTTTGCGGGGCGCCAGCTCCTTGTCGATGAAGGTGGTAAAGGAGTCCAGACCGGCGGGCTTGGGGGCGTTGATACAGAATCCGCGGACGGGCAGGATGCTGTCGATGTTTTTTTGCGGGAAGGTGGTCAGAGCCGCGCCGCATAGTATCAGTGCAGTGAGTAAGGTCTTTGTACGCATGGGGAAGATAATTTGATACTACAATCTACACCAACCGGCATAAAATACAGGTATCTTTTTCTTCCATGGGGATATCTTCAAGAATTCGATATATTAGCCCATGACTGAACCTAATGCTACCGTTTATTCCATTCCCCTGCATTACCGGAAGATGGAAAACCTCCATATCGTCTTCTGGCTTTTCAAAGACATCGGCTGGTGTCTTGTGTGGCGGCCGCTGGGGATCTGTATGATCTTTCCCACGCTGATCATTGCTATTGTCATTGCCTGGCGAACGCGGCATATGATGTCCGAGCTTTGTCACAATCTTGCCATCACGGTATGGATCTCCGCCAATTCCTATTGGATGATCAGCGAGTTCTTCCATTTCGATGAGGCTCCTGTCATGGGCGATGTCACTTTCAAGCATCTTGCCCTGATCCCCTTTTTGCTGGGGGTGGTCATACTGGGGTATTATTATCTATATTGGAAGCCGAGGCACCCGGTGGAAGAACAGACCATGTAAGCGTGCGCATGATCATGGACGTTCTACCCTGACCGTCACCAGATCCCAGGGGGCAATTTGGATGTCGCCCCGGATAGATGTCTGTCCTTCGGATAACGAGCCTCCGTCCCGTGATGCCGCCAGGGGCAGCTCGGTGGTATTGCTATAATGTACGGCTCCTGTCTGTGCCGACCATTGGAGGGTCGTGCTGGCCGGGTGGTCGGAGACGTTGAAGAGGGTAACGATGTATGCTTTTCCGTCCTCGCTGGGTTTTAGGGTCTGTACGAGGATGTCTTTGTTGGTGACTGTCAGCAGGGGAAGCGGGTGTTCCTGCTGTTGGGCGCGGGTGATGACCAGGGGTTGGGTAAGGCCCGTGGCAAAACGGGAAGCTTCTGCCGGAGAGAATTGGGTATGGGGGCGGAGTGCATAGCGGAAGGTGATGATGCCTTCCTGGTAGGCGCGGTAGTTGGTCTCCCAGTGGTTGTTGATAGCCCATGAATAGATCTTTTGGGTGGGTTCGATCTTTTTGCGCCAGACATCGGGGTTGGACTGGCCGCCTAGCAAGGTGGCGGTGATGCCGCCTACTTCCAGCAGGGGAGCGTCGAGGGTGACCCAGGTGATGCCTTCCTTGTCATTGCTGACATCCGCCCACTCTCCTACTTCCAGCCAATTTTTACAGGAGCCGGGGATCTGGTCTTTTTCGGGGCGCATTACACTAAATGGGATGTCGATCCGTACCTGTCCGTCGTGGACATGGAAGGGGAAGCCGAAGTTGACGCTTTCCTTGCCGCCCGTATTGGCCCAGGCATAGTCGCCGGGATGGGGGTTGAGCTCGGCGCGTTGTTTATCCAGGATATTGGTCATTTCGGCATAGTCGAAGCCGTTGACGAGCCGGACTTCGCGGGTGAGCTTGTTGCAGCCGGGGGCGGCGGATTCGATGAGGAGGGTGCTCAGGACGGGGCCTTTTTCTTTTATACTGATCGCTGGCGGCCCGTTGTGCTGAAGATCGGCGAGGTTGCTGCCGTGGAGGAAAAGATAGTCGTTGGCATAGGCGCCCGCGGCGGAGTCGACGAAGTTGTTGTCGAGGGTATGGGTGCGGATGCTGCTGATGGCGCCGGATGCGGGGTCGATGGTGACACGGATGAGGCCGTTGTCGAGGGTGTTGTTGGTGGTCCGGACGCCGACAGGTGCGGAGGCTTTTTTGGCTGTCTTTGAAATATAGTAACGTCTGGATGCAAAAGGCGGGACATCGCTGGCGACGAAGGCCAGCTCACCGGTGGAGAGACGTTGGGACGGGATCGTGGCGCCGTGTGCGTCTTTTACGAGATCGCCCTGTTGGGATAAGGTTTGGGGTACCAGTACAAGATTTGTACGGGGCCAGGAGCTGGTGTTGAAGACATCGATGGCGTTGGTCGGGGCGGCGGGCGTTGCAGCGGCCATACGGGGCGCCGCCGGGGTTGGATTTACGGCCTCTGTCAGCAAAGACTTCGATAGGGCGCCTGCGGTGTCGGCATAGGATCTTTTGATGTCCCATTGTTCGATGGTCTTTTGGCTGAGGGGGTTGGTGACGCTGACATCGGCGCCCCAGGTGTGTTCGGAATAAAGCAGCACGTGCCGCCAGGCGTCGTTGAATCGGGAGGCGGGAAATTTATCCGGCTGCGTCATCGCCCATAGGGTCTCCGCCTGGGTGAGACGGGATGAGCTGGCCCTGTTCTCCGCTGTCTCGAGGGCGGAAGAGGCTGCCCCATCCTCCCAGTATCCGGTCCAGTCGCCTTGCACCGTCGGCAACCTGTCGCCATAGACTTCTTCGAAGGCGTGGAAGGCACGGCTGGTAGAGGAGATAATAAAATGCGGAGCGGTATATTTTTCGTTCCAGGCTTTTACGAAGTCGCTGATCTCTATTTCAGGAACGGCATTGTCTCCATGGCCGCTCCACCGTATATAAGATATCCCATAGGGGTAATTTGCTTTGCGCAGCGCGTCCATGTAGGAGGCCACGAAGGCGGATGAGAGCTGTGAGCCGTGCGAGAGGGCGTATCCTTTATAAGGGATCCATACCAGGAGCTTTTCCTTACCGGACTGGGAGAGCCAGTAGAAAGGTTTGTTCTCCCAGGAAGGCAGGATGTCTCCGATGCGGTCGAAATAATTTGGCGCGGCCGAAAAATATTTTATCCCAGCCTGGGCCATGGCTTGTACCGTGCCCCAGGTGTAGCCGGGTACGTCGCTGATCATCGCGGCATCCACTTTTACCCCTGTCTGTTTTTCCAGCTCCGTCGAGAATTTGAAGAGCCGCAGCAGCTCTTCCGGTCGGCAGAGTCCCGTGAGGGTATTCAGGTACATGCCATTGAGGGCCACTCCCCCACTCTTTAGCGCGTCGAGGAAGTCCTGTTTTTGCCGGGGCGTCATACGACGGAGGAAGAGGTCGGCGACATAAGTGCCTTCGAGGTTCCATACGAAGCGGCTGCCGTCGGGGTAATCTTTTGTACGGCGGGCGTATTCGATGCCCTTTAGCAGGTTATCGATCTGTTTGTTCTCCACTTTTGTCTGCAGCTCCGTATAGCCGATGTCGTTGTGGGAGTGCGGGAGCATGTAGATGGTGCGCAGGGTGACGGGCTGGATGGCCAGGGTCCTCTCCCCTATGAGCTGGTTGTCTTTTTCCACGCGGATGGTGATGGAAGAATCTTTTGTGACGACGGGGGTGCGGAATTCCAGCTGCTGGTTGCCTGCCGCCAGGTTTAGCCGTTGGGGGTCCATACCCGTGATCTTTATGGTAAGTTCGCCGGGTGCGGCGGTGTTGAGGATCGACAATTGCGCAGGTTGATAAGGCGATGCATCGCGGACGATGAAGGGGTTGCCTTGTACGCCGGAGAGGAAGACGGTGGCCTGTACCGGCTGTGCGGTGATGCTGGCGGGGGTCTCGAGGCCCAGCCAGTCGTAGATGAACCAGCTGCCGGCGGTGGAAGTGATGCTGATGGTGTTGTCGCCTGCGGCGAGGAGACTGGTGGGGAAGCTGATATTGAATTCGTAGGGATGAGCTTGTGCAAAATTGCCGTAGATGCCCTGGCCGGAGCCACGGGGTAAGACGTGCGTGAACTCGTGTCCGTTGATATGGATGGTGAGTCTGTCGCGGGTGAAGTTGTGGGTGTCGAGGAGGCGAAACTTCAGGTAACAGCTGTCGGCGGAGGGGCGATCGTTTATGCCGAAGAGGATGAAGAAGCTGTGGGATCTATCGCCGGCCCAGCCGTCGTCGGGACCGGGGTGCGCCCAGGGCCAGTCCTGTTCTGGTTCGCTGCGGCCTACGATGAAGACGCCGTCCTTTTTGAATTGGCTGCCTTTGTCGGGGGCGCCGGCGAGGTCTGTCACGCTGTTATCGGGTTTGCCGATCTGCCAGAGGTAGTGAGGAGAGGGCTGCTGAGATGTTGCAATTAAAGCCGAAAGCAAGAGGATCGGGAGGAGGAAGCACTTCGTGGTCATGATACACACAGATTAGTATGTTCAAACATACTATCTTTTATTTTAGTAGAAAAATATAAGTACCAAAATACCAATGCGGGCCGGAACAGAAGAAGCTTTGCGTCAGAGTGAGCTACAGCAGATAGACCCTATATTTGCGTTATCCGTCCGTATATGTCCGGATCGTGTTTTTTGATCTTGATCTTTACATATTTCGATGCCGGCATATTGCTTTCCTTTACGACATTATTGATGGAAACGAGTACGTTGGTCTCAGGAAAATAGGTAACGGTGTTACGTTCGGGGATGCGATAAGAGACGATAATAAATAAAGGTGCGATACGCTCGATGCCATCGTCATAGTTGAAGAGGTCTACTTTATCACCTGGCTTAAAACCGGCTTTTTCAATATCGACCGCATTCATAAATATAACACGCCGTTCATTTTTAATACCGCGATACCGGTCGTCCAAACCATAGATGGTCGTATTGAACTGATCATGGGTACGGGTGGTTGCCATCAGAAATTCATCCGGCGCCAGTGTGTTATCCGGGATATCGGTGCACGTAAATGGGGCGCGGTCACCAAATTCTTTTGTTTTGAAAATACCATCCCGTGCCGCATTGGGAAGATAGAACCCTCCTTTCTGTCTTACCCGGATATTATAATTGTCAAATCCGGGGATACATTTTTCAATATCATCTCTCACGGCATCGTAACTGTCGTGGTAGCGCTGCCAGTCGATGACCGACCCCGCTCCGAAGGTGGCCATCGCCATCCTGCAGACAATCTGTGTTTCGTTGACAAGGTGCTCGGATACGGGTTTTAAGACACCTCTTGACTTTTCGACCACGCCCATGGAATTCTCTGTGCTGACAAACTGATGCTCCCCATTGACGATGTCCTTATCGCTACGGGACAGCGTCGGTAGTATGATCGACTCCTGGCCGTGCACAAGGTGGCTCCGGTTCAATTTCGTGGAGACATAGGCGGTCAGGGAAAGTTTACGCATCGCCGCAGCGGTATAGGTAGTATCCGGCGTCGCGGACAAAAAATTACCGCCCATGCAAAAAAACACTTTTAGCCGCTGATCATGCATCGCTTTGATAGCCCGGACAACATCATAGCCATGCTTGCGGGGCGGGTTAAATCCAAAAAAATGCTGTAGCCTGTCCAGCTGCTCATCGGTTGGCTTTTCATCGATCAGCATCGTTCTGTTACCCTGCACATTGCTGTGTCCGCGAACAGGGCAAACGCCGGCGCCCGGCTTACCGATGCTGCCTTTGAGCAAAAGCAGGTTGAGGATCTCTTTTATCAGATCCACCCCGTTGTGCTGTTGGGTAAGCCCCATGCCCCAGCAGACGATAATGCGATGTTTGAAAGCCATCATCCGGGCAGCTTCGTAAATTTCTGTTTTGGCGACCCCCGCCTGCCGGGCCAGCTCGTCCAGGTCGTACTTGTCAAACTGTCTGACAAAAGCATCATAGCCGGTCGTTTTTTCAGCAATAAAAGACCGGTCCACCACCGCACCCGGGGACATTTTCTCCAATTCAAGCAGCGCGAGCTCGATGCCTTTTAACAGAGCCATATCGCCATTGATCTTCACAGGCAAATACAGGTCCGCGAGCTTGATGCCATTGCCGATAATGCCGCTTATTTCCTGGGGGTTATGAAAACCCATCAGGCCGGCTTCCGGCAAAGGATTAATGGCAATGATCCTGGCGCCGTTCTTTTTGGCTTTTTCGAGCGCGCTCATCATCCTGGGCGCATTGGTGCCCGGGTTCTGCCCGATGATGATGATGATGTCCGAATGATAAAGATCTTCCAGCTTGACGGTGCCCTTGCCGATGCCTATCGTCGGGCGCAAGGCAGAGCCAGACGTTTCATGGCACATATTGGAACAGTCAGGCATATTATTCGTGCCATACACCTTGGCGAAAAGCTGGTAAACAAAAGATGCTTCATTGCTCGTCCTCCCCGATGTATAAAAAGCCGCTTCATCGGGAGAAGCAAGCTGGTTGAGGTGTGCCGCGATCTTTTTAAATGCATCATCCCAGCTGATAGGCTGGTAGTGCGTACCTCCCTTGGGCATATACATGGGTTCTGTCAACCGGCCCATTTTGCCGATCGTATAGTCATCCAATTTTGCCAGGTCGTAAACGGAGTTAGCCGCAAAAAACTCCGCGGTGATCCTTTTGGTCGTGGCTTCCTCCGCCAGCGCCTTGGCGCCATTTTCACAGTATTCACCCACAGGCGAACGGTCGTCATCGGGGTCTGGCCAGGCGCAGCTCGGGCAGTCAAACCCTTCAAACTGGTTCATTTTCAAGAGCGCCCTGTTCCCCCGGAAAAATGTTTTTTCTTCGAGCAAATCCCGCATAGCGGCCATCACGGCCGGCACGCCTGCCGCCCATTCCTCCACTTTGGTAAGCTTTAGGTCTAATAACTGGTAGGGATTTTCCGCAGATGGCTGCCTGTTGTCAGGCTGGTCCGGGGGTATCTTATCGAGGTTGTTTTCTTCCACCATGATCGCGTTTTATCGTTAAATGCGGTTTAATTTCACTGAATTCTCAAACAGCCGCCTGTATTCCAGCGGCGTAAGGTTTGTTTTTGACTTGAAAAAATAGGAGAAATAGGTGAGCTTAGGGAACCCGATCTCAAAAGCGATCTCTTTGATCGACTTATGTGTACTATGCAGTAGCTGCTTGGCTTCGTGAAGCACCCTTTGCTGGATTATTTCGAGCGCCGACTTGTCGAAGCTTTTCCGGCAAATAATGCCCAGGTAATTCGGCGTGATACATAATTTTTCGGCGTAAAAAGTTACCGTTTTATGCTCTCTGAAATTTTCGTCCACCAGCATTTGGAACGAATGTGCGATGGAATAAGCGCTCCCCAGGAGAATTTCACCCCGCTCACCGGACCTCCAAAGCGAAATGATGAGCGTGATCAGCAGACACCTGGCATTCACCAGGTCCATCGAGGCATTCACCGAGCTGAGCTCGTCCTCGATGGCCAGACACTCAAGCTGGACCTTTTTAAATGTCAGGCAATCCAGAGCAAGAATGGGCGGCTGGTTATAATGAGAAAAAATAAACTGAAAGAAAGGAGGGAACGTCTCCAGGATGTCTTTGCCGATCGTCAGCTGATACGCTTTCACCGGTGCATCCAGTTCCCAGCGATATATTTTCCCGGGAACCAATATATGAACCTGCCCCGGGCTGACAGGATAATCCATCAATTCGATGGTAAGCGTACCCGTGCCTTTTTCAATGAACAGCAGCGTGAAATAATTTTCCTTTGGCGCGGCAAGCTCCGATGCGTCGTTGCATTCCCTGAAACGGACGAAACCATCCGCCATACGATCCCGTACATTGTCGATCGGGTTATTCATTTGTTTGCAGGAATTTATTTCGTTTACAAACTTTTCTCCCCTCTTCACTTTCTCAGGGTTTGTGATACAATTCCTAAAAGCAAAACTCGAATTTACATCCCGGGCGGAAGTATCTTTTTCACATCAATCTATGACACATTCAAATGTTTCTGGCGAATGGTTTGTGGCGAGCTGCCCGTATGGCGTTTAAAGAACCGGAAAAAATGCGTTGCCGAACTAAAGCCCAGCTCATATGCGATTTCCTTTACCGTAAGGCTTGTATGAAATAATAGGTCCTCTGCTTCTTTCACCAGTTTCGCGTCTATCGTTTGCTTTGCCGATTGATCCAGATGCCGTCTGCATAGGGAGTTCAGCACATTCGGGTGTATATGCAAGAGCTTCGCGTAATACGAGGTCGAGTGATGTTCTTTGTAATGCAGCTGTATCAGGTCTATGTACTGGACATAGACGGGTGACCATGCTTTCTTTTTCAATTTCTCGTGCCGCTTGAACAGTCGCTCGCAGATCAGTATCATTTCAAGAATCTTGAGGGCTATCATCTCGTCCTTATTCACCCACTTTTGATCCCTCTCTTCGAACAAGGTATTAAAAATGGAGGTAAGCGTTCTCGCCTGAGATGCGTTTACCTGCGTATAGGGTTTCAGGTCATTGCGAAACAGGTCCAGCTTGAACAGGTGATGCCTCGGAAAACGTTCCTGTAAAAAGAAGTTGAGATTGAAACCAAGCAAAAATCCCTTCGTGTCCACACTATGGCTCCCCGTCTGAATCGTCTGGCTGGGAATGATGACAAGTGAGTTCGTTTTCATGGGCGCCCTTATTTTTCCAATGACCCTTTCACCTTCTCCCCGGGTCGTGAAGATGATCACGACATTAGACACCCTGTAAGGCGGGATCGTGTATCCATAGACAGGTAAAGAGTCTTCCAGCCGAAAAAAGAAATAATCCAGCTTCTTCCCGAAGTTGGTATCGAGCTCAATGATCTTGTTATCCTTGCGAAAGGTCTCAAACGCCTTCTTATAATCGCTAAATATCTTTTTCTCGTCAGCAGTCAACATGTACGTAAATATTATACAACTTAAATATAATCAATATATGTATATCGCACAAAATGCAGACAGACCGTAGCATAAATAATATTCGACATGCTTTTCACGGTTTGTGATAGGGATAAGACGGTCTGTCTCCCCTGCAAAATATTATTATTGCAGGACACCCGCAACAGGAAAGATCATCGGTATAGATCCATCCATCATGAATCCAGCGCCACAAAACGTATTAGATTATCACGGCACCCATACCATTTTCATGGTGTGGAATTTCAAGGAGGACACCGGCTTAAAAGGCTCTTTTCAGCATATTTGCGCCCTGGTGATCAACCTCAATAATTCCGCTTATCTGCGTTTTCCGGATGGCGGGGTTAGTTGTGTGATGGGGATCGGCCGTAATGCCTGGCTCAAGCTGGAGCTGCCCACGCCGCTACCCAAAGAGCTGGAGGATTTCGAGGCCATCGTGGGGGACAAGCATACGGCGGTATCGACCAAAGGGGATCTGCATTTTCACCTGAGGGGAGACAGTGCGGGTATCTGTTACGATATGGCAGCGGACCTTTCGCGGCTGCTCTTGCCGGTGGCGGAATGCATAGAAGAAGTGCATGGGTTCCGCTATTGGGACGGCCGAACCATACTCGGTTTTGTGGATGGCACCGAAAATCCGCATGGACCCGCACAGCGTGCTTATTTTGGCTTAGTGGGCCAAGAAGACCCCGGGTACTACGGCGGCAGCTATCTTTTTGTGCAGAAGTACCTGCATGACCTCCGCGCCTTCAAGGCTTTGCCACTGGAAGAACAGGAAAAGGTCTTCGGACGGACGAAGCAGGATGATATTGAAATGACGGATGCCGTAAAACCGGCTAACTCCCATTCAGCGCTGGCCAATGTCGGCGACGACTTTAAGATCATCCGGGACAATATGCCATTTGGTAATATGGCCACCAATGAAATGGGGACCTATTTTATTGCCTACGCCAGTAGATTCAGTACGGTGAAAAAAATGCTGACAAATATGTTCATCGGATCACCACCGGGTAATTATGACCGGCTGCTGGACTTTAGCACCCCCAAAACAGGAACGTTATTCTTTGCACCGACACTGACATTTTTAAAACAGATCGCTGACGGGGCGCCATCCATGGCGTCCCTACCCACAGCACAGCCTTCGGACAACGGCGCCGGGGATCAGCCTCCCGCTGCAGATGGGTCCTTAAAGATCGGATCACTCAAAAACACGAACAGGATATGAATAATCTTAATAAAGAGCTGGCGCCCATATCGGAGGCGGCCTGGATACAAATTGAAGCAGAAGCTACCCGTACCTTGAAGCGCCATCTGGCAGCCCGTCGTGTGGTAGACCTGGACGGCCCTAATGGCATAGGTTACTCCGGCGCCGGTACCGGCCATACTAAAACGCTCGAGGCGCCCGGTCAGGGTATACTGGCGGTGCAAAGAGAAGTGCAGCCCCTGGTGGAATTACGCGTACCCTTTGAACTGACACGTCGGGCTATCGATGACGTGGAAAGAGGGTCAAACGACTCGGACTGGTCACCGGTAAAGGAAGCCGCTAAAATAATCGCCTTCGCGGAAGACAACGCAGTATTTGAAGGCTACGAGGCCGCAGGCATCGGCGGGATCCGTAAAGGGAACACCAATAAACCGATCCCCCTACCCGCCCAGGTGAAGGGGTATCCCGATGCGGTAGCCCGTGCGCTGAGCCAGCTGCGCCAGGCAGGGGTGAACGGCCCGTATCACCTGGTACTGGGCGCCGAGCAGTATACAGCGGCAGAAGGAGGCAGCGATGAAGGCTATCCTGTCCTCCAGCATATCCGCCGGCTGATAGACGGGGAGATCATCTGGGCGCCTGCGCTTTCGGGTGGTTTTCTGCTCAGCGGACGTGGCGGTGACTATGAGCTGAGCATCGGCCAGGACTTCTCCATCGGCTACCTGGAACATTCTGCTGCCAACGTCATGCTCTACCTGCAGGAAAGTTTCACTTTCCGGCTGCTGACAACAGAAGCGGCTGTAGCCATGCCGCCGGCAGGCCAGTAATGCAGCGCGTCAGTTCCGACTAAAACAAGCGTTATGAACTTAGGGAATTTCACCATCAAAGCTGCCGAAGCCATACAGGAAGCGCAGCAACTTGCGTTTAACGGGAAAAATGCCCATATCGAGACATCCCATATCCTCGAAGCGCTGCTTAAACAGGAAGATACCCCTGTGGACTACTTACTGAAGAAAAATAATGTCACCCTCAATCTGCTCCACACAAAGCTGGCGGAATTGATCAAGCGGCTGCCGACCATCAGCGGGGAGCCGGCACAAAATATCAGCCGGGATGCCAACAATATGGTGCTTAGAGCAGGGGCGCTGCTCAAACAATTCAATGACGAATTTGTCACCCCGGAGCTGGTCCTGCTGGCGCTGGTGGAAGGGCATGATGAGACCGCCAGGCTTTTAAAAGATGCAGGACTTTCTGAAAAAGGGCTCGTGAGCGCCATCACGGAATTACGTAAGGGCGCTTCAGTCTCTTCCCAAACAGATGCCCGGGAATTCAACGCGCTCAATAAATACGCCAAGAACTTAAATGAGCTCGCGCGGCTGGGTAAACTCGACCCGGTCATTGGCCGGGACGAAGAGATCCGGCGTACCCTGCATATCCTTAGCCGCCGCACGAAGAATAACCCCATCCTGGTAGGTGAACCAGGCGTCGGTAAAACTGCCATCGTGGAAGGGCTGGCCCATCGCATCATCAACGGGGATGTCCCGGACAATTTAAGATCAAAGATCATTTATGGGCTCGATATGGGGCTGCTCATAGCAGGGGCCAAGTATAAGGGTGAATTCGAAGAGCGGCTAAAAGCCGTGGTGAAGGAGGTGGGTTCCAGCGAAGGAGAAATTATCCTTTTCATCGATGAGATCCATACCCTCGTGGGTGCGGGCGGCGGAGAAGGCGCTATGGACGCGGCCAATATACTCAAACCGGCCCTTGCCCGCGGCGAGCTGCGCGCAGTAGGCGCGACCACGCTCAACGAATACCAGAAATATTTCGAGAAGGATAAGGCGCTGGAACGGCGATTCCAGAAGGTCATGATCAACGAGCCTTCTGTAGAGGATACGATCTCCATTTTGCGCGGGCTGAAAGAAAAATATGAGACACACCATCATGTCCGTATCAAGGACGAGGCGATCATCGCTGCCGTGGAGCTTTCCAGCAGGTATATCACCGACCGGTTCCTGCCTGATAAAGCCATAGACCTGATAGATGAAAGCGCGGCCAAGCTGCGCCTGGAAATGAACTCTGTGCCGGAGGAGCTCGACCGGCTAAATCGTCAGATCCGCCAGCTGGAGATCGAGCGGGAAGCCATCAAGCGGGAAAACGATAAGAAAAAGCTCAAACACCTTAATACGGAAATAGCCAACCTGTCTGTCGAACGCGATACCATCCGGGGTAAATGGCAGCAGGAAAAAGAGCTGGTGGACAATGTTCAGGCGGGCAAAGCGCGTATTGAAGACCTGAAAACAGAAGCCGAACAGGCAGAGCGCAACGGCGATTACGGCAAAGTCGCCGAGATCCGTTACGGGAAGATCAAGGCCGAGGAAGAAAAGATGGCCGGCTATACAAAGGAGCTCAAGGCGAGCGAAGAGCACCGTCTGCTCAAGGAAGAAGTGGACGCCCAGGATATCGCGGAAAGCGTCGCTAAAGCCACCGGCATACCGGTGAGCAAGATGCTTCAGGGCGACCGGGAAAAATTACTACACCTGGAAGAGCATCTGCACAAACGGTTGATAGGCCAGGATGAAGCCATCACGGCGGTTGCCGATGCCATCCGCCGCAGCAGGGCCGGGCTCAGCGATCCCAAAAAACCTATCGGTTCTTTTATTTTCCTGGGCACGACCGGGGTCGGCAAGACGGAGCTGGCCAAGGCGCTGGCCGAATACCTCTTCGATGACGAAAGCATGATGACACGCATCGATATGAGCGAATACCAGGAAAAGCATACGGTGAGCCGCCTGGTAGGGGCCCCTCCGGGCTATGTTGGATATGATGAAGGAGGGCAGCTGACGGAGGCCGTGCGCCGTAAGCCTTACAGCGTCGTATTGCTGGACGAAATAGAAAAAGCAAACCCCGACGTATGGAACATTCTTTTACAGGTGCTCGATGACGGACGTTTAACGGATAACAAAGGCAGGGTCGTAAACTTCAAGAACACCATTATCATCATGACCAGCAATATCGGCAGCCACCTGATACAGGAAGCTTTTGAAAATGTAACGGAGAAAACGATGGACGAAGCCGCCGAAAAAGCCAAGGGTGATGTGATGAACCTCCTGAAAGAGACCATCCGGCCGGAGTTCCTCAACCGCATAGATGAGATCATCATGTTCCATCCTTTGCTCAAAAGGGACATCATGGGCATTGTAAAGATCCAGCTCAAAGCGCTCGAAAAGCTCGTCGCAGAAGGAGGTATACAGCTACAGTTCAGCGACTATGCGCTCGAATACCTGGCGACCCGGGGGTATGACCCGCAATTCGGGGCACGACCGCTTAAAAGACTGATACAAAAAGAGATCGTCAACCAGTTGAGCAAACGGATCTTACAGGGAGACATCGACCGCGACCACCCGATCTTAGTGGATGTGTTCGATAATACGGTCGTCTTCAGGAATGAAGCGCCCGAAATAAAGAAAAGATGATCATCAGAAAAAAAGAGCACTGGTTCAGGATGTTGTTTATCTGGCAAGGCTCCGTCCTTCCGGGGCTGCTTCCCCGGCTTCTCCTGTTGTTTTTGGTTTCCTTTGCCGTCGTGTACGCACATGGGACGATATTCTCTTTTAAAGTCCCTCTCAACCCAACACCGTTAACGCTGTTCGGCTTCGTACTGGCGCTTTTTTTAGGTTTTCGCAACAGCGCCAGCTATGACCGTTATTGGGAAGGGCGCAAATTATGGGGAGCATTATTGAATACCAATCGCTCCCTGGTGCGGCAATCTGTTACGTTGCAAAACGGGACAGCGGACCTGAGGCGTACCGAGTCCTTTGTCCGGCTGCTGAATGCATTTCCCTACGCGCTGAAGCACCAGCTCAGAGGCTCGGATCCTGCAGCCGATCTGGAGGAGCGGCTGGACAAAGAACAGTTTTCCGAGGTCATACGGGCGAAATATAAACCCGTCATACTGCTGAACCTGATGGCAAAATGGGTGGCTCGCCAACGGATGGATGGACGGATAGACGCTATCCAGCAGGCGCGTTTTGATGAGAATTTCGATAAGCTCTCCGACGTAGCCGGTGGGTGTGAGCGGATCGTTACTACGCCTATACCATACAGCTACCGTGTGCTCTTGCATCGTACCGTATATATTTACTGTTTTTTACTGCCTTTCGGGCTCGTGGACAGCCTTGGCTGGCTTACCCCTTTTATTGTCGTTTTTATTGCCTACACATTTGTGGCTTTTGAAGCTATTGCAGATGAGATCGAAGAGCCTTTTGGCATGGAACCAAACGATCTGGCCCTGACCCAAATATGTCATATGATCGAATACACATCGCTCGAATCAGCCGGCCTGCCGACGAGTACCGTTCGGGATGGTGCGCCGGACGTAGTGGATTA
>DASZXP010000247.1:0-6197 GCA_035545935.1 Puia sp. | reverse complement strand
ATAATAGCGGTGACGGCCCTGCACCTCCACATGCAACAACCCCGCATCGGACAATTTCTTAAGATGCATGCTTAGATTAGGACGGGTAGTATCTGCCTGGATGGCCAGCTCCGTAGCGGTATACGCCTTGCCATCCATCAGGGTCCATAACACCTTTCCCCGGACAGGATCTCCGATCAGCGAGGCGATATGGCTGAAATGATCTTCCATGACATGTATAGTTCAGTATAAAATGAAATATGCATGCGGAAGGTACGACTATAACGTGAACTTCAGGGTGGCGGTGGTGTAAAAAAGGGCAAGAGCGTTGCCCGTCAGCACATGCTGCGGCAACACATAGGCCGGTGTGAGGATAAGCTGAAATTTATTATAAGCCAGGATCATAGGCATGCTCCCTTCATACGAGAGGATGCTGAAGGCCCGGCTGTCCTTTGTCACTACGTCTTCCCCGGCGGGCAGGAGCAGGAAATGCTGCTGCTGCAGATAGGTCTGGGTAAAATGTTGCGTCCCCGCATATACATAGACGGAAGGGTCCAGCACGATGACGCCCTTGCCGATCACCCGAACGAACTTGACGATATGATCCAGTCCCGCCTGCGCGCCGGGATCGGCCTGGCTGCCGAACTTGAGATCTCCGCCGATGGTAATATTCACGATTTTGTTCAGCTGTGTAATGCTGACGGCCACCGACTGCTTGATGGTGGATTGGATCAGGTCCGTATTGTCCCGGTAAAAATAACGGACGGTAGAAATATTTCCCGCCCAGGTATTTTTTTGATCGTGAAAATTATATCCTCCTTCTATCAAGGTAGCCGCATACTCCGACTGCAGGGCATTGTGGATAAATACGAAATTGGCGTTGACATAAAGGCCGTTGCCGAAATTCACCCCGGCAAAAGGATAGAGCCCCTTGCTTTGCAGACTGTCCACCCGTCCATAATAGTTCAGCGCGGAATTCCCCGTAACCCCTACGACGAACTGCGTCTTTTCGTCCCTGGCCGTCGAATCCTGCGCAAACGACGGGGATGATATCAACAGCAGTATCACGAATATATTCCTATACATATGTCTTCCATTTAAAAAAGCAGCGGCGCCGTCAGGCCACCGCTGCTACATAGGGATTTATTGTTTCTCGCCGCTGGCATGGATCTTCACATCTGCATCTACGTTAGTGGCCTCCGCTTTATTCACCGCGGTAGTCGTCTTACCTTCTATCTGACGAACGTCCTGCCGTGCATCCGAAGATGCCTTGGCTTCCGCCTTCTGGCCGGCCGAAACCGTCTTCGATCCCGCACTCTTCACATGACTGGCCGTAGCTGCCGATGCCGCTGTGGATGCCCGCAGGGCATTGCCGACAGACGGAGTATTGACGGAAGCAGCCGCGCTGAGATGGGCAGAACTGACGACGCCCAAACGGATTTGAGCGGAAGATGTCTTACTGATTACAAGCGATGCTCCGGCGAGGAGCGCAATGGCGATGATCTTTTTCGTTTTCATAATCCTATTTTTTAGGTGAGAGAATCACCCTTATATCAACCCGCCCGCCGATTTGTTACCCCCCTCCCGCCTGCTCGCCCGGTCCTTCCCTGCCAAAAAAAATCCCCTTCCAAATTTGGGAACAAGTACTCAAATCTGGAAAAGGGACCGACAGTCAACTCTTGATCTTCAGCAAGATACGCGTGGCATGTACGTTGCCTTATTGGGTATGAGTAAATATCTGCAACGTATGAAACGAATCCAAGCCGCCCTTAAACATGAAAACCACCTCTCTGTTCCCGGACTCATTCTGGCCTTTATTGCCGGTTGCTTCACCGCGACGCTCTTCTGGTATTTTATCATCTAAGGCTCTTTTACCCTGTCATAGAATTCCTTTTGCAGCTCCAGCGTTTTAGTGTCCGCCCTCCCCGGCATATCCGGTTGAGCTGTGAAAATATTACAGCGTTGTCTCTCCGAATTTTTCCATTACCAGGGCAGCGGCTGCCAGCAGCGACGCATCATGTCCAAGCTGCGAGACCTTTACCCGTGTGTCTTCAGATAGTCGTGGGATACAGTATTTGTTCAATGCCTGCTGGATAGGGGCCAGCAGGATCTTTCCTACCTCCGCGCCCCGGCCGCCCAGGATGATCAGCTCGGGGTTCACGATATGGATCAGGATGGCGATAGCCTTGCCGATCTTGAACCCCATCTCCGTCAGCAGCTCGATGGCATACTGATCGCCATGGTTGGCGGCCGCCATGATGGCCTCGCTCATCTGCTCGGGACTGTCCACCATCTTTAGGCTGGATACCTTCCCGGCCCGGATCTCGTCCATGGCCCGGTGCGCGACGACACGTAAGGTGGCCTCCGTCTCCAGACAACCCCGTTTGCCGCACTCGCAAAGCGTATTGCTCTCCGAGATGGGGATATGGCTCAGCTCCCCCGCATAGCCGGTATGACCACGGAACAGATCTCCTTTTACGATCATGCCAAGCCCTACGCCCCAGCCGATATCGATGACCATTACATCCCGGAGACCCCTGGCCAGCCCCGCCTTTAGTTCGGCCAGCGCCAGCACGCTGCTGTCGTTCTCGATATACACCGGTACATGCAGATACCGTTCGAGATGATCCCGCAGACTTTCCTTGCTGTAAGTGGAGAGATAGGTATAGTTGATGCCCAGCCGGGTATTGACAAAGCCGGGCATGCTAAGACCCGCGCCGATGATCTTCTTTCTGTCCTTACCCAGGCGGGCGAGGAACCCCGTCAGCGTTTTGGTGAGAATGGGAAGCGCATTCTTATTGTTCAGGAGCCGCAGCTCGATGGTCTCGATGGGAAGAACGAGCTGGTTCGACAGGTCCAGCAGGCCGATACGGGTATACAGCTGGTCGATGGATACGGAAAGGATATACATCTTGTCCGGCTTCAACGCATAGATCAGGGGCGGGCGGCCGCCGTTGGATGGCGCATACCCTTTCTCGACGATATAATCTGCGTCGATGAGCTCATACAATGACTTGGTGACATGGGGAACGCTTTTGCCAAGCGCCTCGCTCAGATCGTTACAGGAGGCCGTGCCGAAGAAATACAGCTGACTCACCAGCCGGTACTTCAAATGTGTAGTAAAAGGAATGGTTTGCCGGGCCATCATTCCGCAGATAGTTTTGTATTGGTTTATAAACTTAATAAAATATTTATTAAGCTAGATATCCATTATCCCTTTATTTTTATACCATGACGGTCCTGGAACAAATCCTGAAGCATAAAATAGTGGCAATTTTGAGGGGTGTCCCCCCGGGCGCCGTACCCGATGTGGCCGCGGCCCTCTATGCCGGTGGCATCCGTTGTCTGGAGATCACCCTCAACTCCCCCGATGCCTTTTCGGTGATCAAATCCCTGTCGGCCAGGATGGGCAACCATCTCCTGATCGGGGCGGGGACGGTACTCGACGCCACGGAAGCCCGCCAGGCCATCCATGCCGGCGCCCGGTTTATTATCTCCCCGACGCTGGACATCCCTACCATCCAATATACCCGCCAGGCCCATGCGGTCAGCATTCCCGGCGCTTTCACGGCCACCGAGATCCTCACGGCTCACCGTCATGGGGCCGACATCGTCAAGGTCTTCCCAGCTTCGGTGGGAATAGCCTATTTCCGGGACCTGCGGGCCCCCCTTTCCCATATCCCCCTGATGCCCACCGGGGGGATCAACCTGGACAATATCCATGACTATCACAAGGCCGGCGCCGTAGCCTTCGGGGTAGGTAGCGCCCTGGTGGATGGGAAAAGGCCGGTGACGGAGGACTATCTGCAAGAGCTGACGGCCCTGGCCGCCCGGTTTTCCGAGGTCCTTCCGTAAATGGGAAAAGCAATAAACGCAAATATTTCTAATATCCGGAGTATCAGGATTGTAATAAATGGCATATTTTAGGAGATCAATTGCTTATGAACGCATTCCTCCACAGCTTGCTCCGTTTTATCAGAGGCACCATCCATTACAGGCTGCTGCACAGAGGCCCTGGCCCTTTCTCCACACAGGCTCCTGTCGTACCTATCAATAGCTATCGTTTTGGAACCCTCCCCGGTCGCCGTCGTCGTGGCATGAGCAAGAAAAACACGCCCGGCAAGATCGCCACGCTGCCTGTTTCGCGCCGCAGCGCTTCTTCACATTAATGCGTCTTCCCTTTCAACCAATGTCCGCATACCGCAAACCCCGCTTTTAGCAACGTCGCCTTCGACGCCTCGTTCCGTATATTACATCGTGCCGCAGGTATTTTTCACCGCAGGTAGATCTCTTTCTTCCATCCATATCCGTCAGCCGAGATGTCCCTTAAAATAAAAATTTTATCGGATAGGACGGGCGAAAAAAAACCGGCTCCGAAAAGCCGGTGGATTGGAAAGGTTGGGACAAGTTCTGATGGAAATGAGAATAGGGCAGGCGCCTTTAGGCTATGGTTATGGTATCAAGCTCCGTACATCACTGCTGCATCTTTTTGGGAAGCTCTTTTGCGATCAGTGAAAACATATCCTCCACATCCATGTCGCACAGATCTGCCAGCATGCGTACTTCATCTACCTTTATATCGCCGACATTTTTGATCAGCTGAGCAAAGCGAGCCGTCTTTTTGCCCAGATCTTGCGCCACGACAGACATGGGCACATGAATGAAGATATCATTGAACTTCTTTATTTTTCCACTTTCAAATGTCGGTTTAATGGCATTGTAGCGAGGATCACGTAATCGCATAGTCAAAGAAAAGATTTATAATTTTTCATAAATGCCAACTTCCTCTCTTTCCCATTTTTAGGGACGCTGTTTCCGCTTTTTTGGGACAAATCGTCCCTTTTTATGGGGCAAAATGGGCGAAGTCTATTTCTCTCTCCTTAGTTTCCATCGTGAAAGGATGGGTTAATGAGATGGTTGTGAGATGGACACCGGAAAGAGTATCGGAGCGAAATTACTAAAAATATTAGTAATATAGGTTGATTTATTTAAATTTTCCTGGCCGGTCATGGCCGGTCATGGCCGGCTATAGTGTGATCACGGAATCTCACGGTGTTGTCAAATGAGCCAGGAACGACTCAGGACTTTTCAGAAATTCCTCCTTGCACTCTTTCGAGCAAAATCCATACAATTTGCCTTTGTACTCGGTGGAATCTTCCAGCCCGGCCTTTAAAGGCATGCCACAGGCCGGGTCTTTCGGGTAGTCGAATTGGAGGTTTTTCAGTTTTGCGGCAGCATCTGCAGCCCGGCTGATGGCGGCTTTAGCTTTTGGCATCGGATTTTCGTCCGTTGATGGACCATGACAGGCTCCCAATAAAGATAGGCTGATGATATAGAATAGCTTCCGCATAAGATAACATTTTATGACCCGAATGTACAGCCAATCGGGATATAAATAACGCCGGTCGTCAATTTGTCTTCGAATGATCCTGAAGGCGTTAGCCATGCGGGCTCTCAGGATCAGACAAGGGAGGCCGCGGTTTTTCCGGCAGGTCCGGATCCACTTTGGGGTCGATGGCAGGATTTTTCGGTCGCACCGGCGGCGTTCCGGGATCGTGGGCGGGCTTGCCCTGATCGGGTTTGGTTGCCGGTGGCTGCCCGGGATGGGGTAGTGGTGGTTTGATCATGTGAGCGGACATGTAGAAGAGCACAAGCAAGAGAAGTGCCAGGCCAGCGGAGGTTCGAGGGGCTGTAGTGCCTGAATCTACCAGCCCAAAATAAGGCGTCTCCACGGATGGGCTGACCCTGACAGCGTTCCCAAGTGAAGGGTAGTGGATGTCCGGTGTGTTGAGGGGCATGGGAAGAATTTGACGGCGTTTGTGTCAGTCGCAATGCGTTCGAGTGACAAACCCATGGTGTAGCCTAATGCCCCGCTGCTGTATTTGCCCGGGCTGGTCGTTGCGGTGTCAGGTTCTTGCAAGCTCTCAGGTGCTTCAATCGTAAGTCGCGTTCGTCCAAATAATGCAGCGGAAACCCTTCCCGTGACTTGCAGACATTGCCCCCGGGATACTCCATAGACGTCTCATTCCCTTTCAAAAAGTATGGCTAAGTGGTTCAAAAAAATAAACCGCGTCTGGGTGCTGTGCACGCGGATTTATTTTTTCTTTAAAACCACTTATATGCTTTACTTTTTAATGATGAAAGGAAATGAATTGCACGTCACGCAAGTACATCCAAGGGATGAAGAGATATTCAGGCTGCTCTACGATGAAAAGATC
>DASZXP010000246.1:0-16629 GCA_035545935.1 Puia sp. | reverse complement strand
TATATCGAACAATTTTTAACCAGTAATAAAACTTTATTAGGATGGCACCGACAAGTGGAGCAATAGACGGCCTCTATTTTATCACGATGGATGAGGCGCCGTTGACGCACCTGCAACAGGTGGAGGCCGCCTGCCGCGCGGGTATACGCCTGATACAATTGAGGATGAAGGGGGCGGATGACACCAGCTTCCGGGAGACAGCCCGTGCCGCGAAGCAGCTATGTGATAATTGGGATGTGCGGCTGATCATCAATGACAGAGTAGCGATCGCCCGTGAAGTGGGCGCCTATGGCGTGCATCTCGGCAAGGAGGATATGTCCGTGGCCGAGGCGCGAGTGATATTGGGGGAAGATGTTGTCATCGGCGGCACCGCCAATACCATCGAGGATATACGCCTGCATCATAGTCAGGGGGCGGATTATATCGGACTGGGACCATACCGGTGGACCGGCACGAAGAAGAACCTCAGCCCTATACTGGGACTGGAAGGCTATCGACGGATAGTAGAACAAATGAAGGAAGAGCGGATAGATATCCCCGTGACTGCTATCGGAGGGATTGGACAAGAGGATGTGAAAGGACTGAAACAGGCGGGATTGAAGAGTGTTGCCTTCTCCGGCGTGCTCGTACATTCGAAGGACTGGTCCGACACTGTGGGACGGTTGGAGGCGGAGCTCAGAGAGGGGCTTGTCATTGCCGGCAGGCATTTTCATTCCCGGCTGTTCACCGGCACCGGTAAGTTCGGATCGTCTGCCGTGATGGAGCAGGCCTTGCTGGCCAGTGGGTCCGAGCTCGTGACCGTGGCGTTGAAAAGAGTAGATGTGAGAAAAAATGACGAAGATGATATTTTATCCCACCTGAACCACTCACATATCCATCTCCTTCCCAACACTTCCGGCGTGCGGACGGCAAAGGAAGCGGTATTTGCGGCTGAGCTGGCCCGTGAGGCCCTGGGGACCAACTGGCTAAAGCTGGAGATACACCCCGACCCCCGCTGGCTGATGCCTGACCCCGTGGAAACCCTGCTGGCGGCAGAAGAGCTGGTAAAGAAAGGGTTTATCGTGCTGCCGTATATCCATGCCGACCCTGTATTGTGCCGCCGGCTGGAGGAAGCAGGTGTGGCGGCCGTGATGCCGCTGGGTTCTCCCATCGGGAGCAATAAGGGATTACGGACCATCGATTTCCTGGAGATCATCATCGCGCAAAGCAGGGTACCTGTCGTGGTGGATGCGGGTATCGGGGCGCCTTCCGATGCCGCCGGCGCGCTGGAGATGGGCGCCGATGCTGTCCTGGTGAATACCGCTATTGCCGCCAGCGCGCAGCCTGTGCGGATGGCAAGGGCATTCAAGCTGGCCGTGGAGAGTGGGAGGATGGCTTATGAGGCCAGGCTGGCGCAGACCTCCATGACGGCTGTGGCGAGCAGCCCATTAACTGCTTTTTTAGATCAGCTGTAAGACCAGGATATGTTCTCAAAAATATTTCAACAACATGAATGGGCCGTCGTCCGGCAAAGCATCTACGACAAGACTGCGGCGGATGTGGAAAGAGCGTTGGCGCGGCGTCATCGCGAACTGGAAGATTTCAAGGCCCTGATCTCACCCGCGGCCGCGCCTTATCTGGAGACCATGGCGCAGATCAGTCATCAGCTGACCATGAAACGTTTTGGAAAGGTGATACAAATGTATATACCATTGTATCTTTCCAATGAGTGTCAGAATATCTGCACCTATTGCGGCTTTAGCTATGACAATAAGATACGCCGCAGGACGCTCGGCGCGGGGGAGCTGCTGAAAGAGGTAGCTGCTATACGCGAGATGGGATACGAGCACGTGCTGCTCGTCAGCGGAGAAGCCAACCAGACCGTGGGGGTCGGCTATTTCATAAAGGCGCTGCAGGTGGTGCGGCCCCACTTCGCCAATATCTCCATGGAAGTCCAGCCCCTGGAACAGGAAGAGTACCAGCGCCTGATACAGGAAGGTCTTTATAGCGTGCTCGTATATCAGGAGACTTATCACCAGCACGATTACAAGCTGCATCATCCCAAAGGCAAGAAGTCGAATTTCAACTACAGGCTCGATACGCCCGACAGACTGGGACGTGCCGGCATTCATAAGATGGGGCTGGGAGTATTGATCGGGCTGGAGGATTGGAGAACGGATAGCTTTTTTACGGCGCTTCACCTACAATATCTGGAACGTACATATTGGAAAACAAAATATTCTATATCCTTCCCGCGACTGCGCCCGCACGCGGGGGAGGGGAATTCCACATCGGCGCCCCGGGAAGGTGAGTGGGCCGGGTTGGCGCCTAAAGTAACAATGACGGATCGCGAGCTGATCCAGCTGATCTGCGCCTACCGGCTGCTGGATGAGGAAGTGGAGCTGTCCCTGTCCACCCGGGAGAGCCCCCTGTTCAGGGATCACGCCATCAAGCTGGGGATCACCTCCATCAGCGCGGGCTCACGAACCAACCCGGGAGGATATATCGTAGATCCCGAGAGCCTCGAACAATTCGAGATACATGACGACCGCAGTCCCCGCATCATCGCCGAGATGATCAGGCGGCAGGGATATGATCCTGTATGGAAGGACTGGGACCCGGTGTTGCAATAAAAATAAAAAAGGCTATCTTGTATTATTATTAGTCTATTAAGTTTTTATTCCGCGGCCGGTAATTCCCTCCCTTTGCATTTATTTTACAGGCCGTAACCATAATTATCTGCTGCTATCATGTATTATGAAGAAAGCATATTGATCGAAGGGCTAAGAAAGGGAGATATGCACGCATTCGAGCGGCTGTTCAAAGAATATTATGAACTGTTGTGCCTCTTTGCCAATCGGTTCATCGACAATATGCCTGTGTCGGAAGAGATCGTTGCGGATGCCTATGCCGCCCTCTGGGAAAAAAGGGAAACTCTTTTGATCAGCAGCTCCTTTCGGGCTTATATCTACCGGGCAGTCCGAAACCGCTGTCTCAATCACATCAAACATCAACGCATCGAAAAAGCCTATCTGGATTATGTCCGCCAGCATTATCGTTTGTCCGATGAAGGCATGGACAGCGCCCGCGAGGAAGAATTGGCCAGAGAGGTGGAAGAGGCGATTGAAAGCCTGCCCGATCGATGCCGTCAGATCTTTAAAATGAGCCGGTATGATGATCTCCGGTACAACGATATTGCAAAAATTTTACAACTATCTCCCAAGACGGTTGAACGGCAGATGATGATCGCTCTTGAAAAGCTTCGCCGTCACCTGAAGCCCCTTTTTGCTTCTGTTTGAACTGTCTTTTACATCCTTCTGAACGGTCTTCATAATTTTTTCTATTTCATTTGAGGGTATTTCCGGTCCCGGTTGTCTAAGGGCCTATGATGGACGAAGAGATAAAAGCCCTGCTTGTAAAATATATCACTGGCAATGCAGACTCCACTGAGCGGCAGCTGGTCCGCCGGTGGCTGGATGAAAGCCAGGATAATGTGGATTATTTCACCAGTCTGAAAGCAGCCTGGGACGACTCCTTATATCACCCCGGCGGACGGAGGGTGCACGCGGGGGAAGCTTTTGAAAGACTGCGCAAAAGGTTGGTGCCCCAGGAGGTACCAGTGGCGGCGCCGCCAATAAAAGAACAAGTCAGGCGCCGGAGTCTCCTCCCTCGTGCCGCCGCCGTCCTCTTTGTACTCCTTGCAGGCGGCGCCGGTCTGTATCTGTACAGGAAGAACGTTACGCCTACCACCGCCCGGCTGGCCTTCGACATGTATGTCCCGAACGGTAAAATGAAAAAGATCGTGTTGCCCGACAGCTCCGAAGTATGGCTGAACGCAGGCACTCATCTCAGCTATGACGCGGGTTTTGGAGAATACACCCGGGAAGTATCGTTGGAAGGAGAAGGGTATTTTGCCGTAAAACATAAAGAAAATATCCCTTTCATCGTACATGCGCACGGGTATATGGTCCGTGATATCGGCACCATTTTCACTGTCAGCGCCTATCCCAACACCAATTTCCAGGCCGCCGTCATCGAGGGCGAAGTAGAAGTATCGGGCCAGCGGATCTACGCCAGCAAAGAAGGAAAGGTCTTTCTGACCAGGAATCAGGTCCTGAACATAAAAGAATATACCAGTCAGCAGGAAAAGCCCGCCGGACACGCCCCCAATAAGCCTGCCGCCGGTCACGAACAGAGTCTCGAGCCGGAGGTGACAGCCGCTCCCGAAATGGATCGCTATGCAGGCTGGAAAGACGATCTGCAGATTTTCGAGGACGAGACATTCGATGAGGTAGCGCAACGGCTGGAGAGAGCATTCGACGTAAAGATCCGTATCACCAGCAATCAGCTGGCCAGGTTCCGGTATACAGGCAGATTCAACAAAGTACATGATATCAGAGAGGCGCTTAGGATCATAGAAGAGACCACTCCTATAACCTATCACACGGAAAAGGACACCATTATTATTTCGATGGATAAAAAAGGACTATAATTTTTTCACCTTAAAAATGACTACTATGGGTAAACCATGCCGTTGGTAAAAAAACACCGGGAAATGTTCCAGCATCCCCCGGTAGTAAAAAGCTAACAGCTAATAACTTACGAAATAAGACGACCAGTTATTAACTAATTAACACATAAATATATGTATTTACACGCTATTCCTAAAAGGCGCGGGGATTTTTTGCGAAAAACCCAAAGGATCATGAGGCTTACGATATTTTTATTGATCACTGGCTTGATTCATTCACAGGCCGCCGTCTATTCACAGGAGGCCCGGTTTACTATTCATGAAAAAAATGTAACGCTCAAGAAGGTCCTGAAAGAGATCGAGTCTTCCAGCGACTATAGTTTTTTTTACAGGACGGATCAGATCGATCTGCGCCAAAAAGTGGATATCGCCGTGAGGGATGGCGACCTGAACCTGGTGCTCAAACAGGCATTGCGGAATCAATCGCTGTCCTATGACATCGTCGGCAAGATAGTCGTCATCAAGCCTATGGCTGACCGATCTTCCGTCGCCGTCATCCCTGTAAAAGGCGTGGTAATAGATTCTCTCACGCATCAACCCCTTCCGGGCGTCTCCGTGCAGGTCAGGGGCTCGAAGAATGGGACGATGACCAATGAAAAAGGCGAGTTCTCCCTGGCCGCCTCCGACTCCGCCGTACTGGTGATCTCGTTTGTCGGCTACAGCCCGCTGGAATTGCCCGTGGATGCAACGGGTAATATGCGGATATTGCTCAGACCTGCCAATACCGGTCTCAATGAAGTGGTTGTCGTCGGTTACGGCACGCAGAAAAGGTCCAATCTTACCGGAGCAGTGGCGCAGGTGGACTCCAAAATGCTGGAGGATCGTCCCGTCAGCAATGTGGGACAGGCATTGCAAGGTGTGATTGCCAACCTGAACATCACTTTTGCCGACGGCCATCCCGGCAGTCCTGCCAAGCTCAATATTCGCGGTTATACTTCTCTCAATGGCGGCTCCCCGCTGGTAGTCATCGACGGCGTACCGGGGGATCTCAACCTGCTCAATCCCATGGATGTCGAGACCATATCCGTGCTGAAGGATGCTTCCTCCGCCGCTATTTACGGCGGACGTGCCGCCTATGGCGTGATACTGATCACCACCCGGCATGGCGCGAAAGGCAAGGTACAGGTGAACTACACCGGCAACTATTCCGTGGCCACACCCACTACCAGCCATGAATTCATGACGGATGGCTACAGCACGGGCAAGTTGATAGACGACGCCTTCAAGATCGCCACCGGCAATATTTACACCGGCTATTCGGATGCCGATTATGACCAGCTGAAACAGCGTCAGACCAATCATTCGCTCCCCACCGTGGTCACCGACAGCCGCAACGGCCGTGAGCAATACGTATGGTATGGGCACACCGACTGGTGGCATTTCTTCATGCGGAATACCATGCCTTCCATGAACCACGCCGTCAGCTTTTCCGGCGCCAACGATAATATGGACTATGCCATCTCCGGCCGTTATTACCAGCAGAAAGGCCTGATGCAGTTCAATCGGGATCAATATACCAGCTATAATGTACGCGCCAAGATCAACGCTAAAATGACTTCCTGGCTGCGGCTCAGCGAGAACATGCAGTTTACGGGCTATACCTATAATTTCCCGGGATGGGGTATCAACAATACGTTTGTTTCCATGGGCGTGCATGCGCTGCCTTCCTATGTTCCTACCAATCCCGATGGTACATTCGCCTACAGGACGAACCTGAACAACTATGGCATAGGCGATGGCATCGCGGCCGACCTGCAATATGGTAAATCAAAGGGCCAGCAACAGAATTTCGATCTTACCAATATCATCACCATCACTGCCGACATCACAAAGGATATCAGCCTCGTGGGCAGCTACAGCTATGATCTGAACCCGTATTCCGCCTTTCAACGCAGGGCGCAAGCCCCCTGGTCCATCTTTGTCGGGCAGACCGACTATGTAGGAACGGATTCCTATAACGAATCGGTGAACCTGGATCAGTATCATGTCATCAATGCCTATGGCAACTACGCCCATAGCTTCAATGGGCATAATATCAAGGTGACGGCCGGCTATAACCAGGAATTGAAAAAATACCGGCTGGTCAGCGGCTCGGCTATCAACCTGCTGTCCACCGATCTCAACGGGCTGGATCTGGGCACTTCCGGTCAGACCACCGGCGGCAATTCCGTCGAATGGGCCCTGTTGGGTTACTTCGGCAGGATCAACTATGACTACAGAAGCAAATACCTGCTGGAGCTGAATGCCCGTTATGACGGCAGCTCTCACTTCCCCGCGGGCAATCGCTTTGGCTTTTTCCCTTCCATCTCCGGCGGCTGGCGTATCAGCGAGGAGCCTTTTTTCTGGAGCTTGAAAAAGATAGTATCCGAACTGAAGCTGCGCGGATCGTTTGGGTCGCTGGGCAACCAGAGCCTGAGCACCAACCTGCGGTCCTCGAACTATCCCTATATACCCGTTGTCAATACAGGGCTTTCCACCTGGCTCATCGGCGGCGCAAAACCTCAGTATCTCAGTGCGGGCGCTCCCGTATCGCCTGACCTCACCTGGGAGAAGATCTACAGCGCCGATGGAGGCGTGGACATCGGACTCATCCATAACCATCTCAATGTCTCATTCGACTGGTATGACCGCAAGACAAAGGACATGCTGATCAATGGTAAGACCCTTCCCGCTATATTCGGCGCCGGAAGCCCCAGACAAAATGCGGCCGACCTGGATACGAAAGGATATGAATTGTCCATCAACTGGCAGAACAGCGCTTTTGTAAGTGGAAAAGAGCTGTCATATAATTTGGGCGTCGTGCTGTCCGACTCCAGATCCTGGATCACCCGGTTTGACAACCCCAGCCGGCTGTTGAGCAACCATTACCCGGGTGAAAGAGTAGGCGACTTCTGGGGCTATACGGTAGACGGGTATTTCAAGACGGATGCGGAAGCCCAGTCATATTCCGTCAACCAGGACTTTGTCAACAAACAACGGTTGTCTGCTCCGGGTGATGGGCATAATCTGCAGGCAGGCGATATGAAATTCGTGGACCTGACAAAGGACAATATCGTCAACAACGGGCTGAACACCGTGGATGATCATGGCGACCTTCGCCGGCTGGGTAATAACCTTCCGCGATATGCTTTTGGCATCACTGCCGGCGCCAACTGGAATGGTTTCGATATTTCCGTTTTCTTTCAGGGGATAGGCCGCCAGGACTGGTATCCCGGCAACGAGACCTATATGTTCTGGGGTCCCTACGGCCGCCCGTACTATTCTTTTATCCCCAAGGACTTCGAAAGCAAGGTATGGAGTCAGGAGAACCCCAACGCATACTTCCCCAAGCTGAGGGGCTATGAGGCTTTGAATGCAAATGCGGAGCTAACGTCGGTGAACAACCGTTATTTACAGAACCTGGCCTATCTCCGGCTCAAGAACCTGCGTGTCGGCTATTCGCTACCCGCATCGTTGCTGAAACACTGGAAGATCACCCGGGTACGGCTGTATTTCAGCGGCGACAATATGTTTACGACCACCGCGCTGAAAACGAAATATGTCGACCCCGAGCAGGTATCGGCCGATCCTGATGGCGTCAGAGGCGACCCCAATGCCAGGAATTATCCTTTTATGAAAAATTATTCCGCCGGCCTTGACATTACCTTTTAAGATCGTCAAACAAAAAAAATGAAGAAGCTATTTATCATATTTTCCGCCAGCATCCTGTTGGCCTCCTGTTCGAAGTTCCTCGACAGGGAGCCGTTGACCCAGATATCGCCCGACAATGCATTCAGCAGCGAGAGCGAGCTCAAGCTGTATATCCAATCCTTTTATGGGATGTTTCCTTCCGCCGACGGCGGATTCCCGTGGGGCATTTACAACGAGACCATCGACAACATCGTCCTGACAAGCCTGACCCCTCAATTGACGGGCGATAGGGTGGCGCCCGTGACGGATGGGAACTGGAGCTGGGGCAATCTCAGGAATATCAATTTCTTCCTGCAGAACTACACCAAAGGACATTTGCCGGACAATATAACCGCCCCTTATGTAGGCGCCGCACGATTCTTCCGGGCATATTTTTATTTCAACATGGTGGCATTGTATGGCGATGTGCCCTGGATCTCCACCGTCATCGACGCCAACGATTCCGTCCTCCTGCACAAGCCCCGTGATCCGAGGAAGCTGGTGATGGACTCCGTCTTGTCGGACCTGGACTATGCCGTTGCGCATATGACCGCCACCAAGGCAGCGGACCAGGTGTCCAAATGGACAGCCATGGCCCTGAAGGCAAGGGTTTGTCTTTTCGAAGGCACTTTCCGGAAATATCATGGGGATGGCGGCGACCCTTTCAACGAAGGATTTACCGCCGGCGATGCAAATACCTGGCTGCAGCGCTGTGCGGATATTTGCGACACGCTGATGAAGAGCAATATGTACAAGCTGCACACCGGCGTGCCTGCTGCTGCCTATGGAGAGCTTTTTTCCCAGCAGTCGCCGGACCCGAACGAATACATCCTGGCCCGTACCTATAGCGCGGGACTTTCTGTTTTTCATAACCTGAACTATTATACCGTATCCCCTTCCTATGGTAAGCCCGGCCTGGAGAAAAACCTGGTGAACAGCTATCTGATGAAAGATGGCAGCCGTTTCACGGACATACCCGGGTATGATACGATCACCTTTTTCAACGAAGTGCAGAACCGCGATCCGCGTCTGTCACAGACCATACGTACGCCGGGGTATACACGCATCGGCGCCACCCAGCCGCTGGCTCCTGATTTCAGCGCCACTGTCACCGGGTACCAGCTGACGAAATTCGTATCCGACCCTTCCCAGGACGCCAATCAACGGTCCGTGACGCCCCTGCCTATCTTCCGTTATGGAGAAGTACTGTTGAATTACGCGGAGGCCATGGCGGAGCTGGGCTCGACGGATCAATCCTTCCTCGACAGGTCCATCAATCTGCTTCGCGGTCGCGTAGGCATGCCCTCCCTGAACCTGGCGACGGCCAATGCCGATCCGGATCCTTATCTGGCGGATCAGGACTCCGTGCTTTGGAATTCCACCAACCCCAACAAAGGCGTTCTCCTCGAGATCAGACGTGAACGGAGGATCGAGCTGGTGATGGAAAGCTTCCGGTGGAACGACCTGATGCGCTGGAAGGAAGGTTATCTGCTCCGCAAACAATTCAAAGGGATGTATTTCCCCGGCGCCGGATCTTATGACCTGGATATGAATGGTAAGATCGATGTGGTCATATATGAGGGTACCAAGCCTCCTACACAGAACGGTGTCGTGTACCTGAAGCTGGGCAGCGATGTCGACCTGGAGAATGGTACGGCGGGTGGGAATATCGTCGTCAACAGGAAGATCGGAAAGAATTGGCAGGAGAACAGGGATTATCTTTTTCCCATCCCCTTGCAGGAAATATTGCTCAATCCAACCATCACCCAGAATCCCAATTGGTAAATCATGACGAGATATATATTAGCATTGGCAATCGTGGCTGGTACCGGGCAACTGGCGCGGGCCCAGCAGGTTCAACAGACGCAAAAGGCTCAAAACACGGTGAAGGTGATGACCTATAACATCCATCACGCCAATCCCCCTTCCAAGGAGAAAGAAGGTACGATCGACCTTCCGGCGGTGGCGGCAGTGATCAAGGCTGCGCATCCGGACCTGGTAGCCTTACAGGAAATAGATGCCAACAATGCCAGGGCCGGTCTGGATACCAACGAGGCGAAAGAGCTGGGGCGACTGACGGGGATGAACTATTTCTTCAGCCGGGCCATCTGGTTCCAGGGGGGCGCCTATGGAGATGCTGTATTGTCCCGTTACCCCATCAGCGATACGATGCGTTATGAATTGCCCATAGAGCCCGGTACAAAGGCGGAGACACGTGTGCTTTGTATGATCAAAGTAAGGCTGCCGGGTGGAAAGGAGCTGCTTTTCGGGTCCACGCATCTGGACCAGCATGGTAATGAGGCGAACAGGATGCTGCAAGCCCGGACCATCGAGGGCATCGTGCGGGGACTGACATTACCCTGTATCATCGGAGGTGATTTCAATGCCGGTCCCGAAAGCAGGACGTTAGGCCTGCTCGACAGTGTGCTTACGAGGAGTTGCCGGACGGACTGCCCGCTGACGATACCTACGGAACATCCTGTGAAGACCATCGATTATATCCTGTATGCGCCTGCCGCGCGCTTTACATCCTTAGGCGTCCGAAGCATTCCGGAGACGTATGCTTCGGATCATCTGCCTGTAGTGGCTGAATTACAAATAAAAAAGGGGCTCGACTGAGCCCCTTTTTCGTATTCATTTTACTTATCTAAGAAGCACTTTCGCTGTTATTTCATTACCCGCATTGGTAATTACTTTCACGAAGTATATTCCACTCGGCAATGCCGAGAGGGAAGTGACGCCGGAAGACAATCTGCCGGAACGAAGCGTATTACCCGCCATATCCAGGATCGTATACGGCTCGTTGGTACCGTTATGCAGACGTACCTCTGCCGCATTGGTACCCGTGCGGTACCAGATCAGGTTGCCTGCCATGGTAAAGGCCAGCACCTTGATAGGACTGTAGGTGAACTGCCCATCCAGGTCCCTTTGCTTCAGGCGGTAGTAGTTCTTCCCTTCGAGGGGAGTGTTATCCGTAAAGTAATAGTAGCGTTTGGTGTGGCTCGTGCCTGCTGCCGCAACGTTGCCGATGTCGGTGTAGTCGCTGCCATTGCCGCTGCGTTGGATGACAAAGTCACGGCTATTCTCTTCCTGACCCGTCTGCCATTGGAGCTGTGCCGTATTGCTTTGCTTGGTGACGGTGAATTGTAACAGTGTCAAGGGGAGAGGCACCATCGCGTGCGCCGCGAAATTGGAACCCGTGCTGGAAAGCGCGAAGTTATCGTTAAGGGTAGCGCTATTGGTCAGGGGGCTGTTATCGATGGCCAGCTTCAAACCCGTATTGTCTCCATCGGGAACGCCCTGATCGAAGCTATAGAGCGCCGCCAGGTTGGGTTCGTTGCCCGAAAGGGTGCTGATAAGATTGGTGACGATCTGCGATTGTGTCAGCGGTGTATTCCAGACACGTATTTCATCCAGACTGCCATCCCAGTTCTCCGAATTGTCGAAGCCGTTGGCGCCGATGGTGAGAGGGAGGGCTGAACCCGCGGTGTTGTCATAGCCCGCGGCGATCTTGCCCGCATAGGTCCCATTGACATATACACCCGTCGTATCGGTACTGTTGCTGAGATCGTGGTTGGTGACGAAGGCCAGCTGATACCAGCTTCCCGCCGTAAAGCCGGGAGTATAGAAGATCTTTTGTGTAACACCGGCGGTGCTGCTGTTGCGGAGGCCGATGGTATGGAATGCCGGGGTCACCGACGTATTATCCAGGTGGATGCTGAATCGGGTGTGGGCTGCATCGCTGCCCAGGTTGATAATGGTGCCATCCACCGAATTGGGATTTACATAGGCCTCGATGGTGCCCACTGAAAGGTCCAGGGTGGGAGTGCCGGGCGCGGTGATCATGGTGTTGTTTATGGCGCTGAACCGGATAGCGTTGTTCCCGGGCTGGACGGGAGAGGATACCGTGGTGGTAGAATTTAATAAGGTAAGTTCCACGTTTTCTGTTCCTCCGCTGTTATGGGTAACACCAGGATTGGCGTCGAATAAATAATCTACCGATAAGCTTGAACTGGTGCTGTCTACTATGCCGTACATGCCGGCCTTGATTTGGGCAGCAGAGCGTGGGTAGGTCCAAATACGCAGCTGGTCGATGGCGCCCGTGAAAAAGGTAGTGCTGTCTATATTTGTCCCCAACTGCGTTTGCGTACCTAAAGCAATACAAGCGAACCCGTCGGTAGAGTCTACTTCCACTCCATTGAGATAGAGCCAGGCAGAATCGCCGCCTGTACTGGAGACGAGCGCGATATGATTCCATTGTCCCATCGGCAGATTGGCGTTGGCTTCCCATGTATCACCCAGATAAATATGGGAGTTGGCTCCGTTATACCCGATGGCAAACTGGAAGCCGTCAAAACCTTCGGAGATAAAACTATGCAAACCCGGTTCTGAAGCGGGAACATAGGCCCAGAGTTCGACGGTGAAGCCGGGAGAGCCAATAGTTGGAACAAGGAAGGCGTTGGTTGTCGTAGCGTGATCCTGTGTAGCGCTGTTGAAGCTGAGAGCCGTATTGGTCTGCGCGAGTAAGGAAGTCCCGCATAGCAACAAAGGCATCATAAACAGGTACGAAGTAAATTTGTTACTCATAGAAATACTGGTTTTACGATCAAAAAGTTTTTAATAGGTACTGGTTATGTTACTATATATAACGGTAAAACATGGGTGGTGGTATGCTATATAAGGGTTCTTGCCGAGGCTATTGCTCCATTTTGTCCTAAAACAAATGCCCTTTAAATTTTCAGGCATTCCATCTTCGGAAAATACGATCTTTCCACAGGTATATACACGAGAGGCCCCGCGTAAGATCACCAATACGGCCATGTCCGGAATACTGTGTTATCTACGTCGCCGCCTCTGTGTTAATAGCTACCTGTCTGAATTTTTTACGATAGTGCAGCGGGCTAACGTGCATGCGTGAGCGAAATACTTTGTAGAAGTGGGATATGTCCCCGAAGCCGCTGTCGAAGCAGATGGAGGAGATAGGATCATTGGTCTGGATCAGCTGCCGGGTAGCGTAATCCAACCGATGCTGGATGACCATGTCCATGAAGGTGACACGGGTGATCTTTTTGAAATACCTGCAAAAAGCATTGGGCGACATGCCTGCGATGGAGGCTGCTTTTTCCAGCGTCACAGGGCCCCGGAAGTTCTCCACGAGCCAGGCGAATATGGGATGGATCCTTTCCCTTTCGGAAGGCGTCAGGCCGGCTGTAATGCCTCGTGTGTCCAGGGATGCGAAATCATTGTCCATGGCCAGTTCATGGAGGATCTCCAACAGACCGATCAGTCTTCGGAAGTCCGTCTTTTCCTCCGCGATGGATTGGATCCGGGAGATCACCGTGGGGTGGGGGAAGTGGATCCCGCAGTGGCTCGACTCCAGCAGCCGTCGCACGGCGGTCAGCTCTCCCGATGAAAAAAAGTCCGCTCCCAGACAGTCGCCCGCAAATTGTATGACGATGGAGGTGGCTGTGGAGCCGGGAGGTTCCAGTTTCCAACAGTGGGGGAGGTCGGGGCCGACCAGCACCAGGTCGCCGGGCTGGAAGCCCGCCATATGGCTGCCTATGTAGCGCTTGCCCGTACCCGCCGCGATATAGGTCAGTTCGTATTCGGGGTGAAAATGGAAGGGCGCCCTGAACCCGTACTCGTCGAATGTTTTGACGAGAAAGGAGTGTCCGGCCGTGGGTTGCAATACCTCTATGGAGGCTTTAAGCATTGCTTTTTTTAATGATAAATATAGGAAATTATGCTATAAAGGTTAATATTCCCCATTTTTTGATCAATTTGGCCGTTTATTATCTCCTGCCTATTGGCGTACTTCGTATCCATCCAAACCACCTGACATGATCGCTCAAAAGAACCTGCCTCTCCTTGGTGACCAATGTGATGTTACTCTCAGCCAACGGGAGGAGTTCCGGCAAAATGGACATCTGCTTATGCGGAACGTGTTGAGCGCCGAAGAGCTGGCGGCCTACCGGCCCGTGATCACCGATGCCGTCAGGCGGTTCAATACCGAGAAGCGGAAACTGGCAGACAGGGATACCTATGGAAAGGCATTCCTGCAGATCATGAACCTCTGGCAGGGGGATGAGGGTGTGCGTCAGCTGGTCCTCTCTAAAAGGCTGGGGAAGATAGCGGCCGACCTGCTCGGGGTCGGCAATGTGCGCATCTATCATGATCAGGCTTTGTTCAAAGAGCCCGGAGGAGGCCCTACACCCTGGCACCAGGACCAGTATTACTGGCCGCTGGATACGCCCAATACCGTCACCATGTGGATGCCCCTGGTGGATATATCCGTGGAGATGGGAATGCTGACATTTGCCAGCGGCAGCCATCGGCAGGGCACCGTCTTCGACCAGGAGATCTCCGACGAGTCCGATGCGAGCTATAAAAAATTTATCAAGGAAAATCAATATGCCGTGACCCGGCCTGCCGGTATGCGGGCCGGGGACGCTACCTGGCACTATGGCAATACCGTGCACTGTGCACCCGGTAACGACTCCGACAAGATGCGCGAGGTCATGACCATCATTTATATTGCCGATGGCGCGCGTGTCACTGAACCAAAGCACGCGGCGCAGAACAATGACTGGAAGACATGGCTCATGAGCCTTCCGCCGGGAAGACTCGCCGCGTCCGCCTTGAACCCGCTGATCTTATAGATATCGGAGTACCCCAGCCCTGGCGGTTCCTTATAACTGTCAATTCTACACTCTCAGCCGGTAAGGCTAATACTCTCACATGTTTTGTGAATTGCATGTTTGTAAACTCTTGTTGCAATTTATCCCCATGCCAACGGTTTGGCATGATTATGGAATTTGAAAGGCGCCTTACTTGATTCGTGACCCTTTCCTTTGAAAATAAGCTCTAACAGCAGCTGCTTATCTAAACCCCATTCATTCTGTAGGAATTTTCCTTTGAAAAAAAGATGTGCCATGTGACAGCGATCGTATGATCTGCTGGTGGAAACGTCTTGTGCCAAACCATTCAATATTTCTGATTAATAGCTTATGAAACTATTCTCTACCCTTCTAGGCCTTCTTGTGCTCATTAGTGCAGGAAGAGCGCAAACTTCCGAAACACACAATTTCACCACGTACGACACCGTAATTACCATAGCGTCCTGTACTTACTGTACAGCTGATAAATGGAACGTGCGGATCTCGCGGCCGGCCAATATGTTCAAGGCCGGCGATCCTGATACCGCCTCGCGCCCGGCCATTATCATGATGCCCGGACAAGGCGAGCAGGGCACCACCGATGTCAGCACGCTGATGACGTATGGTCCCCATTATTGGTTGAACAATGGTTGGGACGGCGGCGTGACGCTGGGCAATGGCAAACATTATCCGATCCTGATCACGGTGACCTATGTAAATAATGTATGGCCCACCGCTCCGGCTTATTACAATCTGCTGACCTATCTCTTAAAGACATATCATATCAAGCGCAATTCCGTGCATCTCACCGGGTTGAGCCAGGGGGCTTTTACTTCAGGTGCGCTTATCCTGTACGAGCAGACGGCTGGTGACGAGACGGGTATGAAGCTCGTAACGACGCTGACCGCGCTGGAAGGTACGCCCGACCCGCTGCCTTCGCCGTTCAGCACATGGTCGCGCGGATTCACTGCCTATAAAGTATGGGCAAAGAAATACGGCGGTCGTTATTTCTATCTGGAAGGCAGCGGCGCCGACAATTTCCGGGATGGCTGGCAATATGCGAATGCCATGAATGATAGCGTACCGAACTCCGCGTACTTCTCCTACGAAGGTATTGGAGGAGGCGCGCATTGCTGCTGGAACAGCATGTACGATCCCAGCGCCACCAACTGGACCTGCGCGCCCGCTACGGCTTTAGGTCCCAATAACGCGCCTTCGCAGACTGGCAAGAATCAGATGGGCGATTACAAGGCGCCGTGCAACATATTTCAATGGATGATGCGGCATGGCGATACCTCCCTGGTAGGCGGTTCTTCGACATCGGCGCCCACACCTCCGCCTACGCCCGTGGCCAACGCCGGCAGCGATCATACCATTACGTTGCCGACCAGCAGCGTAACGCTCACCGGCTCCGGTACCGAGACGGGCGGGACCATCAAGTCCTATGCGTGGAGCCAGGTCAGCGGCCCTTCTACCGCCACCATCGGCACAGCCACGGCAGCGCAGACTGCCGTAAGCAATCTGATAGCGGGTACGTATGTGTTCCAGCTGAAAGTGACGGACGCCAATGGCGCCACCGCCACCGACCAGGCGAATGTCGTCGTCAATCCCGCAACGTCTTCCGGATCCACCAGTCCTACCTATCAATCCGTTCCGGGCACTATCCAGGGCGAAAGCTATGCTACCATGTCGGGGGTTGCCACCGAGACTACCATGGATGCGGGCGGCGGACTGGACGTAGGCTGGATCAGCAAAGGCGATCAGATGAGCTATAATCTGAATGTAGCCTCTGCC
>DASZXP010000245.1:0-18764 GCA_035545935.1 Puia sp. | reverse complement strand
AGCTCTCGTCTCAATGTCGGACTATTAGGGACCAAGGCGCTCCTGAATGCGTTGAGCGAAAATGGCTATGCCGATCTGGCCTATAAGGTGGCATCCAGCGAAACCTTTCCTTCCTGGGGATGGTGGATAGTGCATGGCGCCACTACTTTGTATGAGAACTGGTCCCTCGATGCAAAGCGCGATATGTCCTTCAATCATATCATGTTTGGCGAAATAGGCGCCTGGATGTACAAGGGCCTGGCGGGGATCTTCCCCGATGAGGCTCAACCCGGGTTCAGACATATCGTACTGCGTCCGCATTTTGTAAAAGGGCTGCCGCAGTTCGACGCCACGCATGAGAGTCCTTATGGTACGATACGCAGCGCGTGGAAGACGGAGGGGCGTGTGATCGTCTATACGGCCGTGATCCCGCCGAACTGTACGGCTATCTTGCAGCTGCCGGGGAAGCCGGGGCAGCCTGTGCAGGAGATCCAGCTTACCGCGGGTGAGCATAGTTTCAGGTTGTAGGCTTGACCTCAATCCATGCGGACATTGTAACAGTTGGTGCATTCCCTTCTTTCCTGCGGCGTGTTCCGGCGCTAGTTTGGTGGAAAAAAGATGAAAATACTTTTCGCCAACTTCCCCGGGGATGGACATTTCAATCCCCTGACCGGGCTGGCCGCACACCTGAAGCGCCAGGGTCATGATGTAAGATGGTATACTTCGAAGATCTATTCAGGCAAGCTGCGGCAGCTGCAGATACCGCATTTCCATTTCGACAGGGCCATGGATACGAATGCGGATCAGTTGGAAGACCTCTTCCCCGAAAGATATAAGAAACATTCGCAGGTGTCCCGGCTGAAGTTCGACCTGATCAATGCTTTTATCCTTCGCGGTCCGGAGTATTATGCGGATATACTGGAAATATATAAACAGTTTGCGTTCGACCTGCTGGTAGCGGACTGCGCCTTCACCGGTGTCCCCTTTGTAAAAGAGCTTCTTGGCGTGCCGGTGGTAAGTATCGGTGTGCTGCCGCTGACGGAGACGTCACGCGATCTGCCACCTGCCGGATTGGGGATGACGCCATCCGCTACTTTTATAGGTAAGATCCGCCAGTCGCTGCTTCGGACCTTTGCACGACGCGTGATCTTTGGCGAGCCCAACCGGGTGATGTACCGGATGCTGGACCAATATAAAATACCGCATCGGCGGGAGAGCCTTTTCGACATGATCATCCATAAATCGGATTTGCTGCTGCAGATAGGAACGCCTGGTTTTGAATATTATCGCAGCGATCTGGGAGAGAATATCCGTTTTGTCGGGGCGTTGCTGCCGCATGATGGAGGAAAGGAAAGACCGCGCTGGTTCGACGAGCGGCTGCGTGAATATAAACAGGTAGTGCTGGTGACGCAGGGCACCGTGGAGAAGGATGTGACCAAGCTGCTGGCGCCTACGTTGCAGGCGTTCAGGGACAGCGATGTGCTGGTAGTGGCTACCACCGGCGGCAGCGGTACGAAACAGCTGCGGGAGCAGTTCCCTCAGCATAATTTTATCATCGAGGATTTTATTCCTTTTGCGGACATCATGCCTTATGCAGGAGTGTATGTCACCAATGGAGGATATGGCGGCACGATGCTGGGGATCATGAACAGGCTGCCCATGGTTGTGGCAGGTGTGCATGAAGGCAAGAATGAGATCTGTGCGAGGGTGGGTTATTTCAAGCTGGGCATCAACCTGGGTACGGAAAGGCCGACGCCGCTGCAGGTGCAGCAGGCCGTGGAGAAGATCTTCGGCAATGATGGGTATAGGAAGAAGGTGCGGGAACTGGCGCAGGAGTTCTCCAAGTATGATGCGTATGAGCGCTGCAGCCGGCATATTGCCAGTGTCGTGCGGAGGGGAAAGGGCGCCGAGCGGGCGTTCGTGATCCCGTACTCGGGCTGATTTTTAGCTTAGTATGGAATAATAATTGCAAAAAGACTACATTACAGCGCACTATAAAATAAACTTTTATGAATTGCAGAAAGCTCTTATTGGCGGCAGCCGTCCCGGCTATAGCCTTTATGTCCTGTAATAGTGGTGAACCCAAAAAGGAGGAGCAGGCCACGACGTCCGCGATGGCGGTCCTAAAGGAGGAGCCTGTTTCCATCCAGGCCGACAGCGCCACCATGAACTGTTACATGGTGTATGATGATTCTGTCAAGACCAGGCGGCCGGCCGTGCTGGTGATCCCGGAGTGGTGGGGCCTTAATGATTATCCGAAGATGCGGGCCAGGGAGCTGGCGAAGCTGGGGTATGTGGCGTTGGCGTTGGATATTTTCGGAGATGGCAAGATAGCGGCCGATCCTAAAGAAGCCGGAGCGTTGACCCAGCCATTTTATATGCATCCCGAGAAAGCCAAGGCGCGTATCGATGCCGCGATTGCCAGGTTGAAGAGCTATCCCCAGGTGGATACCAACAATATCGGGGCCATCGGGTATTGTTTTGGCGGAGGGGTATTGTTGAATACCGTACGGCTGGGGGACGAGCTAAAGGCCGTCGTCAGCTTCCACGGGTCGCTGCTGGGTACGCCCGCGCGGAAGGACCTGCTGAAGACAAAGATCCTGGTATGTCATGGCAATTCGGATTCGTTCGTGAATTCTCAGGTGGCAGGGTTCAAAAAGCAGATGGACAGTATTGGGGCCGATTATAAATTCGTGGGTTATGACAGTGCTACGCATGCGTTCACCAATCCGGCATCCGATGAGAATGCGAAGAAGTTCAATATGCCCATAGCGTATAATCCCAGGGCGGATAGTGCATCGTGGAAGGATATGCAGACATTTTTTAGTGAGACGTTGAAGTAAGCTACCTGGCGGACGACCCTCGGACCCTGACAAAGTCAGGGATGGAGCAGCTCCCCGAAAGGTATATCCATTACCGGATAGGCTTTCCAGCCTGCGAAGTCGAAATGCCACCATTCGCTGGGATAGATGACAAAGCCGTGCTGCAGCATTACATCCTGTAATAATTTTCTATGCTTCCGCGCTTTTGGGGAGATATCCGGCCAGATAGCGGAAGCTTCTTTTGTAAAGGCGTCGTAGGACGTAGGCATTTCCAGCTCCTCGCCCGTCTTCAGGTCGATGAGCGTCAGGTCTACCGCGCAGCCCCGGTTGTGACGGGAGCCTGTGTAAGGCGACGCCACGAAGTTGGAGTCGTGGTAGGCCTCGTAAAAATCCACCGTGACACGATAGGGTCTGTAACCATCATAGACCTTCAGTCCATAGCCCATCGGCTTTAGCTGCTGTTGTATGTCCTTGAGCGCCCTGGCGGCGGGCAGGCGGAGAAAGGCCGCTGCCTCATGGTACATGGGACGATGCATGATATTGCCGGAGGTGGCGTAGCGGATGTCCAGCCGGATGTCCGGGATGAATTTGTCGAGCGCCACTATTTCCTGGTTGGGGTCGGAGGCGACAAGCCGGTGGTATTCCGTGGGGGAGGAGATCGTCTTTAAACCATATTTATTTTGAGGTGAAGCTATTCTGATAAGGTAGGCCTGGATCAGCGCGGGATTTTCCGGTGAGAGGGTAAACCGCACTTCGATATCGGCTTTCTCTCCGATGATGCGGAAAGTGCCCCGGAGCTGGTTGTCCGGCTTGATCTCTTCCACGCGTATGATCCTGCCGGCGGCGGTGAAGATGTCGCGGGTCTCCTTTCTCAGCGAGTCGATGGGGTAGTCGTCAAAGAAATTGATAGCAAAAATACCGCTGCTCTGCGCATCCTTCCAGTCCGGCAATAAGGCCATCAGCTGCTGTTGTCGTTGTTTGAGTATATCGGAAGCGGGTAATGGCCGTGGCTTTAATCCCGCAAGCGCGATCAGCGTATCGAGCACATGGTAATTAAGGGCGCTGCCGCTCTCGTACGTGACATTACAGAAGACGACGACGCCAATGCCGTAATCAGGAACAATGGCCCAGTTGCTGCCAAATCCCGGGAGCCCGCCGCTGTGGCCGATCCATTCCTTGCCGGTACAGTCCTTGTTCCAGCCCAATCCGCAGTTATAGGCGGATATACGCGGGCAGAGCTGGCCCGCGCTGTTGCGGGCCTGGGTGTTGAAGCCGCTGAATTTTCCCGGCAGCTGCATTTCCCTTACCGTGCCACGGCGGATGGGACCCTTGTCGTCGCCGTTACGAGGCGGCCAGGCAGACAGATGGAAGAGCATGTACCTGCTGAAATCCTCGACAGAGGTCAGCATGCCACCCATGGCGCCGTAGGCGCCGCTATGGAGCAGCTCTTCTTCCCGCCAGTCATTGTTGATCCAGCGATAGCCATGGGCCAGGTCCTTTGACGGCACATCGGTGTATTCCCAGTAGGTATGGGTCATACCCAGCGGTTGGAGGATGGTACGGGTGATATATTTTTCGAAGGGCTCACCTGACACTTTGGAGACGATGTGTCCCAGGAGCGTAAAGCCCAGGTTGCTGTATTCGTAGGCAAGGCCCGGCGTATTGGACAGGGAGACGCCTTTTTTTATGAAGTCGATGAGCTCCTGGTCCGTGCGTTGCAGCTGTCTGTCGCCCCAGGGGTTGTCTTCCGGAAAGCCCGCCGAATGGGTCAGCAGATGACGGATCGTGATAGGCGGGCTGTCGTCCGTCAGGGGCTTTACCTGTTTCATTTCGGGAATGTATTTGTCCACCGGATCGTCCAGGTCCAGCTTGCCTGCATCGCGCAGGGAAAGGATGGCCATGGCCGTAAAGCTTTTTGTCATCGAGGCGATGCGATATACGCTTTGTCCCGTGGCGGGGATCTTTTGGGCGATGTTGGCATAGCCGAAGGCGCCCGTGTGGATCAGCCTGCCGTTGGCCACGATACCGTATGCCAGGCCGGGAACGTGATTAACGCGTGCATAAGCGCTGTAGATGCTGTCCACCGTGGGAAAGGCGGATTCCAGGGACATTTGGGCTTGTAGCGTATGTGTAAGCAGCAGTCCGGCGATCAGGATGGATATTCTCATGCGGCAAATTTAGTTATAATAGACATTTTCTTCTTCCACCAGTTTCTGATAGGCCCTGGACTGACGGGTGGAGTTGGGTTTCGTCATTTCCACGATGCAATGTTTTAGCGCATTGCAGATACTAAAGGCCCCGATGATCGGGCTGAGAAAGTAGTTAGGGGCCGGGTGTATGAACAGGTTGTATTTGCTGTAGACGCATAGGGGGGAGTATTCGCTGTCCGTGAGGGCGATGGTCGCGGCCCCTTTGTCCTTTGCTTTTTTCAGGGCTTTTATCGTCTGGTTCTGACATTGGTCGAAGCCGATGGCCAAAACTACGTCGCCTTTCCCGAAATGTCCCATATAATCGAAGAGCATGCCGTTGTATTCGGTGATGGCATGGATCTGCGGGAGATGGCTACGCAGGATACTTTGCATATAGGTAGCCACTGCGCCGATATATCCCAATCCGATGATATAGGTCTGACGGGATGCTATGATCGCCTGGCAGGTCTGCGTGATCTTTTCGAATGAAATTTTTTCGATGGTGCCCGTCAGCATCTCGACGTCGCGGGACAGGGCGTTGCGAATGGCTTCATCCGTGTTGGTGCTGACCTCGAACTCGCTAAGGACCTGGGTGAAGGGGCTTTTCTTCTCCTGGTTGTGGAGCTTCTCTTTCAGCTTTTTTTTCAGGTCGTGAAAGCCGGCGAGACCGATGCCCTGACAGGCTTTTATGATGGTGACGGGGTCCACCTTGAGCTTAGCGGCCAGATCGGTGGTGTTTAGCGATATAACTTCATCGGGATGATCTAAAACATATTTGATCACCCGGTATTTTTTCTTGGGCAGCGTGTCGAGATCGATGTTCTTGAAGAAATCCATAATTGTGTGGATGGTGGCGGCCCTAAAATAACGATCCTTTTTCAATAATCAATAAAAATATTGACTTTTTAATATTATCAATATTGTAGTATACTTTTGCCGGATGAAAGAAAATGCGATCATACTTACCGCGGGGGTGCTCACCGGGGCCAATGCCAAGACGGCGCATGGGCTGATCCGAAGTACTTCCCGGTATGCCATTATAGGTGTTATAGACAATGTTTCGGCGGGTCAGGATGCAGGCTATCTGTTGGATAAGGTGCAACGGGATATTCCCGTCTATGCCACCATCGGGGATTTTGTCGTGCAATCGGAACAAAAGGCAAAATATGCCATTGTAGGCGTCGCCTTTGCCGGCGGCAGGCTGCCCGAGCCCATCGTGGCGCAGATAAAGGAGGCGATAGCGGCTGGTATTTCCATCGTGTCCGGGGCGCATGACTTTTTATCGGATATACCCGACGTGCGGGCGCTGGCGGAGCAGCATGGAGTAACGCTGCTGGATATCCGTAAGCCAAGACCGAAGGATCAGCTGAAGTTCTGGTCCGGCGAGATCATGCAGGTCACCACGCCCGTTATAGGCGTGATGGGTACCGACTGTGCGTTGGGCAAGCGGACGACAGCCGTGATGATCACCGAGGCCATGAAGCGAAAAGGGGCGAAGGCGGAAATGGTCTTTACCGGACAGACGGGATGGCTTCAAGGGCATAGATACGGTTTTGTCCTCGACTCCACCTACAATGATTTTATTTCCGGAGAATTGGAACATGCCGTCGTCACGTGCTGGAAAGAGACCAGCCCCGATGTCATCTTTATCGAAGGTCAGTCCGCGCTGTGTAACCCCAGCGGACCCTGCGGCGCCGAGCTCCTGCTGTCCGCGCAGTGTAAAGGGGTGATCCTGCAGCATGCGCCTTCGCGCGAATTCTACAAGGGGCAGGAGCATACGGGGATAAAGATCTCGCTGACGCGGGAGCTGGAATTGATCCGGCTGTATGGCAGCCGGGTGCTGGCGATCACCTTGAATACGGCGAAGCTGAGCGTGTCCGAAGCGAGGATATACCAGGAAAAGATCGCGCAGGAGACGGGGCTGCCCGTGATCCTTCCATTGGAGGACGGCGTGGACAGGTTGTCCGATATTGTAAAAGAATATATTTCTAAAAAATGAAGATACAACGGATCGATGTCAGCAAGGAGAACCTGCTGCTGACCAGGCCTTATACGATTGCGTTCAAGACGGTGGATGCCGTGGAGAACGGCATCATCGAGATCGTAGCGGACAATGGGATGCGCGGGTATGGCTCTTTCAATCCCAGCTACCAGGTGGTGGGGGAGCATCTGGAGGACGCCCTGGCCCTTCTCAGCGAGGAAAACCTTTCGATGCTGATCGGGAAGGAGCTGGATGATATAGGCGCCCTGTGCGCGCTGGTACAGCAGACCTTTCGTAAGAGCCCCACGGCGCGGACGGGACTGGAGATCGCCTTGTATGATCTTTTTGCGCAGACGCGGGGTGTTCCCCTGGTGCGGCTGCTGGGACAGAAGATAAGCTCCATGCCTACATCGATCACCATCGGCATCAAGAGCGTGGCGGAGACGGTGGAAGAGGGCCGCGAATATATAGGACGCGGGTTCAGGATACTAAAGGTCAAGCTGGGTATTTCCCTCGAAGAGGACCTGGAAAGGCTGGTGCGGCTGAGGGAAACCTTTGGCTATAGCATCGGGATCATCATCGATGCCAACCAGGGGTATGATGCGGAGCAATTGGCAAGATTTACGGCGGAGACCGCGGAGCTGAGCATAGGATTGATCGAACAGCCTCTCAAGGTAGGACAGGAAGATGCCATGCGGCGTCTGCCGGAGGAGATCAAGCGGCTCGTGGCCGCCGACGAGAGCTGCGTCACGCCGGAAAATGCATTGCAGCTGGCCTCCGCGCCTGCCGCCTGCGGTTTCTTCAATATCAAGCTGATGAAGTGCGGCGGCATCAGCCAGGCGCAAAAGATAGCGGACACCGCCTTTAAGCATTCCATCAACCTTATGTGGGGTTGTAATGACGAGAGCATCATCAGCATCACCGCCGCCCTTCATACCGCGTTTGCTTCTCCCCATACGAAGTTCATCGACCTGGATGGGAGCCTGGACCTGGCAAGGGATGTGGTTGCCGGAGGGTTTATTTTAAGAGATGGCATCATGTCCATACCGGACAAACCCGGATTGGGGCTACAGAGACTGTAGAGAAAAATCCCTGGCGCCGGGGAGGCATGCTATTTGAATATCCAGCTGTCTATGGCCACGACGACAGCATTGGACGACGACCTTCACTGGTACAAGGATGCGATCATCTATGAATTGCATATCAAGGCTTTTTGTGATGGAGATGGGGATGGTATCGGGGATTTTCAGGGACTGCTCCACAAACTGGATTATCTGCAGGACCTGGGGGTCACGGCTATCTGGCTGTTGCCTTTTTATCCCTCTCCGTTGAAAGACGACGGGTATGATATTGCCGATTACTACAGCATCAATCCTTCCTATGGCGATATAGGGAAGTTTCGCCACTTTCTCAAAGAAGCGCATCGACGCAATTTGAAAGTGATCACCGAGCTGGTCATCAATCATACATCCGATCAACATGCGTGGTTCCAGCGGGCCCGCCGGAGCCCCAAGGGATCGAAGGAGCGGAACTTTTATGTCTGGACCGACAATCCGGATCAGTATAAGGATGTGCGGATCATCTTCCAGGATTTCGAGGGTTCGAATTGGACCTGGGACCCCGTGGCGGAGCAATATTACTGGCACCGGTTCTTCCACCATCAGCCCGATCTGAATTATGACAATCCCCAGGTACAGGAAGAGGTGTTGAAGATGATCGATTACTGGTGCAAGATGGGAGTGGATGGGTTCCGATTGGATGCGGTGCCTTATTTGTACGAGCGGGAGGGGACCAATGGCGAGAATTTGCCGGAAACGCATGCTTTTCTAAAGCGTCTGCGGAAATATGTGGACGAGCGATATCCCGGTACCGTGTTCCTGGCCGAGGCGAATATGTGGCCGGAGGATTCCGCCTCGTATTTTGGCGAAGGGGATGAATGTCATATGAACTATCATTTCCCCGTGATGCCCCGTATGTTCATGGCGCTGCAGATGGAGGACCGGTACCCTGTCACCGACATCTTCGATCAAACGCCCGATATACCTGCTACCTGTCAATGGGCTATTTTCCTGCGCAATCACGATGAGCTGACGTTGGAGATGGTGACGGATGAAGAGCGGGATTATATGTATAAAGTGTATGCACGGGACCCCAAGGCGAAGATCAACCTGGGGATACGTCATCGATTGGCGCCCTTGCTGGACAATAGCCGGAGTAAAATAGAACTGTTGAATTCCCTGCTTTTTTCACTGCCCGGCACTCCCGTCATATACTATGGGGATGAGATCGGGATGGGGGATAATTTTTATTTAGGTGACAGGGATGGGGTGCGTACGCCCATGCAATGGTCGCCCGACAGGAATGCAGGCTTCTCTACCGCCAACCCACAAAAATTGTATCTCCCCCTGATCCTGGACCCCGAATATCATTATGAGTCCGTGAATGTAGAGACGCAGCGTAGCAATACTTCTTCGCTGTACTGGTATATGAAGCGGATCATCGGCGTACGAAAGAAGTTCAAGACCTTTGGCCGCGGGAACCTGAAATTCCTGAATGTGGAGAACCCCAAGGCGCTGGCTTTTACCCGTACGTATGAAGAAGAGACGCTGCTGGTAGTGGTAAATCTTTCCAAGTTCTCGCAGGCCGCCGAAGTAGACCTGGCCGGCTACAAAGGATATGTGCCCGTGGATGTGTTCAGCAAGAACCGCTGGCCGGTGATCAAGGAGGATGGGCTGTATTTCTTTACCCTGGCGCCCTATGCTTTTCAATGGTTCATCCTCGAGAAGGCGCATCCCGATATGGATGAGAACAGGCCGCTGCCGCTGCTATTGATCCGGCAATGGGAGGGACTGATGGAAGGCAATGCGCGGCGGCAATTGGAGACCGGCATCCTGCCCCGGTATTTACAAAAAGTGAAATGGTTTACGGGTAAGGACCGGAATCTCTTCCAGGCCGCCATCGTACATTTCATAAAGGCGCCATTGGATGGTCATTCCGTATTCTGGCTCTTGTTGGAAATTGCCGAGCAGAACGGTACTACGGGATCGTATCAGCTGCCTTTGCTGTTGGTGAATGAGGAGCGTGCGGCGAAGATAGCGTCTTCTTTTCCCGAGGCCATGATCGCCAAAGTGCATTCCGAAGAAGGGGAGGGGACGCTGGTGGACGCCTTCTTTACGTCCGAGTGGCAAATGGAGATGTATCACCGGATGCATGACCACAAGCATATCACCGCGCAGGGGCAGCGTATCGACTTCACCGGGAATGGCAATCTTAAAAAGCATGCGCAGGAGAAGGGGGAGATCATTCCACGGATACATACATCCGATCTGTACAATACATCCATCACCTATAATGGTTCCTTTTTCCTGAAGATGTACCGCCAGGTAGATGTGGTGACCAATCCTGATCTGGAGACGACGAAGTATTTGACGGCGTTGAAGTTCGAGCATATACCCTCCTTTGTAGGGGACATCGAGTGGCGTACCCGGCGGGGCGCTATACTACTGGGGATGATGCAGGACATGATAGAAAATCACGGGGATGGGTATGGCTATTTCCAGGAGCGGATCCACAACTATATCGAGCGGCTGCTGGCGGGGAAACGGAATGTGGTATTGTGGGAACAGCGGCTTGGTACGCTGATGGATCCCGTGGGCTTCGACAGGCTGCCGGAAGAGCTGCAGGGGTTGTTAGGCGTGCATGCTTCGGAAGAGGCGCGTTTGATCGGCATACGCACGGGCGAGCTGCATCTGGCCCTGGCGTCGGGTGTGGATACGAAGGACTATAAGCCCGAACCTTTTACGCTGCATTATCAACGTTCGCTCTTCTCCACGCTGCAAACCCTGGTGCGGGAGACATACCAGAACCTTGCCCGCAATATGAGCAGGCTGCCCGCCGACATGCAGACCAATACGGAAAGGATCATGGCCTACAAGCCAAAGCTGCTGGCTATTTTCAAAAGGATCTATGCCAGGAAGCTGGATGCGTTGAAGATCCGGATCCATGGGAATCTGCAGCTGGAGCAGGTGCTGCTGACGGGGAAGGACCTTGCTATCAGCGATTACAGCGGCGATCCTTCTCTCAGCTATAGCGAACGGCGATTAAAACGAAGTCCTCTGATCGACCTGGCCACGATGGTGTTATCCTTTCACCGGGTGGCGTTCGATGGGTTTATAAGCGATCCGCAGCTGCAGGAGCCCGACAGGATCAATTTACAGCCTTTTGCCGCCCTCTGGGCCCATTATATCAGCGGCATTTTTGTGCGGGCCTATCTGACGACCGTGCAGGATTCCCGGCTGCTGCCTTCGGATCAGAAGGACCTGGAGATGATGTGGCAGAACTATCTTTTACAGCGGGCCATACAGGCTTTTAACGACGCCTTGCGCAACGACCCTGCCCGGCTGATGGCGCCGCTGACATTGATCCGGAATATTTTGAGGGAACAGACCCCCTCGCCGAGTATCGCCGGATAGCGCTATATTTGGGTACACCCTCCGGATATGAAAAAATTATTACCCTTTTTACTGTTCCTCTCCGTCCTGCATGCGCATGCTCAGGATTCTGTCATTATAAAGAAAGACACGCCGTGGGCATTGTACCATCGCATCGAAGCGCGGCTGGACACCGTGTACAGGGACGATCAGTCTGTTCGCCAGCTGATAGATACGGTGGAAAAGAAGTATGGCATGCAGTCAAGGCAAATGGATTCATTGTATGCGGTGATGAGCATAAAGGATTCCGTCAACCTTGAAAAGGTGACGACCATACTCGATAAATATGGCTGGCTGGGGATAAACGAGATAGGGGAAAGGGCCAATCTGGCGCTGTTCCTGGTGATCCAGCATGCCGACAGCCTCACGCAGGTGACCTATCTGCCCATGATGCGGCAGGCGGTGAAGGATGGGAAGGCCAAGGGGGCCGATCTGGCGATGCTGGAGGACAGAGTCTTGTGCGAGCAGGGAAAACCACAGCTGTATGGCAGTCAGGTGAAGGCGCTGAAGACCGGTAAGTATGTATTCTTCCCTATACAGGACGAACGTAATGTGAACAAGCGAAGGGCCGAGGTAGGGTTGGAACCGTTGGAAGCATATGCCCGGTATTTTGGCATCGACTATCATTTGCCTAAATGATCCAGGTCTATGACGGGCGGCGTCTCGTTGGGGCCGGGATGTCTTTCCCACCAGCTGTCGAGGGGTGTGTAGTCCGAAAAGAACCCGCAATTCTGTAAATAGAAGGCTGTTCCTTTTATCCCTCCCGCATAATCCATTCTATAACCTTTACGCGCCGTATTGTCTCCTGTAAAGCGCGCCTTTGTCAGCGGGACCCATTTCCCCTGATCCGTACGGATCCATTGGTGGTCGAACAGCACCAGACGGGTCTTATTGCCCGTAGCCGGTTCGAAATTTTCCAGGAAAGAATGCAGACCCGTGAGCCATGTATGCGTCTGCGGACGGCGGAAGCTGGCGATGAGCCGCCATTTCCCTTCTTCGGGCGCAAAGAACCAGGCGGTGAATACTGTCGTATTATGCTCCTGCGGCTGGGCATGCACCAGGAAGCGATAGGTATTACCCGCCCGCCAGGAATAATTGAGATAGCTTTGTCCGCCCGAGCCTTCGTTGCCGAACTCGCCGGCGTGTACGTTGGGACCTTTCGCCAGGAGCACGATCTTCTGACTATCGGGTATCTTTTTCGGATCATCGGTTTGGAAGGGGCTCCAGAGGGAAAAGAGGATATGCCTTTCCGTGGGAGAGTTTACCTGCATCCCAAAATAGCCCTGGGAAAAACCATCCGCCATAAAATAAGATCCCTCCACATCCTGGCCCGAGGGTACGAAGACCTCGTTGTAGAACCATTCGGCGTTGGAGCCTTCGGGCAGGGGATAGTTGAGATGTACGGAAGGGCCGCGTCTGCCCCAGTAGAAGAAATTGCCTTCGTTGTTGGGAACGAAGTTGGCGTCCCGGGTGGCTTCGCCCGTGATGGTGATGGTCTCCACGTCACGGCCCGTAAGGGTGAGGTTTTGGTAACCCGTGTCCTTTATGTGATAGGTGGAGATATAATAAGGCCCCGTGGTGGCGCGTATGGTACCCGTGTGGTTCAGCCGGAAATAAACGACACGTGAGTTGGCGGATATGCTCCAGGAGTTGCCTTCCAGGGGAATGACGATGGAGTCGGTGCTTATCTGTGCCGCGCCGGTGAGAGCCTTCGTGAAGAAGAATAGGACAGTACAAAATGTTTTCATCGGGATAAAGATATATCAAATATCGATTATGCCTTCTATCACCGTCACCGCCTGGCCGGAAAGGGATACCCTGTCGCCTTTCAGCGCGATCTTCAGTTCTCCGCCGCGTGGGGACGCCTGGTAAGCGAAGAAGCTTGTTTTGTTCAATCGCCGGGCCCAATAGGTGGCCAGGCTGCAATGGGCTGTACCCGTGACGGGGTCTTCGGGTACCCCCACCGGATGAGCGAAATAGCGGGATATAAAATCATAGGGAGTATCTTCGTCCGCACTGCTGGTGATGACGAGACGATGCTGTTGGAGAAAGGGCGCGTCGGGCGTAAATGCTCTTACCGCGGCGGCGGAAGGCAGCTCTACCATATACCTGTCCACGCTGTATACGATGTCGACGTATCCATCGGGAAAGAGCTGTTCCAATCCCTCCGGGATGGGACGGTATTCGTTGTCGCGGGCGGGGAAGTCCAGCTCGATCCAGCCGTACTCCCGCTGTGTAGCTGTCAGGATCCCGCTAAGGGTGTGGAACTGCAGAGGCTTGCCTTTCGGCTCCCTACCCGTCTCCCAGAGGATATGCGCCGTGGCGAGGGTCGCGTGACCGCAGAGCGGCATTTCTTTTTTGGGAGAGAACCAGCGCAGACTGTAGCCCTCGGGGCGAGGCAATAAACCGGCCACAGGGCTGGAAATAACAAAGGCCGTCTCCGCGAGATTGTTCTCGATGGCGATGGACTGGAGGAGCGGATCGGAGAGGGGCGTATCGAGGAGACAGATAGCAGCCGGATTGCCTTTGAAAGGCTGATGGGTAAAAGCGTCTACCTGGTAAAAGGGGATCTTCATCGTGCGGGACTTTTTGGGTAGAACAATTACGCTGCATAATTGTTGTCTATGACAAATTTTATCACCATGCCATTCGTACAGATCAATCTGGCGCAGAACCTCACCGACGAAGTAAAGAAGAACATTTCCGGCTCCATCCACGAAAGCCTGGTCGAAGTATTCAAGATACCTCAAAAGGATTTTTTCCAGGTGATCCATGAGGTAAGGCCTTCCGATCTTTTGTGGCCCGACAGCTATCTGAACATTCCACACACCGGCAGTATAGTATATATACAAATCATCGCAAGAGCGGGCCGGACGCCGGAGATGAAGAAAGCGCTTTATAAGGCCATTGCCACGAAGATCGCGGACAGGACACCTGTCGGCATCGATGATGTCTTTATCGTGCTGGTGGAGAATACCGTGGAGAACTGGAGCTTTGGCCAGGGCATTGCACAATACATTCAATAGATCATTATGTCAGCAAACACTATCATTCGCCGTCATCTGCTGACGGCCGACACCGATACACGCACCATCACCTCCGTACAGGCGCATGAGATCCATTTCGCACCCGGACAAAAAGGTGGACTGCACTTCCATCCCTGTCCCGTCACGGGCTATATCATCGAAGGAACGGCTATGTTGCAGGTGGAAGGGGAGGAAGAACAGGTATTGTCCGCCGGGAGCGCTTTTTTCGAGCCCGCCGATGCCCGTATCCTTCATTTCGATAATCATTCCGACACGGAGTCGATGGTTTTTGTCGCCTTTTATCTGTTGAATGGAGAGCAAAAGCTGATCGAGATGCTGGATGCGTGACCGAGATACCCGGCAGAGGGTCATATTCCGTAAAAATTACATATATTTAGAGGGTTAAAAACCCACTAAATGACCCTGATCAAATGGCCCCTGATCGGTGGCCTGGCATTGATGTCTTTTACGATGTCGGCCCAGCACACCGAGCCTGCCTATACACAGCCTTTTCGACCTCAGCTGCATTTTTCTCCCAGGGAGAAATGGACCAACGATCCCAATGGGTTGGTATATTACAAGGGCATTTATCATCTCTTTTTTCAATATTATCCCGGGGACATCATCTGGGGGCCGATGCATTGGGGACATGCCACCAGCAAGGATCTCATCCATTGGCGGCAGCAGCCCATCGCCCTGTATCCCGACAGTCTGGGATATATTTTCTCGGGCAGCGCGGTCGTCGACTCCGGCAATAGCAGCGGTCTTGGGCAGATGGGGAAACCTCCGCTGGTGGCGATATTCACGCATCATGATCCCGCGGGTGAGAAGAAGGGCGCCGTGGATTATCAATATCAAAGTCTCGCCTATAGTCTCGATAATGGCGTTACATGGATCAAGTACAAGAACAATCCTGTGCTGAAGAACCCCGGCATTACGGATTTTCGTGATCCGAATGTCATGTGGTACAGGCCCGGCAGGAAATGGGTGATGTCGCTGGCGACGAAGGATAAGATCAGCTTTTATTCTTCTCCCGATCTCAAGAGCTGGACAAAGGAAAGTGATTTCGGGCAGGACCTGGGCGCGCATGGCGGAGTATGGGAATGTCCCAATCTTTTTCCCCTGGAGCTGGATGGCGTGACCTATTGGGTGTTGCTGGTAAGCACCAATCCCGGAGGGCCCAACGGGGGATCGGGGACGCAGTATTTTGTCGGTCAGTTCGACGGCAAAAAATTCTATTCCAACGGCAGCACCACCAAATGGATCGACTACGGTCCCGATGATTATGCGGGTATCACCTGGAGCAATACGGGAAAAAGAAAGATCTTTCTGGGATGGATGAGCAACTGGCTTTATGCCAACCAGGTGCCTACCGCTGCCTGGCGGAATGCGATGACGCTGCCCCGGGAGCTAAAGCTCGTCCATGCCAAGGACGAGATCTATATAAGCTCCCTGCCTGTGCGGGAGCTGGACAGGCTGATGGTGGGGAAGCCCCAGGTCATACGGGATATAGCCGTAGATACGATGACCGATATTTCCGGCAGGCTGCGTCTTTCCGGGGCTCAGTATAAGCTGGAGCTGCACGCCGATACGTTACAGGATTTCTTTATCACTTTTTCCAATACGGAGGGGCAGCAGATGGTATTGGGGTATGATAAGGGTTCCAATAATTGGTATATCGACCGGACGTTGTCCGGGCGCACCGACTTCAACAAGGAGTTCCCCAAGAAATTCTTTTCTCCCAGGATCGCCGCAGGCAGGGAGCTGGACCTTACCATCGTCATGGATGCCAGCTCGCTGGAATTTTTTGCGGACAAGGGGTTGACCGTGATGACATCCATCTTCTTCCCGGACAGTCCGTTGGTCCAGCTGCATTGTGGATCGAAAGAGCCCTGGAAGATACAGCGGTTGTCTTATGTGCCGCTGCGCTCCATCTGGTAGACCCTGTCGGCCTATGGCGCGCGCCGTTATCTTCTGAAGCTGCCCTGTAGCTGCCAGAGGGTTTGCACCAGGGCGTCGATGTCTCCGCAGGTATTATAAAGGGCGAGGGAAGGTCTTACGGATGACTCCACTCCAAATCTCCGAAGTATGGGCTGGGCGCAGTGATGACCCGAGCGTACGGCGATGCCTGCCTTGTCGAGGGCTGCGCCCACATCTTCCGTCCGGTGTCCTTCCAGGACAAAAGACAACACGCCCGCCTTGTCCGGGGCGGTGCCGATGAGCCGAAGTCCCGGCACCTGTTTTAACAGCCGGGTGGCATATTCCAGGAGATAATGTTCGTATTGGCTGATGAGCTCCATGCCGATGCCTTGGACATAGTCGATGGCGGCGCCCAATCCTACGGCGTCCGCGATATTCCCTGTCCCTGCTTCGAAGCGGGCGGGAGCGTGCTGGTATTCGGTGTGTTCGAAGGTGACATCCTTTATCATATTACCGCCGCCCTGCCAGGGTCCTGTTTCGTTCAGCAGCTGTTCTTTTCCATGCAGGACGCCGATGCCCGTGGGGCCGAAGACCTTGTGACCGGAGAAGACATACCAGTCGCTGTCCAGCGACTGGACATCCACCGGCATATGGGAGACTGCCTGGGCGCCATCGACGAGGACCTTCGCGCCTACACGGTGAGCCATCTCCACCATCACCCGGGCGGGTGTTATGGTCCCCAATGCGTTGGACACATGGGTAATGGAGACCAGGCGGGTCCTGGGGGACAATAGCTTGCCGTATTCTTCCAATATGATCTGTCCGTCCTCGTCCACGGGTATGACCTTTAGCTTTGCGCCGGTGACGGCGGCCAGCTGTTGCCACGGGACGATGTTGGCATGATGTTCCAGGTGGCTGACGATGATCTCGTCACCTTCTTTGAGGCGTTGTTCTCCATAGCTTTTTGCCACGAGGTTGATGGCTTCGGTGGCCCCTCTTACAAATACGATCTCGTTGGGGCTCCGGGCGTTGAGAAACCCTTTTACTTTCTTACGGGAATCCTCATACGCATCTGTAGCCCTGGCCGCCATCTCGTGCGCGGCGCGGTGTATGTTGGAGTTCTCGTGCTGGTAGAAATGGCTTAGCCTGTCGATGACCGACCGGGGTTTTTGCGTGGTGGCGGCATTATCCAGCCATATCAGCTGTCTGCCATTGACCCTTTCCTGGAGGATGGGGAAGTCCTTTCTTACTCTTTCGACGTCGAAGGGGATATGTCCCGGCATACCCGGCAGGGCGGGCATGGCTGCAGGGGAGGGCATAAAATAATAGGACGCCGGCGGAGTGGAAGGGAATGCCGGGAATGCAGGCAGCTGCGGCGTGGGCATCGCGGCATACATGGTCTCCAGGAGACGCTGCAGTTCCTTCTCGAAGGGTTCGACAGGCTCCGGCGTACCCGTATTGCCGGAAGAATATCTGCCTGCCGGTCGGGACAGATCACGGTATTGTGCAGCCGAAGGCGAGATGCCGCTGCCTGCTACGGATGAGGGTATTACGCCTCTGCCGGCAAAGTGCGGGTCGGGCAGGCTGGTGGGTGGGCTGTGCAGATCGAACTCCGGCGATGGATTTATCTGATCAATATTTGTATTCATGATATTTTCCTGTTTCTACGTCATCGAGCACGGCGATGGCGTCGTCTACCAATACGGCCAGTGAGCAATACAGCGATACGAGATAGGAGGCGATGGCCCTGTCATTGATGCCCATGAAGCGGACGGACAGGCCGGGGGATTGTTCGCCCGGCAGGTTGGGTTGATAAAGTCCTACCACGCCCTGGCGGCTTTCTCCTGTACGTATCAAAAGGATATGCGATTTTCCGTTGACCACGGGCACTTTGTCGGAGGGGATCAATGGGATGCCCCGCCAGGTGAGGAAGGGCGAGCCGAATAGCGTGACCGTGGGAGGAGGGACGCCCCGGCGGGTGCATTCACGTCCAAATGCGGCAATGCTCAATGGATGCAGGAGAAAAAAGCCCGGTTCCTTCCAGACCTTTGCGATCAGTTCGTCCAGATCGTCCGGGGTGGGCGCGCCTGTCCTTGTCCGGATGCGCTGGGAGGGTACGATACTGTTCAGCAGCCCGTATTCTTTGTTGTTGATCAGCTCGCTCTCCTGTCTTTCCTTGATGGTCTCGATGGTGAGGCGTAGCTGTTCGCTGATCTGGTTATAGGGTTTGCTGTACAGGTCGGATACGCGGGTATGCACTTCCACTACCGTATTGACGGCGCTGAGGTTGTATTCCCGTGGATTTTCGATGTAATCCACGAAGGTCTGGGGCAGCGCGCGTTCGTCACGGCCTGAGC
>DASZXP010000244.1:0-11760 GCA_035545935.1 Puia sp. | reverse complement strand
GTTTTTAGGGAGGAGGGGTTCTCAAGCGTATGGAGCTTTTCGGCGGCCTTGAGATAGGTGTCGTGCAGAAGGTCTTCCGCATCCTCCCGATGTGCGGTGAGGCGGAAAAGATAGGATCTTAGTGAAGGTTCGTATTGTTCCCATTCATGCTGCGGAAGGGCTGAGGTCATGGCAGGCTTTTCTCTGCCAAAAATAGGTTTTTAATTACTTATCGATAGCTTCCTGTATCTCTTCTGGTTTGCCATAGCGGCCCATCAGGGTGCCTGCGCCAAGGATATGATCCGCCATGGCTTTTTCCACGGCGGGACGGTCTGCCCCGGGCCGTAGGTTGATGCTGCTGTCCAGGGCAAAAATATGGAAGAAGTACCTGTGTATGCCGCTGGGCGGACAGATAGGAAGATAGCCCATCCTGCCCTTGCTGTTGATCCCTTTGACCCCATCGTCGGTGTTCTCATCGATGCTGTTGCCCGCCAGGATATCGTACAATACCCAATGGGTGATGGTGCCTGACGGAGCGTCGGGGTCTTCCGCGATGACGACCATGCTACGAGTGCCCTCGGGTACATTGTCAATGTCGAGGGGCGGGTTGATCCCTTCGCCCTGACAGGTGTATTTGGCCGGTATCAGTCCGTCTTCCACGAATTCAGGGCTGGATACGACGAGCGTTTGTTGTGAAGCTGGCATAACGATTTTTGAGTATCACAGAAAATCCTGTGCCGCGGATCGCCTTTTCATCGGACGCTTAGCCATTCAGGACAGAGGAATTGGTCAGATACCGTTGAGAAGGATAATAAATAAAGAAGCAGGACCCTCCTGTCAGCACGGGGATAAGGTCGCGGGTCAGCTCTTCGGGGATGGCGGGGCAGCCATAAGTAGTTCCCATCACGCCATATTTTTCCAGGATGCGATCGCTGACATAGGAGGCGCCGTGGATCACGATGTTACGTTCGCCCGCCAGGGTATTGAATCCTCTGTCGAAGCCATCGAGACGAAGAGAGAGACCGTTCTCACCCACATAGGTGTTGCGGGTGACATAGAAACCAAGACTGCTTTTATGAGATTCGGGTGCGTTGGAAAAGGAGCTGGCGAATTCTTTCCCGGAGCTCATGCCATGGGCGACATAGTTGCGGCTCAGCAGTTTCTTTGCGTAGAGGTCGATGACATACATACGTTTTTGACTGGAAGACTGGCCGAAGTCGCAAATGGTGAGGATGTCGGGGTTTTGGATCTCATTTCTTTTCAACAGGCGGTGATATCCCTGCAGCGCATACTGCAATACTTTTTCGTCCAGGCCTTCATTAGCCAGCTGCAGCTCTTCGTACAGCAGGTGGGCTTCCATGCCTATTATCTTCAATTCGGCCTGACGGGCGGCGGTGCGTTGCGCAGCGATAAGGCGTTTGGCGGCTCGCGCTTTTATGGCTTTTGTGCGGGCGGCCCTGGCGGCGAAGGCAGTGTTTGTATGGAAAAAGGAATGTAAGGGTGTAAGTTCCGAAGGTGTGGCTTTTTTCGACTCCATGAGAGGAGATGGAACGGCAAAAAGGGTAATGCAAAGCAATTTGCCCAGGCAATGAACGGACGTTGTCATAAATAGGGTGATTTAGGATTAACTACTATAGTAGTTCATAGCCTAAAGGATTCGAGGAAATTCAGAGGATGGGCGGACGTGGTGAAAATCTGGCTGTGTGAAAATTGAAAATCTAAAGCGATGGTAATTCGAGGAGATTGGGTACGGTGTGGTGAAAACTGTGTTGATGAAAGTCAAGTCAAAAGTAATCACGGAAGCGGGGAGATGCAAGCGTTGGGGGATATTTTTTTTGTAGGGTAGTGAATTTTAGAGTTTTATGTGGTGTTAACTACGTTATTACACATGATACTTTGAAGTTATGCGAAGGGCGCTATATCATTGTATGACCGTATAATGGAAGGTTTTTTCGACAATGGCCTATGCTATGCAATCGTTAGCTGTCTTACGCAGCAGGATGATCTTTGGCGTCCAGACGGTGGCGTTATCATGAACGACGGGATCGTTCATTCTTTCTTCCAGTACACGATAGTTAAGATCGATGATGTCCGTTAACGCCCGATTGCTACCTGTCAGGCCATCTTTTAAAGTTTGGGTGACCCCCTGGTCTTTGTGACGACAGGCGCTGCAGAGCAGCAAGAGGCTAATAAGAAGATAATGAGCGTTTTTCATATCTTGTAAAAGTTTAAAAGTTCTAACTTTCCTATATGAATCCCCGTTCCGGATTGCACGAAACCTTGATGGACACCTACCGAACGCTGGGTCTGCCCGTGGACCTGATCCATGCGGATGGCCAGTTCGCTGTCCATAACCTGGCGGATATTCATCCCAACCTGCCATTTACGTCCACCGTGTTCCGGACCAACTATTTTTCTTTTGTTTTTGTAAAGGATGGAGAGGGAAGATATACCACCGACGAACAATCATTCAAAACGACGCCGGGCATGATTTATTTCACCAATCCCGGACATTATAAATCATTCCATTGGGACCGGGTCGGAGCTGTCTGGCTGATCACGATGAGCGAAGCGTTTTTAAAGGAGAATGTGCATCACGATGTCTTTAAGGAGTTCTCTTTTTTGCTGGCGGAAACGGTGCCGCCGAAGGTGCTCGAGCCGGCTGTTTTTGGAGAGTTCGAGCAGCTGTATCTGCAGATCAACAAGGAGTATTTTGGGGACTCGCCCTATAAATACAGAATGATCGGCAATCTCTTTGTCGTCCTGCTATTAAAGATCAAAGAGTATTTCTGGCAGGATTATAATCCTATCCAGGAAGGCAATCGCAGCAGCCAGATCGTAAAGCTTTTTAAGCGTCACCTGGAAAAACATTACCGGGATCTCCTCACCGACAAGGCCGACAAGGCATTCCGTGTACAGGACTATGCGGAGCTGCAAAATCTGCACCCCAACTACCTTAGTAATGTCATCAAAAGCAAGACGGGGAAGGCCATTGGTACCTGGATCACGGAAAAGACCATCGCGGAAGCCAAGTCCCTACTACAGAATTCCACCATCTCTATCAAGGAGATAGCCTATAAGCTGGGTTTCTCGGAGTCCTCTCATTTCAGCAATTACTTCTCCAAGCATGCGGAAATATCGCCGGCCGCCTACCGGAAACAGCAAAATGTCCGGGGGGTTCAGGGTTAGAAAGACGAACCCGGTCCGAGCGAGGTTTCGGTCGGGGCCGCAGACCTTAGGATTTTGCAACTAATCCTGTAAAGCCTGTACTTTTTCGGGTCGCCGTTGTGCCAACTTTGTGATATCAAAACGAACCAAGGGTTCGTCGTCCGAAAGACAATCATTAAAACTTTCCGACAAACGGGCTACATTTCCTCGGAGGCACGTTTGTCGGACATACAAAACCACAAAGATATGAGCACCTTAAACGAAAAAGTTATTTTGATCACCGGCGCCTCCAGGGGCATCGGAGCCACCATTGCCCGCCGTCTGGCCAGGGCCGGCGCAAAAGTCATCGTCAATTATGCCGGAAGTAAAGAGCCCGCCGAAAAGCTGGTGGAAAAGATCAAAGCAGCAGGCGGCAATGCCATCGCTCTCCAGGCGGATGTAAGCCAGCCGGACCAGGTGAGAAATCTCTTCGACGCAGCCATCGCCTATTACGGGCAGATCGATGTACTTGTCAACAATGCGGGGATCCTATTCAATACGCTGATCAAGGACACCACGGATGAAGATTTCTCCAGGATCTTCGACATCAATGTAAAAGGCACCTTCAACACTATGCGGGAGGCCGCTACCCGTCTGGCGGACAATGGCAGCGTCATCAATTTCTCCACTTCCGTCAACCGCATCATGCTGCCCACCTATGGGCCTTATGTAGCCACGAAGGCGGCGGTAGAGTCGTTGTCGAGGGTTTTCTCCAAGGAAGTGGGCCCGCGTGGTATCAATGTAAATATCGTCTCGCCCGGCCCGACGAACACGGAGCTTTTTACCAAAGGCAAGTCCGAGGAATTAATTGCCCGGCTGGCTTCCCTGTCGGCCTTTAACAGGATCGGCGAGCCGGATGATATCGCGAAGGTCGTCGAATTCCTGGCCAGCGACGATGCCAAATGGATCTCCGCCCAGAACATCGGTGTGAATGGAGGTATGGCATAATCATCTTTTTTAACCAGACCGGCTCCGTCGGCCAAATAAAAACTTACACATATGAACACGCTACAAAACAAAACAGCCCTGATCACAGGCTCAGCAAGAGGTCTGGGCAAAGCTATCGCAGAACGTTACGCAGCCCTCGGCGCGGGCATCGTCATCAATTATTCAAAGGACAGGGCTTCCGCCGACGAAGTAGTTAATAATATCAAAGCCACGGGCGCCAAGGTCATTGCGGTGCAGGCGGATGTCAGCAAGCCGGCCCAGCTGGAAAAGCTTTTTGCGGAAGCCAGGGCGGCATTTGGCAAGATAGATATCGTCGTCGCCAATGCTGGTATCGAAATGGTGGAAGTGCCGGTGACGGATTTTACGGAAGAGCAGTTCGACCGGGTGTTCTCCATCAACACAAAGGGTTCTTATTTCACCCTGCAGCAGGCGGCCAAACATGTGGAGGATAATGGCAGGATCATCTATATCGCCAGCAGCACCACTTCTTTCCCCGTGCCCGGTATGGCAGTGTATGGCGGTAGTAAAACGACGCCCCGATATCTCGTGGATATCCTTGCCAAAGAGATCGGTCATCGTGGGGTGACGGTGAATTCTATCATCCCGTTTGCGGTGGATCATTCAGGGATCTTTGTGGACCCGTCGGCTTATCCGGCATTGAGAAAGCAGTTGCTGGACAGCTGCCCCATGCACCGGCTGGCGGAAGTAGAAGATGTGGCGAATGTAGCGGAGTTCTTTGCCAGCGATCTGTCCTCCTTTGTCAGCGGTCAACATTTGCTGGTGAATGGAGCGGCTACGAATTAATTTTTGTCCCCTGGACGAGTCAGCGGGATATTTTGTGGTGTAGTATTCCAACCTTCCAGCCGAAGCTCCGGCGCAGCACCTTTTATCAAAGCCTTTGGACAGCTCACCGTCGTCGTTATTGTTTCTCCGGGTGGGATGGAAAAATAATTATCGGACCAATAGCTGGGCAGGACCTCTTCGCCATCCTTGATCAGCTGCGGATTCAGGAAGAAAGCCAGCCTGTTCGAAGTATTCTTTATGGTGACAGGCCAGGTTGCATACGTGCCGGGAGAGAAGTTGTTGGACGACGCGGGGGCTGGAGACATCGGTTGAGCTTTTACTGTTAGCGACGCGGCCGGCATCTGTCGAAGGGTAGTAAAATCATGGCCGGGCGACATCCAATACGTGTTGCGGGACAGCAATCTGCCACCGGCGTCATAGAGGGTCAGGATCAGGAAGGAGATGCCTTTACCTTTTCTCAATTCGGCGGCGAGCGAAAGCACGGAGCGGGCCTCGGTGGTATCGAGGCTGGCATGGGCCTCCTGTTTGTATAGGGAGCGGCCGTCCATGTCGAGGATCTCTGCTACATAGCGCAGTCCTTTATGAGGCTGATAGGTGCGATTGACGAGGGCCACGGAGGAGTCATCGCGATTGAGCTGGATATGTACGGATTCACAGGCCCGCTGCATAAAATAATAGCCGGCGTTGGGTTCGAGATACCAGTCATAGACCTGCCAGGCCACGCTGGGAAAGGCGGCATTCAGCTTCCATAACATGACACCTCCCGTCTCGCGCAGCTTGTGTCCGGCGGCCTCGAATATGGCGCGATAGCCATCGGCATTTACGAGCTGCATTTTTTCGGAGAAATCACGGATACTTTGGGGCGCGCCATAACGATCGACCATCGCCTTGTAATACGTGTCATATTTCCCATTGCCGGTGCAGGCATCATGATAGCCCCAGGTATTGTTCAGGGGGTAAGGCAGGCTGCTGTCGGGTGAGAGATTGGGAATGATCTTCGCCAGTGTGTTGTAAGGCGGCTGGGACGGTATGCCTGTCTCGTCCTTGAATACCCAGCCCTTGCCTTCATCGACAAAGAGGAAGTAGTTCTTTTCATCCTGCCAGCTGTAGGGGCCGCCGCTGTATACGCCGGACAGCTTGTTATCGGGCCAGGAGCCCTTCCAGTCGGCGGGCGCTTTTGAAAAGCCGGAGGAGCAGGGGATAAAGGGGCGGGTGCCATCGAGGTTGGCTACATTATCGCGCATGGCGTCGTATAATTCTTTTCGGGCATGCCCTTCATTGCCGCCTGTCCATACCAACAGGCTGGGATGGTTGCGAATGCGAAGGATGGTGCTGATGACATTATCGATAAAGACGCGGCTCTGTAATGGCCAGTCGGCGGAGCCTTTGAAGCCGCCATTGGTGTCGCCGGTGATCCAGAAGTCCTGCCATACCAGCAATCCATAACGATCCGCCAGCTCATAAAAGTCGTCCGTCTCTCCCAGGCCGCCGCCCCAGATGCGGACGAGGTTTACGTTGGCATTCCGGCAAAGCCGCAGTTCATAATCGTTGCGCTGACGATCCCTGTTCAGCATCATATCAGGAACCCAGGCCCCTCCTACCAGGTGGATACGATGGCCATTGACATAAAAATCGCGGCGCACATATCCATTCACCATCGTTGTGGATGAGCTGACGGTGCGGATGCCAAAGACAAAGCTGGTATCGTCGGAGACGCCCGCCTCGTCGGTGAAGCGGAGCCGTATGCGATAAAGGTCGGGACTGCCATAGCCATTGGGCCACCACAGGTGCGGGTGACGTATCGAGAGCGCGGGGATGTCGTCGGCGGAAAGATGGACCTTGGTGGTGGATGCATTGCTGGACATGCCGGAGGATGCAGGGCCGGAAGACGCAGAGAGATCTTTGGAGAATGATATCGCAGGGCCACTGAAGTTTTCGGGACTGATGGTCACGGAGAGGCGGCCTTTCCGGGCGCCGCTGGTGAAGTTATCGAGGTCGAGGTCCAGGGCCAATTTTGCCACGTTGGTATCGGGCAGCAGGGTGACGATCCGTGGATGCGCCATGACGACCTGTCCTGTTGTCCGGAGATAGACGGGCTGCCAGATCCCGATATTGCGGTCCCTCACCTCGGGGATCCAGTCCCATCCAATAGAACAAAGCATGGTCACATTCTTTCCGATATCGCCGGTGGGACCTCCATTCTCAAAAAAGTCGTCCATCGCCCTCAGCTGGGGCTCGGCGGGCAGTCCCGGATCGTCCAGGGGATAGATCTTTACGGCCAGCGCATTTTCTTCTCCGGCGCGGATGGCGTTGTCGGCATCGAGGTAGAATTCTTCGAACATGCCTACCATACGGGAAGAGTCGGCGATCAGCTTTCCATTGAGCCAGACATCGGCGCGGTAATTAATCCCTTTGAAGATGAGCTGAAAATGCCGGCCTTTGTCTCCCGCGGGGACGGAAAAGGTCGTGCGATACCAGTAGGGTTTTTTCCAGGGGTTGGGTTGGCCGGGCAGATGGCTGTACTGGTCCAAATGATATTGAAGGTTGAAGGTATCGGAGGCATCGGGTATGAGCATATTGTTCATGCCTATGTAAGGGTCGGGGTAGACCTTATTGGCGACAAGTCCTGATAGTACGGTACACGGGACGGTGACGGGGTACCAATAATCGCGGGCCTGCCAGCCGGGTGAGGAAAGTGTGGCGCCGTCTGTCCCGACAATGACGGAGGATTGCAGTTTGAATTGAGAGAGCTGTACCTGACGGACGGGTTGGGCGGCCAGCGATAGAGAAAAAAAACTTAGGATGCCGACGATACTGAATTTACGAGCCTTCATTCTATTCTTTTAGTTGCTGTTGCTGACAAATGCGATCTTCTTTCCGTCCGGCGACCAGGAAGGCGTGTTGATGGAACCTTGCCCGCCATAGACATATGCCAGGACTTTGGGTTCGCCTTTGCCATCGATGGGCAGCAGCCGGATATAGACGTGTTTGTAGGGCGGGTGGATACCGGCGGGTGTTTCTTCCCGGAGGAAAGACAGATAAACAAACCATTTGCCGTCGGGGGAGATATGCGCAAACCAGTTATTGTATTCGTCATGGGTGATCTGCTCCTGCTGGCTGCCATCGGGGCGCATGCGCCAGATCTGCATGGTGCCTGTCCTGACCGAGTTGAAATAAATATATTTCCCGTCGGGCGTATATTCAGGACCGTCGTCCAGTCCCTTGGTGGTGGTGAGCTTTATCTCTTTGCCTCCGGCGGCGGGCACTTTGTATACGTCGAACTCGCCGTCGCGCTCGCCGCAGAATACGAGGTCCTTGCCATCGGGCGACCAGCCATGCAGATAGGACGGTCCTTTGGGCGTGACCTGTTTTGGCGTGCCGCCCTCTATCGGTACGGTGTAGATAATGGAGCCGCCCAGCTCTTTTACCCAATTGCTTAGTCCCAGCATTTTGCCATCGAAAGAAATGACGTGGTCATTGTTGTTGTGGGTGATAGCGCCTGTATTGATGGGCGTGGGTGTCCGGCTGGCCAGGTCGAATTTGTAGATGAGCCCTTTGGCGTCATTGAAGATAAGGCTTTTGCCATCGGGGGTCCAGTTGGGCGCCTGGATGGAGTAAGGCACGGAGTAGATGATATCCCTCCGTCCGGAGGCCAGCTCGAGGAACTCGAGGTTGCTGCCCATGGTCATCTGGGTGGTCTGATCGGATTCGCCGGCGTGGGGGATGTTAATACGGACATTGCTGAAGACGCCTGTTTCCAGCCTGTCGGCATCGTGTGATCCTACGAACAGTCCCACGTATACCTCGTCGCCGAGGTCGATGCCGGTGATGGTGTCTGTTTGAAAAGGTTGCCCATATTCGGCGGCCCGCATGATGTATTGATTGCCTTTGCGTTCCAGCTGAAGGATATTGGCCTTCGTGATCTTGAGTTTATGCTCTTCCGTCTGGGCGCCTTCCGTCCGGCGGAACTGGAGAGAGGTGAGACCGTCGCCATGTTCCACCGCATTGACATGAGGTGATCTGCCATCGAGACTTTTGCGGATCATCCAACCCACTTTGCGATGGTAGTTTACCCAGGAGCCCAGGAATTCAGCCCGGGTATAGAGGATAAAGTCGCCCTTCATCTTTTTCCAGACGAATTGAAATTCGTCATGATCTCCCCAGATATTGTATCCGGCCCCGGATATGACATACTGGTCGGTCGCGGGGATGAAGACGGCTGATCCGGGCATGACGTTCGTGCCTATATCGCCATGTCCTTCGAAGATGCCGATGGGGTTACCTTGAGGGCCAGTGGAAGCGCCGGCAGGACGGGTCTGGGACCAGACGGAGAAGGTTAATGCTGTGAAAAGCAACCATATAAATAACTGTCTCATCGTGCGTTGAATTTAAAAAAGTCAAAGCTGATAAGACAAATTTAACCTTCCATAACTCAGGAAACCACACATTGGAAAAAATTAGTTCCTCGTACGTCCTTTGTTAGCCATTGAACTCCCGGGGTAATGGATCAATCAGCCCTCCTTATAAAAAACTCGCCATCTGTAATAGATAGCTTTGTTGGGTTACTGCCATTGTTGCTGGCATCGTACACAGACCCGGAAAAAGTTCCTTTTATATTATCAATAGTGAGCTCGGTGATATTTACCTTAATATCCTCAAGATAATTGTTCTCCCGATAGCTATTATACGTTCTGGATTTTACATACAGGTCAGTAACCGGCAAGGTACATTGCATTTCTATACTGGGAACGCCCCTGAAATCATCCGTGGGGTTGGACTGATAGACGCCGGTTTTAATAAGGTCAAGGCTTTTGATAGAAACCCACAGCGAAGGATAGCCGTCGACGATCGTCGTTGTTCTGCCGCCAATAGAACAGGGGTAAAATGGCGTAGAGTATACGCCATCATAGAACTGGCGACCACCTTGCAAACTGGCGACGTCGCCCAGCGTATCTTTTATATCATACTGCGTCCCATCGGCCTTGAACCGGAAGTAGTATTTGGAGGATGCGCCATTCTGGCCTGAATCTTTTTTACAGCCAAAGGATAAGAAAAGGACAAGGGCGAGCATAAAAACACTCATTAACTTTTGCATAGCAAACCTGATTTAGGGGGTTATTACCTATTATAAAAAATGATTATCTATCAATTCGGGTATTGAATCGCAGAAAGGTATGTTCAGTAAAGGATTGGCTGGAATTAAAGTGTCGAGTATATCACAAACATATAGATGATCGGTAAAATATCAAAATGAAAATATCATTAAAATATGGGTAGTGTCTCAGTTTGGAAAAGTAATCCTATAAACTGATTCGCATTAAATAATTTTTTAATTCAAAATATATCAGTTTATGGAAACTCCAATATCCGGTAGTCTATTAGAAAAAATCCTTCCCGAAGATAATATTGAACTTATTTTTATACCTGATGGAGATGATTTCGTCGGTAAGCTTTTTCCGGAAAAAGAAATCTATCCAATGTCAATTAGTGATTTTCCTTTAACATTGGAAAACGATGATTTATGTGGACGTGATTAATTTCTTTCGAATTCTTCTTCCAGGTTATACCATATTCGTCCGGTAGATGGTGTTACTATTACAGAAAACTTTTTCTTAGTTTTCTTAGCGGCAGTTTTTGCAGCTTGCAATACTTGTTCACGAGTAAAATTTCCAATAGCATTGTATTCTGCTGGTGGTAGTTTATAAACTATTTTAGTATCAGTATCCATAATAGTTCGAATGAAACCTACTTTTTCCATTGCTTGATGAAGAATTTCATAATCGCTTTCTTCATATGCGCCATGTAATTCAACTCTTGTGGTGAATTTTGCCATAAATGTAAGATTTAAAGGTTATTCCTAAATATACAATTCTTTCTGTTTCGGACCTCTGGGAAACTGATGCGTCAGCAGAACCATGTCTTCTATGGTCATAAATCGATTAGTGACTTTAGCGGCCATAGCTGGAGTTATCCGCAAGGTTGCATGTCGGCGTACAAAGTTGTAATAGGTAGCGAATAAACCAACAGAAAGCCTGTGATTCTCAAGCTTTTTAGAGAAAGCATTGGTGCGTCGTTGGAACCTGCGGTTAGCCATCCGAATAGTCAGGTTGTGACGCTCCACATGGGCAGTTGTAGCTTTCCGGAGATCAGGATTACCTGTGATGATCCGTTTCTCGGCATCACCGTATTTGCCGGATCTTTCCTCATCGGAACTATCTGGTTTACCACCATAGTACTTAATCAGTTGAGCAAAGTCAATCCGACTACCAAAAGTATCATCTATGGCCTCACGGTAAGCGGAAAATCCATCTGTAGTGATCTGGGGTCTATTCCTTATCCTGGCCTTTACATCTCTCATAAAGATGTAAGCGGAATTCTGATCTCGAAGTCCGGCATACCAAGAAACCATCAATTTGGTTCTGGGATCTATTGCTGTCCAGGTGTAGACGCTTCCTATACCTGGTGTATCTGGTACAGCGTCTCTATCTTTTGAATATACAAAAGACCAGAGTTCGTCACATTGTAGTTCTTTGCAATAAAGGTTAGCTACTGTCTTGCTATGGAATTTTACACAAGCTTCTGCTACATCAAGGAAAAGCTTGGTGACAGTATTGATGGATACATCCGCAATTCGGGATGTACCTCGCAGGCTATTGCCTTCTACAATTAATTGGATGATTTGTACTCTTCTGGCAAGAGGCAGTTGATTCATGAAATTAAGCTATTGATTAAAAATCGTCGATTACTTCTTCGATTTCTTCACAGCAGCTTTTTTAGTCTTTGATCGTTTTCCAGAAGATTTTTTAGATGTGTCTTTATCAC
>DASZXP010000243.1:0-28795 GCA_035545935.1 Puia sp. | reverse complement strand
GATATCGGCAAGGGTTGGGATGGTTATTTTCAGGGCCGCCGTCAGCCGCCCGGAGTATATATCTGGACCGTGGTTTTTTCCGACGCACAGGTAAAAGACCGTATGCTGAGCGGGACCGTAGATATGATCTATTGAGCCATCCGGGCATACCTATCAGGAGAATATTTAGGCGGGAAAAGACATTTGTTTATGCCTGGTTTTACCCTGATTTACGAGGTAGGACGGACTCTTGTAGGATAGGGTAGTGGTTTACCCTGAATTCGGAAATTACTATTTTTTCCCTTGTTGAAAATCAATAAGTTGAGCTCTGCGCAAGCTTTTTCCTGTACTATTTTCTCCCGAAAAACGTTTATATTAGAGTACTGAAAAGTACCCGAAAACGAGCCCAAGGCCAGGCGCCGAAAGCTCCATAAATCCGAACCCAGTACCCTAATTTGAAAACTATGAAACACGTAGATTATCTGTACTTTAATATCTACAACTACTTCTACAAAGTCAGCCAGTACCGGCCCAGCTTTAATCCCCGTATGCAGGCGATGTACCTGTTTTCCCTTGGCTCAGGGGGATGGCTCTTGTTGTTAGAGTCGCTGTATCTGCACTTTGTAAAACATGCCCGGTTCGAGTCACGCGGACAGTCCGCTTTGTTTGCCGGCTCGTTGTATTTCCTTACGGCTTTCCTGTTCCATTACATCTTTATTATTAAGGACCGGGACCTGAAGATCTTCGGGAAATATGAAGCGCTGTCGAACAAGAACCCGAAAAGCAGATGGCATCTGGTCGCATCGCTGGCCGTGCTTTTCCTGCCTTATCTGGCATTGTTGTCATTTGCCATTTTTTACCCCCGACACGGACAGTAATTTGTATTGGGTGGTGGCCGGATGGAAATTGCTCCATGAATGCCAGAATTCCTGGTAGTACTGGACAGGCAGCAGCTGTTGATCCTTTAGTGATCCCGCTATGCATTTTCCATTAAAGCCCCAGGTCGAACCCGTGGCGCTGTCCTTTATATAAGGCTGGCCGGGTACCTGGATAAATTGCAGGGTCTGTCCTCCGACATTCCTGTTCCAGACATGGAAGGTGGCAGAATCGGGACCCAGCAGGAGCAGGATAGGCGTATTGCCAATGGTATCCTGTATCAGGGGATGATCGACAAGATCGTTCCAGTCGTAAGCCCTCGTAGCATTCTCGGATTTTATACCAATAACCCAGGACTTCGCCTTCCATGAGGCGGAGTCCCTTTTTTCCAGGCTACCCTTGATCGTGCCTTTGTCGAAGTCGGCGAGATCGTCGTACTGTTTTTTATAGACTGTGTCCGGCTGCAGGATCTTTGTATCGGGGTGTTCGGAGATCCATTCGGAGAGAGAAGACTGATAAGAGTCCAACTCCCTGAGCCGATTGTTTTTCAGGGGACCTGCGATAGATACTCCTGTCGCCTGCTGCCACCAGCTTTTTGTCGTGGCGTCCTCGAACATGGCATTGAAATGATCCATTCCCACCAGCCGGAAGTTTTCGTTCCTTCCATTGACCATGGGGCTATAGACCCTTCCCGTTCTGCAGACCGTGCAATAGGTGATCATGACGGGCATGCCGCCGACGGTGTCCCTTACCTGGTGATGATAGCCGATGATCTGTATGGGGTAGGCTTTTGTTTCATGATTGATGGATATGCCGATGACCAGTTTTTCCGGGGCGACCTTGTTGGTGGCGGCGTCGGCGAACCGGACCGTACCCGGCTGATAGAACATCTTGTCCGCCTCAAACCGGAAGTTGAAGAAGTAAAAGACGACGGCATAAAGGATGATGACCACGGAGAGCCCCAGTTTTGTCCAGATCCTTCCTTTGGAGAGGTATCTTAACAGCGGGGTGATCACCAGGAGCAGGCCCAGGAGCCGCAGGTAGATCCTGTTTCGGTCGATGAAATAAGCCAGGTCGATGGTGTTGGCGTGCTGGCTGCCGGGAAAGGGCATGGTAAAGTACACGCGAAGGATCTCTGTGGCAAATAGCAGGAGGATACCGAAGATCAGCAGCAGTCGTTGCATAAAGAAATTTGTTTAATTTACATATAATGCACGATATCTATGCAAATCCCTGAATTTATAGCTTGAAGTCCACCGGCTGTTTGCGCCAGGCATCTATGGGAACTCCTCCCAGCATGGCGGGTTTCCAATCCGGCATCTTTCGCAGCGCACGTAACGCTTCCGTACTCAGCAGTTCGTTAGGGGACTGAGAAATGCTCATTTCAACGATCTTTCCTTCCTTTGTGACTTTGAATTGTACAACTACCCTTCCTTCAATGCCTTTATTGACGGCCGGGGAGGGATATCTCAATGTCTTCGCAAGGAATTTCCGGAATGCATCCTCTCCTCCGGGGTAACTGGGGTCGTCCATGAATATGGTCACTGCCTGGTTGGGTGTACCATCTTCCAGGAAGAATTCAGCCGAGGACTGCCGACCATCGGTATAAGTGGCCTTCCCTGATATTTTACCACTGTGGTAGTAGCCTATCCATTCACCCGCCGACCTATTATCTTTGTAAGCACCCGTGACTTGTATCCTGCCGTCGGGGTAATAGTAAGTCTCCTGTCCGTTGAGCTTATCATCCACATAAACACAGGTACGTTTGAGTACGCCATTTGTGTCGTAATAGTGAAATTCTCCGTTGCGATGGTTACAGGATACGTCCGAATAATTTCCTATAGACTGAGGTTTACCGGTGGACAGGTAATAATAATATATCCCCGTCCATCCGCTGTCCGTCTTTTTTTTGGTCCGGAAGATAACGCCGCCCGGCTGGCCGGAAAATAATTTGCGGGACGCATCGTAATACATCGTGTCCTGGGAAAAGGTCAGCTGACCGGCCGTCAATAGGCATAGGGTCGGGAGAATAAGGGATTTGAGGGGTGACATGGGGTATTTTATTATTTTTTCTGCTCGAAGAAGAACACGCCATTTTTGTTGGCTATAACGATGTCGGGGGTGCCGTTCTTATCCAAATCTACTACTAATACCTGTAGACCCACGCCCGAATGGTCATCGATGAGATGGGGTATCCATTCAGGTCGGGCACCGGGCTTGAACTCGAACCAATAGAGGACGGAGGGCTCGTGCGCGCCGGGGTCTTCGCCGTTGTGGGCGTAATATCTTTTGCCTGTGACCAGATCGGGATGTCCGTCTCCATCGAGATCCGCCATGGCCAGGGCATGGGTTTCGGAAACTTTATTGAAAATGACGTGATGGACCCAGCCGGTGTCTACTTTTTCGTGCCACCAGATGCCATAATTATGAGCGGAGGCGCTGATCAGGTCTTTTTGTCCATGGCCTTTTACATCCAGGGCATAGATCTGGGAACAGTCTTCGCCAAGGTCCGCGGGATGGAATGTCCAGTTGTCCGTGGCGGGGTTGGGCGGACATTCCCACCAGCCTTTGGTGATGATGATGTCGGGGCGGCCGTCGCCGTTCATGTCCGAGCGGCCCAGTCCATGGGTATAGCGTCCGAGGCCGGGGACATTGCCCTGTCCGATGATATGTCTTTTCCAGGTGGTGTCCCCTTTTTTAGAGGGAGATTCCATCCAGATCATCTGTTTGGCGACAGGGTCGTTACAGAGCAGGTCGCCTCTGCCGTCTCCGTTGATGTCTACGAAGGCGGGGGATTCGTTACCCGCATTTTGAAGGATCGGGTGCATCGGCCAGTGACCGCCTGCGCGACCGGGGTTCTCATACCATACCGCCTCTTCTCCCGGCAGGCTGATGCGTATCAGGTCTACCCAGCCGTCCTGGTTGACGTCGAGGGTAAAGTTTAAAAATGAATTGCTGAACTGGGTGGTGGGGGAATAGGACCTGGGCGTCGTGATCTCGTGGCGGGTCCAACCCGGAGCTTCGAACCACCAGGCGCCGGCGATGATATCCGGCTTTCCATCTTTGTTGACATCCGCTACCGCCACTCCTTCCGAAATAAAGTCGCTGGTAAGGATATGTTTTATGAAACGTGTGTCCTGGGCTGACGCGAGGCGAACGCAGGCAAGGAGGGCGAGCAAGAAAAAAAAGATGGGTCTCAAGGATGGTTGATCTTATGAAAAGAAAGGTAATACTATTTTCCCTTCCGGGAAACAAGTATATACCATTTTAATGGTACAAGAAGCAATATATCAAGTTCAGGAACCAAAATAAGCGGACCGTGCGGAAGAAGATTGCGAAGAGGTTATGAAAGGCGATATAAAAATTGCAATTTTGATGAAAGATTCGTGGAAATCCTATAAATATTTTATTTAATAGCTATGAGCAAATTTTTTTCTGTCGTCCTGGGGTGTTTTTTATTTATGGTAAACCTCGACGCGCAGACTTCGCGTCATTTCGAATTGAAGGATGGTAAATATCAGCTGACCATGGAAGGGGCTGTGCATTTTGCCGAACTGCCGTTGCGGTGCATGCAGCGGGAGTTCCCTTACAAGACCGGTGTAACTTTCTCCGACAGCAGTCTGACGGGGAAGCCCCGGCTATATCATCCTGCTTTTTATGGCTGTTTCGACTGGCATTCCAGCGTGCATGGGCATTGGATGCTGGTGCGTCTGTTAAAGCTGTTCCCGGACATGCCGCGGGCGGGTGAGATCCGGCAAAAGCTGGAAGAGAATCTGTCAGACGAAAATATCCAGGGCGAGATGAAGATCTTTGCCATGAAGGATAATAAGGGTTTCGAGCGTACGTATGGCTGGGCCTGGCTGCTGCAATTGCAGAACGAGCTGGATAAGTGGAACGATCCGCTAGGGAAGAAGCTGAGCCATAATGTGGCGCCGCTGGCGCGGCAGATAGCGGGTCTTTTTATCGAATATCTTCCCAAGATGAACTATCCTGTACGGGTAGGCGAACATGCGAACCTTGCGTTTTCGCTGCGGCTGGCCTGGGATTATGCCGTGCAGGAAAAGGACGACTCGTTGAAGAGTGTCATCCTGCGGACGGCCATGCGATTTTATGCGCATGATGAGCATTATCCTATTGCGTGGGAGCCGGGTGGCAATGATTTTTTGAGTCCCGGCCTGGAGGAGGCGGACCTGATGTGGAGGGTGCTGCCGGAAGCCGCTTATCAGAGCTGGGTCCGGAAGTTCATGCCATCGCTGGCTGGTCCGGGGTTCAGTCTGGCGCCGGGCGAGGTGAAGGACAGGTCGGATGGGAAGCTGGTGCATCTGGACGGTCTTAATTTAAGCAGGGCCTGGGACCTTTATGGGATCGCGCGGCATCTGCCTGCCAACAGGGCCCGTCTATACGAGCTGGCCAACCAGCATTTGGCGGTGGCATTGCCCAATGTGGCCAGCGGGGATTATATGGGAGAGCATTGGCTGGCAAGTTTTGCAGTGTATGCGTTGACGATGCAGTAGGACCATCGTTTGAAATATCTAATATTTGGAGTATTCGTACATAGTCCAGGGGTCAATTGCTTTACCGGTCCGATTGCCCGGCGGATGATGAAGAAGAAGGGGACATTTGAATTGATCCGGTGAAAATGGATATTTTGTTTGCGAGAATGATGGATAGCATGACCAGGAAAAGGAGCAGTGGGAATGCCAGCCCGATGCGGAGTCCAAATCCATCGGCCAGATAGCCTATCACCGGCGGACTTACGAAGAAGCCGCTGTAGCCGATGGTGCTTGCTATGGCGATACCTGCCGCGGGTTCGATGCCTTTGATATTGCCGGCGGTGGAATAGGTCATGGGCACTACATTGGACAGACCGATGCCTACCAGGAAGAACCCCATCAACACCGTGGCGGCGGATGGCAGCAGCAACGCTTCCGACAGACCAATGATGGCGGCAAAACAGCTGAAGAGTAAAATGAACTGCCGTCCCATCCTGTCGATGAAATAATCCCCGAAGAGGCGGCCGATGGTCATGGCAGTGGCAAATGTGCCTACCGCGAGCGCGCTGAACGCTTTTGTTTTACCTACTACTGTATGCATATAGATGGCGGACCAGTCGACCATGGAGCCTTCTCCCGTCATGCCGCAATATCCTATGATGGCGATGAGCCAGATGAGGAGGGGGATCTTTTGATTTTTCGCTCTGGACTCCTTTTTTGTCGCATTTCCTTCCTGGTTCTTTAGGATGATAGGAGATACGGCGGCCAGCGCGATGATGCTGCCCAGCGCCATATAGAGAAGATGGAGACGGAGAGGAAAATGATAGTTGGCGAAGAGCGCGCCCGAGCCGGCTCCCAGGGCCATGCCGATGCTAAAGGCGGCGTGGAAGGAGGACATGATGGTCTTTTTGTATTTCCGCTCTGCAAATACCGCCTGCCCGTTCATCGTTATGTCCATCGCCCCGGAAAAGAACCCCGTCATGAAAAAGCTTGTACGGCCTACCCAAACATTCTGGGAATAAGGGATGAGGGGGACGATGCAACAGAATAACAAACCTGTGTAGATAGTAAGCTTTCCGCTGTTGCACCGGGTGGTCAGCCAGCCGGTGATGGGCATGGCCACCAGCGCGCCGATGGCGGTGGTAAAGAGCATCGTTCCCAGGACGCTGTTGGAAACGTTGAAATAGTCCTTTAGTTCAGGCAGCCTGCCGGTGCAGTTGGCGTACAGAAATCCGTTGATAAAGAAAAAGACGACGATAGCTATCCTATATCGAAAGTGTTTGTTCATGAAGCAAATATCATGGTAGCGCTGCTGTGTCAGTTTCAGCAGTTTTTCCAAAAATTGCACTAAATTGTCATTATTGTCGATCAGAAAGACAATCAAGTTCATGAAAAAGGCAAACCTGGAGAAAATAGAGCTTCCCGAGGGGTCTTCTTTTTATATGGCCTATAACAAGGCGCCTCTTTTGTGTCACCAGGATTTCTGGCATTTTCATCCTGAATTCGAGATCGTATATGTGCCGCATGGGAAGGGCAAGCGTTTTGTGGGGGATAAGATCAGTGGGTTTACGGATGGGGACCTGGTGTTGCTGGGGCCCAATATACCACACAACGCCTTTAATTTCGGATTTGGATCCACGGGGTATGAGGAATATGTCATCCAGTTCCGAAGCGAGCATATCACGACGATGACGGACAGCTTTCCGGAGTTCTCGCGGATAGCGCGGCTCCTGGCAGGGGCGGGGACGGGTATAGCCATCACGGGAGAGGCCAAACACCGGATCGGGCGGCTGATCGAAGCCATGTTCCAGCTGAATTGTTTTCAACGATTGATGCAATTGTTCTTTGTCCTACGGGAGATGTCGTTGTTGCCTCATGTAGAGGACCTCGGGGCAAGGAAGTTCCTTTCCGTGGATACGGTGCATGTCCGGCGTATCGGGATGGTGTACCAGGTCATACAAAAAGACTATCAGCAGGAGCTTTCGACCCGGCAGGTGGCGCGTGAGCTGGCTATGACGGAAAGCTCGTTCTGCCGGTGGTTCAAGCATGTCACCGGCAAGAGTTTCAAACAGGCATTGACGGAGGTGAGGATCCGGAAAGCCTGTTCGCTCCTGATCCATTCGGATCTTTCCATCGCCAGTGTGGCGTCGATGTCGGGGTTCAACAATATATCGTTGTTCAACCGGATGTTCAAGGACATCGTGCGTATGACGCCCAATCATTACAGGCGGAGTGTGGGAGTAGCTTTTGTTGAAACGGAAATTTATTAAGATGAGATACTTTTCTCTTTTTATGGGTCTTTTGCCGAGCGGGTAAAAGGCACGATCGAAAGATTGCAAAAGAGTTGGAAGAATCCCAGGAATTTGTAGTTTGTGGGGAAATAATAGCATAACCATGAACGAAATACAACAAGACATCCTCAACGATTTTATCGAACCAGCCAAACCCGCCAATATCGGTAAAAGGATCGGGGCGGCTATTATAGACGGTATCCTCCTTTGCATCATTTTTGTCATCGTCGGCAATCTTTTTGGCGAACCGTATAAAACGACTACCACGTCCACTGTTACCACCTCCTCCGATCAGGGGAGTCCCACCACGACACGCGAGATAACTACTTCCAGAGGGTACAACCTGGGAACGACGGGCACCCTTATCTATCTGTGCGGCTGGTTCCTGCTCCTGCCTGTCATAGAAGGACAGGGTGGCCAGACCATCGGTAAAAAAGCCCTGGGGATAAAGGTCATTCGTCAGAATGGCGAGCCTGTCAATATCGGTATTTCCTTTGTGCGTCATTTCTTTGACTTTATAGACTGTTTCTTTCTCATCGGCCTGATCGTAGCTTCCTCCAACCCTTTACACAAACGCATTGCCGACAATATAGCCGGCACCTATGTAGTGGAGAAGGCCTGACCCGTACGCCGCAGTCTTTTGCCGGTTGGTCGCAACACGTCTTTGCAGCCATCTGCTCCCGGCTAGATTTGCGGCATGAAAAAGCTGTTATTTATCCTTGGCCTCTTGCTGGCGCTGGATCCGGTGTTTGCTCAAGGCCCTCCGGGTGGAGGTCCTGGCGGGGGCGGTCCCGGCGGTGGTGGTCATCCGGGCGGCCCGGGCGGGAGTTCTGCTTCCGGTCATTTATATGGCAAGCTGGTCGACACGACAGGTCATGGCATCGGCCACGCCTCTGTTCTGATCCTGAGGACAACTACCGATCCTGCTTCGGGGAAGAAAAAGGACAGGTTGTTAAAAGGCCTGACCACCCAGAACAACGGAGATTTTTCCGCGGAAGACCTGCCTTTGAACAATCCGTTAAAGCTGAGTATTTCAGCGGTGGGATATGCGGCGTTGGTCCGGGAGGTCACTCTGTCACCACAGTCATCCGATAAAGACCTGGGCGATCTGTCTATGACCCCGGCGGCAAAAGAGCTACAACAGGTGGTAGTCACAGCAACCAAGCCATCCATGACCGTGGATATGGATAAAAAGGTCTTCAATGTATCGAAGGACATCGTCAGCGCCGGCGGGAATGGATTGGATGTGCTGAAGAATGTCCCCAGTGTCAATGTAGACATCGACGGGAATATTTCTTTGCGGGGCGCTTCTCCACAGTTGATGGTAGATGGGAAACCTACTACGCTGACCCTGGATGAGATCCCTTCCGATGCTATCGAAAGCGTGGAGGTGATCACCAACCCTTCCGCGAAATACGATGCGTCCGGAGGCGGGGCAGGGATACTGAACATCGTATTGAAGAAGAACCGCAAGACGGGGTATAACGGCAGCGTGCGGGCCGGTGCGGACAAGTATGGGGGCGCCAATGCGGGGGCGAGCCTCAATGTACGGGAGAACAAGATCAATTTTTCGGCGGATATCAACGGCAGGCGTAACCGGGATCGTGGCGTATCGTCTATCGAACGTACGAGCCAGAGTACAGACCCGGGCTCCTATCTCAACCAGCAGCAGCTGGATACATCCAAAGGGTCCATGTTCTTTGGCAGGGTGGGGCTGGATTATTTTATCAATAACCGAACGACCCTTTCGCTCACGGGGTTTGCCATGCACCACGATGGGCCCTCCACGTCCAATATCAGCATCGAGACCGACAGTCTGTTCTCCTCCGGCAAGACCAGCCAATACAGCCAGGAGGAGATCAATAGTTCACGTACTTTTAACGGGAGGGGGGCCACGCTGGGCTTTAAGCAGTTGTTTAAAAAAGAAAAACAAGAGTGGACTGCGGATGCCAGCTATTTCTCGGGGAATGCTTCGAATAATTCGCTGTATGCGCTGTCCAATGCACAGCCGCAAAAGATCATCGGCGGCGGCAATGACCATAATATTATCCTGCAGAGCGATCTTACCGATCCGCTGACGAGCAAGACCACCCTGGAGACAGGGGTGAGGGCCGCTTTGCAAAGCCGGCTGAACATCAATAACAATTACACCTACAATGCGGATTCTTCCGGCTATGTGCTCGTGCCCTCCGCTGCCAGCAACTACAAGAGCCAGAGCAATGTCTATGCGGCCTACGTTACCCTGGCAAGCAATATCCGGAATTTTACTTATAAGGTGGGGCTGCGGGCGGAAAGCTCCAATTACCACGGGACCCTGCTCAATTCGGGACAGACCTTCAGCAATCAGTACCCTGTGAGCCTTTTCCCTTCTCTCTTCCTTGGCGAGAAGCTGGGCGATGGGCAGGAGCTGCAGCTGAGCTATACCCGGAGGGTCAATCGCCCGAACTTCTTTCAGCTGGTGCCTTATACGGATTCATCCAACAAGCTGAACATTACAAGGGGCAATCCCGACCTCGTCCCCGAATTTACGCAGTCGCTGGAGCTGTCCTATATCAAGAATTTCAAAGGCAATAGCCTATTCATGGGTTCTGTGTATTACAAGTACACCAACCACCTGATCACGGGGTACATCGAGAGCGACACGAATGCGAGTACGGGCGCCACGACCCTTGTCAATACGTTTGTCAACGCCGAATCCAGCTATTCCATCGGCGCCGAGCTCACCGGCCAGGTCAATCTTACCCGGTGGTGGGATCTGTCCTCCAATGTCAATCTCTATCACTCGAAGATCGATGTAGGCGAGACGGATGCCGTCGCGCAACAGGCCCTCTGGAGCTGGTTCGGCAAGCTGAATATGAACTTCCGATTGCCTTCGGGATTTAGCGTACAGGCTTCGGGGATCTACCAGTCCAAAAGCAATCTGCCTGTGAATACGAACGCCAATCAGCCCGGTCCGCCCAATATGCAGTCCCAGAGCGCCTCCCAGGGATATATCAAGCCATATTATGAGGCCGACCTGGCTGTTAAAAAGACCTTTTTGTCGGGCAAGATGGCCCTGACCGCGAGCTTTAACGATATCTTTCGCAGCCGCAAACAGGATCAGTATACCTATAGCACGTATTTCATACAGGACTATAGCCGTCTGCGAAACCCGCAAATGCTCCGGCTGAATTTCACGTATAATTTCGGGAAGGTGGATGTCAGCCTGTTCAGGAGAAAGAATAACAATGTACAGACCGAGGAGCAATAAAAGGTTAACTTTATTACGATGAAGGCCAATTGGTACGATCGAAGGGCGGTCAAAATACTGACGCATGCTGCCGTATGGGCGGTGGCGCTCTCGCTACCCTACCTGCTCGACAGCCATCGGGGGATGCATCGACATGATAATGATGGTCGTGAACAGGATTTTTTCTATCTCAATCTACTCACCAATATCCTGTGGATAGGTCCTTTTTATCTCAATGCCTATCTGCTTACTCCCCGATTGTTCTATCGAAAGCATTATTTGGAGTATGCCTTGTACCTGGTGCTGTTATTCGGCTGTGTGCTGGTGCTCCATATGTGTCTTTTCAAATATGTCTTTTTGCTGGCTCATTTCAATGTATTCGGAGCGACGGGATTCCTTCTTCCGGCTTTTTTGCTGACGATAGCCATCAGCACAACGTTCCGGGTGGTGCGGGATAAGATGGAGGCGGATCAGCGGGCGCAGGAGCGACAAGAGGAAAACCTAAAGACGGAATTGTCTTTTCTGCGCAGCCAGATCAACCCTCATTTTATTTTCAATATCCTCAACAATCTCGTGGCGCTGGAGCAGATGAAGTCGGAGGAGCTGGGGCCTACCATCCTGAAGCTGTCGTCCCTGATGCAATATATGCTTTATGAGACGGACGAAGAACGGGTGCCGCTGGCAAAGGAGATCGACTATCTTCAAAGCTATATAGACCTGCAGCGGCAGCGTTTTGGTGAAAAGGTGCCCGTGACGGTGCAGCTGGAAACGCCTTCGGGATGGTATGAGATCGAGCCCATGCTGCTGATCCCCTTTGTGGAAAACGCTTTCAAGCATGGGGTGGGGATGATCGAAAACCCTTCTATCGACATCCGGCTCAGCGTCAGGGGAAGCGTCCTTTATTTCTCCGTTCGCAATCGTTATAATCCTTCTTCGGCGGAAGTGAAGGACCGGACGTCCGGCATAGGTTTGGGTAATGTCAGGCGGAGACTTGGGCTGTTGTACGGAAACCAGCACGTATTGCAGATCACCCGGGACAAGGATTGGTTTATCGTTTCGCTGGAATTAAACTTACACTGATGCTTCGATGTATCGCCGTTGATGACGAGCCGCTGGCGCTGAGGTTGCTGACGGAATATATCCGCAAGGTGCCGTTCCTGGACCTGATAGCTACCTGCGGGGATGCGTTCGAGGCGGCCCGTGTACTGGAAGAAAAGGAAGTGGACCTCGTTTTTATAGACATACAAATGCCGGGCCTCACCGGCCTGCAATTTATCCAAAGCCTGACCAGGCGGCCGATGGTCATTCTTGTCACCGCTTACAAGAAATTCGCGCCGGAAGGTTTTGACCTGGATGTGGTGGATTACCTGATAAAACCTGTGGGGCTCGACAGATTTATGAAGGCCTGCAATAAGGCGCAGGAATTATATCAGCTGCGATCCAGGGCGGGTACCGGTGGCGCCGCCGCGGATTTTTTCTTTGTCAATGTGGATTACAGCCTGGTGAAGGTGCTGTTCAACGATATTATCTGGATCGAGGGCGCGGGAGATTATGTAAAAATGCATTTGAAGAGTTCGCCCAGGCCATTGCTGGTCAGGATAAGCGCCAAAGTCCTGGAGACCGAACTGCCGGGTGATAGATTCATCAGGATCCATAAATCCTATATCGTAGCCGTGGCCGACATTACGGCCGTACGGAAGAACAGTGTCTTTATCGGCGACCTGGAACTGCCGGTGGGCGAGACTTACCGGGATGCGATCCGTCATTTGACGAAGAGGGACCTTTGATGGAACCTGGCGCCCTGCCATATTTTTTTCTGAATACATAGGTAAAATGCGACAGGTCCTCGAAGCCGAGGTCGAGATAGATGTCGGAGGGTCTATTCCCTTTCTCTATCAGGAAGTGCGCTTCGCGAAGGCGCCGCTGGATGAGCCAACGGCTCGGCGTATCGCCAAAGATGGCGGCAAAATCCCTTTTGAAGGCCGAGAGGCTGCGCCCTGTCAGGTAGGCAAACCGCTGGATGCTGACATTGAATTTATAGTTCTTGTTCATGAATTCTTCCAGGTCCATTTTTTCGGGTTCCCGGAAGTCGAACAGGATGCCGGCCAGCTCAGGATTACGCTGCAGCAGCAGGATCAGCAGCTCTTCTCTTTTTACATGGGCGAGCGCCTCGTCGATACGCCCTTTTTCGTTGTAGTAGGGCATGAGGCTGTGTATGAAATGAGGGATGAGGGCGTCTTTTTTTAGCAGGATAAAGGCCGTGTCGGGGTTTGATCTTTGTGTGGCATGCTTGTACCTCTTTGCAAAGTCTTTTAGGAAAGGCTGATCGAAGACCACTATGATCTTTTCAAAGCCATCCTTGTCCTTTTGCTTACTGTAACGGGCCAGATGGTTCTTACGTACGAGACAGTATTGACCTGGCCGGAGTATATATTTTTTATGCCCGTCGTATCCTTCGATGACGCCCTTGGCCAGGAACAAAAAGAAATGTTCCGGGATGAACTGCTCGGGGGATATTGCCGGCCCCATATAGCAGCTTTTTATCTCGCCGGCCTTCATGGCTGTCATTAGCGCGCTCATGATATGATCTTCCATTTTATCATGCTTTCTACTGTCGCCAGCAGGGCTGTCTCGTTGCTTCGGGGTTGCCATCCCAAAAGGTTTTTTGCCTTTTCGTTGCTGGCGTTGCGGTAGACGCCTACCAAAGGTACGATAGCTTTTGCCTGCTTGTTAAAAAGGGCGGCGATGCGAAGAGCCCAGTCGGGCAGTTTTTTGGTGGAGGTCCTTTGGGTGACGGCGGGCATTTTCTCTTTAAGGAACCGGGCAATCCCGGGCAGGGTCATGACGCCGCCTGCCAGCGCTAAAAAACGTTGCCCTTTTGCGGCAGGGTTGGTCATTGCGCGGAGATGCAGGTCGGCCACATCCCGTACGTCGACGATGCCCAGGCTCATGTTGGGAATGGCTTTCATCGACCCATCGATGACTTTTTGCAGCAGGCCGTAGCCGCTGGATAATACCGGGCTGAGCGAAGGTCCGAAGATAGCCATCGGATTGATCACCGACAGTTCCAGGGCGCCGCCTTCTTTTTGCATAAAATCCCAGGCCGCCCGTTCGGCCAGCACCTTCGATCTGTTGTAGGCCGAGAGCCCCTTTTGGTTGGGATCTGTCCAGGATGCTTCTGTTATGAGCTGGGTACTGTCCTTGTGGCTGTAGCCTACCGCACCGAAGTTAGAGGTCATGACCACTCTCTTCACGCCTGCGTCCCTTGCTGCCCGTAATACGCGGAGCGTTCCTTCCACCGCGGGGCGGATCATTTCATTTTCATCGTCAGGGATGCGCAAAAAAATAGGCGAGGCCACGTGGAGAACATATTTGCAATTAGCTACCGCCCGGTCCCAATTATCATCCCGGGTGAGGTCTGCTTCGACAAAGGAGAGATTTTCCGAGGATGGAATACCGCCTTCTTTGAGCATGTCCAGCACCTCGTTTGTCCGGCCGAGGTTGCGCAGGGTGGTCCTGACCTTATAGCCTTTTTGTAATAATTGCACGATGCAATGGATGGCGACGAAACCTGTCCCGCCTGTGACGAGGACAGTGGGCTGTATATTCGTTTCGATCATTTTTATAAAATTTATAATACAAAGGTCCGTTCTTCCGGGACAGGAGGGTATGTTAAAAAGTCCAATTTTTCTGTGTTGAGCGGTCCAGCTATCTTCGGGTTTTGTAAGTAATATATGAAACAACTACTCATTATTCTGATTACCGCCGTACTATCCGGCCGCGGGTTTGCGCAAAGCGATTCCCTGACCTTGTCGAAAGCTAACTGGACCTCCAAGACCCTGGCAAAAGGCGTGGTCTGGCGATCGGTGCATTTTATGCATAATGATCTTTTTGGCGCCAATGAAGAGATCAACGTCATCGAAATATCGCGGAAGGGTTTAAAGGACACGCGGCTGTCCGTGGCTCATTCGGACTCGCTGGAAAGGACATCGCAGCTGGCCACTACGCATCATGCGCTGGCTGCTATCAATGGAAGTTTTTTTAAGATGCGTGGTCCCGACCCCGACAATCGCCGTGATCTGAATGGGGTGCCTAAGCTGGAACCTTCCAGGCTGGCTATCAATCGCAGCGTCGTATATATCCGGGAGCATGACTCGGTGGTTGCCGAGAACCCTGTTCAGAAGAGCCCTAAGCGCCAAAGACATGCGCAGGGATCGATCGCCATCAGCGACACGGGCCTGTCGATCCTCGAGGGCGACTCCATGGATCTGAACTGGGAACACCGTATCGTTGCCAGGGATGTTATGAGCACGGGGCCGGTAATGTTGCTTTCCGGCATCGACCAACCCATCACCAACGACGCCTTTTGTCTCAACAGGCATCCCCGGACAGCGGTGGGCAGGAAGGCGGATGGCACCATTTTGTTGTTCGTGGTGGATGGACGTGCTGCCGAGTCGGCGGGTATGAGCATTCCGGAACTGCAGCGGGCCATGCGGTGGCTGGGATGCACCGATGCGATCAATCTGGATGGGGGCGGCAGCAGCGCCATGTATGTCAAGGGTGAGCCGTATAACGGCGTCGTCAGCTATCCCAGCGACAACAAGAAGTTCGATCATGAAGGGGAGCGTGAAGTAGCGAATGCCATTCTGCTGGTGAGCAGGACGGGACGTTAACGGAGTTTCTTCGAGTAATCTTTCAGAGTGTCTTTCTCCTGTCGGCTCAGACTGCTCATTCCCCGCCGGCTGATCTTGTCCAGGATCCGGTCCACTTCCTGCTGCTGGTCGCTGCGTTCGGCATTGTAGCGGTGGTCGATATTATAGAAGTCGTGGTGGTTCTTGTAGAAGAGGTTGTCGACAAAAAGGATCTGCGGGCGGGTGATGATGAAATAGATAAAGATCACCGTAGGGACCAGGATCAGCATGATCTTGCCGAAATTCTCGGACAGCGCGGATGGATGCATTATCAGGGCGAGGATCATTCCGATGAGCGCGCCGCCCAGGTGCGCGTCGTGACCGATATTGGCCTTTTGGGAGCGTATGCCATAGATGCTGATCAATACATACAGAAAGGTATAGATCCAGGCGGGGATGGCGATGGGGATAAAGAAAAAGCCGAGGGACATGTCCGGAAATAGCGCCACGGAGGCGAACATGACACCACAGACGGCTCCCGATGCACCGACGGCGCTATAGTCTCCATGATGGCGGTGGATGAACAGGGAAAACAGGCTGCCGCCTATGAGGCTGGCGAAGTAAATGACGAGGAAGCTGATCCCGCCCAGGCCAAATTGTACCGGACTGCTGAAAATATACAGGCTGAGCATATTGAATATAAGGTGGGTCCAGCTGACATGGAGGAAGCCGGATGTGATCAGCCGCCGGTAGTCCCTGTTTACAAGGATACGATCTACTTGAAACTCATAGCTTTCGAAAAACAGGCTATTGGTGAGCCCCTTGTAGGATACAAGGATGTTGATGATGATGAGAAGGAGAAGGAAAAAGGAGCTCATGATTTATTAGGGTTACCACCTGAAATATAAACATAAAATCCGGCTTATTTACCACATTCGTAAATGCTTTTCCCTCTTATGTAAAATAGTCTACCGGCATCAGGGATAATTTCGCTGAAAAATTAGCTGCAAGATGAATAAATCCCTGATAGCCCTGTTGATCTGCCTGTTGACAGGAATAAGCTCGTATGCCGGTAATGAAGAAGGAAAAGGAGTTATAGCCGGAACGGTAACCACTTCCGATGGTCAGCCTGCCATTGCCGTTACCGTTGTATTGAAAGGCACCCAGCGCAGTACGATCACCAATGAACAGGGTTATTTTACCTTGCGGGGAGTCAGCGAGGGGGCTCATCAGCTGGAGATATCTTTGACGGGATATGAGACGGTGACCCAGGATGTAGAGGTGACGAAAGATAAGACCGTCCGTCTTAGCATACAATTATCCGTTTCTAAAAAGCAATTGGAGGAAGTCATCGTCCGTTCCTCAACGTCCAATAAGGTCAATGTCATGGTGGCCAAGACGCCGTTGAAGCCCCTGGAAAACCCACAGGTATATAGCTCCGTGTCTTCAGAGACCATCAAACAGCAGGGGCTTACCAATTTCGACGATGTCATGCGTAATGTACCGGGTATCTCGCGTACATGGGAATCCACCGGCAGGATCGGCGATGGAGCTTCCTATTTTGCGCTCAGGGGGTTCGAGGCGCAGCCATCCTTATACAATGGTCTGCCCGGGTTCACCGCCGGCGATCTCGATCTGTCGGATGTAGAGGAGGTTCAGGTATTGAAGGGACCATCCGGGACCTTGTTTGGCGCCAACTTCGTCGGATATGGCGGTATCATCAATGTAGTCACCAAGAAACCTTATTTCACCACCGGCGGCGAGGTGAATTATACCGCGGGCAGCTTTGGGCTGAACCGTCTGTCGGCCGATGTGAATGCTCCCCTGAGCAAGACGGACAAGATAGCGTTGCGTGTGAATACCGCCTATAGCACCGAGAACAGTTTTCAGGATGCCGGGTATAAGAAAGTATTCTTTGTCGCGCCTGCCCTGACTTACCAGGCCAGCGATAAGCTCAGCTTTAATTTTATGGCGGAGATCCTACAAGAAGATCGCGCGGTGGCGCCTGTCTTCTTCCAATCCAACCGGGAAGACCCGTTGAGCTTCAAGACCGTCGCCGAGCTGGGTCTGGACCCGTATCAGTCCTTTACCAGCAATGAGCTTTATATGAAGAATCCCCGCTACACCATGCAGGGTGAGATGCGGTATAAGTTCAATGATCAGTGGACCTCGCAGACGGCCGTATCACGCGGCACCGCGCAGTCGAACGGATACTATGGATATATTTTTGGTAACGCCCCGGGCAGCAATGTATTCGAGCAATATATCCATAAGGAGAACCAGTCGACCAACACCATCGACATCCAGCAGAATTTCAATGGGGATGTGAGGACCGGCATTTTGCGTCACCGACTGCTGTTAGGGCTGGATTATTTCAACCAGAATGTGGTGGACAATGGCACCGGATATGCATTCATGCGGTATGTAACGCCACAAGGCGAGATCAGCTATGCGGATGCGGCTCATCCTGTGTATGCAACCGTGGCTTCGGTGGACAGCCTGCTGGCGTCCTCGGGCAATAGTCATAGCAATGTGAGCAATAGCACGTATGCCGCCTATGCCTCCGATGTGATCAATTTTACGCCGAACCTGTCGGTCCTGGCCAGTCTGCGGGCCGACTATTTCGATAGCAAGGGGGAACACAGTGATCCATCCGACAATTTCCATCAGTTCGCATTGTCTCCCAAGTTCGGCATCGTTTATCAACCCGTGCTGGATAAGGTATCGCTATTCGCCAATTACATGAACTCTTTTTTGAACGTCTCGCCACAGCAGGTAACGGATGCCGATGGGAGCAATCCCCGTGTGAAATCGTTCAAGCCGGAGCATGCCAATCAGCTGGAGTTTGGCGCCAAGGCCATTCTTGGGCAGGACAAGCTCGTCATTACGGCTTCCTATTACGATATACGGGTAGCCAACAGGGTGCTGCCATTGGAGGGGAACATCAATGACTTCGATCAGCGTGGTGAGGTGGGGAGCAAGGGGTTCGAGGTGGATATGAACGCCAATCCAGCCCCGGGCTTGAATCTGATAGCCGGCTATAGCCATAACCATACGCAGATCCTTTCGGGTGATGGGACTGATTTTTACAATGAGAAAGGGCGTTCGCCCGGAGGACAGGGACCGCAGGATCAGGCCAATCTTTGGGCTACTTATAAATTTCAGCAGGGTAGTCTTCAGCATTTTGGGTTTGGCGTGGGTGGTAATTATGCGGGTATCTATAAGGTCATCGACAACAGTGTGGTGGGTGAGTTCGACCTGCCCAGCTATATGCTGTTGAATGCAAGTCTTTTTTATAACGGGGATCGGATTCGTATCACGTTGAATGGCAATAACCTGACCAATAAGCAATATTATATCGGCTACTGGTCCATCAATCCTCAGCGTAAGATGAACTTTACGGCCAGCTGTACTTTTAAATTTTAAGCGGTAGCGACGGACTATTGCGGTACGGTAATTTGAGCCCGACCCCGTGATCGATCCGATGGGGGCCAAAGGGTTGGGAGAAGGGAGCTGCCTATTACACCTGACAAACTGATCTGAAATTATTATGCCTCCACCCGATATTGGGGATGTTTGACCCCACTACCGGAATCCTTTCAACGGCAATACCCTGGCATTAAATTTTAGGGAAATGTAATAATTCATTAACCTAAAAATCTACCTCACCTTTAAAACATGCGATTATGAAAACGAGACTCCATGTGGGAATTACTACTGCTGGTATAGCCGTTGTTTTATTGTCGGGATGCGTATCCAGTAAAAAATATAAGTCGTCCCAGGCCGCCCTTCAGGAAATGAGAAATGACAGTGTCCAGCTGGCCCAGCAGGTGGCTTCGCTCAACCAAAGTGTACAATCCCTGCAAGACAAGAATAACGCATTACAACGTTCTCTCGACAGCAGCAGCAACAGCTATGCCGCTCAGCAGAAAAACCTTGGTTATTACCAGGACTATTTTAAAACGCAGCAAGCCAATGCTACGCAGATGAGCGATGATCTGAAAAGCTCGTTAACACAGGCCGGGGTCACGGATGGAGATGTCCAGGTGGTCAATAATACCGTTTATGTACGTCTGGATGAGAACACCCTCTTTAAAAAGAACAGCACGGTGGTTACCACTTCCGGCAAACAGGCATTGAGCAGTCTTGCCGAGGCGATCAAAAAGAGGAGCGATGTGAATGTGTTTGTAAATGACGGGGATTCTTCCAGCGGTGGGGGCAGTATGTCTTCGTCCGCGATGGGAACTACGGGCGCCAGTGACAATACATCCGGCAATGCTACGGCCAGCGATATGTCTTCCAGCCCTGCTCCCAAACGTCACCGGGTGCATCATCATCACGCAGCAAGCAGCCAGGCATCATCGGGCGGCGCTGCCGGCAGCACGGCATCCACCAGCGGCGAGACCAGCACGGCGTCTACCAGCGGCACGACTCATCCAAAGCACAAGAGGATACATCGCAACTATTCGTCGGAAGGTTCATCCACGACCTACTATAGCAATATGGGCAAGTCGTCCGGTAACCGCGCCTGGATGCTGAAACAACATCGTATGGGTGTCGTTGCGAACAGCTTCCTGCAAAATGGCATTCCGAAAATAAATGTGACGATGAAGCAGCCTGATATGAATGGCAGCCAGCAGAATAACAATATCGCGGTGGTTATTGTGCCCAAGATGAGCGATTTCAATCCGCCGAGTGCGTCGGGCGCCGACAATAAATAGTTTTTGTTCTATAGTGTAGTTTGGCAAAGCCTCCCGGGTTCGGGGGGCTTTGTCGTTTTGGTCCTGGCCGCCGCCGGGCCGTTAGGCCCGGGGCCGGAGAATCTGGGGGAGGTTGTTTAAAAAAGCTGTAAATTCAGCATCGACCTAAAAGCCTGCTATATGAAAGAACAACAGAACTCTCCTATGTCCCGGCGGAAGTTTGTCGAAATGACGGCTGCTGCCGGTGTTGCTTTTACCATTGTCCCCAGACATGTGCTTGGCAGGGGATATGTGGCACCCAGCGACAAGATCACATTGGCCTATATTGGCGTGGGCACGCAAGGGATCAGGGAATTGCTGCCTCTCCTGGCGGTGCCGGAGATCCAGGTGGTGGCTGTCTGCGACCCCAACAAAGAGGCCAGGGGCTATCGTGACTGGGGCATCGACTATCTCAAAGACGAGATCCGCAAGACCATCAACAAGCCTGACTGGAATCCGGGTGGTGACAATACCATTCCCGGTGGAAGGGATAACGGGAAGGACATCGTGGACTCCTATTATGCCAATGTACGCCCCGACCAAAAGTTCAAGGGTTGCGCCACCTATGCCGATGCCCGTGAATTGCTGGATAAGGAAAAAGATCTGGATGCCGTAAAGATCATGACTCCCGACCACCTGCATGGCGTGCTTTGCATGGCCGCCATCAAAAAAGGCAGGCATGTGCTGGTGCACAAACCCATCTCCAACCGACTCATCGAAGGCAAGCAGGTGATCGAGATGGCCCGCAGCCATCCGAAGGTGATCACGCATCTCATCCCCTGGGATTCGAATGGATCGATGGAGACGGTGATGGCCTGGATCCGGGCGGGCGCCATCGGGACCTTGAAAGAAGTACATAACTGGACCAACCGTCCTGTCTGGCCGCAATATCCCGTACTACCTACCGACAAGCCGTCTGTCCCCGAAGGGTTCAACTGGGATCTATGGCTTGGTCCCGAAGCGGAACGCCCCTATCATCCCAACTATACTAATATGGTGTTCCGGGGCTGGTATGATTTCGGGGGCGGGTCCATGGCCGATATGGGACATTATAGTCTCTGGACCGTATTCAACGCCCTCCAGCTTACCTCTCCCACCGTGGTGGAACCACACCGGAGTCATTTCTGCGACTTCGACGGCGCGGTGCCTTTCCGGGTAAATAATGACTTCTCCTTCCCCATGGCCAGCACGGTGCGGTTCTGCTATCCGGCCAATGGCAACAGGGGGCCTGTCGATCTTTATTGGTATGATGGCGGCATGCGGCCCTGTATCCCGGATGAGCTGACGAAGGATAATAAAGAGCTGCCCCAAGAAGGAATGATGTTCGTAGGCGATAAAGGAAAGATCCTGGCGGGGTTCAATGTGCAGGACCCGCAGATCATTTCCGGTGTCAAAATGAATGCGTCCGCGGGCGGCGCCGGTGATAAACGTAACCAGGTACAGCAGACGTCAGCGGCCCTGCCGTTGTTCGTACAGGCCTGCAAGACGGGCAAGCAGTATCCCGGTAGTTTTTCCGAGGCGGAATATCTTACGGAAGCGGTAAACCTGTATGCTGCGTCATTAAGGGCCAACAAGCTATTGAAGTATGATGCTGCCAGCCAGACGATCACCAATGCAGCCGATGCCAATAAATACCTGCGTCGCGAGTACAGACAGGGATGGGACCCTGCGACTATTTAATCAACTGCCTAAAACAAGCTATATGCGTACAATCGACCGCCGGACCTTCCTTGGTAAAATAGCCGGGGCGGGTGCGGCCCTTAGCGTGCCTTCTTTCCTGCTGGCCCATGCCCGGAGGATGAAGGTCCCTGTCGGGTTTCAGACCTTTCCTATCCGGGATATGCTGGCAAAAGATTTTGCCGGGGTGTTGAAAATGATGGCCGGACAGGGCTATCAGCTCACGGAGATGTGTTCCCCGAAAGGATATGCGGACATCGGGTATGGACCGCTGGTAGGGATGAAAACGTCCGACATGCGTAAGATCATCGAGGATGCGGGGCTTCATTGTCCCAGCTGTCATTTTGGTTTTGCCGAGTTTGGCGATCCGCTGGACGAGCGTATAGAGTTCGCGCATGGACTGGGGCTGAGCCAGATGATCTGCTCCAGTTTTGGACTTCCCAATGATGCTACTCTGAATGATTACCTGGCCGCGGCGGATAAGCTAAATGCAGCGGGTGAGAAAATAAAAAAGGCGGGCATGCAGGCGGGATATCATAATCATGATCATGAGTTCCATGAGCTCGACGGGCAGCTGATCTACGATGCGTTGTTGAAAAGGCTGGACCCTGACATGGTGAAAATGCAGTTCCAGACGGAAGTGATCAATCTGGGGTATAAGGGTGCTACTTACTTCAATAAATATCCCGGGAGATTTATCTCCTCCCATCTGTCGGACTGGACCGCGGATAAAAAGCAGGTGGCGGTGGGACAGGGGATCATCGACTGGAAAGAGTTCTTTTCTGCCGCCAGGACCGGAGGGGTTAAGAACTTCTTTGTGGAAATGGACCTGGATAAATTCAAGGACAGCGCTGCGTATATACATTCATTGTAAGGCAGTTAATGATTTTAACAAATTATGTACGTTGAGGGGGCGATAAATGTTGGACATTTAGGTAACATAAACCCCTGGACGTATGTCAAACAAACCCTCCAATGCGTTTGTCGGCGCATCGTGGATTGCCCTTGGTGTAGGAGCCTTTGGCTATCTCATCGGATTATGGCGCGCGCAGATGCAGCTCAATGAAAAAGGTTATTACTTCACTGTATTGATGTTTGGATTATTTGCCGTTGTTTCCGTTCAAAAAAGTGTGAGGGACAGACTGGAAGGGATACCAGTGACGGACCTGTATTATGGGATCAGCTGGTTTGCGACTATTTTATCCATCGTCCTGTTGACGATTGGGTTATGGAATGCGACCCTTCTGCCCAGTGAGAAGGGATTTTACGCCTTTGCTTTTTTGCTGGCCATTTTTGGAGCCGTTGCGGTCCAGAAGAATACACGGGATACGCTGCAGGCGGAGAAGGAGGAGAAGAAACAGAACGATTAAGCCTTGAAAAGCCCTCTGAATGCCAACCCCACGGGTAAGGACAGGGCCAGCCAGGATAAGATATCCCAGATGCCGTCGCCTGCCAGCGCAGTGAGCAATCCTCCCAAAGAGATGATCGTTATCAGTAAAGGCATTCCCCAAAGTTTGCTGTTAAAGCGGACTTTCTGCATATAGTCGATTTAGGTGGATAGTCTTTCCCATTGCTGTTGATGGGCCTTTCTCCGGGCAAACCATAAATAAAGACCGGTGACCAACACAATGAGGGTAATCAGATCGAACAAGGCCCAGATGATCTTCAGCGGCCAGCCTCCATAGTCTCCGAAGTGCAGGGGCTCCGACAAAAAGAGGGTATTCACATACCAGGGCATTTCCCTTATATCCGTCAGCCTGCCCGTCTTTGCATCTACCAGCGCGGGCATCAACAGCCGGGAGGTCAATGGAGAGGAGCCGCGGAGGAATATCGCGTAATGATGGCGGCTGCTGAAAATAGTGCCCGGGTAGGTAATGATCGTCGGCTTCATTCCCGGCGCCGCACGGCAGGCGACATTCAGCGCGCTGTCGAGGGAGCCCAGCTTACCTTCTGCAGGCGGCGCACCCACATAAGGGGCCGTCATTTCTTTCAGCTGGCCCTGCTGCCATAAGCCCAGCACCACATCGGACAGGGTATTGATGATGCCCGTGAGGCCTACTACCAGCATCCAGGCAGCCGTTATGATACCCAATAAATTATGGGTGTCCAGCCATCGGAGTCTTTTGGACTTGTGTTTACGGACCATGCCGAAATTGAAATTTTTCATGATGGGGCCGTAGAGCACTATGCCGGAGATAATAGCGATGACGAACAGGATACCCATCAGGCCGAGGAAGAGCTTACCCGGGATGCCGGCGAACATGCTGGTATGCAGCTGTAGGATGGTATACATGATCCCATCTGTCTTCGGGCCCGGGAGGGCCTGGCCCGTAAAGGCATTCAGGCTCACATAATGGCTTTGTGACACCGGTGCATCGGGCCTGGGGGACAGGTCAAAGCCCACCTTGCCGGGATCATCCCTATCCCAAAATACATATCGGATGTGGAGGTCGGGATGTACCGCGCCGGCTATGACCGCTAATGAATCCAGGGATATCCGGGGCGCGCCGGCCGGCGCCGTGGCTGCCGTCTCAGGCTCCAGCCAGCCGTCTATCTCCTCATGAAAGATAAGGGGCAACCCTGTCAGACATAACATAAGCAGGAACAGCGTACAGATAAGACTGGTCCATTTGTGCCAAAGGAACCAGCGTTTGGCCGTCTTGACTTGCATATGGATCAGTTGTCGAGTTTTATGAAACCGGAGACCAGTCCTCCGTCTGTGACGTTAAAGGCTGACGTAGCGGTGTTGTTGCTTTCGTTCAATAGATAATATCCATTTTCTCCCGTGTTGGCATTGGCCATCCACAAGTATATCTTTCCATCTATCTGCGTGATGCCTTGCTCATTGGAATGTACATACCTCGTGTGCGGCATACCCGTGATCTTTGTTTTTTGCAGTGAATTGATATTTACCGCATAATAATCCCACATGGGGTTGGCCAGATTGCTGAAGTCGGGCTTTAGCTCTTCGGAGGGCAGCTGGATATAGATCGTTCCATTTTTTACCAGCGCATTGGCGATGGTCGAATGCATCTGCAGGTCATCAGCCTTCAATATCCAGCTCTTGTCAAAATCCGTCTCCCCTTTTTTGATGCGGATGATCGAAGAATTGGTAATGCCTTCGTCAAAGCCGCTGTAATAGAAATACAAGGCGCCGTCGTCGCCCAGGGTCCAAAACTTATTGGCGCTGGAACCCCATCCCAATCCCTTCAGACCATCATACTGAATGGCCTTTTCAAAACTATTGGTGGCGATGTCGATCACCGCCATCTTTACATAATCCACCACATCGTCCCCATATCCCTGGGCCAGCGTAGTGCCGTAGGTGACGCCTACGAACAATTTCCCTTCCTTGGAGGCGATGATATGCTTACCTACCACCTGGTACTCCACGCCGTCGAGGGAAAGGCTGGACAGATCTATCTGACCGGTGCGCTGCATGGTGGTCGGGTTAAAGCGTTGTAATAACATCGTACCCCTGGTCTCATCCAAATAATAACCCAGGGTATCGTTCACGATATGGAACATTTGTCCATTTGCGATAAATCCGGCGTCGCTGATCTTCCCATCCGTGCCTACCGTAAAGCGTTGGATACCTGTCTGACCTGAAATGCTGGTCCGGGTGAGGATCCATTTTTTGTACTGGGTGAATCCAAAGGCTTCCGCCACCTGGAGGGAGTTTGCGCCGATGTTGCTCAGATTGCCCTGGGGCATGGCAGCGCGCGCGCCCATATAACCCGGTGTGCCAAGATCGGCCTCATTGGTCAGCAGGATGTAATTATTACCGTTGTCTGTATTGGAATTTGAACTTTTGCTGCATGACAAAACAAGAGAAGCCATAGCCACGAAAAAGATCACCTGTCTTAATTTGCTGATCATTGTTTGAAGTTTATAGAGTATAATTGATTTTGAATGAGACGCTGCGACCGGGGTTTTGGATCTTAAAATTGTCATAGACCCTGGCATTGAATATGTTCTTCAACTGAAACCCTATCGCCAGCGATGGCGTAGGATAATAGGTAAATCCGGCGGTATGGACGCTTTGATCGGGTATGATATTCCGCGCGTCGATGGATGCCCTTCCGAACAGGCCCAGGAACCCTGCCGGCTCTGCTTTTTTGGGGATATAGTCCAGGTAATATTCTCTTACGAAAGAATAGAACCAGTACATGTTTAGCTTGTCTCTCCGCGAAAGGAGATGCTCTATCCGTGCATTGGCGCCTGCATTGGCAAAGAAATAAGGGGTATTTTTCAGTCTTGCCCCTTCCGTGGTGGCATAACCCGTCCCCGTGAGCCGCAGGTCCTGGTAGGTGAAATTGGCATTCAGGTTAAGCCAGGGGAAGAGAAAATAGTTACCGTCTGCATTGAGACCCATTCCCCGAACTTTGTCGACGTTCTGGCTTTGGGAATAGATAAAATTAATGGGCATCAATAGGATCAGGTCTTTTGTGTACCTATAGAAGGTATTGATCTCTATCGAATAGGCGAGGGGCGATGACAGGTTGTAGCCCAGGTTGATATTGGCGCTTCGCTCAGGCTTTAGCGCAAAGTTCGAAAGCTTGAGATTGCCGTCCCCGAAAAGCTCGTCCTGCTCGGGCAATCGCAAGGAGGTTTCCCCGGACAGCGTGAGAAAGGACTTTTCGTTCAGGGTATATTTAATGCCATCGGCCAACCCCCAGTTGGTATGGCTGTTCCGGGTATGCACTTCGTTGCCCTGGTAATCCCCGTCGCTGGCATCGGTGGTGTAATGAAAGTATTTCCCTATCAGGTTGTTTTGCAGCCGGCCTTTTACCAGGTCGGATGCCAGCCCAAGGGCAAGGATGACCTTATTGTAATTCGCGGGTATCGACAGGACATCTATGCCATTGGAGAACTTGTAACCGTAAGGATCTTTTCCTTTTCTGCTATACTTCGTGATCACCCCGTTCAGGCTGAGAGACTGCGTGCCGGATAGTTTGTAGCTGATGTTGGTGCGGGAGGTAAGATAGGTGTAGTCGATATTGGACAAAGATCCGCCTGTGGACAGCTCGCCCATGCTCGTCGGGCTGGGCGTAAATTTTCCCAGCCAGTCATAGCGCCCGTGGAGGGTATCGATCATTTTTACATTCAGCGTATTGACTACGAAGAACTGGTTGATATCCAGCTTGTGGTCGAAGAGACTTTTTTTATAGATGACTGACGGGACGAAGGATCGTTGTATGCCGCGCGCCGCACCAAAGGGCTTATCCATGGTGGAGCCGAATTGGAATTGCTTATGGATCGAGAATTGCGTGACCGTGACCCGCAGCTCGTCGGCCCATTTCCTGTTGGCAATGCCGGCAAAGCCCTCGATGTAATAGTTCACAAACTTGTTGTGAAAAGCCTGTACGTGATAGTTCCTGCTTACCCCCGTAACGGAGTCGGGAACGCTGACATCTATCCCATAGTTATTATCGGAATAGTTGAAGAACCCGTTGAGTCCGGCGATAAATTTATTATCCCTGCCCCTGTATTCCGCATTCAAAGACACGCGATGGGTATGGAAGGAACCCATCTCATAAGACAGCGCCGCAAAACTTTTGGAGTTGGTCCTGGTGACGAGATTGACCGCCCCGCCCAGCGCATCCGCACCCAGATAGGTGGGCAGCACCCCTTTATAGACCTCTACATGGTCCAGCATATTGACAGGGACGAGAGAGATGTCGAAGCCGGCGCCCAGGTAGTCCAGGGGAATGCCGTCCTTGAAATATTTTATGGATCGGTTTTGAAACCCATTCAATAAAAGATTGCTGTTGGAACCCAGGCCACCGCTTTGACGGATACGTATGCCTGCCGAGCGGTTCATCAGCTCGATCAGCGTAGAAGGCTGGTCCCTGCTGGCGGCAGTATTGATTACCTGCGCCTTGATAGGCTGTTTTTTTAGCTTCTCGGCGCCGCCGAGGGCGGTGACACGGGCGGCAGCCAATTCCGTATGATCTTCGGCGAGGGTCCAGGTTTGGGAATGCAGTCCCTTTTTCACAGTGACAGTGTTGGTCAGCTGTTGATAGCCTATGCAAGTGACAACGATAGTATATCTGCCTTCCCGGGGTACTATGATGGTAAATTTACCCAGTGAGTCGGATATTGCCGACCCTTCATGGGGAGAGAGCAGAATAGTGGCATTGGGTATCGGCTGTTTTTGGGCGTTCAGGATCGATCCATGGAGCGGAATGCCTGACCCGGAGGGAGTTTGGGCTACCAGGGAAGGCATTGTAAGGGCGAGTGGCAATATATAGAGAAGTAAATGTTTATAAAGCTGTTTCATTCCATCCGGGGCATTTTCGACATCGGAAAAAAGATTTATACAATCCGGAAAACGGACCGTAAGGTGCACCGATGTCAAGTAATTTTAAAAAATCAGGCCGGCTGCAAAATTATTCTGCCAGGTGATGACACAGCAGCATATCACGGATTCAAAATGACGCGAAACGGATTTTTATGATAAGGAGATATTGGACAAAGGATTTTTCGGAGATCATATCCGAAACGGAGAAAGATTATTCTCCTATCTCCGGATTTATGGAGACGGGGATGAATACCAACCACCTATTCCGCGACAAGGATACGGCAGGCGTATTCGGGTATATGGAGGCGAACGGATTTTCGCTCGATTACACCCGGCTGGAGCAGCGGGAGGCGCTGGAGATCCAGGTGGAACAAGAAGGTCCTCACCTGGAACTACATTTCGAACTGGAAGGGGAAAAGAGATTTACGGGTCGCAGCTCCCGCCACAGCGATATTGCCATCCATGCGGGCAGCCATAGTTTGCTGTATATACCGGAATTGAAAGGCGAACTGAGCTTTGTCCCTATCCGTCAAAAAAAGATGGAGGTAGGTATAGAATTTTCCCTGGATTATTTTT
>DASZXP010000242.1:0-3554 GCA_035545935.1 Puia sp. | reverse complement strand
TGTAGCCCGAAATCCGGGGATGCCACTTATCATCCACGCCAAAAATGTCGATATCAAGGTATTGGGAACTTCCTTCAATGTGAAGGCTTATCCGGCCGACAAGGGTGTGGAAACTTCCCTGATCAAGGGTGCGGTGGAAGTGAGCTCTAAGCTGTATCCGGGTGAGAAGGTACTGTTACGGCCGAACGAAAAAGTCAATATTCCCGTGTCGCGGGCGCCGGATGCAGCCGGTGTGCCGATGGAGGCGGACAGTGTGGCGGGGCTCCCGGATGAAATGCAGCCGTCCGGGCCGGCGACGGGGGCACCCGCGAATCGCCAGACGACAGAAGACAAACATAATCCCACCGATACTTTATCCTATATGCGGCAACCCCTAAGCGCTGAACGTACCAGTAAGCTTATTCCGGAGATCGCCTGGATGTACAGAAAGCTGGTATTTAACCAGGAACCCTTCGAGCGTGTAGCGGAAAAGATGGAAAGATGGTATGGCGTAAGCATTTATTTCGAGGAGGATGATCTTAAAAAGGAGGTGTTCTCAGGTTCATTCAGCAAAGAGACTTTGGAGGAATCTTTAAAGGCGCTGCAGTTCAGCTATCCCTTCGACTTTGTCATCAAAAAGAATGAAGTGTTTATCAAACGAAAGAAATAAGGGAGATGCGCTAACATCCCCCTGTAAGATGTAAATAAGAAGACCTTGAATTTGGAGATCCGGGGTCTTCCCATTGTTAACCATCATGCGATAAAGGTATGTTATCTTTTGTATTACCAAAACTATTTCGCACGGCCTCTGGCGTGCGAAGACAAATCCTGCTTGTTATGAGATTTCTGAGCTTCTTGCTGACGGTGGCCTGTACGCAGGCCTACTCGGTGGGGCTGTCTCAAGAAAAGATATCCCTGGAGTGCAGGGACGTCACACTGAAACAGGCCCTTGCGGTGATAGAGTCGAAAAGCTCTTACCGATTCCTCTACCATGACAGCTCGTTTTCCTCCGTGGCGAACATCAGCATCGATGTCCGCAACAAACCTGTCCTCAGCATCGTCGATCAGCTGATCGCGGGAACGCCGCTGCATTACCGGGTGCTGGAGAACAACCTTGTCGTATTTGGCGAAGGCGGTTACCAGGCGCGGGACAGCATTGTCAGGGGTGTGGTATTGGATGGGGATGGCCGGCCTTTGCCGGGGGTTTCCGTACACGAGACGGGAAGCAAGGGCGGGACTATGACCAACGACAAGGGCGAGTTCTTGCTTCATATCCGGGACGCCGAAGGGACGATCGAGTTCAGCTCGGTGGGGTTTGTTTCGCAGCGGGTAAGGATCAGCAAAAGGCTGGTGCTGGAAGTGCGCATGAAGGCTGAAGATAAAAGCATGCAGGATGTCGTGGTTGTCGGATCGCAGCAGCAAAGTAGAAGAACGACCACGACTGCCGTTTCTTCTGTCAGCGGGAAAGTGATCGAGAATATGCCTGCCGCGTCCGTCGACGTCGTATTGCAGGGCAGGGTGGCGGGATTGAATGTGCAGGTGTCCTCCGGTGAGCCCGGCGTCGCGCCCACCATGGTTGTCAGGGGAAATACCAGGGTCAATACCAATATCGGTGACGCCAACGTCGCCCAGGCCCGGGCGCTGAGCGGTCCTCTTTATGTCATCGATGGGATCCCTGTCAATCCTGAAGATATTGCCAACAGCATCGACGCCACGGGCACCAACTATCTCGCGGGGATCAATATCAATGACATCGAGAATATCGAGGTGCAAAAAGATGCGGCTGCCACCGCCGCCTGGGGTTCCAGGGGCGCCAATGGCGTCATCTATATAAAGACCCGAAGAGGAAGCTCTTCCAAGCCGGAATTCAGGATCAATACCTACGGCGGCATCACCCAACAGCCTCCTCTTCTGAAGACGGCCACCGGTGCGGCAGAGCGGGAGCAAAAGATGCATATCATCAATCAGTATGCAACACCTGGTCAACTGGCGGGTCTGCCGCAGCTGCTCACGGACAGCCTGAATCCCTACTTTAACAATGCTACGGACTGGCAGGGGCTGTTCTACCGGAGCGGCGCCATTCAGAATGTGGACATGACCATGTCGGCTGCCAACCAGAGTGTAAGCTACCGGGTGAGCGGCAACTACTATAACGAGAAGGGCATCATCGAGGCCTTTGGCTATACGCGGTATGGGTTGCGGGGTAATTTCGACTTTAAGATCAGTCCGAAGCTCAACAGTCAGCTCATCTTTTCATTGTCACGCGGGGACCGCAAACGGGGCCGGAAATATTATGGGAACAGCGATGACAATACCCCGGTGAGCGGATCGGCCCAGCCTTCTTCCTTCTTCCGGCTCACGTCCTTCGATTCGGCGAATTTTACGGGTTTGTATGATAAGTTGCGCAACAAGAATATCAATGATCAGTATTCGTTATCGCTGACGTTGAATTATAATATCCTTCCTTCCCTGCGCTATACGGTTCAGGGGTCTGCGAATGTCGCTACTTCCAACCGGGATTATTTCCAGCCGTCGAATATCGACGAGGTGGCTGCCCTGACAGGAGCAACCGCGCAACCGTCTTTTGCAGAGTCGGATAAGGGGACTTATTCTACGTATTTCCTGGCCAATACGCTCAACTATTTTAAAAACTTTACCACGGCCGGCGGACATACGCATCATATAGCCGTCACAGGATCCCAGCAATTCAACGCGGATGTTGTGAACAGCAGCTCTGTCAGCGGCTCCAATCTGCCTTCCAACGACATACAGGTCGTTAGCGGCGTGCCCCAGGCCAATCTGTCCGGCTCTTCCAACTATGCAGCCGATGGGTTGTTGTCCTTTGTGGGGCAGGCGCAGTATGACTTTGACGGAAAATACCTGTTGTACGGGTCTTACAGGGGGGATGCTTCTTCCAGATTTGGCAATGATACCAAGTGGGGTTATTTCCCCTCCGGTGGAGTGGGGTGGGTCATATCCGACGAACGCTTTATGGACGGGATCAAGAAGTACGTGAATTTCCTGAAAGTGCGTGTCAGCTATGGACTGGCGGGTTCGCAGTCCCCGGACTTTTATGCGCCGTACAATTCCTATACTATCCCCGGGACCTATAATGGCTCCCCGTCCATTCAGCCCAGCTATTCCAACGGATTGACGAAAGACAATCTTACCTGGACAAAGACGGTGCAGAAAAACCTGGGTGTGGAAGCGCAGTTCCTGGACGGCAGGATATCGCTTGTGACGGATATCTATGACAAGACGTCCCGGGACGATTATTATAATTTTCAGCTGCCTTTTTATACCGGATTCCAGAACATTACTTTCAATGCGCATGATCTCTGGGTAAGCAACAAGGGAGCCGACATCACGCTCAGCACGCGGAATCTATCGCGGAGGAGTCCATTGCAATGGAACATGCAGGTGACCATCTCTTATAACAAGAATGCTATTGCCAAGCTTCCCAACAACAACCGGACCTTTGCCGTGGATGATTATTATGGCGTGACGAGGATCTTTGCCGTGGGGCAGCCCATCTATGAAATGTTCCAGATGAAATATATGGGTGTGTACAACCA
>DASZXP010000241.1:0-16312 GCA_035545935.1 Puia sp. | reverse complement strand
GACGGGACAGCCGCACTACCAGCCTTTCCTGGGTGTGGTGTTCCTGAAAGATACGGCAACGGTGAACCGCTGGCTGAACAATCCCGTCGTTCGCAACAGCTTCCCGCAGGACCTGAAGTTCGTGTATGGCAAGCCGGCTGTGGACGACAACGGCAAGGTGTCCAATGAAGTGGCCCTGTATGCCATCAAGACCCTACCCGGCACGGACAAGGCGCGTATCGAAGGTTCCGCCATCGAGGAAGCCCGGCAGGATTTCGATCCCATGACCAGCGAGGTCATCGTGGATATGTCCATGAACAAACAGGGTTCCAAGGCATGGGCGGATATGACGACAAAGAATACCGGCAAGCCTATCGCCATCGTGCTGGATGATATCGTCTATTCGGCCCCATATGTAAACGAGCCTATTACGGGCGGTAATTCCAAGATCACGATGGGTCATAATTCTCCCCACAGCGTGGAAGATGCGCAGGACCTTGCGAATATCCTCAAGTCCGGTAAGCTGGACGCTCCTGCCAAGATCGTATCAGAGCAGGTGGTCGGACCTACCCTGGGTCAGGAAGCGGTACATGGGGGTCTGATGGCGTTCGTCATCTCCTTCCTGGTGATCTTTACCCTGATGCTGGTATATTTCAACACCGCGGGCTGGGTGGCCAACATCGCACTTATATTGAACCTGCTCTTTACCATCGGAGTGCTCAGCGCCCTGCATGCCACCCTGACAGCACCGGGTATCGCGGGTCTGGTCCTTACGATCGGCATGGCGGTGGACACCAACGTTATCATATTCGAGCGTATCAAGGAAGAGCTGACAAGGGGTAAAAGCTATCCGCTGGCTGTCCACGACGGCTACAGAAGATCGCTGGCGCCCGTGCTCGATGCCCACGTCACTACCCTGCTGACGGCCCTGATCCTGTTCTATTTTGGACTGGGCCCTGTACTGGGTTTTGCCACCACGCAGATCCTGGGTATTATCCTGTCCCTTTTCTGCGGTATCCTGGTATCCAGGCTGATCACCGACTTCTATACCAATAAGAACCGTCACTTCAAATATTTCACTCCCCTGTCGAAACGCATCTTCAAACATGCCGCCTTCAAGTTCATCGAATACAGGAAAGTGGCCTATGGCATCTCCGTTGTGGTGCTGCTGCTGGGCATAGGTTCCTTCTTCCATGGTTTCAAGGAAGGCGTGGAGTTCAGAGGGGGCCGGAGCTTTGTCATCGACTTCCACAAGCCGGTGACTTCCACGGAGACGCGTGATGCCTTGAAGAAGGTGATGCCCGACGCTTCTTTGGAGATCAAGACCTATGGCAGCAACGAGCAATTGGAGATCACTACGGACTACCGGATCCAGGATGCGGGCAATACGGTGGATTCAGCCGTGCTGAACAAGGTGTACAGCGGACTGACCACACTGCTGCCGCAGGGCACTACGTACAATGATTTCGTCACGACGAAGTTCGTGCAAGGGACCAAGAAAGTGCTTCCGACCATCTCGGATGACCTGAAGACGGGCGCCATCAAGGCGGTAGTATTCGCCATCATCATCATCTTCGTGTATATCCTCATCCGATTCCGCGACTGGCGTTATTCGCTGGGTACGATCATCGCGCTGCTGCATGACGTTTTCGTCACCATGGCGGTGTTCTCGTTCCTCCATGAGGTAGTGCCTTTCCCGCTGGAAATAGACCAGCATTTTATCGCGGCGGTGTTGACGGTGGTCGGTTTCTCGATGAATGACACGGTGATCGTATTCGACCGTATCCGTGAGGACAGCCGTCTCATGAAGGGCGCCAGCAATGCGTCGATCATCAACAAGGCCATCAACGATACATTGAGCCGTACGATCATGACCTCGCTGACCGTGTTCCTCACCATCCTGATCCTGTTCCTGGTAGGCGGTGAAGTAACGCGTGGTTTCGCCTTCGCGATGCTCATCGGTGTGGTCACAGGAACCTATTCTTCTATCTTCGTAGCGGCGCCCTTCCTGGTGGATTTTGCCAAAGGCAAGCCCCTGAGCAAAGAGCAGCAGGTCCCGACAGTGGAAAAAGCCAAAGTAAAAGCGTAGATATTAAAAGCCAGATAACAAAAAGGCCGATCAGATGATCGGCCTTTTATTTTAGTGTGCTCTGTGGTGAACTGCGTGATGATGATGACGATGGTGACGGTGATGCATCTTCTTATGCGCTGGCTTGTGCGTCTGAGCCATTGCCATCCCTGTCATGGCCACGAGGACCAGAACGGACAAAAGGATCTTTTTCATCATATGACATGTTTTTATTGATAAAGAAGCTGTTTAGCTCTTCTTTGGCGTCGTCGTCGCAGCAGGCGTCTTGTTCTCCTTGAAGCGCTTGTCGGGCGTACCGTCTTTCTTCACGTGGGTGGTAGCGGGCTTTGCGGCAGCGGCGTCCTTATTCGCCTTGTAGCGCATGTCGGCTGTACCGTCCTTCTTTGTCGGCCCGGCCGCGGCGGTAGCGGGTTTGGCGGCGGTGGTCTTTGCGACGGTGTTTGTCTTAGGCTTTTTGGTCTGGGCAAAAGTCATGCCGGTGAATGTCACGAGTAGGCTGGCGATCAGCAAAAGCTTTTTCATTTTTGAGGAGTTTTTGTTTGTAATGGAACGAATTCCATGTGAATTTATTTAAATGCATTAGCGCCGCCAAAAAAAACAGGGGTTCCGAGGGGGGTATCGACCGTCATTAACCACGTATTAACAATTGGTTGTGTATTAGAAAGATGCGAAATATTTTGTCCTTTCTTAACTAGTACTTAACCAATTTCCTAAATTAGTAAGCATAAAGCAAAGCAATTTTGCATCCATGCGTTCATCAACTTTAAAATGGATCGTGCTGTCCGCCACCCTGCTGGCTGCCGTCATCATTACGGTGCAGCTGTACTGGCTGAATACGGTCTATTCCCTGGAACAGCGCCAGTTCAACCTCAGCGTGGTGAAGAGCGTCCGGGGGCTGTTCGAGGACCTGAAAATGAACGATGCGCCCGGCACCAGCCTGGAACAGCTGATCAAGAATCCGGGCAATAACTATTTTCTGATCAAGGCGGATACCATCCCGCCCAAGGATTCCCTGGCTTTTTATCTCCAGCAGGAGTTTGCACTCTTTGGCGTCCTGACGGATTGTAAGCTGGGCGCCTATAGCCATGCCGAGAATAAGTTCGTATACGAGGAGTTCCTATCCTCCCCCGCCTCGCGGTATGCGGCCTCCCGGATCACCTTGAGAGAGATGCCGGTGACGACTGATCCCTATGATTATATCCTTTTGTATTTCCCCCATCGTCACGAATATATCCTGGAGGAGATGGATTTTTGGATCATCAGCAGCGCCGTCCTGTTCATCTCCCTTATCGGGCTGGCGGTGAGTCTTTTTTATTTCTACCGGCAGAAGTTCCTGGCGGAGATACAAAAGGATTTCGTGAACAATTTCACCCACGAGTTCAAGACCCCGCTGGCGGTGATGAAGATCGCTTCGGGCGTGCTATCGCAGGATAATATCGTCCATCAGCCGGACAGGCTGGAGCGTTATGTCACCATTATAAAGAACCAGACGGAACATCTCCAAAGCCAGGTAGAGCGTTTGTTGAAAGCCGCCTCCTCGGAGTCCAAGAACCTGCCGTTGAAAAAAGAGCATATCGACGCGGGTCAGCTTATCGAACAGGCCCTGAATAAGGTACAGCCTTTGATAGAAGAGAAAAAAGCCAAGATCGAGGTAAAGATGGACGACAGCAATCTGGAGCTGCATGCGGATATGGCGCACCTGGAGCTGGCAGTGGTCAATCTGCTGGAGAACGCCCTGAAATATTCCGTGGAGCCTCGTATTGTCGTGGAAACGGGCAACGCCGAGGATGAATTCTTTATATCTGTAAAGGACAATGGCGTAGGCATCGAAAAAAAGTATTTGAAAAGCATCTTTAAGAAGTTTTATCGCGTACCTACTGGTGATATTCACAATGTAAAAGGTTTTGGCCTGGGACTCAATTTCGTCAAACGGATCATCGACGCACATAATGGCAAGATCCGTGTCAACAGTCTACCCGGCATCGGTACGGAGTTCCGATTATTTATTCCTCTCAATTAAGAAATTATGCAACAACCCCCTAAAGTAAAAGTGCTGCTGGCTGAAGACGACCTTTCCCTTGGATATGTCATAAAAGATAACCTTATCGACGCCGGCTATGACGTGGTGCTTTGCCCGGATGGACAGTCCGCTATCGATAAATTCGACAAGAACGAGTTCGGCATTTGCCTGCTGGACGTGATGATGCCCAATAAGGATGGGTTTGCCGTCGCCAAAAAGATCCGGCAGCAGAGCGATATGGTGCCTATCCTTTTCCTTACGGCCCGATCCATGGAAGAGGACAAGATAAAAGGGTTCCAGAGCGGCGCGGACGATTATATCACCAAGCCTTTCAGCATCCAGGAGCTGCTGATGCGGATGGAGGTGTTCCTCCGCCGGACCCGGAAAATGCATTCGGACAAGTCGGTGTTCTTTCATATAGGCAATCTCCGGTTCTCCTACACCGATCTCAAGCTCACCATCGACAAGGAAATATTCAATCTCACTCAAAAGGAAGCGGACCTGCTCAAATTCCTCTGCGAACATTCCAATCGGATCCTGAAAAGAGAGGAGGTATTGTTGAATGTGTGGGGGAAGGATGATTATTTTTTGGGCAGGAGCATGGATGTGTTTATTACCAAGCTGCGGAAGTATTTCAAGGCCGATCCGGAAGTGAATCTGGAAACTATCCACGGAGTGGGTTTCCGGTTCAATACTCCACAGGCCTGATCTTTTGCCAATCTGAAAAGGGTTTTCATTATGGATATGGACCTGGCCGCCGCCCCGGCGTTAGCCGGGGGCCGGGTAAAAATTTATAGTCAGTCCAGGCTTAGGTTCTATCCTCCGGGTGGGTTTATGCCCTATCCACACAAGTTTTTGGTATAGTTTCCGTTGATTCCTGGTGCAATCCGGGTTTAAACATATATGTCATTTCAAACATGCGTATCTTCGCGCAGATGCCCTGTCACAATAGCTTAACCCCTGATTAACATTAAAATAAAATATGTTTGCGCACTCAAAAACGTTGTTATAACCTATGCAGAAAAAATGGATCGTACTGATATTAGGTTCTTTTTTCATCAGTCTTTTTCTGGAGGCACAGCCCCGCCAGGACACCGTACGTCTGACCCTGACCGAGGCTGAAAAGATGTTCCTCGACAGCAATTACCAGTTATTGGCGGCCCGGTACAATATCGACGCCGGCAAGGCCCAGGTCATCCAGGCCCGTCTGTGGCCCAATCCGAATTTTGCTATCGGTCATACCCTGTATTCCGGCACCCTGAACAAGTTCTTCCCGACAGGCGCCAATGACGAGACCACGGCGGGTCTTTCGCAGCTGGTATTGCTGGCAGGCAAGCGCAACAAGCAGGTGAAGCTGGCGCAGGCCAACGCGCAGCTTACTGAATACCAGTTCTTCGATCTGATGCGTACGCTGAAGTACACGTTACGGACGGATTTCTTCCATATCTATTACCTGCAGCAGTCGGCGAAGGTGTATGATGAAGAGATAAAGGCCCTGCAGCAGATCGTGAACGCCTTCAACGAACAAGTAGGCAAGGGGTATATCGCCGAGAAAGAGGTCATCCGTATACGCGCCCAGCTGTACAGTTTCCAGAGCGAGTATAGCGATCTCATCGCCCAGGTGAACGATGTACAAAGCGAGCTGCGGCTGATCCTGCAGGTAAAGCCTACCCTTTTCGTCAATCCCGTCACGGATTCCCTGGCGCTGGACAAGCTGGATCCCACGCAATATCCATTGAATACCTTGATGGATTCCGCCTATCACAACCGGACGGACCTGCAGATGGCGCGTACGGCAACGAATATCAGCAAGCTGAACTACGATTATCAGAAAGCCCTGGCCGTGCCGGACCTGAGCCTTTCGGTGGGCTACGACGAGGCGGGCAGCTTCCTGAACAATTATGTGGGCGTCGGCGCCTCTATCGATCTGCCTTTCTTCAATCGCAACCAGGGTAATATCAAGTCGGCCAAGGCCCAGATCGCCAGCTCGCTGGCTTCCCAGCAAAGCACACAGGCCACAGTGGACGAGAATGTGTCGGCGTCCCTGCAAAAGGCTTTCAACCAGGACAAGCTTTATCGTACCATCGATCCGAAGTTCCAGGGCGACTTCCAACGCATGCTGCACGAGGTGGTGGCGAATTATGAGAAGCGCAATATCAGCATCCTGGATTTCCTGGATTTCTACGATTCGTTCAAGCAAAATACCCTGCAGCTGAATTCCATCCAGTTCAACAGGGTCAGCGCTTTCGAGGATATCAATTACTATACGGGCACCAATTTCTTTAACTGATCTCTATTCCACTTATAAAAAACGTTCAGATGAACCATACTCTTAAACAATATGCGGTCCATTGCATGATAGCTTCTTCAGCCATATTGTTTTTTGCATTACCCGGGTGTAAAGGCGGCAGCGCAGAAAGTCCGGGGGCCGGGGAAAAATCCTTTGTGCTGCCGGACAGCCTTGCCAGGATCATTCGCATCGACAGCGTCACCTCTTCACGGGTGGTGAATTCTATAACCCTCACCGGAAAAGTAACTTTCAACGAAGACAATGTAGCCAAGATCTATCCCCTGGTCAGCGGCAGCATCACGGATATCAAGGTCATGCTGGGGGATTATGTGCAGCAGGGGCAGACCCTGGCCCTTATCCGCAGCTCTGAAATGGCGGGTTATAGCAACGATCTTGTCACGGCCCGGACCAATGAGGCCGTCGCCCAAAAGAACCTGGATGCCGCCAAGGACATGTTGAAGAGCGGTCTGGCATCGGCAAGGGATTCCATCGCGGCGCAGGCAAGCTATGACCAGGCGGTAGCTGCCCTGAAGAAAGCGCAGCAGATACTGCAGCTGAATGGCGGCAGTCTCGATGGTCAGTACCAGCTGAAGACCCCGATCAGCGGTTTTGTCGTGGAAAAGCAGGCGACCAACAATATGGCCCTCCGCCCCGACAACAGCAGCAATCTGTTTACCATCTCCGATCTGAAGAATGTCTGGGTCATCGCCAATGTATACGAGTCCAGCATCGCCCTGATCAAGTCGGGGGATAGCGTCAATGTGACCACCCTCTCCTACCCCGGTAAGATCTTCAGAGGCAAGGTAGACAAGATCATGAATGTGCTGGATCCTACCAATAAGGTCATGAAGGTGCGTATCGTGCTGCCCAATCCGGGCTATCTGCTGAAGCCGGAGATGTTTGCCAATGTGATGCTGAATAATACGGAAAATAAACGAATGTTGTCCATCCCCAGCACGGCGCTGATCTTCGACAACAGTCAGTATTATGTGCTGGTTTATAAGAGCCCTTCCGATATCAAGATCCGTCCTGTACAGGTGGAGAGCACGATAGGCGATAAGACGTATATATCCGGCGGTGTTTCCGAAGGCGAGAAAGTCATCACGTCGCAGGCACTGTTGATCTACCAGGAACTGAACAGTTAGTAAAACATTATTTCAGATGAACAAAGTATTAAAAGGTATTCTCGCCTTTTCACTTAAAAATAAATATTTCATTTTCTTCGCCACGGCGCTGCTGGCCGTCTATGGGTATTTTACCTTCCAGAAGATGCCTATCGAGGCCTTTCCGGATGTCACCAATACGGAGATCACGATCATCACACAGTGGCCGGGAAGAAGCGCGGAGGAAGTTGAAAAGTTCGTTACCATTCCCATCGAGATCACGTTGAATCCCGTCCAGAAAAAGACGAGTCTCCGGAGCACGAGCATTTTTGGTCTTTCGGTGGTAAAGCTCATTTTCGATGACGAGGTCACGGACAGCTATGCCCGTCTGCAGGTCAACAACCTGCTGCCCAATGCGGAGCTCCCGGATAATATCAGCCCACAGGTGCAGCCTCCCACGGGTCCCACGGGTGAAGTGTATCGTTATACGCTGGAGAGCAGTTTCCGGAATCCCCGGGAGCTGAAGACCTTGCAGGACTGGGTGGTGGATCGCGAGCTGCGTTCCGTGCCGGGTATCGCGGATATCGTCAGCTTTGGCGGTATGGTAAAGACCTATGAGATCCGCGCCAATCCCCAGAAGCTGGCCGACATGGGCATCACGCCGCTGGATATTTCCAATGCCGTCAGCAAGAGCAATATCAATATCGGGGGGGATGTCATCAACAAGAATTCGCAGGCCTATGTGGTGCGAGGGATCGGGATCCTGAACGACATCAACGAGATCAAGAATATCATCGTCGAGAATATCAACGGCATTCCTATCCTGGTGAAGGATATCGCAGATGTGGAGATCTCCAATCTCCCCCGCCTGGGAGAAGTGGGCAGGACGGATGCCATCGACAGCACGGGCGCCCGGCAGTTACGGAATAATCCGGATGCGGTGGAAGGGATCGTGCTGATGCGAAAGGGGGAAAATCCCGATGAAGTTATCAAGGGGTTGAAGGCAAAGGTCAAGAAGCTGAATGACCGGGTGCTGCCTCCGGATACGCGTATCGTACCTTTTTATAATCGCGAAGACCTGATCCATTATGCTACCCATACGGTGTTGCATAATCTGATAGAGGGTATCTTGCTCGTGACATTGATCGTATCCCTGTTCATGTTCAATTGGCGGACGACGTTGATCGTGTCCATTATCATACCGTTGTCGCTGTTGTTCGCCTTTATCTGTCTGCATCTGATGGGGATGTCGGCAAACCTGCTGTCGCTGGGCGCCATCGACTTTGGGATCATCATCGACGGGGCGGTGGTGATGGTGGAGGGTCTGTTCGTGTTGTTGGATCATAAGGCGAAAGAAGTGGGGATGGACCGGTTTAACCGGCTGTCGAAGATGGGGATGTTGCGTAAGAAAGGCGCGGAGCTGGGGAAGGCCATCTTCTTTACCAAGCTGATCATCATCACGGCCCTGCTGCCCATCTTCGCATTTCAGAAAGTGGAAGGAAAGATGTTCTCTCCGCTGGCCTATACGCTTGGATTCGCCCTGCTGGGGGCATTGATCTTTACGCTGACCCTGGTGCCGGTGCTGGTGAATGTGCTGCTTCGGAAGAATGTCCGGGAGAAGCACAATCCTTTTACGCATTTTTTACAGGCAAGGATCATGGGTGGCTTCCGGTTCGTTTTCCGGCATAAGAAGGCTTCTATCCTCGTGGCCACGGCGGTGATCGCGGTGGGGCTGTATTCCTTCAAGTTCCTTGGGTCGGAGTTCCTGCCGGAGTTGAACGAAGGTTCCATCTGGGTACGCGCTACCCTCCCCTATAGCATCTCGCTGGATACATCGGTGGCCAGGGCGCAGCAGATGCGGGCCATCATGATGAAGTTCCCCCAGGTGAAAAGAGTGATGTCACAGACCGGCCGACCGGATGATGGTACGGATGTGGCGGGTTTTTATAACAATGAGTTTGGCGTACAATTATACCCGCAGGAAGAGTGGAAGCCGGAGATCACCAAGGACGAGCTTATCGGGCAGATGCGTCAGGCTTTGTCGGTGGTGCCGGGCGCGGACCTGAATTTTTCGCAGCCCATCATGGACAATGTGGAAGAGGCGGTGTCGGGGGTGAAGGGTTCTATTTGCGTAAAGATCTTTGGAGATTCCCTCAATTATATGGAGGAGCAGTCCAACAAGGTGTATGAGGTGTTAAAGAAGGTGAGGGGTATCGAAGACCTTGGCGTTATCAAGAATATTGGCCAGCCGGAATTGGATATCGATCTTGATCAAAGCAGGATGGCCATCTATGGCGTGTCTACGGCGGATGCCAATGCCGTTATCGAGATGGCCATCGGTGGCAAGGCGGTGACGCAGCTGTACGAGGGCGTCCGTAAGTTCGATATCCGTATCCGATTCCCGGAGAATTCGCGCGCCACGGAGGACGATATCGGGAATCTGCTGGTGCCTACACAGTCCGGTTCCAAAGTGCCTATCCGGGAAATTGCCCGGATCACCCAGAAGACGGGGCCCTGTCTTATTTTCCGGGATGACAACCAGCGGTATTCCGCTATCAAGTTCTCGGTGCGGGGAAGGGATATGGGCAGCACCATTGCCGAAGCGCAGGATAAGGTGGATGAGGTGGTGAAGCTGAAAAAAGGCTATTCCATGGTATGGCAGGGTGATTTCGAGAATCAGCAGCGTGCGTCCAAACGCCTGGCGGAAGTGGTTCCGATCAGCCTCCTGCTGATATTTTTGCTGCTGTTCGTCATGTTCGGCAATCTGAAGGATGCGGGGCTGGTGTTCCTCAACGTGCCCTGTGCGGTGGTGGGTGGGATCTTTGCCCTGCTGATCACGGGGACGAATTTCAGCATCTCGGCGGGCATCGGGTTTATCGCGCTCTTCGGGATCTGTATACTGGAGGGGGTATTGCTGATCACCGCCTTCAAATACAATTTAGAAAGGATAAAGGGGACCGAGAGCCCGTTGTATACTTCCATCAAGCTGGGGGTCAACGATCTGATCCGTCCGGTGTTGATGACAGCCCTGATGGCTACTATCGGTCTGCTACCGGCGGCTATTTCTTCGGGCATCGGCTCGGAAAGCTCCCGGCCGCTGGCGCGGGTGGTCATCGGCGGATTGATCTGCGCTACGATCTTTTCGCTGCTGGTGTTCCCGCTGGTGTTCTTCTGGTCCTATCGGAAGGTGGATACGAAGCACCAGGGTGAGGAGAGTGTGGTGAAGAAATAATAAAAGGGGCCGGATTACATCCGGCCCTTATCTTTGTCATATGTCCGGAAAACCAGTTATCCTTTCCCTGGCTATACTGCTGCTCATGAAAGACCCCCTCACGGCGCAGGAATTCTTCAAGCCCTCCCCTCAATACAATCCCGGCAGGGTGAATGGGGTGGTCATTGCCGAGGCTGCTATCGGCACAGTGGTTACTATCGGTCTCAATTATCTTTGGTACAAAAAATTCCCCCGCAGCAAGTTCCATTTCTTCAATGACAACAACGAGTGGCTCAATATGGATAAGATGGGTCATGCGACGACGGCTTATAATGTGGCCGCCATCCAAAGCGATCTGTTGCGGTGGGGAGGCGTGAAGCCGGGGGTGGCCGCGCTGGCGGGGACGTTGACGGCGCTGGGGTTCCTTACCATGGTGGAGATCATGGACGGGCATTCGGTGAAATGGGGCTTTTCGAGAGGTGATATGCTGGCGAACCTGGCAGGTTGTATGTTGTTCGAGAGCCAGCAGCTTATGTGGGGGCAGCAGCGTATCAGTCTGAAGTACTCCTATCATCATACGTTGTTTGCCCATTATGCGCCGGGCGAGCTGGGTCGTAATCTGCCGCAACGGATGTTGAAGGATTACAATGGGCAGACCTATTGGCTGTCGGTGAATATCGGCAGCTTTCTGCCGGCCAGCAGCGGTTTTCCGAATTGGTTGAACGTGTCGGCGGGCTATGGCGCGGAAGGGATGATCGGGGGCGTCAAGAATCCTACGGAGGTGAATGGTCAGCCGATACTGGAGTTTAAACGTTACCGTCAGTTCTATTTTTCCTTCGATACGGACCTTTATCGTGCGAATGGGCTGTCGCCGCTGGCTGTTACGTTGCTGAAGCTGAATCGTACGGTGAAGACGCCTTTGCCTGCGCTGGAGTGGAACAAGGAGGACGGCGCCAAGTGGCATTGGATTTATTTTTAAGGTTTTAGGTTGATTCCGCATAATTGGCTTTGCGCTTTCGTTATTTTTGTTCACTTTCAATCCCGCGGGAAGCGGGTGGATATTAGCCATCATAAAATTCGCTGAATGGATTCGAATATGCTGATCATTGCCATTGCCTTCGCCACGCTGGTGGCCGGTGCGCTGGTTTACTTATTCCTTAAACAACGCAGAGAGATCAAACAGGCCCGGCAACAGGGAGCGGGTAATGGGAAGGAGGATGCGGCTACGCGTCAGCTGCAGCTGCAGGCGTATGAGCGGTTGATATTGCTTATCGATCGCATTGCGTTGCCGAATCTTATACAGCGGGTGGCACAGCCGGAGCTGAGCGCACGGGAGATGCAGAGTCTGCTGATCCATACTATCCGGCAGGAGTTCGAGCATAATATCACGCAGCAAATTTATGTGTCGGCGGAGGCGTGGGATGCGGTGCGTAATTATAAGGAACAGAATCTACTCATTATCAATCAAATAGCTTCTTTCCTGCCACAGGATGCCACGGGGCATGACTTGAACAGGCATCTGCTGGATCTGCTGGTACAGAATCCAAAGGCGTCTTTGCAGAATATCGTGTCGGATGCGCTGAGCTATGAGGCGAAGAAGGTGATGTAGGTTAGTGTTTTGGGGGTGAGGGAGAGGGGAAAGAAAGTACTTTTGTCCTAAAAAAGATTTGTATCTTTAGTGTGTGGAACAAATAGTTGACATAGAAGGCTATAAAATCCTGCAGGATTCGGAAGCGTCACGGCGCTATGTAAAGGAATATCTTGAAAAGATGGGGTATACTGTAATTGACCCCTACACTGCTACCACTCCTTCCGAAAAACAGGTTACAGAGGATAAAAGATAACAAGTATCTTTAGCTACCTCTTATAACCATCTTATGAATTTAGCTCTCAGCGCACTCCTTATCATACTTTTTTTATTGCCTGCTTTTTTCTTTAGAATAGGTATTTTTTTGCCAATGACGAGAAAAAATGAAGATGCCCAGTTCATACATGACATTATCAGCAGGAATGTCAGTAAAGCATTGTCTAAGCTGAATTTTACCGAGACAGTATTTCTTTTTTCCATTATTCCCATCGTGCTACATTCCGCGTCATTATTAATTATGTCTTTTTCTGGAACACGTATTAACTATAGTCTTCTATTGAATATATTCGCGGGCAAGCAAAATGTGCTGGCTGATAGTTCAAACAATTTGTTTCAGCATGAACTTTTGTCTTTTCTTCTATATACGCTGATCGAGACCATTCTCGCGTGTGTTTTAGGATGGATACTGTTCAAGTGTCTTGGAGGGAAGAAATGGCTTCTTAAAACGCTGATGGGTAATAATGCATGGTTCAAATTGTTTACAAAAGCGGCTCTTGAGCAGCCAAAAAAGGGACTGGTTTTGGTGGAAGCGCTGGTAGAGACAAAGGAAACCACCATTCTTTATACCGGCCTGCTGAAAAGTTACGAGTTGGCAGACAATTCCAATGAACTGGCGTATATTTCGCTCAAAGGAGCCTTTCGACGGGACCTGCGAAAAGAACAGCAAGTCTCAAAAGATCTCGAAGAGTCAAAAATTATAACTTCCAGCTCTTTTCATGCTGAATATGGTGAAACAGTAAATGTTCCTGGAGACATATTTACCATTTTTGGGAAAGAGATCATTAATATTAGTGTTACTTACAGCAATTAACCATGCCCGGAAAAAAACTACATACTGACAGTGGTATCGAAGTAAAGGAAGTGTATACCCAGGCTGACCTGGATGCTTTGGCGGCCGGCGCTGCCCTTCCGGGCGAATTCCCCTACACACGAGGGGTGCAGGGTGATATGTACCGCGGCAAGCTCTGGACCATGCGGCAGTATGCGGGGTTCAGCACGGCGGAAGAAAGCAATGAGCGTTACCATTATTTATTGAGCCAGGGTGTCATGGGACTGAGCGTGGCTTTTGACCTGCCTACGCAGATCGGGTATGATAGCGATCATGCGTTGGCGGAAGGCGAGGTGGGCAAGACGGGGGTGGCCATCGACTCGATAGAAGACATGCAGACCCTGTTCAAAGGCATACGGCTGGAAGATGTCTCCACGTCCATGACCATCAATGCCACGGGGTATATCCTGCTGGCGTTCTATACGGCGCTGGCCAGGCAGCAGGGCGCGGACCTGAAAAAGATCTCGGGCACCATCCAAAACGATATATTGAAAGAGTATGCGGCCAGGGGGACCTATATCTATCCGCAGAAGCCGAGCATGCGTATCATTACGGATATCTTCGAGTGGTGCAGCCACGAGCTGCCGAAGTGGAATACGATCTCGATATCGGGCTATCATATCCGTGAGGCGGGGAGCACGGCAGTGCAGGAGATAGCGTTTACCCTCAGCAATGGCAAGGCGTATGTACAGGCGGCCATGGCAAAGGGCCTCGATATAAATGTGTTTGGGAAACGGTTGTCCTTTTTCTTCAATGCGCATAACAATCTTTTTGAAGAGGTGGCCAAGTTCAGGGCGGCCCGGAAGATGTGGGCTACTATCATGAAGGAGCTGGGCGCGACCGATCCCGGGGCCATGAAGCTGCGTTTTCATACCCAGACGGGGGGCAGCACGTTGACGGCGCAACAGCCGATGAACAATATCAGCCGTGTGACGGTACAGACCCTGGCGGCAGTGCTGGGTGGCACGCAGTCCCTCCATACCAATGGATATGACGAGGCGCTGAGCCTGCCTACGGAAGAGGCGGCGAGGATCGCGCTTCGAACGCAACAGATCGTGGCATTCGAGTCCGGCGCGCCGGATACGGCGGACCCGCTGGCGGGGAGCTATTTTGTGGAGTCCCTTACGCATGCGGTGGAAGAGGAGGCCTGGAAGCTGATCCGGCAGATCGATGCGATGGGCGGCAGCGTCAGCGCCATCGAACAGGGTTTTATCCAGGAAGAGATCGCGCGAAGCGCGTATCAATACCAGCGGGAGGTCGAGACGGGTGAAAAGATCATCGTGGGCGTCAATAAATTCCAGGTGGAAGAGACGGGTTCGATACCCGTGTTCCGCGTGGACGATTCCATCCGTCAGATCCAAATGGAGAAGCTGGATTCCCTGCGTAAGAGAAGAGACCCGGCCCGTTGCGATTCCATTTTGCAGGATCTCAATGATAAAGCCGCCTCGGGAGAGAATATCATGCCTGTCGTCGTCGAGGCGGTGGAGAATTTCTGCACGCTGGGCGAGATCGCCGATACGTTGCGGGAAGTCTTTGGAGAGTATAAATAGCGTTTAGAATACGAATTTCCGGCTGCTATTGCCATCCACTCCGGCAATGGTCAATATATACACGCCATGCGGGTAGCTGAACGCCATATCCGATTCTATATCCCCTTCCCCGCTGACCACCTGTCTTGCCAGGGGTTTCCCATCCTGTGACCAGATGCTGAGCTGGCAGGCGCCGGGGCTTGTCAGGTGAAGCAGGGTCCTCACGTTGCCGCCCTGCGCGATCACGGCTCTTATCGCCGTCCCTCTCCCATTTTCATTTCTGACGGATACAACGGGTGAAATATAATGGCTGCCATCGGGCAGTGCAGCCTGTATACGGTAGTACAGCACGGCTCCGGAAGGAGCCGTCACATCGGTGTACTGGTCGGCTGTATTGGTATGGTATATGGATGCAAATCCGGCGGCATTGGTCGAGCGTTCAATCGTGAATTGCGTACCCGCGTCAAAGCCGAGGGCATCCCATTGAAGGATCACCTGTTTGCTTTCATCCGCACGGGCGGAGAGGCTGATGGATTGTGATGCCAGCACACCCGAAACGGATTGTCCCTGTACGCTGATGTTATCGAAGACCATCCTGCTGCTGCCGCCAGGGTTGACGGTGGTGTTATAGCCATAGATGCGGAACGTTACTTTGGAAGGTATGGCCTGGTAAGCAGCCGGAAGGTTGATGGTATAGGTGGCATAGTTATACGTGATGCTGCCCGTAGCGATATCGGCGGTGTAATTGTCCAGGCTGCTGCGCAGGCTGTAGCTGGTAGGACCGGCGCCTTGCGGCGAACCTGTGTTGCTGCGACGTTGGATCAATGTCACGGTATTCAGCACGAGGTAATGTCCGGCGCTGGCGGTGAGCGAGAATTCCACGTATGCGTTGGGGTCAACGGTTGAAGTGGAAGGCCAGCCGCCTTCACCATACCATTCGGAGCCGCCGTTAAAAGCGCTGGTGGGAATGGAGGAGCCAAGAGAGATCGCACTCACGGAGAGCGAAGCCGCGGCGGTACCATTCAGATTGCTGTTCAGGGGCCAGTTGCCGGCGTTTTGTGAGCGGGCAGCGGAAAAGGTCATCAGAGTCATCGACAATACAACGAGTGTCTTCATACATATGGATTATGGCTTTGGATAGGCAATTGGACTGCCAGTTGCTATTTTGCAGGCTATCAGCCTACTACACAGCTCTCTTTTCAAGATGTATTCCCATACAGAGAATGACGTTCCCATCCGGGACGGCAAGGTCGATGCAGTTGTCCGGGTTTTCCATAAAGAAAAATACCCATATGTCTACTGTGGAAATGCGTTATAGCGCCGTCTCATTAAAAACACTTTGTCATGGAAATAAAAGATATCTCACGGGCGGACATACTCGATATCTTATTCGAG